>QHYI01000184.1 GCA_003223245.1 Acidobacteriota bacterium
TGCCGCAATGTCCCCTACTTTGGTCGTGCTCGTGAAGCTCATAGGTGTCTCCCTTAGGAGCTTCAGTTTGCCGGGAGGCGCGCCACTCGGGCAGTGACTTAGGTCACTCGGAAAAAGGGCCTTTTTCCCAGGAAAACAGGGGAGAAGCCTACTCGGGCGAAGCCAACTCGCGCTTCAGTCCCGCCATGTCTTTGACCACCAGCTTCCGCCCTTCCACTTCGAGGTAGCCTTGCGCCTGCAGCCGGCTCAAATTTCGGGACACCAGCTCTCGCACGGTGCCGAGCTCCGCGGCAAAGTCCTGGTGGCTCTTCTTCAACTCGAGGTGAATTCCCTGTTTCGAACGCGTGCCCTCCGCTTCGGCAAGCTGCAAAATCAAGGCAATCAACCGCTGCCGTACGGTGGTGAACGATAATTCCTCGATGATTCCGACCAGCCGCCGCAACCGCGCTCCCACTACCGCAATGACTTTTAGCGCCACATCCGGGTGCTCGCGGCAAAAATTCTGAAAATCCTTGCGCGAGATGAACAGCAGCTCCGCATCCTCGGATGCCGAAGCCGCAGCCGGGTAGTTTCCGCCGTCAAACACAGGAAGCTCGGCAAACGAGCTGCCCGGCCCCTCGACCGCCAGCACTTGCTCCCGGCCCGATGCCGACAGCTTGAAAATGCGCATTTTGCCCGACGCTACCAGAAACAACCCCGTGCAAGGATCGCCTTCGCCAAAGAGCAATTCGCCGCGCTCGAGCCGCCTCCGGCTCGTTCTTGCTGCTAAGGCCTGCAATTCCTCCGGCGTGAGGCTCGCAAAGAGCGGCGTCTTTCGCAGCACCGCCTGAATGTTATCGATCATGTTTGCACGTTCAATTAGATCGGTACCCGATCCAGGGGCACAATAAACTGAATTCTGGGGACTTGCTTGGAGTGTAGTCGTGTGTCGTTTGTAATGAACAGGTCCACACCGGCCGTTGCCGCGCACGCCAGCTGCATGGCGTCAGGCGCGCGGAGCGATCGATCGAGGCGAAGGCGCGCATAAGCCTTCGCGGCTTTGTCTTCAAAAGGAAGCAGCTGCGCAGTGGTCTTAAGCAGATTCTCATAGTAAGAAACGGCTTTCGGGTTCCCGCCACCCTGTAAAATCGCGACTTGGGTTCTATCCTGGCGGCCACCGGAACGGCCTCCCGCCCAACAGGTGCAAATGCAGATGAAAAACCGACTGGCCTGCGCCTGCCCCGTTGTTCAGCACCGTGCGGTAGCCCTTGAGGAGGTTGCGGTCGCGCGCCAGCTGCGCCGCCACCAGCTGCAACTTGCCGAGTATGGTCTGATCTTCCGCGCTCGCGTCTGTCAACGACTCCACATGTTTTCGCGGGCAAATCAGAATGTGCGTAGGGGCTTGCGGGCTAATGTCCTCAAACGCGAACAGCTCGGCATCCTCGTACACAATCTTGGATGGAATTTGCTTCGCGCCAATCTTGCAAAACAAACAACCGTCGGCCATAGATGACTCCAGTGTGCATCTTGCCGTCAAAGCATACCGAGAAACCGCCGCAAGAACATAAGGATAATAATGATGCACGATAAGTTGCGGCTGGAGCGCAACGCGGCTTGCTAAGAGCTCCTTATCGCGTAGTGCCATTTCCGCTTGCAACCTTAGCCCGGAGGATTTTGTTTAATGGCGAACGAGGCTCGTCCGCAGACAACTCGCATGGATACCAGCAAGTTGCCGCTGCCTTCATGTCTCGGCGCAATCCTGCTATCGGAGTATCGTCGCATGCTGCTTGCGGAAGGGCTTGCTGTGGACGGCGAGCGCTCGGACGAAGGAGACAACCACTACTACCGCGCCTCCAGGCCTTGGAGACCCAGAAGTTCAGGCTACGGCTTTTTGCCGGTTTCCTGGTCGAGGCGAACGACGAAGGGCGAAAAGCCCCCGCGCGAGCGCAATTGCTCGCCGAACTGCCGCGCCGCGTCTTCGCTCGAAATCCTTCCGACCCGCACGCGGAAAAAAGGGCCGTCGGGCGCATCATACTGTTGGATGAAAGTAGGCGAGTAGGATGCATTCAAGCGGTCGCGCAGCCGCTCGGCATTGCCGCGGTCCCGAAATGCTCCCACCTGCACCGTGAAAAAACCAACTGTGGGATCCACGTTGCCCAGCACTTCCACGCGCACGGGAGCAACTCCCGGACCTACCAAATCGATCTCCCGCGCTGCCGCCAGCGAAAGATCGATAATGCGATCCTGCACAAACGGTCCGCGATCTGTGATGCGAACGGTGGTGCTTTTCCCGTTGTTCAGATTCGTCACCCGCACCATGGTATCGAACGGCAGCGTACGGTGCGCCGCGGTGAATTTATACATGTCGTAGATTTCGCCGTTCGAAGCGCGCCGCCCGTTAAACGGCTCGCCGTACCAGGAAGCGTTTCCTTTTTCGTTGTACCCAACCGCGGCAGGAGCCGCGACGGGCCGGTCGCGTCTCGCTCGCGGGCTGGGCGCCACCTCGGGCACATCCGTCGAGCGCCTCGCAGATTCTTCGGTTCCCGGCGGCGCGCTTGTCGGCTGCCCCGGTGGCCGGCTGGCCATGGGCCTGCGCCCCGCGCATCCCGCGCCGACTAGGGACAACAAAAACAAACCTGTCGAGCCGAAACAGAGAACTCTACGCAGCCTGCTTGCGTCCACAGGGGGAGTTCGCCGCCCGCTCGCCTTCCGCGCTCTGCGACACCTCTTGCGTGGGTTCTTCAAGGACCCGCCTGTATTCAGGGCTTGCGAGAATCCTGCGTTTTCTGGGAATTGCGCGCGGCATTGCGCTGTTCGAGCCAGTTCGCCGCTTCACCAAACTTCTCGGACACCTCGCGCAAGAATTGCGCCGTACGCCTCTCGGTTTCCGGCGCAACGTCTTCTGTCATAAACGTTTTGAGCCGCTCAAGTTCTTCGTCCACTCGTTTACCGAAAGCTTCGAAGTTTTTCATACGTTTCAGCCGAGCGAGTCCGTCGTCGATGCGCTTGCCGAAATCCTCGAATCGCCCCATGCGCTGCCCCCGGGCCTTCTTCCGCGATTATGCGCGTTATTTCTGTATTATAGAAATGCCCTTTGCTGGTCGCAAGGAGGACGGTTGACCCTACCCTACCGTTGGCAGTGGCGATTGGAAAAATGGAAAAATGCGATGCGCGGATTTTTCGGCGGCGAGCAACAGCCCCGTCCGAAACTTTGTCCCGTCTGCGGCGCGCTGGTAGGCACTAAGGCCACGCGCTGCCACGAATGCGGCGCCAATCTGCGCTTTTCTCTCGCCGCGCTAAGTAAACACCTTTCGGGTCTTTTCGGGGAGAACGAAGCTCCCGTCACCACCGCTTTGCTGATTGCCAACATTTTGATGCTCGGTGTGAGCTGGCTTTCCTTCGCTGCCATTGGCGAGGGTGGCGGGCTAAGGATTCTGTGGGGATTGGTCGGTGAGCCGCAATACCGCCTCGGCGCAAGCTTTGGTTACGCCATTTTCTATCTGAATGAATGGTGGAGGCTGATCACTGCGATGTTTCTCCATGCCGGGCTGGTGCATATCGGCTTCAACATGATGGCGTTAATGCAGCTTGGCCCGCCGCTCGAAGAGCTTTACGGGTCGGCGCGTTATTTGTTCTTTTATGTTGTGACGGGCGCTTTCGGTTACCTGGGGAGCGCGGCCACGGGACATTTCTCGCTGGGAGCCAGTGGCGCGCTGCTCGGACTTGTTGGTCTTCTGCTGGCCATCACCACCAAACGCGGCGGCGCGTACATGCGCGACCTGCGCGCCCGCCTGATTACTGACATGGTGATTCTGTTTGCGCTGGGGTTTTCCGGTTTCATGGCCATGGACAACTTTGCCCATGGCGGAGGATTAGCAGCGGGGTTCGTGCTCGGAAAGCTATTTGCGGACCGCAAGCCGGTGACTGCGGGGGAACGGCGCACCGCCTACGCCCTCGGATGGCTCGCTGGACTCACTATCGTCGCGAGCTTCGTATTCATGCTTCTGCACTATCACGACCCGCTTCCCGGCCGCTGATCGAACGGGAGACACTTCTCTTTTTGAGTCGCATCGAAATTAGCTCCGTTTGGGTCTTTGGAAATTCGTGTGCCCTAAACCGGTTGCGAAGGCAGATTGAGGCGGCGAGCCATGGTGAAGGAGTAGTGTACTCCCGAGATGACGCAGAGCGCGGAGACAAAGTAAACCAGGAAACGGCTCAACAGGTCGAGATGGAACGCCGGATACGCGGCTTCCAGCACCACCGAAAAGACCAACACGATCTGTGAAAACGTGGTCGCTTTGCCATAAATGCTTGGCGGAAACGGGCGGTAGCCGGAAACCATAATGATCACCGCAGCCACCGTCAGAATGAAGAGGTCCCGGCTCAGCACCAGAATCGTGAGCCACCAGGCAATCTGCTTCTCGAACGCCAGAACCACGAACGAAGACGAGAGCAAAAGTTTGTCCGCGATGGGGTCAAGATAAGCGCCGAGCGAGGAGCGCTGGTTGAATTTCCGCGCGATCAGGCCGTCGAAGCCGTCGGAGAGGCCGGCAATCACCAGAATCAGCAGGGCCCACTTGTATTTCTCGTAAGACACGAAAATGAGGAAAAACGGCAAAATGCAAAGCCGGAGAAAGGTGATTTGATTGGGTACAGTCCAGATGCGGCGCTTCATGGTGCTTACAAATAGCGTAATTCAGGGGTCTTTTTCAGGCAACTCCGGCGCAGGCGCGGAAGCATTTCCAACATCTTTCTCGTCAAACCTCGGAACTAACCGCCGACAGCCAAGACCTGCCGCCTCCCGGCGAAACTTTCTCTTACGCGAATTGGGCTAGATACTCTTCGAGAGAACGGCCCAGCTTGCGCGCAAACAACTCGTTCATGGAAGGAATAGAGCCGGAGGGTTCGTCGAGCGCAACGCGCTCGACGCGGTGCATCGGGTAGAACACTGTGGGGAAGCCCATGCGCTCGCCGTCGGGCTCATTCATCTGGCGGATGAAATCATCGAACGAATTCAGATCGATGCCGCGCAGCGTGACGCCGGAAGGATTGATGGCCAGCAATTCCCCCCACACTTTTTCTTTCGGCGAGTGCAGGCTCACGATCACGATGGAATGCGCGTCCATGAGTTTCTTTGTGGGCTCTGTTAGTACATTAGCGCAAATCGGATCGCCGCGGTCAGCCCTCCACAGTCAGCAGTCACCAGGATGCCAATACCTCCTCCTTCTTTTCTGTAAGCCGTCGGCGGTGGACTTCTTTCTACCAGTCACGGGTCACCAGTCACTTTTCATTTCGTGCGCCAGTAAGCTTGGTTCAGCCACCACAAGGCGTCGCGAAGGTCTGCGGCGGAACGCACATCGAAAGAAAACCAGCGCTTTCCCGGCGCAATTCGTGGATCTTTCTCGAGCGCGTGCTCCAAATCCGGCGGCAGAGGGTCAAATCGAAAAATGACGGAATTGGGCGTGTCGAATCCGCGCGTCACAGGCAACCCGCCGAAAATTTTCTTGCCTCGATAGAGGCCCATCATGCCGAACATAGGCTTGGTGGAAATCTGCGGCCACTGGCTCACTTCGGTTTTCAGCATCGCCGACCACTGTTTCATTTCTTCGGAAACCGGCGGCATCTTCCCTCGCTCGCACATGGCCCGCGATTGTGGCTTGGCCTGGGGATTTCGTTTTGCTTTCCTCAACTTGGCCATCCGCTTCTCCCGTCAGGAAGCGGCTTTGGAAGTGCGGAAGTCGAGCGACCCGCCGCGCTTCAGCAAGGATTCTGCTTGCTGGACCATGCTTTCGATAATGCTCGCTGCGCCGGGCCGGTCATGCAGCAATCCGGCAGCTTCACCGACGACGGTCAAATACATATCCAAATCCTGCTTCGCGCGAGCTTCGGCGTAAGCCTTCGCGAGGCTGCCGCGCGCTCGAGCCGCTTCGGCTTCGCGGTGCGCCCACTGGTCGGTAAGTTTGTTTTTCAGCACGCGGAAGGAAAATTCCTCCGGCCACGGGACGCCGCGCAGCGCATCGATGGCCTTGGTGCGCACGGTGTCATCGCCGGTGGCGCGCATCGCGCGGTCCATCATCGCCTGCGGCGTAAGCGCTTCCGCGGAAGCCCAGAAGCGCGTCCCCGCCAGCACGCCGTCGGCTCCCAGCATCAATGCGGCGGCAAGCCCGCGGCCATCGGCGATTCCTCCCGCCGCAAGCAGCAACGTTTTCGGCGCGCGCTTCGTTAGGAAGTCCGCGACTTCGGGGACCAGCGGAAGCGTGGACCGGCTCGCGCCGTGGCCACCGGCTTCGGTGCCTTGTGCGACGATGGCGTCCGCGCCAGCATCGACCGCCTGCTCGGCGTGCCGCAACGTTTGCACCTGGCAGATCAGTCTGGCTCGAGCGTCGTGAATCTTCTTGGCGAACGGTTTGGGCTCGCCGAAGGACAGAAACACGCAGTACGGAAAATGCTTCAGGGCGCCGTCGAGCGCTTGCGGCGCGCGGTCGAGCGCCCAGCTGATGAATCCCACGCCAAACTTGCGGCCTTTCACGAGCGCGAGTTCTTGCTCGAGGTCCGGCTCGCCGCCAAGGGCGCCCGCATATCCGCCGCCGAGGATTCCGAGCCCGCCCGCATCCGAGACGGCTGCCGCCAAGCGTCCGCCCGCAATCAGCGCCATCGGGGCGCAGAGAATCGGATGCCGAATTCCGAATTGCTCGGTCAACCGCGTTTTCACAATTGCTGTCCTTTCCGGAAATGTCGCCGAGGCGCTCGTCAGCAAACCGGCATGGGCTGGGGGCCGCCGGAGGGAAGAACAAGTTTCGGCTCCGTGAGGGATTGCACTTGCTCGAGGGTGGCGTCGGGAGCGAGCTCGCGAAGAAGCAAGCCCTGCGGGGTGACGTCGATGACGGCGAGTTCGGTGACAACGTGGTCGACGACTTCGACGCCGGTCAGAGGCAGCGTGCATTTTTTCAGGATCTTGGGTTTGCTGTCGCGCGTGGCGTGCTCCATGGCGATGAACACGCGCTTCGCTCCCGCGACGAGGTCCATGGCGCCGCCCATGCCTTTGAGCATTTTGCCGGGAATCGCCCAGTTCGCAAGATTGCCCTTTTCGTCGACTTGCAGAGCGCCAAGAACCGTGAGATCGATGTGGCCGCCGCGGATCATGCCAAAGGAATCAGCGGAAGAAAAATAGGCCGTGCCGGGAAGTTCCGTGACGGTTTCTTTGCCCGCGTTGATGAGGTCGGGATCGATTTCGGAATCGAGCGGATACGGGCCGACGCCGAGCATGCCGTTTTCCGATTGCAGAATTACGTCCATGCCTTTTGGCACGTAGTTGGCCACCAGCGTGGGCATGCCAATGCCCAGGTTGACGTAGTAGCCGTCGCGCAGCTCCAGCGCAATCCGCCGCGCAATCCGTTCCCGTTTTTGATCTTCGGTGAGCGCCATCTCAACGAACCGTCCTGCGTTCTACATCGTGCCGAAGCTGGCCCGAGCGTATCGCGCCAGGGCAGCTAGCCTTTGTATCATATCTGCCGGCGATGTCTCGGCCGGTAAAGCCCTCGCCAATGAGCTTTTCGAGCACCGGAAGGTCGCCTTTAACAAGCGCAGCGTCGCGCGCCATTTCGGCATGGCGGGCTTCCGCTTCGGCGGAATCGGCGCTTGCCACAGGATTTGCTGCGACTCCGAGACAAGAGCCTCCGATACGCAGGATTGAGATAGCAGAAAAAGTTTCATTGCAAACCCTCCCCCGCAACTTCAGGGAAACTTCTTCTCAAATCTCGGCAAGGTTGCCGCCAGAACTTGCCCGACGATCGCCAGGCTCTGGGGGTCAACCTTGTCGAGCGTATCTTGCGTCGTGTGCCAGTAGGTGTCTCGGACGGAAAAATCGATTAGGTCGCAACCGGCGACACCGCGGCGGATAAACGAAAAATGGTCGTCGCCGCCAACAGGATAGTCCTTGTTGACAAACGTATTTTGGTAGCCGAGCTGCGCCGCCGTCTCCCAAATGAAGTCCGTGAGCCAGCGCGTCGATCCGGTGTCGCGCGTAATTCTGGCGTTCTTGGGGCCAATCATGTCGGCGAGAATCATGGCCTTCACGTGCTTCAATTCTCCGGAAAGCGCCATTTGCGCGGCCATTTCGCGGCTGCCGAAAGTGTTGTTGCTGGCATCGTTGTTCCAACGAACGCTCCCGGCGTCAGTCCAGTTGCCTTGCGCTTCTTCGCCGTCGAAGAAAGCAATCCACACGTTCAGCGAGTTTTTCCGCGCGCACCAGAGGCGCGCGAGCTCCAGCATCGTCCCGGTACCGGAGCCGCCATCGTCGGCGCCTACAAAGTTGGGGATGCGCACGGTGTCGTAGTGCGTGGTGTAAAGAATGATGCCGGAGCCAGCGCCATGGAGCTTGACCACGATATTTTGCATCAGAAGGCTGCCGAGGACAGTGGACGCGTGAAAGTCGTGCTCTTCGACCGGGCAGCCGTAGCTTTTGAGTTGGCCGATGATGTACTCTTGCGCGCGATGAATGCCATCGGACGCGGGTGGCCTCGGTCCGATTTCCACGAGATGACGAACATGCTCATAGGCTCGCGCGGCATCAAAACTCGCGGCGGGTGCCTGCAAATGAGCGAAACACCAACTCACAGCTGGGAATGCGATTGTCGCAAGGAGAGCGGCTGCGCGCTTCATGCTTTCCTCACCCTGCGGCGCTCGATGCGCTTTTCGTACTTGGGCCCCTGAAAAATCGCGTCCACGAAAATCCCAGGCGTATGAATCTCGTCCGGCGGAAGCTTGCCGACATCCACGAGCTGTTCGACTTCGGCAATTACGTAATCGGCGGCCGTGGCCATCATGGGATTGAAGTTGCGCGCGGTCTTGCGATAGACGAGGTTGCCCCAGCGGTCGCCCTTCCACGCTTTGACGAACGCAAAATCGCCGCGCAAGCCGCGCTCCATCAAGTACTTGCGGCCGTTGAATTCGCGGGTTTCCTTGCCTTCGGCGACCATGGTGCCGTAGCCGGTGGGGGTGTAAAACGCGGGAATGCCCGCGCCACCCGCGCGCAAGCGTTCGCTGAGCGTGCCCTGCGGGTTCAGCTCGACCTGCAGCTCGCCGCTCAGAACGAGCTGCTCGAAGAGTTTGTTCTCGCCCACGTAGGTGGAGATCATCTTCTTCACCTGGCGCTGCTGGAGCAGCAGGCCAATGCCAAAGTCATCCACGCCGGCGTTGTTGCTGACGATGGTGAGGTTCTTGGTGCCTTTGCGGCGGACGGCGGCGATGAGGTTTTCCGGGATGCCGCAGAGGCCGAAGCCCCCCATGAGAATGGTCATGCCGTCTTTGAGGTTGGAAATGGCGGCGTCGGCGGAAGCGATGCGTTTGTCCATGAGAAGTTAGTGTAGCGCCGCTTCTTCACGCGCGGCATCCTTCGGTTTTCTAGCTCAGGCCTTTAGGCCTGAGGATTTGTAAGTTTTCCGTCTCGAGAAAGAAAAAGCAAGAAATTCGTTTTGGGCTCGGGGATCCGTGGTGATCAGCAAAGTGGTCCCTCCGTCGTGATTTCCTTCTCGGGATAGAATTTTGTTCCTGGAAATCCTAGTTAACCCTAACGGGACTCCCTCCCCCCACTTTTTTCGTAAGTGCGCATTGTAAAGGACTTAGCGCTCTCGTTAAGCCCTCTAGAATCAACCGTTGCGAGAGATCTGGAGAAGTGTCGATCTCGAGCCCTTTCCGGCTGATTGGCCGCTCGACACGGCTCGCCGTTATTCTTCAGATCCGGTACTCCTGAACTTAAATGGCAATTCGTCCGGGAAAAGTCCGGTACCGGCGGCTGAACGAGTAAGAACGAGTAAATGGTAGCGGCGGGGGGCTAAATCGTTTGTGTATAATCTGCCGCCATGAGCAAGAAGGTGGGGTGGTCGCGGAGAGTTTTTATGAAGGTGACCGCGAGCGGGCTGGCGGGCGGCATGATGGCCGGCGCGGAGGCGAGCATGGGTAGCTACGGGACGGCAGGGAAAACGGGGGCAAGCGATCCGGCGAAACTCCGCCTGAGCGAGGCCTCAGAACTGGTTCACGCGCGGAAAATCTCGCCGGTCGAGCTGACGCAGGAATGTTTGAAACGCATCGACCGGCTGAATCCGAAACTGAATGCGTTTATCACGGTCACGGCAGAGAGCGCCCTGGCGCAGGCGCGCGAGGCGGAAGCGGAGATTCAGAAGGGCCAATGGAAGGGCCCGCTGCATGGAATTCCTATTGCGCTGAAGGACTTGGTGGATACCGCGGGCGTACGAACCACGGCGGGAAGCGCGGTCTTCAAAGAACGCGTGCCCACGCAGGATGCAGAACTTGTCCGACGGCTGAAAGTGGCGGGCGCGGTGCTGCTGGGCAAGCTGAATTTGCATGAGTTTGCCTACGGCGGCAGCTCGGCGATCAGTGCCTTTGGCCCCGTGCGGAATCCCTGGGATGTCGAATATTCCCCGGGAGGCTCGTCGGGCGGTTCGGCAGCGGCAGTAGCGGCAGGAATGTGCTTTGGGGCGATCGGGTCGGATACGGGAGGCTCCATCCGTGAACCGGCTGGGTATTGCGGGATCGTGGGCCTGAAGCCGACCTACGGCTGCGTGAGCACGCGAGGCGTGATCCCGCTGTCGTGGTCACAGGATCATATGGGACCGATGACGCGGACCGTGCACGACGCGGCGCTGATGTTGCAACCCCTTGCGGGATACGACCCGGAAGATGTGACGAGCGCAAACGTGCCGGTGCCCGATTTTGCGGCTGCACTCGGGAAGAAGACGAGTTTTCGTCTGGGGATTCCGCGGGCTTACTTTTGGCAGGAATTGCATCCGGAAGTGCAGGAAGCGATGACGGCCGCCCTTGGCGTGCTGGGAAAGCTTACGGTGAGCCAGCAAGATGTCGAGATTCCTGCCGGCGGCGAATTTTCCGGAGCCGTTCTTACTGCGGAGGCATACGCGTATCACGAAGAAAACGTCAAAAAGAGTCCGGAGCTTTATCACCCGGAGACTTTCAAGAGAATTCGCGCAGGGGCGGAAGTCAGTACGAGCGCCTACATCGCGGCGCGCCGGCAGCTCGAACAGGTTCGTCGCGCAACGCCAAAGATTTTTGAAACCGTAGACATTCTGGTAACGCCGACCTCTCCCGTGCCGCCGGGCAAAATTTCCGAATTGCTTGGCGAGCCGGACAAATTGCGAGGCCGGGAACTCCTGATGCTGCGCAATACGCGGCCGTTCAACGTGCTCGGATTGCCCACGATTTCGATTCTCTGCGGGTTCACCAAAAGTGGCTTGCCGATTGGCATGCAACTCACGGGGCCCCTGGGAGGAGAAGCGGCGGTGCTGAGCCTGGCGCTGGCCTACGAGCAAGCAACGGAATGGCACAAACGTGAGCCACGCGAGGATTAAGGCGGACCAAGAGGCCGGGCCGACCTTAGCTTGGGTACATCCA
Source organism: Acidobacteriota bacterium (assembly GCA_003223245.1). Taxonomy (GTDB): domain Bacteria; phylum Acidobacteriota; class Terriglobia; order Acidiferrales; family UBA7541; genus Acidiferrum. Next base: position 11,404 of record QHYI01000184.1, read on the forward strand.
GAACCAGTCAATGGCCACGGCAATGGCGGAGCGAGTGGGCGGTGGAGCTGAAGAGGCGGGCACAGGAGGAAGCGCTCGAAACACTTGGGTTGGCAGCCGCGTTAGACAGAAAGAAGCTTCACCCGGGAGGCTCCTGTATATTCTAGACGCGTGCTGAGGCGTTCGTTAGTGTGGGGCAACGGGCCTGCCGGGAAATGGCAGGCGAAATTCAGGAGGGCTGGCGATGAAACGTGCATGGGTGTTGATCCTTCTTTTGGCGGCGGCATTGGCACTGGCGGTTTTGAGGCCACAAGCAAGCTCGAATAAGGAAAGCGGTGCGAACTTACCGGTGTATACGTCGGATGGAAACCTGAAGTTCCCGGCGAATTACCGGGAGTGGGTGTATCTCACGTCAGGGGTGGATATGAGCTACAGCCCGAACATGAGCATGGACCACTCGATGTTTGACAATGTCTTCGTGAATCCGGAGGCGTATAAAGGCTTCCTGCAAACCGGCACGTGGCCGGACAAGACCATGCTGGTGCTGGAAGCGCGTGTGGCGGGGACCAAGGGCTCGATTAACAAGAACGGGCATTTCCAGACCGGAGAAGTGATGGGGCGCGAGGTGCATGTGAGGGATGAAGCGCGGTTTCCAGGAAAGTGGGCCTTCTTTAACGCGGATGATGGAGTGACGGGAAAGCTGCTCCCGCGCGAAATGGACTGCTACTCCTGTCACCAACAGCACGGCGCGGTGGATACCACCTTCGTGCAGTTTTACCCAACGTTGTTGGAAATCGCGAAAAAAAAGAATACGTTGAGCGCGGCGTACGCGAAGGAAGAGGCGGGGAAGTAGCGGACCCTTTCGTTTTCTATAACTTGTGATTGTCCGACCTAGTAGTCCCATGGGAATGAGTTTATTTTCACGACTCCGGGCCCAAAGTCCCCGGCGCAGCAAGGTGCGGTCGGTTCAAATTTGTAGCTCAAGGTGAAACTGTTCCCAGTCGGCGGCGTTGGCAGTGTGATGCTTGCCTTGCTTGCCGCATCGGTCGGGCTGAATGCGTCACCGATCGCTTCCCTGATAAAGTTAAGGAACTGATGCTCTCTGCCCGGCGTTTGCCAACACTTTGACCGTAGCGATAAAGGCCGCAACCGTAACGAACGCAATGGCAACGCCAGAATCCCTTTTTTCGCCGTCACCTTCAAGGCATTCTCCGTAAGAATCTTAGAAGCCAGCGGAATGTCTAACTTTAAAAACCGAAGGCAAACGTTAGAGGACGCCCTGCGCTGAAGAACCGGTTGGTGGCGAAACGAGACTCATCCGCCTATAATTTTTGTCGAGCCACATGATCAGGACTTTTGCGAAAACCGCACGAGTGTTCCTCCTTGGCCTGCTGGTGCAGCCGGCATGGCCGGCGCCAGTACCATTTCCGCAGACCGAGAGCCTGGCGCTCAAGTCTCAGCAGGCCAAGCAGCTCATGGCGGAAGGGAAATTCGGCGAAGCCATTGCGCTCTACCGCGAACTCAACCTGGCAGTGCCCAATAACCCCGGACTGAAGCTAAATCTGGGCATGGCTCTGCACATGGCCGGAAAGAAACGAGAAGCTATCCCGGAGTTGGAAGCGGCGGTCAAACTCAAACCCGACCTTGTGCCGGCGTGGCTCTTTCTGGGCACCGCGCGCCTGCAACTGGGAGCAACGACGGCGGCGGTCAAGGCCTTCAAGGCCGTTCTGAGCCTGCAGCCGGAAAACCGTGAGGCTTCGCTAATGCTGGCTGAGGCGCTGTCCTCTTTGGGCCGGATCGAGGAAGCAGCCAACCAATATCAGCGACTCGCTGAGGTCTACCCGGAAAGCCCGCAGGTTTGGTACGGACTGGGGCGCTCGTATGAATCGCTCTCTGCGCAGGCTTTCGAGAAATTACAAGAGACTGCTCCACACTCTTCCTATCCCCTGGTGCTACTGGGAGAAACGCGCCTTAGGGAACAACAATTTTCGAGTGCGTTTTATCTTTACCGACAGGCATTGGAAGAGAAACCGGCCTTGCGCGGCCTGCATAAGGCACTTGCGGAGATCTATCGGCAAACGGGACACTTGGACTGGGCGGAGACTGAGGAGAAAAAGGAGTCACAAAATCCTTCGCCAGAATGCACCGGCCAGACCCTGGAGTGTCATTTTCTTGCGGGCCGGTATAGCCAGTTAATCGTTGCAGCCAAAGGATCCCATATGCCCGATTCTTTTTACTGGCGGTCACGAGCGTATCACGAGTTGGCCCTCCAAGCATTCACGCAGCTCGGCCAGTTGCCGCCTTCTGCGGAACTGCACGAACTGAAGGCTCACATTTACAACAGCCAGAATAAATACGCCGAAGCTGCCAGCGAGTGGCGGGAAGCGCAGAAGCTCTCACCGGCTGATGTGGAAATCCAGAAGCAACTTGCCATCAGCCTGAAGCTTGCCGAGGACTACAGCGCCGCCCTGCCCCTCTTTCAAGCACTCCTTCGTCAACAGCCTTCCTCGGCCGAACTGAATTATTTGACTGGCGATACGCTGCTCGACTTGCAGCGTGCGGAGGAAGCAATTCCCTTGCTGAAGCACGCGGTCGTTCGCGACCCGAAATCCCTGGCTGCGCACAAATCCCTGGCTCGGGCTGACCTGGCCGAAGGAAAAATGTTTGAAGCAATTCCACACTTGAAGTTAGTGCTACCGGGCGATGAGGACGGCAGCTTGCACTTCCAACTAGCCCAGGCTTATCGAGCAAGTGGCCAGACAGAACTCGCGAAGAAAACTCTAGCCGAGTATCAAGCGATTCAGAATTCTGCTGCTGCGGCACGTGAGGCAGCCAAGCGCGAGACAGAAATTACAGCACCGTAAATGAGTGAAAAGAACGCCCTACCTATTTCTCAGGCTCGTGCACTGCAAGGACTTGGTTGGTTGCAACGTTTCGAAGCAGCTGAACAATGCCGCTCGGCCAGCGAATCTCGATTCGCTCGATTTTCTCCAACGGGCCGGTTCCGAAATGTACCAGCGACGGGCTCGAAGAAGCGTACCCGACGGCCGTGGTGACGTGATTAAACTGATTGTCTAGCCGGATCTTGGCGCCGATTCCGTCGCGATTGCTTCGCGTACCGGTTAGCTTCAGGATCAGCCAGTGGTTCGCGTCGGGGCTGACGTTTTGCCAAAGCTCTGCGGGCTCACCAAGCGCGCTGACGACAACATCGATTTTTCCATCGTTATCAAAATCTGCGAAGGCGCTTCCCCGGTGGGCGCGCGCAAGATCAAAGCCCGCTTCCAAGGAAACATCGCGGAACGTTCCGTTCCGAAGATTGGCGAAAAGACTGTTGGGCTGCTTGTAGTGCGTGGATCCAAAAAGATCGATCAAATCATTTACATCCGAATTGGCCGTAAACAGGTCCTTCCAACCGTCATTGTTAAAATCGAAGAAACCGTTGCTCCAGCCGCTGCGCGAAGTAGAGAGCGCGGCCAGCCGGCTCTTGTGGGTCAGGTCCTGGAACGAACCTCTGCCTAGATTTTGAAATAACGGAAAGCTTTCGCCGGCCAGGGCCGTAACGTTGAGGTCGCAGAGACCGTCATTGTCAAAATCGCGAAAATCCGCTCCCATACTGGCCACGGGAAGCCCGTTGTTGGTCAACGCCACGCCCGCCTGCAGCGCAACTTCTTCAAACGTCCCATCGCCTCGATTATGGAACAGGAAATTCGGCAAGTTGTCGTTGGTGACAAAGATGTCCGTGAACCCGTCGTTATCATAGTCTGCAAAAGCCACGCTCATGCCGCGGCCGATGTGCGGCACAATGCCCGCTTCCCCAGTGACATCCTCGAATGTTCCGTCGCGGCGGTTCCGGTAGAGCGTGTTGGGCAATCCCTCGAAGTATTTGGGATGGCAGTAGACGCGCAAGTTGCGGTCACGCTCGCCGCAATAACGATCAAAGTCCGGGGTCCAGTGAGCATAGTTAACGACAAACAGATCCAGCCAGCCGTCGTTATCGTAGTCAAACCAGCCTGCGGCAACGGACCATTTGTCGCTCTTAATTCCCGCTTTTTCCGTAACGTCTTCGAACTTTCCGTTTCCGAGGTTGCGATAAAGAATGTTGCGGTAGACACCCGCCACAAACAAATCGGTATGGCCGTCGTTGTCATAGTCCGCGGCGGCGGCGCCCATCGAATAGCCCGCTCCTGCAACACCAGCTTCCGATGTAACGTCGGCGAATTTCATTCCGCCGTCGTTTCGATACAAGCGGTTGAAGAATTTTGGCGAATCTTTTTCCAAACTGGGGATCGATGCGCCGTTCGTAAAAAAAATGTCAACTCGCCCATCGTTGTTGTAATCAAAGGCCGCGACGCCGCCGGGCATTGTCTCGATCATGTGCTTGCGCGGCGTGGGATTGTTCTGAAGAACGAAGCTCAGGCTAGAACGGTGTGCAACTTCGCGAAAACGAATGGGAGAGAGTGAAGGCGCCCTCGAAAGGGCAGTCTTTCGGGACAACTGCGGAAGGAGACAAGCGCTTGCACTGGCCAGGAACTCTCTACGGGAAATAATCAAAGGTGCTCGAAGCACAATTTGAGATTATTCCCGGAGTGCGGTGCGGAGTCCAGAATTTTCAGGCCAGTTTCGCATGCCTGCTCAGCCGCGGCCCAGCACCAAAAGCTCGGAGCGCTTGACCACGTCACGGAGATAGGCTTCGTCGCCTCCCTCGGGCTCGGTGACGGCGCTGCCCGAGTAACCGATGTCGGCAAAGGCTTGCCGCACTGCGGCCCAGTCCACGTCTCCGTCCCCCAAGTTGCATTCCTTCAATGTCGGGGCCATGCTGCGGGTCAATTCCCAGAATCTTCGAGTGAAGAAACACGCCGCTGTTACCTGCCGCTTCGCCTTTCAGCTTGAGGCGCAGTGTGAAATCCCTGTACGTCGTTTCCGTAATTAGGTCGCCGTATGTATTCGCTGTGCTCTCGCAGAGGATGGTTCCCTGCTCTACGACCCACTTTTCTTCGCCATTTTTCTTCCACCCGATCAGATCTTTCGTAACAGTTCAGATCTCTGGGCTGGACAAATTCCGGAGAATGAGTTAGCTTACGCTGGATGATTGCGAGCACCGCTCGACGAGTTGCTGCGAAACTCCGCGGCTCGAGCCTTCCCCGATCCTCGCTAAATTTTTTGCGGCGTGAGTTGGAACGACTCCAGGAG
>QHYI01000185.1 GCA_003223245.1 Acidobacteriota bacterium
GGCCACCAGCCCGGCTTACAATCGCGGCATCGATCCCAGCACGCTGCCCGGGCTGTCTTCCTCCATCCTCAGCGACCTGAAGCAGTACATCTACACGGACATCAACGGCCAAGCCCGCCCGCAAGGCGGCGGCTCTGACCTCGGCGCCTATCAGCACTAAGCCTTATTCCTCCCACCCGTTCCCCCCATTCCCGGCCGCCCGCCCTGCACCCATGACGGATGTTCTCGAAGAATCAAAGGCCCGACTGGCCATCTGCAAGGAACACCTGGTTTCGCAGGTCGTGCGCGATCGCAAGGGCCTTTCGCAAGTGCGTGGGTGCTCGTCACCGCCGTTTTCGTCAAGCGTTTGCAACCGGCGTCCAGACCTGCATGGGGGTTGAGGCGCGGTTGGCCCAGGCATAGTAAGGAATGAAGGTCAGCGTGGTCGCATGCTTACTGGAAGTTTCCGGCCTGTAGCGGAAGTAAAGCCCGGCAGGCAAACTGGACTTGTCCTCAACAGCCCCCGTGCACTTCAGAACTACGATGCCTCCCAGCAAGTCCTCGCGTAACTCCTCTTGAAATCGGGATGAGGATTTTTGATTGACATCGAGGCGCACATCCGCGAGCCGAACTCCTTCCGGCTGGTCGAGTTGTTCCAAGCAATAGACGAGCGGCCCGCGCTGCACAGCGACGCGGCCGTAGTCGTCTACGACTCGCGGGTTCGCCTCAATGGTGTGCGTTGTCAGATCGAATTTTACGCTGGTCGCATCGCCCGGCTCCCATTTTCGCCGCAGCGCAAGGTATTTCCCGGGTGTGACTCCCGGAACCGCTTTCCCATTGACCGTCACCTGCGTGTGGTCCGACCACCCGGGAATCCGCAAGTACAGCGTGAACTCCACTGGCTTCTCCGGCGTCACAGTGATGTCCACGGCGTCTTTCCATGGATAATTCGTCTTCTGCTGCACTTTCAGCCCCGTTCCATCCTCAAGGCGCCAATCGAGCAGCGAATTGTCGTAAAGATGCACATACAGACCGTCCTTGCTTGTGCTATAGAAATAGCCCGGTAGCGAGGCAAACGTGCGCTCAAGGTTCGGCGGACAGCAGGTCACGTCGTACCAGGGATTGCGGATTCGGTCGCCGCTCGAAGGATCGAAGCCCAACGGATTGCGGTAGCAGTAAAGTGTTCCATCAAGGGACATGCCTGAATTGATCCCGTTGTACAGGGCGCGCTCGATAACATCGGCGTATTTCGCTTCGCCAGTCGCCGCGAGCATGCGCCAATTCCACATCATGTTGCCGATGGCCGCGCAGCTTTCGCCGTAGGCTGTGAAATTCGGAAGCTCGTACGCGTCGCCGAAGGCCTCGCCGTCGCTGCGCGCTCCCACCCCACCGGTTATGTACATTTGGTGAGACGCCAAGTCGTCCCAAAGGGTGTTGAGAGTTTTCCAATAGGTTTGATCCCCGGTTTCAAGATAGTAGTCGGTTGCCCCACAGCACGCATACATGGCGCGAACAGCGTGTCCCTCAAGGTGCGTGCGCGACGTGAACGGGATACCGCAAAAGTGGTACACGTAACCACGATGGGGCACTTTGATTCGGTCATCGCCTTGAAGAATATACCCGACCAGCTCCAAGTGACGTTTATCCCCCATGGTTCTGTAAAGCTCAATGAGCGCGAGCTCAATCTCCGGATGGCCGGAGAAGATCGGTTTCTTGTCTGGCCCAGGACCGAAGTTCGGAAGGAGGAAGCCGTCGACGAAGCGGATGCCGGCGTCTAGAAGAGTCTGGTCGCCCGTGGCACGGTAGTAGGCAATGGCGCCTTGGATCATGTGGCCGATGTTGTACAACTCGTGGCCCCACCGTTGCACTTCAGGCGTCATGCGGTCTTTGGCGCGGTCTCCGACATAATAGGTGTTCAGGTACCCGCTGGGCTCCTGGACAGCGACAACCTCCTTGATGATTTTGTCTGCCAAGTTGTGCAGTTCAGGGCGGTCGCCCGACTGAAGGGCGAAGCCTACCGCTTCGGTCCATTTGTAAACATCCGAATCAGAGAATACCGGTCCACGCTGAGGCGCATCGCTGTTTCCTGCCAGGCGGAGGAAATTGTCCATGCGACCATTGGCTTCGAGGAGCTTTTCCATGGAGGGGATGCTCTTCTCGACGTTTATCTGGCGGCGCGCTCCCCAAAAGTCGGATGTGATCGTGACCGCATGCACGGGCACATTTCGCAACTTGGCATGGGGAGATTTGACCAGGTTCAGCACACCCTGGTCTCGCCATCCGGAATTCGCGGCGGAATTTGGAACCGTGGAAGCGGTTGCGGGATTGCGTTCCTCCGGCCACGCCAGCTTTTCTAAAGGCAGTGATGCTACCGTCGCCGCGGAAACCATGGAATTGACGAATTGCCGCCTCGAGACTTCCGATCTCTTTGCCATTTCAACCTCCTGACTTCGCTCAGGGCTGGCGTTAAAAACTGAGTTTACCTCCAATCTGCCACCACCGAGGAAGCTGCTGGCTTACTGCCTTTCCGAACGTGCCGTTTGCCAAGTTGTTATCCAAGTAGAGATTCGGATGATTGAAGAGATTGAAGAACTCGAACCGCATTTGGAACTTAAGCCTCTCTGCGATGTTTGTGTCCTTGTAAATGCTGAAATCGGTCTCAACAAAGCTGGGCTGACGGAACTGTTGAGGTTTCTCATTGCCTTCCGTTCCGAGAGTCGGTACCGTGAACTGTCCCGCGGAAAAAACGCCCGTATTCAGATAAGCGTTGCGCGACATGTTTTCCGAATGGCTGGTCACATTGGGATAGTCCAAGTTATCGCCGTCCGCGTTGAAATCCCCGCTGCCAGATTGAAAAGAGACGGCAGGATCGGATGCGGAACAACCGGGTGACTGGTTGCTGAGGTTTCCGTTGGCGCACACGGCTAAAAAGGGTGCGGTTGTCCAGACGGTCAGAGGATAGCCGGACTGATAAATGCTAGTGCCGGTTGCTCCCCAGCCACCCGTCAAACGTCCTGCCGCACCTTGTCTGTGGTTCAAACCGGGCAGTTCGTAATTGAAAGTCAGCGAGAAACGATTCGGAACGTCCCAGGGAGACGCGCTGTAAAACTGGTGGGGATTCAGGGCCGTTGGATAGGCGATGCCGTAACCGGTTCCGCCCGTCCCCGCATCGTCTTTGGACTCGGATCGAGTGTAGGACGCGTCAAAAAAGAAACGACGGGATCTTCCGCGCAAGTCGAACGTGACCCCGTTATAGTTCGCCACGCGATCATTAAAGGCGTACGCGATAGAGCCAAAGCTGGAATTCAGTCTTACCGGAGCAGCACTTGTTATCAAGTCGCCCGGATTGTCATTGATGTCGCAGCCATAGCTAACGAGCCCCGCCCCGTTCCCATTGCAGACGAGGTTTGTGGAGTGTGAACCACTGTACACCACGCTGGCAACAAGACTACCCGGGAGCTTATGCTCCAGGGTTCCCGCCCAAATGTATGCCGTTGGGGATTTCAAGCTAGGGTTTATCCCCCCAATAGGAAAGTTTGCGCCGACAATGCCGCCTTTGGAGTCTAGCCCTCCTGCGAAGGTGGGAAATGTGAACCCAAACGGAGGCGTGCTGCTGGTTCCCTGGGCGAAAACGGGAGGGCTGGCTGTACCGCGCGTGAAAGTCGGCTCGATGAGGCCGGGAGGATTGCCTCGAAACTCCTCCTGGACGTTGGCTTGCGTGAGCCAGTTGGCAAAGACTCCAAATCCCCCGTGTAACACCCAGTCGCCCCTGCCATTTATATCCCAAGCCGCTCCCACGCGCGGGTTATATGCTTTCGGCGAGCCGTTGAGCGCGTTGTGCGTCGGTTTCGCGAAGCCGTTAGCCACTTGTTGCTGGAAGGTCGAGCCGGAGCCCAAGTAGAAATTACCAAACACCGTGGTTGCGGACCGTGAATAGGGATTTCCTTGATCGTCGAAGCGGAAACCCAGGGTCAAGGTCAGGTTGCGCCGGGCCTTCCATTGATCCTGAGCAAATAGCCCCCAGGTCTTTGACGCCGCGTTCCACTCCCAGAGGGTTTGCTTGCCCGTGGCGGGGTCGTACATGATTCCACCCTCTGTGTGGGGAGAATCATTCGCAAGATCCAGGAGATTGTCGAAACTGAACTTTGGCTGAGACCACGGTCCCTCAAAAGGCTCCACGTCATCCCCAAACCAACCTTCATACCCCACCTTCAACACGTGAGCCCCGCGCACATTGGTCAAAACGTCGCGCCAGTGGTAATTGTGTTGGATGAAGTCTCCCTGGGCGAATCCTACGCCGTAAAAGGCATTTCCCCCGTTGATGCCACTTACAGCAATGGAAGGAATCGTGAAATCTCCAGTTTCGCCGATAAAGCCCTGGACGCGATTCACCGCCAAGATTGCTTCGTTCAGCGTGGTTGGACTAAAGGTGTGAGTCTCGTTCACCTGGTATGCATATTCGATGTTATGGTTCGTGGTGGAAAATTGCGGGATGACGTTTGGTCCGCCGTAAAGCAGTGGTGTGCGGAAATAGCTCCCATAGATGCGATCATTCTTGAAATATTTGTCTACCCGGACGAAGTACTGTGTTCCATTGCGAAAATTCGTCGAGTTGAAAACGCCATTGTCAATCATGGGGGTCGCACAAGGTAAATTGTTCGTCGCCGCGGTGCCGCAGGTGGTTGGAAAAATGTCCCCTGCCGTCTTGGCAACTCCGGTAGCGGTTGCTCCGGTCGGTTTGTAAGTATTAAGAACCTTCGGGCCAAAAGTGCCCGTACCGTTTGTTTGGGCCCAGGCCACGAACGCCGGGTCTGGAAACGTGATCGCCTGATTTCCGGTAGAGGCAGACGAGCGCAAGGCTTCGACACCGAAGAAAAAGAAAAACTGATGATGCGGGATGATCGGCCCCCCGACTGTCGCAGAAATGTTGTTGCTATGGAAGCCGGCATAGGGCAGCCCGTGCGTGAACTCCGTTCCAGCGAACATATTCTGATAGTTAAAATAGTCGCTGACCAGCCCGTGGAATTCGTTAGTGCCGGACTTCGTGGTGCTGGCCATCTGGATAGAGCTGGATCCACCATACTCAGAGGAGAACGTGTTGACTTGGATGGCCGTCTCTTGGATAAAGTCTGGATTGGGGGTCAGGTTCAAGACGCCCTGTCGAATCCCGCTCGTGACGTCCAGCCCGTCGATAATAAATTTGTTGGAAACTGTACCCTGACCGTTGGCGCTCAGGTCCACGGCTGTTTCTGTAGAAAAGTTATCCACGCCAGATCCGGGAGTGCCCGCGCCACCTGGCTGACCGCCGCCCATGGTGCCCAGCCCCGAGACACCCGGTGCCAGCGTCGCGAGCGAAACCATACTGCGGCCTGCCAGCGGCAAGGTAGAAAGCTCGCCGGTCTCGAGGGTCATCTCATTCCTGGTCTCCGTCGCGTTCAGTAGCGGCGCCTCAGCTGTAACCGTGACGGATTCCGCTGCCGCACCGACCTTCAAGGAAATCGGCACGTTGAGGTTTTGGTTCGTCTCTAAGGTAACCGACGTTTCAGCTTTCGAAAACCCTTTGGCTTCGACGGTGATCTTGTAAGACCCAGGTGCCAAGCTCAAGAACCGATAGCTTCCGGTCGAGTCGGTCGTGGTGCTCGCCGTCACTTGCGTAACGCTGTTCACAAGATCCACCGTGACCTGCGCCACGGCCGCTCCGCTCGGATCCACCACCGTGCCTTGGATATTCCCCGTAAACTGAGCTCGGACGGGAATACCAAGGAAGATGGTGATCACCAGAAGCCCGGGGACACCGCGAAAAAATGCTATCGGCGTGATTCGCTGCCAGCGAAATGGACTCAAGCGCACCATACAGCTCATCCCGCACCTCCCCGAAAGCCCTTCTGCCCACCGAAAAAGGACTCGGAGCTTCCTCAAACTGGTTGCAAACGCTTGCATCATTGAAGGGGAAGAACCACCCGGCGTGCACGGGCATATTGGGATCTTGCTTTCCAGATGCGCTGCAAACGCTTGCAGTACTTGCCGTCTGTATCATCCCTGCTTTCGATCTGTCAAGCAAAATCATCGGGCAAAATCATCGGGCGGATCGAAGTGGCTCCAATGTTGCCGGCTTGCTTTAGCTTGAGGAAAAAACTCACAAAAAACCAAAAACCGAAACAGAGGAAGCCTCTCTTTGCTGGAATTAGGCCTTGGACCAGCCGCGGTTCTTCACTCGCCCTACCCCCTCCCGCAGCGTAACCAGTTGATTGGCAGAGATTCGTTTGAAGACTTCGTGCAAACCGCTTGGCCAGTACACGTCAATGTCCACGGCGGTGGAAGCTCCCAAGCCAAAGTGCAGCCGCGGATCATTACAGGAATAGAAGCTCGACTGGCTTACGACCGCCTGCGCTTGCGTTCCTGCTCCATAATGGACGAGAATCCGAGCTCCGATCGCAGTGCGATTGGACTTTACGCCCTCTAGCCGCACTTTGATCCAGTTTCCTTTTTCGCTGACATCGTTGCGCAACAGCGAGGGCGGCTCATTCAGATTGACGATCAGAATATCTACGTCCCCATCGTTGTCAAAATCGCCGAAAGCGCACCCTCGGCTGCAATGCGGCGCCGCCACTCCTGGGCCGGCCACCTCGACCAGTTCTTCAAAAGTGCGGTTGCCAAGATTGCGAAACACCGCGCGCGGTGTCTTGTTGGCGTAATGCGGGAGCTTTCGTTCTACTTCCGGATAGACGTTCCCGGTCACCATGAACAGGTCTGGGTAACCATCGTTGTCGAGGTCGGTAATTCCGGCGCCCCAACATACATAGCGCGTTTCCACGCCGACGCGCGACGATCGCGTCATATCGTCGAAATATCCCTTGCCGTCGTTGCGATAGAGACCGTTAGCGTCGTCCGCGAAGTGGGTCTTGAAAAGATCCAGGTGCCCATCCAGATCATAGTCGCCCACACCGACGCCCATTCCCGCCTGCTCCATGCCGTCGTCGCTCAGGGCCACACCTCGCACTACGCCTTCCTCACGAAACGTTCCGTCATGATTGTTCATGAACAGCAAGCTCGGTGTAGAGTCCGAGGCAACGTAGATGTCCGGCCATCCGTCTTCGTCAAAATCGGCCCCCACCACAGTCATGCCATAGGTTTCGCTTTTGGCAATTCCTGCCTGATGGCTGACATCGGTGAATGTTCCATCGCTATTGTTTCGGTAGAGAGAATGCCTCCCCATCGGCAGCCCACGCGGTCCACATTCGACGGGAATTCCTTTCCAATTGCAGTTGATATTCTCCCCGGGTACGGGTGCGTGTTCGAAGGAAAACCTCACGTAGTTGGAAACGAACAAATCCAAATGACCGTCGCGATTGTAATCCAGAAAACTGCATCCCGCTCCCCATCTCGGCTGGTCGTTTAACAGCCCAGCGGACTTAGTGACATCGGTGAACGTTCCATCGCCGTTGTTGCGGTAGAGAACGTTTTGCCCGAAATAGGTGCAGAAAATATCGTCAAAGCCATCGTTGTTGTAGTCTCCGATACAAACTCCGCATGCCCAACCCTCGCGGTGCAGTCCCGCTTTCCCTGTGACGTCAGAAAAAGTTCCGTCGCGATTGTTCTTGTAGAGCCGGTTGGTTGTTCCTGGCGGACTGCCCTCAAGGCGTGTCCCAGAAAGCAAAAAAATGTCCATCCATCCGTCGTTGTCGAAATCGAGAAAGGCGCAGCCGCATCCGGTGGCCTCCAGGATGTATTTCTTGCTTTCCACCCCTCCGTAAATCACGGGATCCTGTAATCCCGCATCGGCCGCGACGTCCGCAAATTGGGCGTTGAAGGGCCGGCCCGAAGGTGCCGGTCTGGCGAGCGGCTTCGCCCTGTGGGTCGCAACCCCCTGGGCGGCTAGTCTTCTGGCGCTCCAACAAGCCGCAGCGCCCATACCATAAAGGACAAACGCGCGGCGGGTGTACTTCATCGGAGGAACAACCTTGGAAAGTTTCATATCCTTTGCGTGCTTCACAGGTGTCGTGGCCACGGTCAGAAAACGGGGCGCGCAGACAGACTTTGCGTTCGTTTCGGACAACGACAGAAGCTCTCGCTGCGAATTTTACGGCTTCGCCGGCTCTCCTTCCTCAATCAACCTATATCGATACTTTTCTCTCTCTTCTTTTGTGGCTTCCTCGCGAAGTGACGCGAGGCGCTTCAGCAAAGCCGGGATCTCCTCCTTGTCTCCCATCTTGCGGAGTGCTTGAATCAAACGGTACAAAGCGGTTTGGTCCTGCGGATCGCTGGCAAGCGCTTTTCGGCATTGATCGGCCGCCTCTTTGTATTGTCCCGTCTCCATATCGAGCTTCGCCAGCACTTCTCGAGCTGCAGCGAGTGTTGGTCGCAACTTTATGGCTCTCTCCGCGGACTCGAACGCCAGCTGAAATTCCGGCGTTCCCGAATCCGCCCCTTTCTCGGTCAGCACGCGCGCTTGAAGATACAGCAACATGGGATCATTCGGATTCTGTTTTAGCTTTGCTTGCACCGTGGCAAGAGCATGGTCAAGATCGTTTTCCTCGACTGCGGCCAGTCCTTCGGCCGCAGCGCCGAGAGATTGCGCGGGGTCTAGCTCCTGGGCCTTCTCGAAATCCGCTTCTGCCTTGTCGTACTGCGCGAGTTGCACGTACAGGACACCACGCGCCAGGTAGAGGTCCGCTGATTTCGGTTGTAGCCGCAACCCCTCGTTGATCACGTCAATACCAACCTGAAACGATTCATGGGAAAACGAAATATTCGCAAAGTCCAGGTACAAACTCACGTTTAGAGGATCTCGCAGGAGGGCTTGACGCAGCGTTTCGACCGCTTTCGGAGTGTCCCCCAAATCTTCATAGGCAGCGGAGGCAAGTTGCAGCGTATCGGCAGAGGGATCGGCGTCATCGACGAGAGGCTTCAGTGTGGCCAAGGCATTCTGGGGTTTTCGCGTCATGATTTCCAAAGAGGCTAACAGATGTCGCTCGCGGCGGTCTTCGGGGCGAAGCCTGAGCGCTTGACCAAACACCGACTCCGCCTGATCCAGCTTCTTTAGCTTAACCAGACACATGCCAAAGGCATTTAGGCCGTCAAATTGAGAACGAAGCACTTCTCCGGCCTTTTCAAAATGCGCGGTCGCAGCGCCGCAGTTGCCTAGGCGGTATTCCAAGACCGCCAGCATCGCGTGCGCCGTAGGTTCGTCCGGCCGCAATCGCAGCAGGCGATTCAAAAGCGGCACGGCCTCCGCGCTTTTGTTTGTTGCGTAAGCGCTTTGGGCTGCGCCCGCCAGCGCTCCCACATTGTCGGGATCTATCTTCAGCGCATACTTGAACGAAACTAGTGCGTTGGAATTGTCACCCTCTCCGGCAAAAGCGAGGCCTTGAAAGGTCCAGAGTCTCGCGTTATTCGGCGACATGCGAAGCGCCGCGCGGGTGAGTTCGACCGCGTGGTCGAAATCTCTGTTCGCAAGTGCCGCCCGGATGGCGTCGAGTGGATTTTCCTTCTGTTGCTGCGCGAAAGCGGGAGAAACGCAAAGAAGGATGGCACCGATAAATTTTGTCCGCATGCGCATAAGCTCTGTTTCTAGCGAAGAATACTGCATCCTGAAAGATGATTACAGCTTGCTCCGCAACTTCTTTGGAGTTATAGATTATCTTGCAAGCGCTTGCACTACCGGAGTCGGAGCGGGGCCTATGAAACGTACCACCAGGCGTCAGTTCGCAAAGACCGCCATGATTTCGGCGGCGGGCGCGTGGATCGCCCCCTCCGTACCCATTTGGGCGAACAGCGCCACCGCAGCGATTTCGCCTCCGCTTTCCACTTTTCCCTATTCGAGCGTACAGCTTCTTGACGGTCCTTTCCGCACTCAGTTTGAGCAAAATCATCAACTGTTTCTCCATCTCGATGAGGATGGCCTCCTCAAACCATTTCGCCAGCGCGAAGGAATGCCTGCCCCGGGCCCGAAGCTCGGCGGTTGGTACGACAATGCCACGGACTTCAACCCCGAGAACAATTTTCACGGATTCATTCCGGGCCACAGTTTTGGGCAGTATCTGTCGGGCTTAGCGCGCGCTTACGCCATTACGGGCTCAAAGCCAACGCAGGCCAAAGTTCATCGCTTGGTGCGCGGCTTCGCCGAGACTGTGGAACCCAGCGGAAAGTTCTACGTTGATTACCGGCTGCCAGGCTATACGTTTGACAAAACCTGCTGTGGCTTGATCGATGCGCATGAATTCGCCAACGATCCCATCGCTCTCGAAGTGCTCAAGCGGGCAACCGACGCGGTCGTGCCGCATCTGCCCGAGAAAGCCTTGAGTCGCGCGGAACAGGAGGCGCGGCCACACAAGGATATTTCCTATACCTGGGACGAAACTTACACGCTTCCTGAAAACCTCTTTCTGGCCTATCAACGCAGTGGCGATAAGCGTTACTTCGATCTCGGAAAACGTTTCATCTACCACGAATACTACGACGCGCTGGCGGAAAACCGGAATGCGCTACCCGGCAAACATGCTTATAGCCACGTCAACACGCTTAGCTCTGCAATGCAGGCTTATCTTATGCTCGGCGATGAAAAGTATCTGCGTGCCGCCGCCAATGGCCTTCGCATGGTGCAGGAACAAAGCTACGCGACGGGCGGGTGGGGCCCCAACGAAGCATTTGTGGAACCGGACAAGGGGCTCTTGGCCGCCAGCCTCGGCAGCACACATGCAAGCTTTGAAACTCCTTGCGGCGCTTACGGGCATTTCAAAATCACGCGTTACTTGCTGCGCGTGACCGAGGACTCTCGCTATGGCGACAGCATGGAGCGCGTGCTCTACAACACCATTGCCGGCGCAAAGCCCATTCTTCCTGATGGCACAAGTTTCTACTACTCCGACTACAACGAACACGACGCCAAAAAGGTCTATTACAAGGACAAATGGCCCTGCTGTTCAGGCACGTTCCCGCAGCAAACGGCGGACTACGGAATCAGCTCTTACTACCCGGGTCAGGGTGGAATCTACGTCAATCTGTTTCTCCCGTCGAAACTAACCTGGACCCAAAACGGCAGCCACTGCAGTCTGACGCAGACCACGCAATATCCGAAACTGAATACCACGGAGCTTCGTTTTCAACTCCGTCGGCCCGAAAACTTTACCGTTCACCTTCGCGTGCCGGCTTGGGCCGATGCCAAGACGCGAATCTCAGTCAACGGCAAACGCGCGGAGGGCGACGCGACGCCTGGAAAATTCTTCGCGGTCACACGAACCTGGAAGAACGGCGATCGCCTGGAGTTTGAGATGGGAATGCCATGGCGCCTCGAAGCGGTCGATGCGCAGAATCCGGATTGGGTAGCCCTGCTGCACGGACCGCTCTCCCTGTTCGGCACAGCTGAGTTGCCCGCCCGCGTGACGCGAGCTCAACTCTTAGCTGCCAGGCCTTCACCGGCCGACTCGGATGATTTCGTCGTGACGGCCGATGCTGGAAAGTTGACATTTCGTCCTTTTGCTCGCATCGCCGACGAGCCTTACCGTTTATACCAGCGCGTCAGTGGCTGAAACTCTGGCAAATACCGTTGTTCCCGCTAGGCGTCCGTGCTGAGGTCCCTTCGCTGCGCTCAGGATTTCGGAGCGCGGCTCGAACGCCGCGCAAGCGCCTCGAGTTACGGATCGTACCGAACACAAAGGTGACACCCCGGCCTCAGCGCCCCATGAAAGTCTTCCAACCAGGCGCGCTCAGCGCGAAATTTCCTGATCGCCGGGCATAGGGTGGCGCGCCGCGTTGGCGTGAGGCACAAGTTGCCGATAGACCGCCGCGGGAATGCGCGAATCCCAGATGCCGGAGGCTTTCGCGTAGCCCACAATTCCAAAAAACAAGATCGCAACGCCGGCAGCCATCGCCCAAGAAGGAATTCGGCGCGGAGATTTGGAAGAAGGCTTGGAAATTTTCGGCAGCGCGAGCTGCAGCGCGCCTTCGGCCGGACAAATTGCCACGCACTCGAGGCAGCCGGTACATTCCGGCGATGCCAGCGGGAGGATCGGCAACGCCAGTGGCTGTTCCGGTTTCCAAGCCGAGCACCCAAAAATAGAAAACGCCACCCAGCCAAACATTCAAAAGCAGGAACGCTGCTTGATAGCTGCGCCGTACCAGTTGCGAGTAGTCTTTGTCCGCCCGTCGAACGAGCTTCTTCTTTCTCTTGACAGCCTTTGAAGGCACGGCGCAATGCTCCCTTACCGTGTGGGTCTGCGCGAAGCCGCCTTGCGGCACCGATGAAGGTTCCGAACTCATTTCCGGAGCAGGATAGCCGCCCTAGGAACCAAGAGCAGTGACGGCGGTCACTGGCGGGAGCGTGACGGGTGCCCCGTGAGCTTTGACCCGCGGAAGGAAAGCGGATAACGCACGGACGCCGGGCGCACAGAGGTTCGCGGAGGAAGTCCTACAAAACATAGAAGCAACAGTGTTCCATACCCTGCTCAGGTTTTCTGTAGTTCTGCTCGCGGGCGCCATGCCGCGCAAAGCGTAGCGGCGGTGATCCTGCGAACGCAACACAGGGTCCCCAAGATGCAAATGCGTGGCCACACTTTAGTTGCGCGGAACCGCCCCCATCCCCTTTCCTGCCAACCATTCAAAAATTCCTCGGGGGGATACGGAAAAATGGAAAAAATAGGCTTTGCTTACAGAAAAAGGCATGATAGGCTAAAGTTGTGATGACGACCATCGCCACGAAGCGAATTACCTCCAAGTCGACTACCACGACTATGAAGAAGACTATGACCGCTTCGGGCGATGGGAGAAACAGCTAGCAAGGCAAAACAAAGTTTCAAACCCACCGCCGGAAGCGAACCTGGCGGTGGGTTTCTTCTTTTAAGCCCCCCCCAGAGACGCTCCAGCCGCCGGACTAGGGAATGGAAATCAGGAGCGCAGGTCATGAATCAGGAAAATGTACTGGAAGAAGCAGCAGAACCTAGCCCCGCCGCGCGCCAAGGCGCGGCGCTTCCGAGCGGCGGGGTCACTCGAAAGCACAACAAAGTAGTGGCGTTCAAGTTTGGCGGCAGCTCGCTGCTAGGAGCGGAGCGCATGTTCCACGCGGCCAGGCTGGTGCGCAAGGCGGCGCAGGTATCGAAGGTGGCGGTGGTGGTTTCCGCGATGAAAGGCGTGACGGACCATCTACTCTCCATCGAGAAGGCGCTGGCAGCCGGCAAAATGGCACAGGCGCGGCGGGAAGCGGAAGTCGTGCTGGGGATGCACTTGGAAGTGCTCGAGAATTTGCAACTGGCGGAAGAGGCGGATCGGCGCGTTCGCTATGAGTTGCAATTGCTTGGGCGCGACCTGCTGCACGCGGTTGAAAGTTGGGAACAGGGCGCCACGAGCGCTGAGTTTTCTGACCGGCTGGCTTCCTTCGGGGAACGGTTCACCACTCGGCTCTTCGCGGCGGCGCTGGAAAAGCTGGAAGTTGCCTCCGTGCCTGTCACTTCGTCGGAATTCGTCCTAACCTGCGACACTTTCCGCGATGCGCAGCCGCACCTGGAACAAAGCAAACGGCGTGGGCGAAAGATTTTGTTGCCGCTTTTGAAGGAAGGAATCGTGCCGGTGGTAACCGGATTCATTGGGGCGACTCCCGACGGACGAATTACCACGCTGGGGCGCAACAGCTCGGATTTCTCCGGGGCTATCGTAGCGTATGTGGTAGATGCGGATGAGTTGGTGATTTGGACGGATGTGGACGGCATTTACACCGCAAATCCGCAGGAGGCGGCCGAAGCTCAGCTTCTTCATGAATTGAGCTACGACGAAGCGCACGCACTCGCCGCAAGCGGCGCAAAAGTGCTGCACCCTAAGGTGCTGCCGCTGGCCGCGGAGAGCGAAATGGTGGTGTGGGTACGGAACACGTTCAATCCGCAAGCGCGCGGCACCCGGATTGGACCGCCTGGCGAATTTTCTGGCGCGCTTCCTCCGGGAGGTGTGGCATGAGTCCGCGGGCTCAAAGCAGGAGCAATGGCCAATTGCCGGGCGGCCAGCTAGAAACCAAGCGGGCGAGGAAGCCTGAGAAAAAATGGCGCGCTGGAGTGCTGGGCGCAACGGGAATTGTCGGGCAACGCCTGGTGAATCTCCTTGCAGAACATCCCTGGTTCGAGCTAACCGAAGTGGCGGCTTCGGAACGTTCCTCCGGCAGAACCTATGCCGAAGCGGTGCGCTGGCACCTGGAAACGCCCATTCCCGAAGTGGCGCGCGATCTGGTGGTGAAGGGCGTCGAACCGGCGCTGGATTGTGATTTTGTTTTTTCCGCGCTGGATTCTTCCGTAGCCGGACCGGTGGAAGAAGATTTCGCGCGCGCGGGATACCCGGTGGTCAGCAATTCGAGAAACCACCGGATGGACGCGGATGTGCCGCTGCTGATTCCGGAAGTGAATGCGGC
Source organism: Acidobacteriota bacterium (assembly GCA_003223245.1). GTDB lineage: Bacteria > Acidobacteriota > Terriglobia > Acidiferrales > UBA7541 > Acidiferrum. The sequence continues at coordinate 14,366 of QHYI01000185.1, forward strand.
GCATTTGGACGCGATTCCCGTGCAACGCAAGAATCGCGGATACGATACAGGTTTTATCGTAACCAACCCGAATTGCTCGACCGCAGGGCTGGTGCTCGTGCTGAAGCCGCTGGCGGACGCGTTTGGCTTGGAAAGAATTTTCGTGGTGACCTTGCAAGCGATTTCCGGCGCAGGATATCCCGGCGTCGCGTCGATGGATATTCAAGGCAATGTGGTGCCGTTCATCAGCGGCGAAGAGGAAAAGATGGAGGCGGAACCGCAAAAGTTGCTTGGCAAGTGGGATGGCACGCGGTTTATTGAGGCGGGACTGGGAATCAGCGCGCATTGCAATCGCGTCCCCGTGCTGGATGGGCACCTCGAATGCGTATCACTTGGGCTGAAGAAAATCGCGTCGCTCGCGGAGGTTCGTGAGGCGCTGCAGAAGTTTGAAGTAGACGAGGAACTGGCGTCATTGCCGACGGCGTTACGGCATCCGGTAATTGTAGTGGACGACGAAAACCGGCCGCAGCCGCGGCGCGACGCTGCGGCAGGGAAAGGAATGGCGGCGGTGGTCGGGCGAATCCGGGAGTGCCCGCTGCATGACGTGAAGCTTACGCTGCTCTCGCACAATCTGGTGCGAGGCGCTGCGGGCGCGGCGCTTCTGAATGCGGAACTGCTGGCAGCGCGAGGGTTCCTGAAGGATCGCTCGGCAAGAGGTGCAACGGAAGTAGCGGAGCCGGCACTGCGGTAGGCGTGCCGGAGGTTCGATTCGTCTTTGGCCACAAGGGCTTCGCCACTCGGCAGGTTACCGTCTCGGCTTCACCGTCTTCTGAACCCGCAAAGCTCAGCCGAAGCTGATTGGCTGGCGCAATGCCACCTGTGAGTCCGTATCTTTGGGGGACTCTCACCCGTTAGCTGACGAACATGCGTGGCGTACAATAGGGATAGGGGGGACGGTTACCCGTCCTCCCCTCCCACACCATCGTACATGCGGGTCCGCATACGGCGGTTCAGGGAGTTGAGCCCTCGCGGGCCGGAGGTTCGAGGCGTCGTTTGCCACAAGGGCTTCGCCGCTCTGCAGGTTTCCGTTTCGGCTGCACCGTCTTCTGAACCTGCAAAACTCAGCCGAAGCTGATTGGCTGGCGCAGTGCCACCCATGAGTTCGACGTTCTACTACTCGCTCTCACTGTCTGGGCCTTCCTCACTTCCGTGAGTATTACGCCCGCTGCTGACTTCTGCTGCAGGATCAGCGTGAATTACTCCACGCTCAGTCACGAATCCGAGACGTGCAACAGATCTCCCGCGATAAGCTCGACTGCTTTCGATACGCGACCGCCGGATTTACCACCAGCGTCCTTGATGGATACGGACTTCGTTGTCAGTTGCCAACTTGTCCGACGCCGTAGGCCTCTGATCCGGTTCTTGTACATCGGCCCGCATCTTTGCTCCACGCTTCCTTCAGACCCCGCCTCACGACGACACCCTTGCGCTTCGCTACCCTTCACCTCCATCAGGTTGGGACGGGACTTCCACCCGACCCTGCACGGCGTACAACCTCCCGGGGGCCGGGCAACCGGCCCCTTCCTTTTCTCATCGATTTAGGCATTACTATTTGTTTGCTGTGCCGTTGCGACCGATTTCGACTACACCTTCTGCCACGCTTCTCGTGCCCATCTGGCGCGCCTTACGAGCTACTTTGGTCAGTCTTGCTATTGCCTGCGCTTGCATCGCTCGAAGGCAGTCTCCTTTTTCCGCCCAACCCGTTGTACTGCGCCTGTTTGTTACGGTTAATGGCGACGCTGAAAAAGCCACCAACGTTACGGTTGATCTCATGGACGCCCTGGGATCTGGCGGCCCAATGGATCGAAAGCTTGCGGACGACGCTGGCGCAGTAATCTTCCGGTACAACGGCCTCGGAATGGTTGAAGTTGAGTTGAATGAGATGGACGCCGCGCGGGAATCATTCTGCAAAGCCGTCCACCTGAATCCCGATTTTCCAGCTGCGTACAGAACCCTTGCGCGCATTTCCTTCGCACAGCGCAACTATGAAGAAGCAAACACGTTGCTGGTCAAGTCCCTTGAGGGGGAGCCTCTCAACGTGTGGGC
>QHYI01000186.1 GCA_003223245.1 Acidobacteriota bacterium
CTCACGAACAATCTTCCTGCTGCGGCGGGCAACACCTCGATCCTTTTCCCCGGTTTCAACGTTACCGCGACGGGCGGCGTTCCGGGGCTGATGACTCAGGAGGCGGTACCTGGCGGCACGGTGACCTATACGTTTACCGCGTCGTCCCCGGGAACGCGCGCCTATTACAGCGGAACCCAGGGCGATCTCCAGGTTGAGATGGGCCTGTATGGCGCTATTGTCGTGCTCCCGTCGAGCGTCCCGGCCAACTGTACCGGCGGGCTGCACGCTGCCAACCTCGCCGCAGAACAACACTGGGGCGAGGCGGACTTCCGGCTTGCGCCGGCCGCGTATGACCACGCCAGTACCTGCTACGACCGCGAATACCTGTTTCAGTTCGCCGAGATGGACCCCAAAATACACGCAGCGGCGCTAGCGCAGGTCACGGCAGCCGGAAACTGCACGGCTGGAGCGCCTGGATGCAGCCTGAACGTTCCAACCGAGCCCTATCAACCCGCCTATTTCCTGATCAACGGGCGCTCGATGCCCGACAACATGGACCCCAATTATGCGCTGGAGTATCCGCACCAGCCTTACAACGGCAACCCGCACATGCATCCCGGCGAACTGACGCTGATCCGCGTCATTGGTACAGGACGATGGCAGCACCCGTTCCACGAGCACGGGAACCACGTGCGCATCTTGGCGCGCGACGGAAACCTTATTCTTAGCCAGACCGACCCAACCAAGCTCGGCGGACGCTTGGAGTTCACCACGGACACGACTCCCGGGCAGGCGTTTGACGGGATCTATTACTGGAGCGGCAAAGGCCTGAACTGGGATCCGTACGGACACCATCCCGGCTCAAACGATCCCTCCGCTACGCTCCCCTGCACTCCCGACGCGAACGGCTACAACACGGGCGCCCCTACCGCAATCAACTTCTGGGAGTGGTGCCAGGATCACAACAAGCCTGTGCAAGTGGCTCCCTTTGGTGATGTGGCGAGCGGCGGGCCGGCTACTCTGCCCGACCCGAACATTTTCGCGAACGGCCCGTGGTACGGCGGCAGTCCTTATCTAGGTCCGGACGCCACCCTTCGAGCGACTGGATGCATGTCCAGCAGCGCCCTGCAAACCAACGCACCGAACTGCGGCGCCAGCGGCTCAACTCCACCTTCCGGCACCATTGCAAACTCGCCATCGAGCGAAGCGGGCTTTGCTTTCATGTGGCACTCGCACAACGAGCGCGAGATCACCACCAATAATATTTTCCCCGGGGGCATGCTCATGATGATGCTGGTCGATTCCCGGGAATTCGTCATTAACGAATCCAACTAGTGAACAGGAGAAGAGCAATGCGACTCAACCATCTGAAAGCTTGTCTGAAGACAACAGTACTCCTCACGGCTGTTCTCCTGCTCGGAGCGGGGCGCGTGGTTGCCCAGCAGCAGGTCAATTTGACGGCGGCACCGACCTCCGTGACTCTGCCTGACGGCACGGCGGTTCCGATGTGGGGTTATTTCTGCGGCGCTGCCGTGACTGGTTCTACGGCGACCTGCGCCGCATTGAACCCGGCGTCGGTATCGACCGTGGCGGGAGTGCCGTCGACGTGGTCGCCCGTCGTGATTACCGTTCCCACGGGACAAACCTTGGTGATTAACCTCACCAATAGTCTTTCGTTTGCGGTGGGCACGGCGACGAACACTGTGCCGACTTCGCTAACGATCGTAGGTCAGTTGGGGGCAGGTCTTGGCACGACGGCGACATCCACCCCGAGCCCGGACCATACTTATGCCCAAGGTTGCGTCACCTGGCCAATCGCCTCCATTGCGCCCGGCCAACAGTGCAACGCGGCGTCAACGGGAGGAGTGCCAGCGACTGTGCCGCCAACGCAGGGTCCACGCGTGCAGTCTTTCTCGACAGAGGTAGCTGTCGGAGCGACGACGGCATTGACTTGGACCACCCCGCGGCCCGGCACCTTTCTGTTGGAGTCTGGCACGCACCCCTCGATCCAGGGCCCCATGGGGCTCTACGGTATGGTGGTGGTAACCAACGCGCCATCGGCAACAGCCGTGGCGCCCGCGACTACGACCACGGGATGCGCTTACACTCCAGTTGCGGGCACCGCGTGCGTTGTGCCTTACAATGCGGAGGCTGACCTTCTCTTCAGCGAAATCGACCCGGTACAGAACAATTCCGTTCAGGCGGCCGTAACCACTGCAGGTTTCAGCGAAACGATGGTGTGGTCGGGCCAGCCGGGCGGCTGCGGTAATCCATCCTCGCCGACTTACCATCAATGCTACCCTCCGGCGGTGAACTACACACCGTTGTATTACCTCATCAATGGCGTTGGTTTTAGCAAGAGTAATGCGACAGCCTCACTTTTCGCGCCTTCTCCTGCGACGGGCGTAACCGCAACCCCAGGCAGTGGGATCTTGGTGCGCATGGTGAACGCCGGTCTGCACATGCATGTGCCGTCGATCGTCGGCTCTTTGACCACGCCCCCCGTTGGGACAACCGGCGTGACTGCAGCCGCCGTGGCGGGCTTCAGCCTGATAGCCGAGGACGGCAACGCCCTGCCAGGTGTAAGTCGCGTGCAGAGCGAAGTATTCATGGCCGCCGGCAAAACGTACGACGTGATGATCGATGTTCCCGCCGCTGGCGCTTCGGCCCTTCCCGTGTATGACCGCGAGTTGAGCTTGTCAGGCAACGCTACCGCGCGTGACGCCGGCATGTTGGCATACCTCGGCGTCAACGGCGCTGGAGTTCCGGCCGCTCCTGCGTTCACAGGTGCTGTAGCCCGCGCTGATACTTACAACTCCCTGATTGCAGGTAAAACGTTGCAAGTTGCCGACCCGGGCAAGGGCGTAATCGCCAACGATACCAACGTCTACGGCGTTCATCTGCTAACGCAGGCCGCCAGCGGCACGGTGACCCTCAACACCAACGGCACTTTTACATATGTTCCCAGCGGGACTGCTACGTCAGACAGCTTCACCTACTGCGCCAACAATGCTTTTGCTCCGGCGACGACCACAACGGCCGCGAGTTGTTCCTCCGCCGCTTTAACCGCGACAGTGACCCTCGGTGCGGGTGATACGAGCAGCAGCGTCACCTGCAGCGGCGCCTCTTTTACCGCGAACACGGCCTCCTTCCTGGCCGTCAGGACCCCGGGCGTCCTTGCATCTTGTACTGACTCAAAGGGCTTTCCTCTCACCGCCACGGCCTTTACAGCAGCGGGAGTATCTGTTGTGGGGGATGCCAACGGCGGTTTCACAGCGACGTTAGCCGCACCGTGTACTACCCCTACTGGTTGCCCGGCGTCATTCACCTTCCAAGCGAAGAATTCGCAGGGAGTCCTCAGCTCGACTACGACCGTGAACCTTACCTTCGCAGCAGCCAGCAATCTGCTGGTCAAGGTTTTGGACGGCGCTGACAAGACCACCGAGATCACCGACTACCGCTGGATTATCGAGGAAGACCGCACCTTCTACATTGACCCCAAGTGCACAACGAATAGCGCGACTCCGATTGCTGGTTGCACACCGCAAACAGGGACCACGGTTCCTCCAACCTTTGGCGTGAACTTCCACACCAGCTACATGCCCTTGATCGCGGCGGGCTGCACCGGGCCGCTGTCTTGCGAAGGGGGCCAGACCATGGTGGATCCAAACACCGGTGCCCACGTGCTCGCGGTATGCGATATCGGCAATGGCGTCTGCCGGCCCGATACCACAGGAAATGGATTCACGTCTCTAAATCCCAGCCAAGTTCATCTAGATCCGACCAAGCGCTACTACATTTCTGTACTGCCGGGCGACGCAGCCAACCCATTCATCGGTGCCAACGGCAGCGCGCCGGCGAACTGTGCAGCGGGGGCTGGCACCTATAATCCCACTAATAACAGCGGCCTGAATACGAATTGCGGCCACGGCATGGGTGGTGCTCCCATTCCCGCACTGGGCGTGGGCGCCAGTTATCCGACGACGCCATATACGATTCTGACCCAGCCCACTCCGTTCCCGCCTGCGAACGTGTCGGTATTCATCTTCGAGGACGATTTCCCGCTCAACGGCGAGCAGGATGCCGGTGGTGGAATTCCGGGCGCAATAAGGGGCGTCAACGAGCCCGGTCTAGGTGGCTTTGAAATCACCCTGTTTGACGATGCTGGCGGCACCGGCGATGCTACGGGACAATTGACGCACGACATGTTCAACCAACCACTTTCGAACACCTTGGCGGGAACCATCGACCCCCTCAGTGGTCTCGACGCCTGCCCGATTACGAAGGATCCGCTGCATGGTATGGACACATCGAACGGCAATGCGCCAGGTTCTTTGGGTACGCTGGGGATTACAGGCAGAATCGTTACCTGCCCAGCGTTCGAAGCTGACGGTGTAACTCCGTCTCCATTGGTTGGCCAAGCCCTCATTCCCAACATGATGCAGGGAAGATACGGCGTGGTGGCCAACCCAGCGGCAGACCGCATCGCAAGAGGTGAAGAGTGGCTGCAAACCAACACCTTGGACGGGCAGAAGGCCCACGATGCGTTCGTGCGCGTCGGTGAACCCAGCTACTTCCAGGAGTACGGTCCGGCCGGCTACCACATTTCGATCGGCTTCGCCAATCCGCAAATCATCAATAGCCGCCTAGCTGGCGTGTGCGCGGGTGCCGATCCGAGCATCACAGGCACGAATTGCCACAACACCTTAACCGCCACCGTTACAACCGAACGGATGAGCCGCACCCCGGATGAAAGACTCTACAGCAGCGGCGATAACAGCAGCTTCGCCTTCACTCAGTGCTACGTGAGCCTTGGCGATCCCGACGGCGAGGACTTCGCCTTCACCAAGTGCGGCCCCGATGGCTCCTTCACCCTCTCTGGTCTTCCCGACGGCGACTGGAGGTTAACTGTCTTTGACCAATGGAATGATATGTTGGTGGACGGCCTTTCTACGCCAGTAAGGCTTGCTGGCGGGGCAACGGTCAATATGGGCAATATCGCAATGAACCAGTGGCAGGCCAATATCTACACTTCAACTTTCTTCGACGCCAATGGCAACGGCGTTCGTGATGCCAACGAAGACGGGCTTTCACTCGTGTCCACGAATATTCGCTTCCGCGACGGCAGCTACTCCAACTTCAACAACACGGACTTGAGCGGTAATGCCGGTTTTAACGAAGTGTTTCCGCTATTCAGTTGGTACGTGATTGAATCGGACTCGACGCGGTACAAGAGCACCGGGACGCACGTGGTCTACGACGCCGGCGGGCCCGCAGACGGCTCTCCATCCTGCGGCGCAACCGGCTACCCGGCGTGCGGAACCTCAGCCATCGGCAATATGATGGCGAACACGAACGAACCAGCCGCTGTTGCTCTGCCCACTGCCCTACGCGTACCCGGCGCGTACTATTGCTCCACTGCCGATTGCACCGATGCGCCTTCTCCTCTTGCCCCGGGCGGTTCGGGCGGCTCCACGGGGCGAGTTGATCCTCCGTGGGTTGCTTGGCCAGCTACCGAAGGCTGGCAAGGTTTCTCGGGACAGAACAGTTTCCTCGAATTCGGCAAGAAGCCGTTCGTAGTCGGCGAGACCGGCGGCATCCACGGGGAAGTGAACTACGCCTCGACGCGTCCCTTCGACGATCCACAGCTCTTGCTGCACGTGAGCTGGACGCCGGACGTGCCGAACGTAACCGTTAATCTCTATCAAGAGGGCGTTGCCGCGGATGGCGTGACGACAACCCTCAAACTGATTGACACCACCAAGACCACCAGTTGGGACGATTGGGCGCAGGGCTTCCGATCCGATGGGAATCCCAACATGAGCTGCCCTGGCGAGTCCACTACCGATCTCTTCTACTTCTCGCTGTTTAACCAGCCTGATTACCTGGACGTGTACAACAACCAACACAACGGCACTCCGCTCCACACGATTCCGAATAATTCCCAGTTCAAATGCTATGACGGCATGCACAACTGGAATCAGCTGCAACCGGTGCCTTACGATGGCATGTACCAGTTCCCCAGTGTTATCGGCATCAACCCAACAACCGGAAGACCCGCGACCCCAGCCGGAGTTGCTGCTGGCGTCGGCGTATCCGGCACGGCTTCCTTTGTGGCCGCGAGCTTGCCTGGGACAAACTGCACGATTTGCGTCCCGAACCCCGACACAGCGGACCCCTACAGGGTTGGCACGGCCATGCTCCCCGCCGGCAAGTATGTCGTGGAAGTGGTTGTTCCACCGGGTTACGAACTAGTTAAGGAAGAAGACAAGAACATCCTGATCGGCGACAATTACATCGCCCCAGTTACCCAGCAGTTCGGCGGACTTGGCGCGATCTATATCCTGCCCGACCAGGCCGCGGTCGGCGCGAGCTACAACGCCACCAACGCTCAGAACCAGACCACGGATTTGGGTACTTTGAACCTGCCCCGCGGCGAAGGCGACACGGGAAGCGTGGAACAGTTCTGGCCCTGTGTGGGCGAGGCCCGCATCGTGCCTGACTTCATGAGCATCTTCCCTCAGGCCCAGGAAGTAGCAGCCTTTGCCGGAGCTACTCGCAATCTGTGCGACCGCAAGGAAATCACGCTGCAAGACCAGGCATCGGCGCTCGCGAAGTTCTATATCTTCAGCTCCACCCACGTCGCTGCCCACTTCACCGGCATAATCACGGACGACTTCACTTCCGAATTCGATCCTTTCTCTCCGGCTTTTGGTGAGAAGTTCTCGCCTCCAGACATGCCAGTGAGTATCAAGGATTGGGCCGGAAACGAAATTTCTCGCGTGTACAGTGACCACTGGGGAGTCTACGACGGCCTGACCTACTCGAGCTGGGAAGTCAACCCCCCCAACCCGACCGGCTATGGGCCAACGATGATGGTCACTTGCATGAACGACCCAGGGCCGGTCCTGGACACGAATCCCGCTTCGCCTACCTACAACCAAATGATTACGGACCCGCTGTTTAACCCGCAATACAGCCAGTTCTGCTACGAGATTCCGTTCATGCCGGGGCAGACGCAGTACATGGATACGCCTGTCGTGCCGACATCGGCTTTCGCGGGCGCTGGCTACAACAATGTGGACTGCTCCTACCCCGATGCCACTCCCGCCGTCAAGGAAGTGGATGGCGACGGCCTCGGACCGTGGGTCAGCGCGGCGGGTCACACACTAACGATCACTGCGTTGGGCGATCAGATGGTGCCCAACAACGCCTACGCCGGGCCACAGGCCACGACGGCTCCGTTCAATCAGAAGTTTGTTAAGCGCCATTTTGGTTTTGGTGGCACAGCTGGAACTGTCACCATCGGCGGCGTGCCCGCGACCGTTGGCAATTGGAGTGATACGCAGATCCAAGTCACCGTACCCAACGGAGTGCCGCCCTGCCCGGTTCAACAGCAAGCGCAATACGGCGGTTCGACAGCCTCCTGCGGTGAGTTGTTCATCAACACTGCTGCTACGACCTCTGGGACCGGTGGCGTCACGGGAGTAACCGTCACCAACGCCGGTAATGGTTATACCTCGAGGCCCGCAGTAACTTTCAACAACACCGGGAGTGGCGGTAGCGGTGCAGCCGCGTCTACATTCCTCGGCGTAACGCGCGTGGCGGTACCCACTAGCGGCGTCGGCCGTGGCTACACCAGCGCGCCAGCCGTAACATTCACGGCATCCCCGGCAGGTGCAGCTGCCACGGCGACGGGGACAGCCATCCTCGGGTCAGGCACCACGGCAGGGAGGGTAGTCGGCGTCACGGTAACCAATCCAGGTTCGGGGTATACCGCCAGGCCGACGGTAACTTTCGCCCCGCCGTCTTGCACCATTAACGGAACGACGTGCGTACGGGCAACCCTGGCCAACTCATCCACAGCAGGTGTGTTCATGGATGTAGTCTCGGTGACCGTTACCTCTGCCGGAACGAATTACACTAGCAACCCCACCGTGACTATCAGCGCTCCGTCTTGCACCATTAACACAACCACGTGCGTAAGGGCCACCGGAACAGCCGCGGCTTCGCCGCTCCTACACTTCGCCGGCAAGCAGTCGATTGACACCGTGACGGTCACCATCGGCGGCAAGGCCCCGACCCACGTCCACGCCACCGACTCGATCCAGGCGGCCATTGATGCTGCCGCTCCGGGCGATCTGATCATTGTGGACCCGGGGTTTGCGCCAGCGTCAACGGCACCAGCCGGAACCTCGTGCGCTGGTGTATTTGCGCCGAGCACCACCTGCGTCGAATCAATTGGTACCCACAACGAGTTGTTGGTTATGTGGAAGCCGGTCAGGCTGCAGGGTGTCGGGGCCGCCAGTAGCGTCATCAACGCCAATACCCATCCGGCGGGCCAGACCAAGATGGACGCTTGGCACCAGCGGATCGTTTGTCTCTTTGGCCTGGGGTTGAATGGTTCACCAGTCAACACCAGCCCGCATACTGGTGATGTCAACACGCTTAAGAACGTATTTGATCCCAACGGGCAGGTCTCTTGCCCCGGAACGGGATGGAACTACTTTACAGCATTCGACGAGAGTGGTGCGACGACCGGCTCCTCCGCTACCAATGCGCAAGTAGATCGTTTGCCGCTGGAGTCGGTTGTTGGGTGGAGTGCCGAACTCAATGGCAACCTCGCCGAGCAGTTGCAAGAGCCATCCTTGATGGGCGCTCTGGAAGGCGCGGGCATTACGGTGCTTGCTAAGGGCGTGAACTTCCCCTCCGATCCCTATGACTCGACTCTAGTCGCAGGGTTCCCGACCGGCACGACACTGCTCATCGGAACCGATGCCGGCGGTGGCGGTAACTTCCCTGTGGGTGACGCCAATGCCTTCTGCCACACCAGCGCCGCCAGTGCGACCAACCCGTTCCCGAGTAACTATTCGTGCAACCCCTCGAGCATCGACGGCTTGGGCATCACGGATAGCTCCCAGGGCGGCGGCGGCATCTTCGTCCACGGCTGGGCACATAACCTGCAAATCGCAAACAACCGCATTTACAGCAACGCCGGAACGCTTTCGGGCGGCATCAACATTGGCCAGGGTGAATTTGCTCCGCCCTACACCCAAGGCGGAGGCGCCCTAAATGCTCCTCCGGGCTCGTGCGAGGACAGCCCTGTACCGAACGCTATTCTGCCATACTGCGAAAACGTCAATGTGAATATCCATAACAACTATGTCGCATGGAATTCTTCCACCGGCGATGAATTGTTCTCGGCCAGTCCGGCGGGTGCGGGCGGCGTCAGCATCTGCACCGGCGCCGACTATTACAAGTTCAACTACAACTGGGTATGCGGCAATCTGAGCAGTGGAGATGGCGGCGGCGTCGGCCATATCGGGTTCACCTTCAATGGCGACATCGAGCACAATACCATCCTCTTCAACCAGAGCACCAACCCCACAATCCCGACCAATGGTGGCGGTCTCATCATCATGGGCGCTCCGGATCAGGACCTTGTTTGCAGTACGATCAATCCCCTACTCGACCAAGATTGTGCACCTGCCGCAGCAGTTGGCGGGGCTGCCAGTGTTACGCCGAGCGACGGCGTCGGTCCGGGCCTGGTCATCAACGCCAACCTGATCATGGGGAACGCTGCTGAGAGCGGCACTGGGGCGGGCATCGCCTTCAATGCTGTCAACGGCACGGACATGGTTAACTTCCCCACCGATCCAGGACAGTGGAACCAGGTGACCGTCACCAACAACATCATCGTCGACAACGTTGGCGGCTGGGATGGCGCCGGAATCTCTCTGGCCGATTCTCCCAACGTGAACATCATCAACAACACCATCGCTTACAACGCCAGCACGGCTTCGGCTGGAATCCTCTTCAACACCCTTGGGGCTCCTCTTGCCAGCCAGGGCGGAAGCAGCTGCGCGAGCACGGCGACGACCACGTGTCCTCAGCCAGGTGGGCTGGTGGCCCTCCAGCATAGCGCAGTTTTGGCGGCAAATCTGCCATCGGGCACTGGTGGCGTCAATGTCGTCTGCCCGCCAGGCCATTTCCAGACCACGGCAACCAACGGGTCCTGCAGGACCGTCTCGTATCCGAAGCTGGAGAACAACATCTTCTGGCACAACGGCTCGTTCTACATCGGCGTGGGCGCCTTGAGCCCGCAATTCCAGCAGAATGTGGTGTCGCTGTTTAACGCCTTCACCCATACTGCGGTAGCGAGCCAACCATCTGCTGACAGCTCGTCGACGACGAGTGGGAGCACGACCATCACCGGAGGCACCGGGGCTTGCGTTTCCGGCACCCAGTATTGGGATATCGCGGTGCGCGGTGACACAGGACCGACCAACCACAGCTCCGGGGTCACGCTCCGCGCGACCGATTCCGTGCTGACCCCAGGTGCGTCTGCTGTTTTGGCCTCTGGTAACTCCACGGCTGACCCGCGCTTCCTTAGCCAGTACTGCGACGGTTCACGCACGGCCCCCGAAACGCCGGGACTGCTCGCGGCGGGCTGGGTCGTGCCTCCGGGTATCTCGGATGCAACCGTGCCCAACCCGATCTTCAACCTGACTCCATCCGCTACGGTGGACGAAGGCAACAACTGGGTCAACATTGCCTGGGGCCCCCTCTCGATGACCAATCCAGCAGTTGCAGCCGGACCTTACGGAAATTACGGTGGCGGCCTCCCGCTCGGTAACTACGCCGTTGCGACGGGATCCTCGGCAGCAGGCAGGGTCGCAAGTGGTAGCGCGAACTACAACGACGCTCCTAACTTCGACTTCTACAACAATCCAAGGAAGCCTGGTCCAATCACAGCCGGCGCGGTGCAAATCACCGGGACGGGCACGAACCGAGACTTCACGGTCTCACCGGCCGTGGTGGACTTTGGGTTTGTGCCTCTCCACAGTCCGACAACCCTGGATCAGGACATCCAGGTCATTAACACGGGCAGCGTCGCACTATCGTTCAACTCTACGTCTATCGGGATTTCCTGCACGAACGTGACGACGGGATGCAGCCTACCCAGCTTCACCATCGCGTCGAACACCTGCTTGTCCGGTGCGGGCACGACATCGCTGGCTCCGGGACAAGCGTGCGTGGTTAACGTGGTCTTCAACGCCACGAGCACCTCGCAAGCACAGAGGAACGCAACTCTGAGTGTGAACCCCGTTGGCAATGGTTTCGCGCAGTTCATCTCACTCACGGGTCACGACTCGATTGCGACCCTAAGCATCTCCCCGCTTACCCCATTGTTGACGGCGGGCGCGGCGAGCAACACGACCGCCAAGACCGGCACCATCACAATCACCAACACGGCCAACCCGAATACGAATGTTGATGCCGGCCCGTGGATCCCAACAGCCATAACCCTTACGCAGCTGACCGGCACGGGCAGTTTCACGCGCGGTGGAACTTGTGCGGTGGGCACGGCTGTGAACCCGGGAGGAACCTTGGTGCCACCGGCAGCAGGCTCAAGCTGCACCATCACCATAACTTATACGCCGCCGGCAACGGGGTCCCCGAACGGGAGCGCACACCTCACGGTGACGGGACTGGGTACCACAGCAACCACAAACATTAACGCTACCTACAACGCGAACTAACCAGATCAGCCCTCACGGGGCGGGCATCTTCGGATGTCCGCCCCGTTTTCTAAGCAAGGAACCTTTGGAGCAAGGACAAACAAAAGATGCCAGAACGTAATGCAATCCTGGGAACAAAGTTGACACTGCTGGCTGGAGTTCTCGCCAGCAGCATTTTGGTCTTACAGGCGGGAGCACAAACCTCTCGTCAGCCTGCGAATCCGAAGAGAACTGCAGCTCCGACGAACTACCGCCCCGATCGCTTTGCGGGACGCGCGGGAAGGTACTACGCGCTGATTTGGGGAATCGACTCGCTCAGCCTCAAGTATACCGAGTCCGGCGAGATCATTCGATTCAGCTACCGCGTATTGGATCCCGACAAGGCGCGAACCTTGAACGATAAGAGGCTCGAGCCCAGCTTGATTGATCCAAAGGCTGGAGTGAAATTGGTGGTTCCGACCATGGAAAAAGTGGGACAGCTGCGTCAGAGCAGCACACCGGAGGCGGGCAAGTCCTACTGGATGGCATTTTCGAACAAGGGCCGATTGGTGAGGCCCGGAGACCACGTGGATGTCGTAATCGGATCATTCCACGCTCAAGGACTTGTGGTCGATTAGCTTGGCCTTTGGGCCTGGAATTTCATAGCCGTTGACAAATTGAAAAGTTTTGGCGGCCCGGCCCCTGCCACGGAGAAAAAACCTACCCAGGGCTTCGCCGAACAAGGGTGCCGAGCCGCCAAAAGCAAAATTCCCAGGGACGGAAGCGCATAGTCTTACGCGCACTGTTGCTCTCACCTTCCCGGCCTACGCTAAAGCTCGACGAAGGCCCTACTCGCCACGGCTTATTGTCACCACAATGCAAATTAACGCAGCGGCGCGAAGAACTACGCCTGATCCCACAAAAAGCAGCCCTGATGCAATGAAATTTTACAAGATCGGGCACAGCGTGTTGTATGTAATGATAGGCAAAAGCCGTAAAGTTGAACTATTGCTTGCACCACTGCAAGTACCTAAATTTTCTATACTCTAAACTCCGGTTCAACTCCGTTCGTCCAGCTAACTCTTAGCTGGGAAATGCGAACTTGGCGGCTCGGTTCCTGCCAAAGGAGAGAAAACCTTCAAAGGAACGCAAACCCGGGTCGGGCAGCTTATCCAAGCCCTCGGGTGCACCGGGCCGCCAAAATCTCGCAGTCACAGAGACAGAAGACGCCTTTGCCGGTATCAAGATTCCTCTCGCAATCCCCCTAATGACGCGCAACGTCGGTAGGTTCCTCCGCAGTGAGGTAGCGTGCTGCCTGCAGAGAATAGATTCCGATGTCCATCAAGGAGCCGCCGCCGGCAAGATTCTTCTTTAGCCGCCGTGCATTTTGATCGCCGATGTTAAAACCGTGGTCGGCAAGAATGACCTTCGTCGATCCGAGTTCGTGGGATTCCTGTTGTGGCGATTCTGGTCGGATTGGCGGCGATGCCTTCACTTGGTTTAGCCCGACACGGTCCTGCGCTGGCACCGCAGAGCTTTTGCCTGGCATTGGACCAGGAAATCGCGACACCTTCCTGGAAGGCCGGAAATGGTGGCAAACACTCGTGATCTCATTCGGCACATGCACCAAGCCAACCCCTTGTGGGGGGCACCGCGGATTCACGGAGAACTGCTGAAGCTGGGAATTGAGGTGGCACAATCACGGTGGCGAAATATTTGCCGCGGCCGCGCAAACCGCCTTCCCAAACTTGGCGGACCTTTCTGGTGAATCACCTTGCACAAACTGCGGCCATTGATTTTTTCACCGTGCCGGCGGCGACCTTCCGGGATCCGCGATCAATTTTCCAAAAGAGCATTCATGTGCGCGGACAGAGTTTTCGGTAATGACAGAGCGCGGCGCACGGCCGCGTTTGTGCTGTGCACGATCGACAAGTTTCGATTTTTTGCGATGCGTTTATCTGTAGCTTCGATCGGGTCACATTTGATATGCTCTCTGCCAATTTGCAGCCCCCGGAGGTCATCATGTTCCGACTCCGAAGTGTTTTTCCACGTTTGAACTCTCGAATATTTCGAGCAATTCTGCTCTTAATTTTATCGTGCGCGTTTCCCAGTATGCTCTCCGCTCAGTCCACGCAAGGCGCGTTTCTCGGAAGTGTTAGGGATGCTTCTGGCGGCGCCGTT
The DNA here is from genome assembly GCA_003223245.1 of Acidobacteriota bacterium. Classification (GTDB taxonomy): domain Bacteria; phylum Acidobacteriota; class Terriglobia; order Acidiferrales; family UBA7541; genus Acidiferrum. Next base: position 13,665 of record QHYI01000186.1, read on the forward strand.
GGCGGGGCCGAGGTCGTCATTAGGAGCGCCGCCGAAGGCGTGAGCCGCGTTTTCCTCACCGATGCTTCAGGGAATTACTACGCCCCGGACTTCAAACCAGGCAGCTACACGCTTGAGGTGAGCAAGAGTGGTTTTAGAAAGGGCGTTTTACAAGATATCTCTCTTCAAGCTCGTCAAGAGCTTCGCGAAGATTTCGTGCTCCAAGTCGGCTCCGTCGATCAGCAAGTGGTGGTGACCGACAGCGCGGCGGGTGCGATCAATACCGAAAATTCTTCCATTTCAGCCAGCATCGACTCTCAAGCAGTCACCGACTTGCCCACGAACTATCGCGGTAACAACAGCACCAGTCCTCTCGCTCTTGTCCAGGTCCTCCCTGGTGTTCAGCCAGATACCGGAGACAAATCGGGCCGAAACGTAAAGTTTTCCGTTCAGGGCGGCATCCCCTCGCAGTCCGAAACAACCGTGGACGGCATCTCGACACAGGACACCACCACGAACTCTCCGCTCTCTGATGCTTTCCCTTCCGCCGAATCCATAAGCGAAATTCGTGTGGACGGCGTGGGGAACAACGCGGAATACGGCCAGCCCGGTCAGATCACTTCGGTCTCCAAAAGTGGCACGAATTCTCTCCACGGAGGCCTTTTCTGGTATCACCAGAATCGTGCCTTCGACGCCCTGGCTTTCGGCGAAACTTTCAAGCCTCAGAAGGTTGGCAACGATTTCGGGGTCACGCTTGGTGGGCCGGTATATCTGCCCCGGCTCTACGACGGCCGCAACAAAACATTTTTCTTCGGAACTTATGAGGGTTTTCGCTTCCCCCTCGGCTCGCTCGATCAGGAAGTAGTGCCCACCGATGCGATGCGCGCGGGCGATTTTAGCGCCATCGCCACGCCGGGGAAACCGCTGATGAATCCGTTTACGGGCACTACTTACCAGAACAACACACTGCCTTCCGGCAGCGTCACTGCGGCCTCGCAGCAGTTCCTAACACTCTTCCCGCATCCCGACGCTAACCAGAGCGCTCCATTCGGCAGCGTTCCGAATTACATCACCAACAAAGACAACAGCTACAATTCCGACCAGTACGATCTTCGCGGCGACCAGTACATCGGCCACAAGGCTTCCACTTTTGCCCGCTACACATGGAAGAGTATTGACCAAAAACAGCCCAATCAGCTCCTGGTTCCTTCGAGCGATTTCATCGATCAGTACAATATCCTGGTCACTTCGTTCAGTTACAATTTTCGCCCGACTCTCCTAAACGAATTCCGCTTCGGCTTCACGCTTGCCAAGTATGGATCCACGAACGCCTTCGACGGTCCCGGTTTCGCAAAAAAGGTGGGACTAAGCGGCGTCGGGCCCAATTTTCCATTCAATGGTGTGACTGAGCTGGACTTTAGTGGCGCCACAACTAACCTCGGCGCCGATCGCCTCGATAACTTGTATAGGTCACGCACCTTTCAGTTCAACGAGAATCTCAGTTGGACCAAGGGTCGTCATTCGATGAAATACGGCTTCGACATCCGTAGTATTGAGGCCATTACGCCCCTCGGCTTCTACGGCGCGGACAACTACGGCACCTTCGGTTTCAACGGCCAGTTTACGAACTACGACTTCGCTGACTTCCTCCTTGGTCTGCCCAGTAACACCGAGATCGACGTGGTTAAGCAGGACAATGATGGTCAGACCCATCACTTCCATCTTTTCGGCCAGGACACCTTCCAGCTCAGTCCGCACCTCACGCTCACCTATGGCCTTCGCTGGGAATATCATCCGTCCTATCACGATCCTTCCGGCAATATCGGCAACTTCGATCCCCGCGTCCCTCGTTCTGGAGCGGTTATTTATCCGGACGGCGCGGCGTCCTTGCTCGCTCCCGGCTTTCTTGCGGATTTCAATGCCTGCCCCACACTAGGATCGAACCAAGGGCCAAGCGTGAACAGTGCGCCTTGCACACCGGTTCTTTCCAACAGTCAGGCACATCTGCCCAGCGGCCTGCGCACGGCTTCCAAGCGACGCTTCATGCCCCGCTTCGGATTTGCCTACCGTCCTTTCGGCAATGAGAGGACCGCTATCCGAGGCGGCTTTGGCGTCTACAACATTACTTTGCTTGGACGAAACTTCTACTCACTGACGGGCACCCTTCAGTCCGACACACGCATCTTCCAAAACATCGAGTCGTCTTCGGGTCCGGCGTATCAGTGGCCTGCAATTAATGCCGGTGGCACGGGCCTTGGCGCTCCAGCCTACGGAACTGCATACTTCGGCACCGCCAATGACATCGATTGGAAAGATCCGTACTCGATGCAGTGGAACCTCTCGGTTGACCGCGAACTCGGCGCGGGTATTGGCGCTCGAATTTCCTACATTGGCATGAAAACCGACCAGCTCGTGTGGGCGCCCAATTACAATGACATGACGCCATCTAGCACCTGGGCTCTCGCGCGTCCGCTCAGTGATCGCCCGTTTCCCAACTGGGGTACGCTTCAGGACCGCTCCACAGGTGCAACTGCGTTCTACAACGCCATGCAGCTTGAAG
>QHYI01000187.1 GCA_003223245.1 Acidobacteriota bacterium
TCGGAGGGCAGTTGAAAAACTGGGGGCAGGCGTGGGGACTGAAAGTGAAGACCACGCCCGAGGGGTTGCACGGAGAAGGCTTGCAGGTTTGGAAGGGCCATCAGTTTCTGCGGTTTACGATTTGCAGCCCGAAGGAGCTGGGAGTGGACACGGAGCGCGATCTTGTATGGGGAGTCAAGATACAAGAAGCGCTGACCAATGCGGAAGAGCGGCTTGGACGATGGCCCGGTGGATGGTGCCGCTATGACCGAGGGAACCAGCGATGGGAAGAAACGCAAGTATGGCCCTTTACCGAATCTATAGTTCGCCGGTTCCTGAATTTGGGCGATCAGATGAAATCGGCGAGTGCCTAGGAGCGATGTAAGACATGCGCGAAACCATCACATTGCAGTGCGGTGAGTGCAAAAACCGCAACTACACGACGACGAAAAACAAGAAAAAGCACAGTGAGCGTCTGGAAACCAAGAAATTCTGCAATACGTGCCGCAAGCAGACGGCGCACAGAGAAGTGAAATAATTTCCCTCTGGAGGGTTCTAGCGGCAGACCGGATTTGCATTTAGGGGAGTCGTCCAACGGTCAGGACTCCGGTCTCCAAAACCGGGTATGGGGGTTCGAATCCCTCCTCCCCTGCCAGAGTTGAGCGTTCCTGGCGAAACGGAACGCAGCAATAACCAGCGGTTGCGAAAGGCTTCCGCAGGAAGTAAGTAATCGAGGGAAAGATGGCCACGCAGGCAGTAAAAGTAAAAAACGGTGAACAAGGGAACGCCATTACCGAGGCGGCGTCAGGGTTAGGAGAAAAAGTCAAGGGCTCGCTGGCTGAGGCCAAGGAATTTCTCCACGATACCCGCGTGGAATTGAAACAGGTCACTTGGCCAACGCGCGAAGACGTGGTGTCAACCACCTGGGTGGTTTTGGTGACCGTGGCATTTTTCGGAGTTTTTCTCTGGTTGGTGGATCTGGGAGTGCAGCGGGCCGTGCAGGCAATTTTCAAGAAGTTTGGTGTGTGAAGGGGTAGAGCAACCGATGGGAATGCAGTGGTACATCATCCATACCTACTCGGGCTTTGAAAAGAAAGTCAAAGAGAGCTTGGAGAGCCGCGTGGCGGCTTTCAATCTTCAGGACAAGATTGGCCGCGTGATGATCCCCATGGAAGAAGTTGTGGAAGTGCGCGGCGGCAAGAAGGTGGTTTCGCCGCGTATGTCGTATCCCGGCTACGTGCTGGTAGAGATGGATCTCGACGAGAACACTTGGCACATCGTGCGGTCGACGCCGCGGGTCACGGGCTTCGTAGGTTCGGCCACGTCGCCTTCTCCATTAAGCGATACGGAAGTGGACGCCATCATCAACCGCGTGCACGTTCCGACCGACCGGCCCAAGCCGAAAGTCGTTTTCGAGCGCAACGAGCAGGTGCGCATCGTCGATGGGCCCTTTGCGAATTTCAATGGCAGCGTCGAAGAGATCGACAACGACCACAGCCGGCTAAAGGTTTCGGTCACGATTTTTGGCCGTTCGACGCCGGTGGAACTGGATTTCGCAAGCGTGGAGAAGCTGGGCTAGGCGAGTTGGAGGCGCGACGAACGCGGACGAACAAGCTGGCCGTTTGGAATCCCGCTTCGCGCTCGAGGGTAGAAGAACTGGAGCTGCTGGTCGATACGGGCGCGAGCGATAGCTGGTTCTTGAGGCAGAGGCTTGCAGCGTGAATGAAGTACTGAGGACCAAGGAACATGGCAAAGAAGATTCAAGCAACCATCAAATTGCAGTTGCCCGCAGGCAAGGCCACACCGGCGCCCCCGGTGGGCACGGCGCTCGGCCCGCACGGCTTGAACATCATGGATTTCTGCAAGCAGTTCAACGCCAAGACCGCCAAGGAGCCGGACGGGATGATTTTCCCTGTGCTTGTGACGGTGTATAGCGACCGCACTTTCACCTTTATTTTGAAGACCCCGCCGGCGTCGGTGCTGTTGAAGCGCGCCGCCAACATTGCCAAGGGTTCCGCCGAGCCGAACCGCAACAAAGTCGGCAAAGTGACCAGGAAGCAAGTGGAAGAGATTGCCAAGATCAAGCTGGTCGACCTCAACACCACCAATCTGGAGTCCGCGATGCGCACCGTGATGGGCACGGCGCGCAACATGGGCCTGGAGGTCGTGGAAGCTTAAGGAAGTTCAGGCGCCACGAGGCCGCACGAGGTAGCGAATGAAGAAGTCAGGCAAGCATGTGGAGAATGCGGGCAAACAAGTGGAAGCGCGCCCGTACAAGCTCGGCGATGCCGCCGAGCTTTTGAAGAAGCTGCATCACACGAAGTTCAACGAAACCGTGGAGTTGGCCATCAACCTGGGAGTGGACCCAAAACATTCCGACCAGGTGGTTCGCGGAACCGTGGGGCTGCCAAACGGACTGGGCAAAACCGTGCGCGTGCTGGTGATTGCCGGCGGCGAAAAAGTGCGCGAGGCGCAAGAAGCCGGCGCGGACTTCGTTGGTGGCGACGATGTGGTGCAGAAAATCATGGAAGGCTGGACGGATTTCGATGCCGTAATCGCCACGCCGGACATGATGCGGTCGGCCGGAAAGCTCGGCAAAGTCCTCGGCCCACGCGGCTTGATGCCTAATCCCAAGACCGGCACGGTCACATTTGAAGTGGCCAAGGCCATCAAGGAAGTAAAGGCGGGCAAAGTGGAATTTCGTGTGGACAAAGCCGGCATCGTGCACTGCGCAATCGGCAAGATTCAGTTTGACGCGCCCAAGCTGGTGGCCAACGCGCACGCGGTCCTGGAAGCCGTGGTGAAAGCGAAACCGGCTGCAGCCAAAGGCAAGTACGTGAAGAAAATTACACTGACCTCGACGATGGGTCCGGGTATCCCGATCGACTTGGCTGAAGCGGAGGCGCTGGCGACCGCCGCCTGATGGCGCTGAAACCTAGCGGAGGGAATTTATGAAGAAGCGCAGCGAAAAACAAGCAGACCTCGACAAGCTGAAGTCCGAGCTGGCGAGAGTCTCGACCGTAATTCTCACCACCTTTCAGGGCATCAAGGTGGACGAAGACACCAAGCTTCGCCGCGCCGTGCAGGCCGCGGGCGGAAAGTACAAAGTTGTAAAGAACACCCTGGCGGAGCGCGCCGGCGCCGGCACGCCTGCCGAGAACCTGCTTAAGAACTTGACCGGCACGAATTCCCTCGCTTACACCGAAGCCGATCCGGTGGCGCTGGCGAAAGCCATTACCAAGATTGCCAAAGACGTTCCGGCGTTTCAGTTCAAGTCCGGCGTCGTCGAAGGGCGCGTGGTGTCCATTGCGGACATCAAGCAGCTCGCCAACCTGCCGTCGAAGGACGAGCTAATCAGCAAGATCATGTTTCTGCTGAACGCTCCGGCGCAGCGCGTGGCCGTGGCTCTGAACGCGCTGCCGCGCAACCTGGCTGTTACGTTGAACGAAGCCATCAAGGTGAACAAGTTTGGGTCTGGCGGAAGCAGCGCAGCACCTGCTCCCGAAGCGGCCCAGTAGGTTCAATCCACAGATTTGAGAGGAGAGGAAGAGTCATGGCGAAAGTCGATACGATCCTGGAGGAAATCAAGGGGCTGACGCTGCTCGAGGCGTCCGACCTGGTAAAGAGGATGGAAGAAGCCTTCGGCGTCTCTGCGGCTGCGGCCACGGTCGTGGCAGCGGGCGGCGGCGGAGCAGCGGCAGCTGGCGGTGCTGCACCGGCGGAAGAGAAGACGGAGTTCACCGTCGTACTCACCGAAGTTGGCGGCAACAAGATTAACGTCATCAAGGCGGTCCGCGAAGTCACCAGCCTCGGCTTGAAGGAAGCCAAGGACCTGGTGGACGGTGCGCCCAAGACCGTCAAGGAAGGCGTAAACAAGGAAGAAGCCGCGGCGATCAAGAAGAAGTTCGAAGAAGCAGGCGCCAAGGTGGAGATCAAGTAGTTTCGCCTTCGACTGGGTTTCCGGACCGGTGCGGCTTTCGGGCGAGGGGCCGCGCCAGAGGGCATCAGCAACGCACGTTGAAGCTGGTCATTCGAACAACTCCAAGCGCTCCCCCGGGAGCGCCTTTAGCCGTCTGCGCCGAGACTTCGGGCACGTCTCCGAGCGCCGCGGCTATTTGTCTCCTTCGCGTATTTCCGCAGCTTGCCCGAAAGGGATGAGGTAGATTAAGCATGCCGAATACCAATCAGCACGCCAGGGAACATCAGCGGCTGGATTTCGCGAAAATCCAGGGCTCGATTCAGATTCCCAACCTGATTGAAGTCCAGATGAAGTCCTACCAGCGCTTCCTGCAGATGGATCTGCTGCCAAGCGAACGCGAGGACGGCGGCCTTCAATCGGTGTTTACGTCGGTGTTTCCAATCAAGGACTTCCGCGAAATGTCGCAGCTCGAGTTCGTGGACTACTCGATCGGCAACTGGGAGTGCAAGTGCGGCAACCTGAAGGGCCTGCACCACTTGCGCGCCACCTGCCGCAATTGCGGCGCTTCGGTCGTCACCAATCCGTATCAGACCGGCGACGTCATTTGCCACAAGTGCGGCACCTTCAACAAGAACACGCCGACCTTTTGCAACAAGTGCGGCGATCCGGTGGCCATGCAGTTGAAGTACGACGTGAACGAATGCCAGGAGCGCGGTATGACCTACTCCGCGCCGCTGCGCGTCACCATCCGCCTGACCATTTACGACAAGGATCCCGACTCTGGCGCGAAAACCATTCGCGACATCAAGGAACAGGAAGTCTTCTACGGCGACATTCCGTTGATGACCGAGAACGGCACGTTCATCATCAACGGCACCGAGCGCGTCATCGTTTCGCAGTTGCACCGTTCGCCCGGCGTGTTCTTCGAGAGCGCCAACAACCGCACTTACTTCCTTGGCAAAATTATTCCTTACCGCGGCTCCTGGGTGGAATTCGAGTACGACACCAAGAACATCCTCTACGTGCGCATCGACCGCAAGCGCAAATTCCTCGGTTCCATCTTCCTGCGCGCGCTGGGAATGAAGTCCAACGAAGAAATTCTGCGCACTTTCTACCAGGTCGAGCGCATTTCCCTGCGCGACAAAGAACTCTTCTGGAACGTTTCGCCGGGCATCGTCGACCGCAAGATGGTTCACGAAATCCGCAATCCCAAAACCGACGAGGTGATTGTCGGCGCCCACAAGCGCATTACCGAAACCCTCTTCAAGGAACTCATCAAAGCCAAAATTTCTCAGGTCCGCGCCTCGTTGCAAGACCTTGAGGGCGCCTACAGTGTCGCCGACGTGATCAACCGCCAAACCGGCGAAATCATGCTCGAAGCCAATAAGCCGCTGACCACCGAACTCTGGCAAGCCTTCGTCGAAGCCGGCATCACCGAAGTGGACGTGTTTTTCCCCGAACGCGACGACATTGGCGTGGTGCTCTCGCGCACTCTGGACAAGGATTCGATCCGCTCCTCGAAAGAAGCGCTCATCGAAATCTATCGCAAACTGCGCCCCGGCGATCCACCGACTCTCGAAACCGCCACAAACCTTTTCCGCGGAATGTTCTTCGATCCGCGCAAGTACGATTTCAGCCGCGTCGGCCGCCTGAAATTCAACATCAAGATGGGGCTGGACACGCCGCTCGACAACCGTACGCTCGACACGCCCGACTTCGTCGCCGCCATCAAATATCTCTTCAAGCTCCGCAAGAACATCGGCCTGGTCGATGACATCGACCATCTCGGCAACCGGCGCGTCCGCGCCGTCGGCGAACTGCTCGAAAACCAGTTCCGCATCGGCTTGGTCCGCATGGAGCGCGCCATCAAGGAAAAGATGAGTGTGTACCAGGAAATGTCCACGGCCATGCCCCACGACCTGGTGAACGCCAAGCCGGTCATGGCTGCGATTCGCGAGTTCTTCGGCTCCTCGCAGCTCAGCCAGTTCATGGACCAAACCAACCCGCTCAGCGAAATCACCCACAAGCGCCGCCTCTCGGCTCTCGGTCCGGGCGGTCTTTCGCGCGAGCGGGCCGGGTTCGAAGTCCGCGACGTGCATCCGACGCACTACGGCCGCATCTGCCCGATTGAAACGCCGGAAGGCCCAAACATTGGACTCATCAGCTCCCTGAGCTGCTTCGCGCGCATCAATGATTACGGCTTCATCGAATCGCCCTACCGCAAAGTGAAGGGCGGCCGCATCATCGACTACGTGCAGATCGTCAACGCCGGCGACAGCGAATTCAAGGCCGGGGAAATCGTCGAGCGCGACAAGGTCGAAGAGCTCAACGAAGAACTGAAGCGCCGCAAAGTGGTCTACGAACCGTACTGCTTCTATCTGTCCGCCTGGGAAGAAGACAAATACGTCATCGCCCAGGCCAACGTGGCGCTCGATGAAAAGCAGCGCATCACCACCGAACTTGTCAACTGCCGCCAGGCCGGCAACTTCGTGCTGAAGAATCGCGAGGAGGTGGACTACGTGGACGTTTCGCCGAAGCAGCTCGTCTCCGTAGCCGCCAGCTTGATTCCGTTCCTCGAGAACGACGACGCCAACCGCGCGCTGATGGGCTCGAACATGCAGCGTCAGGCCGTGCCGCTCATCAAGGGCGAAGCTCCCCTGGTTGGCACGGGCATGGAGCGCGTCACGGCGCGCGATTCCGGCGCCGTCGTGCTCTGCAAGCGTGATGGCATCGTCGACCAAGTCGACTCCGAACGCATCATCGTGCGCGTGGAGTCCGACCACTCCGGCGTTCTGAGCCGCGAAGTCGGTGCGGACATCTATCAGCTCATCAAATTCAAGCGCTCCAACCAGAACACCTGCATCAACCAGAAGCCGCTGGTTCGCGTGGGCGACCGCGTGAGGAAAGGCCAGGTTCTCGCCGATGGCCCGTGCACCGACCGCGGCGAATTGGCCCTTGGCCGCAACGTCCTCGTGGCCTTCCTGCCGTGGCGCGGGTACAACTTCGAAGACGCCATCCTCGTCAGCGAAAAACTGGTGAAGGATGACTACTACACTTCCATCCACATCGAGGAGTACGAAATCGAGGCGCGCGATACAAAGCTCGGTCCCGAGGAAGTCACCCGCGACATTCCCAACATCGGTGAATCCTTCCTGCGCAACCTCGACGAAAGCGGCGTCATTCGCATCGGCGCGGTCATCAAGCCCGGCGACATCCTCGTGGGCAAAGTCACCCCCAAGGGCGAGACCACCCTCACTCCCGAAGAAAAACTGCTTCGCGCCATCTTCGGTGAAAAGGCCGGCGACGTGCGCGACGCTTCGCTCTATTGCCCGCCGGGCATCGAAGGCACCATCGTGGACGTCAAGATCTTCACCCGCAAGGGCGGAGAAAAAGACGAGCGCCACAAGGCCATCGAAGCCGGGCAGGTTTTCAAGCTGGAAAAGAACCTCGCGGACGAAATCCGCATCCTTACCGACGAGCGCCTCAAGCGTCTTTCCGACCTCCTTGGTGGCAAAATCTTGCAGGCCGACTTGCACGACGAAAAGACCAACAAGCGCCTGCTGAACAAAGGCACGGAGCTTACGCGCGAGCTCATCGAAAAAATCTCCACGCGCAACCTCAAGCGCTTGAAGCTCAACGAAAAAGATCCTCTCCTCATCGAGAAAATCGAAGAAATCGAGGAGATGACTTCACGCCAGATCGATGTCCTCCGCAAGATCACCGAAGAGCGCAAGGAAAAGCTCAAGAAGGGCGACGAACTGCCTCCTGGCGTGATCAAGCTGGTCAAGGTTTACATCGCCATGAAGCGCAAACTCTCTATCGGCGACAAAATGGCCGGGCGCCACGGCAACAAGGGCGTCATCGCCCGCATCGTGCCCCAGGAAGATATGCCCTATCTTCCCGACGGCACCCCCGTGGAAATTGTTCTCAACCCCCTTGGCGTTCCTTCGCGTATGAACGTCGGCCAGATTCTCGAAACGCACCTTGGCTGGGCTTCCAAGGAGTTGGCCAACAGCTTGAAGCGCCTCTTCAGCAAGGAAGTCAGGGCCGAAGCCCTGCGCCGCTGGTTCAGGGAAGTCTTCGGCGAGACCGCCATCTGGAAATCGCTCGCGAAGCTTGAAGACGACGACCTGATCGAATACGCCGAAGGTTTCAGAGATGGCATTCCCTTCTCCACGCCGGTGTTTGACGGCGCGCGCGAACCGGAAATCCGCCACCTGTTGGAGGTCGCCGGCCTGCCGAGTAACGGCAAGGTCATGCTCTACGACGGCATGACCGGCGAGCAGTTCGATCAGCCCGTTACCGTCGGCTACATCTACATGCTCAAACTTTCGCATCTTGTCGACGACAAGATTCACGCCCGCTCCATCGGCCCTTACTCGCTGATTACCCAGCAGCCCCTGGGCGGCAAAGCGCAGTTCGGCGGCCAGCGCTTCGGCGAAATGGAAGTCTGGGCGCTCGAAGCTTACGGCGCCGCGCACATCCTGCAGGAGTTGCTCACGGCGAAGTCGGACGACGTCTATGGCCGCGCCAAGATTTACGAGGCCATCGTCAAAGGCGAGCCGGGGATTGAGCCGGGCGTGCCGGAATCGTTCAACGTGCTCGTGCGCGAGTTGCAGTCACTCTGCTTGGACGTCGAGCTGATGAAGCGGCAAAAGCCGACCGTGGAGAAAGCCGCAGACTAGTCGCACAGGCACTCTTGCCTGGGCCTCGGGCGGCAATTGAATTTGCAGTTTCGTAGTCGGGTTCTCAGCCGGTCGGATGTTCGGGAAACCAGGACATTCGGCCGCGGCCTCGGCGAAAGCCGGGGAGGGAGGAAACAACCTTGTATCGCAGCAGCCCGTATGATCGCGCCAGCCTGATTGCCGATTTCGATTCCATCCGCATCAGTCTGGCTAGTCCGGAAAAAATTCGCTCGTGGTCCCACGGCGAAGTCACCAAGCCGGAAACCATCAACTACCGCACGTTCAAGCCGGAGCGTGACGGCTTGTTTTGCGCGAAGATTTTCGGCCCCGTCACCGACTGGGAATGTCTGTGCGGCAAGTACAAGCGCATGAAGCACCGCGGCGTGATTTGCGACAAATGCGGCGTCGAAGTAACGCTCAGCAAAGTCCGCCGCGAGCGCCTCGGCCACATCGAGCTGGCTTCGCCCTGCTCGCACGTCTGGTTCTTCAAGGGCTTGCCGAGCCGCATCGGCTATTTGCTGGACATTTCCATGCGCGACCTCGAGCGCATCCTGTACTTCGAGGCGTTCGTCGTCGTGGATCCCGGCGAAGTCGCCATTCTTCGCGAGCGTGAAGTTCTGCCCGAAGAAAAGTACCGCGAGCTCCAGAAGGAATATCCCGGGCAGTTCACCGCCAAGATGGGCGCGGAGGCCATCAAGGAACTGCTTCGCCGCGTCGAAATCGACAAGCTGGCCGACGAACTCCGCGAGAAAATGAAGGCCGATCCTTCGCTTCAGAAGCGCATCAAGTACGCCAAGCGCCTGAAAGTGCTCGAAGCCTTCCGCAAGAGCGGCAACAAGCCCGAGTGGATGATTCTCGACGTGATTCCCGTGCTTCCGCCCGAGTTGCGCCCGCTTGTGCCCCTGGACGGCGGCCGCTTCGCTACCTCCGACCTCAACGATCTGTATCGCCGGGTCATCAACCGCAACAACCGCTTGAAAAAGCTCATGGAGTTGCACGCGCCGGACGTCATCGTGCGCAACGAAAAGCGCATGTTGCAGGAAGCCGTGGACGCTCTGTTCGACAACGGCCGCCGCGGCCGCGTTCTGCGCGGCACGAACAACCGCCCGCTCAAGTCGCTTTCCGACACGCTCAAGGGCAAGCAGGGCCGTTTCCGCCAGAACCTGCTTGGCAAGCGCGTGGACTACTCCGGCCGCTCCGTCATCGTGGTCGGCCCCGAACTGAAGCTCAATCAGTGCGGTCTGCCGAAGAAAATGGCGCTCGAGCTTTTCAAACCCTTCATCTATCACAAGCTCGAGGCCCAGGGCCACTGCACCACCATCAAGCAGGCCAAGGAAATGGTCGAGCAGCAGGAGTCCGTCGTGTGGGACATCCTGGAAGACGTGATCCGCGAGCATCCGGTGCTGCTGAACCGCGCTCCAACGCTGCACCGCCTCGGCATTCAGGCGTTCGAGCCAACACTGGTTGAAGGCAAGGCCATCCGCATTCACCCGCTCGTCTGCACTGCGTTCAATGCGGACTTTGACGGCGACCAGATGGCCGTGCACATTCCGCTTTCGCCGGAATCCCAGGTCGAAGCGTCCGTGCTCATGCTCAGCTCGCGTAACATTCTGTCGCCCGCGCACGGTTTGCCTCTGGCCGTGCCCTCGCAGGACATGGTTCTGGGCATCTACTACCTGACCAAGGCCAAGCCCGGCGCTAAGGGTGAAGGCCGTGTCTTCGGTTCGACCGAGGACGTCATCCTCGCGCTCGAAGTCGGCGAAGTCGAGCTGCTCACGCCGATCCGTTTGCGCTACACCGGTGAAGTCATCGACCTCACCACCGCTTACGACAACCAGGACGTAACGCACACCGAGCCGGTCAAAATGGAGCGCCAGTTCATCCAGACCACGGTTGGCCGCGTGATCTTCAATTCGCATTTGCCCGAAAAGTTCCCGTTCGTAAATGGCCTTCTGAAGAAAAAGGGCGTCCAGCAGCTCGTGTATTACGCCTACCTGCGCTTCGGCCTTACTGACACAGTGGTGTTGCTCGACCACCTCAAGGCGCTGGGCTTCGCCTACGCCACGCGCTCCGGCATCTCCATCGGCATCGACGACATGTTCATTCCGGGCGACAAGTACAAGCTCGTCGACACTGCCGAAAAGGAAGGCGTCAAGGTCCAGCAGCAATACCTGGACGGGGCCATCACCAACGGCGAGCGCTACAACAAAGTCATCGCCATCTGGGGCGACGTCACCGAAAAAGTGGCCGACGAAATGTTCAAGGCGCTCGAAGGCCAGGACAAGGAAGGCAACATCAACCCGGTTTACGTCATGGCGGACTCCGGCGCGCGCGGTTCCAAACAGCAGATCCGCCAGCTCTCCGGAATGCGCGGCTTAATGGCCAAGCCCTCTGGCGAAGTCATCGAGACGCCCATCACTTCCAACTTCCGCGAAGGCCTCACCGTGCTGGAATACTTCATCTCCACGCACGGCGCGCGTAAAGGTCTCGCTGACACGGCGCTGAAAACCGCCGACTCCGGCTACCTTACTCTCCGCCTCGTGGACGTGGCGCAGGACGTTATCATCAACGAATACGACTGCGGCACGACCGACGGGATTTTCGTCGAGCCCATCATCGAAGCAGGCGTGGAAGTCGAACCTCTGCGCGACCGCGTCGTGGGCCGAGTTTCCCTTGACAAGATTAAGGACTTCGAGGGCAACGTCATCGTCGACGTGAACCAGGAAATCAACGAAGAACTGGCCAACGCCATCCAGGCCGCGGGCATCGACCGCGTGCGCATCCGTTCCGTGCTCACTTGCGAATCGCGCCGCGGCGTGTGCGCGTTGTGCTACGGCCGCAACCTCGCCACCGGTCGCATGGTCGAACTTGGCGAAGCGGTCGGCGTCATCGCCGCGCAATCCATCGGCGAGCCCGGCACGCAGCTCACTATGCGCACGTTCCACATCGGCGGAACCGCCACGCGCGTTTCCGAACGCTCCACGCTCGAAGCGCGCAACAACGGCGTTGTCAAGTTCGTGGACCTCAAACACGTCGAGGGTCGCGGCGGCACGCTCATCGCCATGAACCGTGCGGGCCTTATCGCCATCGTCGATGAAAAAGGCCGCGAGAAGGAGCGCTACCACGTCGTGTACGGTGCGCGCCTCCGCGTCCAGGACGGCGAACACGTCACCCACGGACAGATCCTTGCCGAGTGGGATCCGTTTACCTTCTCGATCCTCACAGAAACCGCAGGCACCGTGAAGTTCGACGATCTGAAGACCGGCATCACCATCGAAGAGCAAGTGGACGAAGTCACCGGCCTCTCGCAGGACGTCGTGACTTTGCCTCCGGGCGATGAAAAGCATCAGCCCGCGATTCTCATTCGCGATTCTTCCGGCAAGGTTCGCAAAAAGTACCTCATGCCTTCGCGCGCCCACTTGATGGTGCGCGACGGCGACGATGTTCAGGCCGGCGACGTGCTCGCGAAGATTCCGCGCGAAACCACCAAGACCAAAGACATCACCGGCGGTCTCCCGCGCGTTGTCGAACTTTTCGAGACCCGCAAGCCCAAAGACCCCGCCGTCATCAGCGAAATCGACGGCATCGTGAAATACGGCGAGATCGCCAAAGGCATGCGCAAGATCCACGTCGAAAGCGAGGATGGCAAGACCACCAAGGAATACGCCATCCCGCGCGGCGTGCACATCAACGTCCAGGAAGGCGATCACGTCCGGGCCGGTGAAGCTCTGATTGACGGTCCGCTCAACCTCCATGACCTGCTCGCCGTTTTGGGTGAGAAATTCACCCAGGCCTATCTCGTCAACGCCATTCAGGAGGTTTACCGGCTCCAGGGCGTCAACATCAACGACAAGCACATTGAAGTCATCGCGCGCCAGATGATGCGTTGGGTCAAAGTCGAAGACGTCGGCGACACCAACTTCCTCCTCGAAGAGCAGGTGGACAAGTTCCGCTTCCGCGAGGAGAACGACGAAGCCATCAAGCGCGGTGGACGTCCGGCGACCGGCCGCCCGCTGCTCCTGGGCATCACCAAGGCGTCGCTGTCGACCGATTCGTTCATCTCCGCGGCCAGCTTCCAGGAGACCACGCGCGTGCTCACCGAAGCGGCAGTTGCCGGCAAGGTGGACTATCTCCGCGGCCTCAAAGAAAACGTCATTATGGGCCGCCTTATTCCAGCTGGTACGGGCCTTGAGCATTACCGCAACATCCAGTTGTTGACGGAAATGCCTGCGCCCGCACCGGCCGAGGAAATTCCGGAAGCTGCCGAACTCACCGCCGAAGAAGCGGCGGCGCTCGACTTCCTCCAGAAGGACGCCGAAGCCGACGCGGCCACTGAGGGTTAAATCCTCTCGTTAGGCGAAAGCTCAGCCAACAACCCAGTTCAACCCGGTTCAGCCAGATTTATTTAACCTAGCGGGGCCCGACCCAGGCGGTCCGGGCCCCGCTTGCGTTTCACGACGGGAGTACCGGTTCGATTCAGGAACTCTCCCTGGTTGCTTTCATTGCGGAATTGTCTTTGAGGTTCCTACAATGAGAGCACGTATCACCGGCGGGCCTTGCGGGAATCCGGCACCGTCCGTTTTTCGATGAACGACAGAAAACAAAACGCGCGACGCGCTGCATGTGGCCCATCTTCTGAGGATGCCCGCCGTTCCGCCATTTCTTCCAGCTTCGAACGCTTTGAGAGACGGCAGAATGAACTCGGGCGGCTCACTTTCCTGGTCTTGTTTCTCCTGGCTTTTGCGTATGCCTGGACCTCCTGGGGCTCGATTCGCTCCTTTGCTCTCCACTTCGAGGCGCTGCCCATCGGTCTCGTGGCGCTGGTGGCGCTGTTTGGCGTTTACATGCGGAAAAAGGCCCGCGAAATTTCCGAGCTGCGCGGGCTCTTGCGCGGCATCGAAGAACGCGACGCCCAGCCGCCCAGCGACAAGCAACTCGACCAGCTTTTTGACATCATCTGCCGGTCGCAACAGGGTTACCGCGACCTGATTGACTCCTTCGACGACATCCTGATAGCCGTCACCATGGATGGCCACATTCGTGCCGTCAACCGCATCTTCTCGGACCTCGTCCAAACCTCCTTTCAAGAAATTATCGGCCGCCCGCTTGTTGAATTTGTCCAAGCGGGAAGCGAGCAGGAAGAAGATCTTCTCCGGCGCGCCATGCCGCGCTTTCTCGAGCGCCGCCATTGGACCGGCGTGGTTCAGGTGCGCTTGAAGAATCAAGGGTCGCCGTTTTATTTCGATTGCGTCGCTCACGCCATGATGCGCGGCGATACCGTCACGGGCACCACCATTCTGGCGCGCGACGTTTCCGCGCTCCGCAGAAACGAAACCCGCTTCACCGAACTTTTCGAGACGCTCCGGGAAGGCATCTACATCGCCACTCCCGAAGGGCGCCTCCTCGACGCCAACCCCGCGCTCGTGCGCATGCTCGGTTACGACTCAAAAGACGACCTGCTCAAGCGCCAAATGTCTGAAATTCTCGTGGACCCCGCCGAGCGCAAAGCTTTGATGGAGCAAGCCGAGACGCACCCGATGATTCAGGGCCGCGAAATCACTCTCCTGCGCAAAGACGGCACTTCCATCGTCTGTCTCGATACGGTCGCGGTGGTCCGCGACAATACCGGCAAAGTCATCCGCTACCAGGGTGCGGTCATGGACATCACCGAGCGCCGCGAAATCGAGCGCCGCCTCCGCCAGCAGCAGGAATTTGCCCGCCGTCTGGTCGACAATTTCCCCGACCTCATCCTCGTCCTGGACGCGAACTCCCATTACACTTTCGTCAGCCCGCGCTGCCTGGAAGTCCTCGGATACTCGCTCGACGAAACGCAAGACATGCAGTTTGGCGGGCGTACGCATCCGGAAGACTTGCCCGCCGCGATGACCGTTTATCAGGACATGCTTGCTGGCAGGCAAACGTTCGCCTCCCTGGAACTTCGCATCCGTCACAAACAAGGCGATTGGCGCCGCATTCGCTTTAATTTCAGCCCGCTCGCGGATGAAAAGGGCAACATCGAAGGCGTGGTGCTTTCCGGCCGCGACGTCACCGACCTCAAGCGCCTCGAAGAGCAGCTTATCCAAGCCGAAAAACTTGCCGCCATGGGCCAGATGCTCGCCGGCGTCGCCCATGAATTGAATAATCCGCTCACCGCGGTCCTCGGCGTCACGGAACTCCTTCGCGAGCGCGCCCCGGCTGACGAATCCTTCCGGCGCCAACTCGACCTTACTCATCGGCAAGCCCGCCGCGCCGCGCGCATTGTGCAGAACCTGCTCGAATTCTCTCGCCCGGGTTCGGCGCAAAAGAAGCTTCTCGACATCAACAACATCGTCGAGCGCACACTCCAGTTGCATGAGCATTCGCTGCGGCGCAGCAACATCGAAGTGGACTTTTGCCCGGACACCACCCTTCCCGGCGTCATGGGCGACGCCAACCAGCTCATCCAGGTTTTCCTGAACCTGGTCACTAACGCCGAGCAAGCCATCCGCGAAGTGCGTGAATCCGGCCGAATTCAGATTCGCCCCGGCCGCGACGGCAACCGCATCAGCATCGCTTTTCAGGACGACGGTGTCGGTATCCGCCCCGAAGCTCTCTCACGCATCTTCGAGCCTTTCTACACCACCAAGCGGCCCGGCGGCGGCACGGGCCTGGGACTCAGCATTTGCATGTCCATCATTCGCGAGCACGGCGGCCTCATCGATGCCGAAACGCTGCCCGCAGGCGGCTCGGCGTTTACGGTTTTTCTTCCGGCCGCTCCCGCCGAGCAACCGGAAGCCGCCGCTACTGGCGAAGCGGGAGCCGTCTCTTCTTCCATCGCGCCCGCGGAATCCAGTCTTCCTTCGGTTCCCTCCGCATCTGTCTCCGCGGATATGCTTTTCGCATCCGCGAAATCCGCGGCTTCGAGCGGGTCCGCCGAAATTCTCAAGGGCCGCAGCGTGCTCGTCCTCGACGACGAAGAAAGCCTGCGGCAGCTCCTGCACGAAGGCCTTTCCACCCAGGGCCTTCGCGTAGACTGCGCCGCCACCGTTGAGGAAGCGCTAGCCCTCATTCGGCGCTTCTCGGAAAGCGGCCAGGATTCTTCTGCCAATGGCCGCCGTTGCTCAGCCGGCGTTCCCGAGAACATCCAGCCGGACAATGGCGGGCCCTCCTCGGGCGCCCCTCACGGCGGGATCGGCGATGATCTCCAGACCGGCCCCGGCACTGTTGCGTCCGCCCCTGAAAATGGCCGGTACGTGCGTTACGACATTCTGCTCTGCGATCTGCATCTTTCCGCCGGTGGCTACTTCGTCGACGGCCGCGAAGCCGCCGCGCAAATCCTTGCCGCCTCCGGCTGTCAGAAGCCCGCCGTCGTCTACATGACCGGCGACTTGAGGGATTTGGGCCCGGAAAATCCCGCTCGCGGCGAACCCTGCTACTTGCAGAAACCGTTCCGGATCTCCGAAGTTCTCGCGCTGTTCCGCGAAGTCCTCGCCCCCTCCGAGCCTCAACCGAAGTAAGTCAACCCTTCGGCCGCGCTCAGAGTAAACCGTCGACAGCTCGCAGTTGACAATTGAAAAAAGACGGAGACCGGGAGATCCTTCGCTACGCTCCCTTCGACTAGCCTAACTTCCCTTTGCCGCAAGCGTAAGTCATTGAGTTGCAAGCCTTGCTCCTGACTTCACTTGCTACAAACGCCTGGCGCCCAGGTTGGCGGCTGAGAAAACAACGGCAGTAGCCCGAGCTTGTTCAGGATCTCATTCAAATCCTTGGGCACCTGGCTTACCATCGTTTT
>QHYI01000018.1 GCA_003223245.1 Acidobacteriota bacterium
TGGCCGGCCGCTGACCGCATCAGGAAGGCTTCGCTAAACGATCGGGCCAGCCAATGAGCCTTGCTGCCTCCGGACAATTGATTGATCGTCACCCCGCAGTCTTGCTGCCAGACGCGAGTGGCGGCGATCGCCGATGTGTTGGAGGGATGAGCCACCAAAGTGTCGTGAACCTGACGCCCGCGGCGGATCAGGCCATCGAGGTGGGACAGGTGAGTGTCGACGTGTGCTCGAAGGTTCTCAGCCATTGCTCTTGTCTCGCGCTCGAATTCGGTCGGCAACCTTCTAGGCCATGCGTATCGTCCTAATCTGCTCGATGAGACGAGCCTCGCGAGGATTCGGCCCTTGACAGTCCGGGGCCACGATGCTAGATTCCCTGCCGCCGCAAAGTGGTTCACTCACCGGACCAGTTTAGCACGGGTTCGCTGACTTGGCTGCTTTGCCAACGTGGTCACGGCGTGATGGCTGTCATGGAGGTTTACCTATGGCTGCATCTGCATCCGCGCTGATTCACCCTTCCCGCATTATCAATCGCTGGGTGCAATTGGTTGCTGGCATCATTGCGATGATGGCGATTGCCAATCTTCAGTACGCCTGGACCCTCTTCACCAAACCTCTGCAGGCCCACCTGCATGTCTCGCTCACTGCTATCCAGGGGGTCTTCAGTCTCTTCATCTTGCTTGAGACCTGGCTGGTTCCCTTTGAAGGCTACCTCGTTGATCGGATTGGTCCGCGCTTGATGCTCGGCGCGGGCGGAATCCTGGTTGGTCTGGGCTGGATCTTATCAGGTCATGCTGAAACTCTACGCAGCTTATATTTTTGGTACTGTGTCGGTGGCGTTGGTGCCGGCATTGTCTACGGAGGAACCGTTGGGAATGCGCTCAAATGGTTTCCTGACCACCGGGGACTGTGCGTCGGTCTTACCGCTGGCGCCTATGGCATCGGAACGGCGCTAACAGTCGCTCCCATTGACAGCATGATGAAAGCCTCCGGCTACCAGCACACTTTTGTAGTTTGGGGAATCATCCAGGGATTTGTGGTGTTGGCTGCTGCCCTTTTGCTCGCCAGGCCACCGGTAGGGTGGGTGCCGCCAGGCTGGGCGGAGAAGGAAGCCAAGATCAAGATGCGCGTGCACAGTTCCGCCGTGGACATGAGTCCCTGGCAGATGCTACACCAGCCCTCCTTCTATGTTATCTACCTGATGATGACCATGCTGTCGTTTGGCGGCTTGGTCGTCACCGCGCAGCTCAACCCCATGGCTGTCTCTTATCATGTGGACAAAGTCGTCGTAGCTTTTGGCATGACTGCACTGGTCATGGCGATTACTGTCGATCGCTACCTGAATGGACTGACGCGACCCTTCTGGGGGTGGGTGTCAGACCACGTCGGCCGGGAAAACACTATGTTTATCGCCTTTACGCTGGAGGCGATCGCTGTTTTCCTCCTACTTCAATTAATCAACCATCCCATATGGTTCATCACCCTGTCGGGCTTGTGTTTCTTCGCTTGGGGAGAGATTTTTTCCCTGTTCCCCTCAATCACCGGGGACCTGTTTGGCAAGACCTGGGCCACGACAAACTACGGCATTGTCTACACGGCCAAGGGTACAGGTGCGCTCTTTGCTGGCGCCGGCGCAGCTTGGCTGTTTGAAAAAACCGGCTCCTGGACAAAGGTCTTCTGGGCCATGATTGCCTGCGACCTCATCGCCGCGTTCCTGGCATTGTTCTGGCTGAAAGGTGCGGCCGCCCGCACGGTCGAGAAATCGATCAGTGGCCTGCAGGCTGTCGACATGACTGCGCCAACAAAGGCGCGAGGTGTGGCATAGCCGGCATCTGAGACGCGTGGTTACCGCTCACCCTTGAAAACTCTGTCGGCCGCTGCACGCCAGGATTTCTTTGGAGCGCATCGCTTTACGCCATTCGGTTCGCTGTGAATAACGAGCCGCAGTCGAAGAAACCCGGGCATATTTGGGCACGCGCTTAACTTAGTCTTTCTCGTTGCAGCGAGCTTGAGCTCGATTGCAACCTCGTTCTTTCTTTGTCGTATGATTCAGATGGTACGAAGAAGTCCGCCGCGTCTGGCCTGCACATCTCTCCAGCAAGCTGGAACTCATGTCCGGAACCCTCTTAAGTATGCAGCGCTACTGGTGCGTTTTCGATTGTGGCGAGATACAGAGCTTGAGGAGCCTTAAATTCAGTTGCTCAGCCTAGTTGGGGCTTAGAGTCAAGCAGACCAAAGGCGATCGTCGAAGTTACATGCAGGAATTGTCGTAAGTTCTTTGCGCCGATGATTCCGCCGGGGCGGAATATCAGAAGCCAATTAGGGCTCGATCGAGTCTGGAAATTATCGGCACACTGACGGAGGTGTAACAGTTTAACATCCACTAACGTAGCCTCCGTGCCCTTTGAGCAAAAATCGCGTTCCGGACGTGACCACGCGCTCCACGGTGGCGCAGGTCTTCCAAAATTATAGTCCAAAGTAGTGAGTACCGAAATCTTTGTTCTCCTGAGCCTCCTGAGCAGACTCACTCGAGAGTGAAACTCTGGGGAAGGACAACCGCCTCTGGGGCTGCGGTGCATTCTCAGCGAACCACGATGTATTTACAGGAGTCATCCGGTATTCTGGCCGCACTTAGTCGCGCTGTCTGTCTGCATGACGGTCTATTTTGTCCTTTCACTCTCTGCCTTCAACTTGTCGCTCGCACCGGCTTGTGCCGCAGCGAGCCGCGCTGTTAGCACTCGAAATGGCGAGCAGGCAACATAATCCATCCCCACCGCATGGCAGAACTCGACGGATGATGGGTCGCCGCCGTGCTCGCCACAAATTCCCACCTCAAGATTGGGGCGGGTCTTGCGACCGCGTTTGATTCCGATGCTAACCAGTTCACCTACCCCCTCGCGATCAATTACTGCGAAGGGATCCTGTTTGATGATGCCTTCCGCGAGATAGGTCGGCAACACTTTGTTCACGTCGTCACGTGAGAATCCGAAAGTGGTCTGGGTGAGGTCATTGGTGCCGAAGCTGAAGAACTCGGCTTCCTTGGCGATCTCGTCCGCGATCAGCGCAGCTCGCGGCAACTCGATCATCGTCCCCACCATGTAATGCACTTTCGCTCCCTTTTCCTTGAAAACTTCTTCGGCCACTCGCCGAACGATGCCGCCCTGGTGGGCCATCTCTTTCAACGTGGCCGTCAGCGGGATCATTACCTCCGCGTGGGGCTTGACGCCTTCCTTCGCGACGACTACGGCCGCCTCGAAAATTGCTCGCGCTTGCATCTCGGTAATCTCGGGATAGGTGATGCCTAGCCGGCACCCGCGATGTCCGAGCATGGGATTAAACTCGTGTAGTTCCTCGACCCTTCGGAGCAGGCCCTTCAACTTTTTCAACCTCGGTGAACCCGCCTTCTTTGCTTCCAGCACCGCGATCTCGACCATCAGTTCTTCGCGTTTGGGCAGAAACTCGTGCAGCGGCGGATCCAGGAGGCGAATGGTTACGGGCAGACCATCCATTACGCGAAACAGGCCGATGAAATCGGCGCGCTGCATGGGTAGCAGTTTTTTCAGCGCCACGCGGCGATCTTTCTCATTGTCTGCCAGAATCATGGCACGCATGTAAGGGATCCGGTCCTCAGCGAAGAACATGTGCTCGGTGCGACACAATCCGATGCCCTCGGCGCCAAACGCACGCGCCTGGATGGCATCTCGTGGAATATCCGCGTTGGCTCGCACCCCCAGTTTGCGAAACGGCTCCGCCCAACCCATGAACTTGATCAGTTCAGGATCATCGGGCTTTGCATCGATGGTATTGAGCTTGCCCTTAATTACACGGCCGGTGGTTCCGTCGAGCGAAATCCAGTCGCCCTGCCTGAATACCTGGCCTTTCACCCTCATCTCGCGAGCCTTCTCGTTTACTTCTATGTCGCCTGCCCCGGCAACACAACACTTCCCCATCCCTCGCGTAACTACTGCTGCATGACTGGTCATGCCGCCGCGCGAAGTTAGAATCCCCGCAGCGACTTCCATGCCCTCAATATCTTCCGGAGTAGTCTCCGCTCTGACCAAGATGACTGAATTTCTCTTGCTGCCGTGCCCCGCCTTTTCCACCGCCTCATCCGCGGTGAACACAATCTGCCCGACGGCAGCGCCCGGGGACGCCGGCAACCCGGTGGCGAGAACTTCGATCTTCACTTTCTTCTCATCCAATCGTGGGACCAAAAAGTCGTAAAGCTGGTTGGGTTCGACACGGAAGATCGCTTCTTCCTTTGTGATCAGGCCCTCTTCCACCATTTGAATGGCGATGCGCACGGCAGCTAGTCCTGTGCGCTTGCCATTGCGCGTCTGCAGCATGTAAAGGTTGCCGTCCTGGATGGTGAATTCGAAATCCTGCATGTCGCGATAATGTTTTTCCAGGCGAGTGGTAATCGCGCGGAGCTGCTTGTAAACTTCCGGCATGACCTTCTGCAGCTCAAGAATCGGAACCGGCGTGCGAATGCCAGCCACCACATCTTCGCCCTGCGCATTCATCAGAAATTCGCCATAAAACTCCTTCGAACCGATGGCAGGATTACGCGTGAAGCCAACGCCGGTACCGCTGGTCTGGCCAAGATTCCCGAATACCATCGCTTGCACATTGACGGCGGTTCCAAGCATGTCATCGATGTTGTTAATGCGCCGGTAAGTCTGCGCGCGCTGGTTGTTCCAGGAGCGGAAGACGGCATCTCGAGCCATGATGAGCTGTTCGCGCGGGTCCTGGGGAAAGTCCCGCCCGACGCGCTTCTTGACAACTTTCTTGTATTCCTGAATCACCTCCTTCAGAGCCCCGGCATCGAGTTCCGTGTCGAGCTTAGCCTTCTTCTGTTTCTTCTTTTTGTCGAAGACTTCGTCGAAAGCGAGTTTGGGAATCTCAAGAACGACATTCCCGAACATTTGGATGAGACGTCGGTAAGAATCGTAAGCGAACCGGGAATTGTTGGTTCGC
>QHYI01000019.1 GCA_003223245.1 Acidobacteriota bacterium
AGCTATGTGTACAACCGACATCTGGACTTTGGCGATGTGTACGGAACTCGCCGCCACCGCTGGCTAACCAGCATGGTCTATGACCTGCCTATTGGCCGGGGTAAAGCCTTTGGCCATAATCTCAACCGCGCCGCCGATGCTCTCATTGGCCGGTGGCAGTTGAGCAACATCTTGCTATGGCAAACCGGCCCATATCTCACTCCGTACTTCAGCGGAGGTGATCCCTCTGGCACTGGATCGGGCTCGCTCTACGGTCGCAGACAGCATCCGGATCGCGTAGGAAATCCAGTCCCGTCCAATCAAACTCGCAACAATTGGATCAACGTCGCTGCCTTCGTTTGCCCGGGTCAAGTCGGATGGACACCGGGCAGCTCCTGCAACATCGGCACAGACCCGACTTCGACGCAGGCACCCATTGGGCGTTTCGGCAATTCCGGCGTGGGTATCATCGAGGGCCCAGGCACCGTCAATTTGAGCACGGGCTTGGCCAAATCCTTGGTGTTGACGGAGCGCGTTCGTCTCAAGGCGCAGGTTTCTTTTACGAACATCCTCAATCACACGAATCTGGCCGATCCGACTCTGAATATCGCCAGCGGGAATTTTGGCGTGATCAACTCGGCTCGAGGATCTGACTTCGGCGGCAACCGCACGGGCCAAGTCTCTCTTCGCGTCGACTTCTGAGCGCGGTCGCCGCAAGGTTCCCAGACGCCATCTGTTAACACCGGAAATTCTCCCGGGTTGAGGGGTTTTGTCTTTACGATAGCCGCGCGGACGGTGCGGCAAACTTCGCGTGCAAGGCGCCTTGCTCTCTTTTTTGAGCCACCTGAATACGATTTGCAGCCATTGAGCAAACCGAACGAGAGACGGGCTAGTCGAGTCTTTCTGGCCCTCCGAAGCGGAGGCCAGAAAGCGCCGGTGTGGCTACTATTCGACGCTCGGCGTTCCGAGTTTCTTTGGGCGCACGCTCGACGAGCAAGATGAGAAGAACCACCAACGCGTGGCCGTGCTCAGCTATCCGTTTTGCCCGGGGTTTTAGTAGCGATCCGGGCATTGTCGGCAAGAGCGTCAACCTAAACGGCATAAACGGCATTCCGACGGAAGTCATCGGGGTGACGCCACTGGCATTTTTCGGCACCGACCAGGGCGTTTCGCCGGACATCACGATTCCCCTCGACTATCCGGCGCAGTACGCGAATGTCTCCGGCGACGGTAAGACTCAAAAACGGTGTGAGCGACAAGCAAGCGCAAGCGGAGGCAGATGTTGCTTTGCAGAGGGCGCTCGAATTGATGCGCCCAGGCTTGGCCAACTATCGCGAGAGGGATCGGGAAGAAGTACTGACGCAGCGCGCGCTGCTGGTGCGCGGTGGACCGAGGCCTGAGATTGGAGCTGGGGTCCTACACGGACTCGCTGCAAATCCTCATGTTGCTTTCCGGCACCGTTTTGCTGATTGCGTGTGTGAACATCGCCAACGTGTTGGTCGCGCGTTTTACCGCCAGGGCGTATGAAATCGGGGTCCGGCTGACACTGGGCGCGAGCCGGCAACGCCTGGTACAGCAGTTCCTGGTGGAGAGTGCTTTACTTTCGGCGATGGCGGCAGCGGCTGGTCTTGTGCTTGCGTTTTGGATGCAGCGCGCGCTGGTTTTGCTGCTGATGGACGATGAAGCGCGGCAAGCGATTCACTTTACGCTCAACGCCCACGTTCTGTCATTCAGCGGAGGCGCTGCGGCGCATGATATGAAAGATTTCTTTGGCATCGCTGACCGGCAGCGGCGTCCATAGAGTCGTTGAATTGCGAGAAATAACGAACCAGCATTGAGGCGGAAAACGCCCTTGCTCATTTGCTCGATTCGGACAGAAATCCCGTAGCCATGCATTGGTTCCAGTGCCAGCGTCTTGAGAACGAGCATGTCCAGAGTCCCCTGAACGAGATCGCTTGACTTGTCTCCCATTATGACCCCTTCTACTGGCTGCCAAGAGGAGCGTACGCTTCTTCTACTGGTTGTCAAGAGGGGGAAAGACCTGAGAAAGCAGGAGTAGATTGGAGGAGGGCTTGGAAAGGACTTCATCTTGGAAGATTCCAGCAGGGTGGGGATGAAATGCGCATAGGGCGAAAACAAGAAACCGAGAGGCCAAGCTGGAAACTTGAGCCTCTCGGAGCTTGGGTTATAGTTTTACTTGGGGCGTTTGCCATGCGGCGACTTAGCAGTCGTTAGCTTGTTGGCCGGTTGACTCTGTTTCGTCGCCTTGTTTTTGGTTTTTGACAACTCCGCCCGGACGGCTGCGCCGATTTCCGCCGCTTCCATCTCCAAATAGGCGCCTAGTTCTTCATCCAACTCTCGGTCGACCTGTTCCTTTCGGAGCAATGATCGGAGGCCGGTTGCAATGTTCCGTAAGAAGGACATCCGTAGCCTCCTACTCGTAACGCAAGGCCACGATGGGATCGACCCGCATCGCGCGCCGTGCCGGTAGATAGCCGGCCGTCACGTTTAGTACGATCAGCAGGGTCGCCGCGACAATCATTGTTGACAGGTCGGCTGGCTTGATACCGAACAGCATGCCGGATACCAGTCGGCCAGCAGCCAACGCGATCGGGACACCCAGAGCAAGCCCAGTGCTGGCGAAGAGCAGCCCGTCGCGCAGGATCATCCAAAAAACGCGAGAGCGCGGAGCTCCGAGCGCAACGCGGATACCAATCTCGTTGGTCCTACGAGCTACTCCGTAGGACATCAATCCATAAATTCCAATCGAAGCCAGAAAAACTGCTAGAAAGCCGAAGAAGGCGGAAAGGCGGGCGGTCAAGAATTGGCTCGCAATCGAGCGCTCCACTTGTTCGGATAGCGTGCCTTGATAAACGAGCGGGAGGCTAGGATCCACCGAAGCGGCGGCGCTACGGACCTCGGGAATGATGGCATGAGGGTCGCCGGAATAGCGCACCTCGAAATCGTAGTAAAAGTGCCTAAGGACCTGGGAATAGAGATAGTAAGCACCCGGTTGCGGTCTCTCGTCGAGGCTCTCGTATTTTGCGTCCTTGACCACACCAATGACTTCGAAATCGGCGGCATGCGCAGGATCGCTTTCGATGCCAAAGCGGCGGCCAATTGGAGAACCACCCGGAAAATAGAGGCGCGCCATCGTTTCGTTGATTACGGCGACCTTCGGCGATGTGGCAGCATCCTGCGGGCCAAAAATACGTCCGATGAGTAAGGGAATTCCCATTGTGGCGAAGTAGCCCGCTCCGACTGCGTTGTGGGTGACATGCGGGTTGTCTCCCGCATTTGGAGTCGCCCCAAGCACGGAGACTGGTGTGCGCCACGCGCCCTGATTGAAAGTCGACAGAGACACGCTGTCAGCCCGAACGCCGGGTTCGGCAGCTACTCTCTGTTCGAGCTGTTGATAGAGATTTACGAGGCGGGAATCCAGTTTGTAGCCAAGGGCTGGCGGATCGATTGAGAAAAGCAGAACTTTCTTTTCATCGAATCCCCGGTTTACGTGCGTGAGATTGACCAGGGTACGCAGAAACAGGCCGGCACCGATGAGAAGCACAAAGGAAAGCGCCACCTGAGAGACGATCAACGCACTGGAAAAACGGCTGCGCGCGCCCAACGCAGCGGCCCCTCGTCCAGACTTAAACGCGTCGGTGAGGTTAACGTGTGTGGAACGCAGCGCGGGCAGCGTGCCAAAAAGAAGCGCAGTGACAAGCGAGATCAGAAATGTGAAAGCAAGCAGACGCACATCAGGCGCGATGTTGAGCGGGAGCGGTTCCGGTCCGGCAGCAGAGATCCATGCCAGGATAGCCCGGCTGGCCCATGAGGCGAATAAAAGCCCTAGCACCCCGCCAAGACAAGCCAGCAGCAGGCTTTCAGTAAGCAATTGACGAAATACTCGCGCGCGACCAGCGCCAACGGCCGTACGCACAGCGATTTCTCGCTGACGGTTAGCCGAACGAGCTAACAATAGGTTGGCGATATTCGCGCAGGCAATCAGTAAGACCAAAGCCACAACAACCATTAAGATTCGCAAAGGCAGCGAGTACTCACGCAGTTCCGAAAGACCGCGCGCGGCAGAAGTGAGCGGAATCCATGCTTCGTCGATATTGCGTTGCCGATGGGGCGGGATGACCGGCCCGGCGAAATCGCGCCAGATCGCCTTGGCAAGAACATTGATGCCGGCTTCAGCCTGTGTAACCGAGACGCCGGGCTTAAGCCGTGCCAGAATGTAGAGAGAATCCCACCATCTATCTTCCAAGCCGTTCCAACCAGGCGAAACCTGCTTTTGCATAGAGAGTGGAATCCAAACATCGGGAGACTCACCCACCGTGGTGCCGGAGAAGTTGCCAGCGGTCACCCCGACGATGGTGTACAGCGTCGGGCCGATGGCTATGGTCTTGCCGATGACCGCAGGGTCGCGGGCGAAGCGGCGAGTCCACCAGGAATAGCCAATCACGGCGATCGCGTGCGCGCCCAGTGGTTCGTCATCCAGCTTCGTGAACTCCCGGCCTAGAACCGGCTCGACGCCGAGCATAGAGAAATAGGTCCCGGAGACGAGCTGCACATTCATCGGCTCCAGGCTCGCACTGCCCTCCACTCTACCGTGCATCCCGTCGAACGGCACACTCATCATGGCGCTGGTCTCGGAGAACACCTGATTCCTCTGGGCGACCTCTTCGTAAAAGCGATATGAGTAAAGTACGTCGTCCACACCACTGGTGCTTCCCCGGCCCCTCCCTGTGCCGAGGAGGACAAGTTCGTTCGGGGTCTTTACGGGCAAGTCGCGGAGCAGGACGGCATTCAGGAGGCTAAAAATCGCGGTGTTGGCGCCGATGCCGAGAGCAAGCGTGAGGACGGCGACAATCGTGAAGCCGGGAGACTTACGCAGCATGCGGGCAGCGAAGCGGAGATCCTGCCAACACGTTTCCACAAAGGATTCCCAGGTGCCAGAGCGAACGACTTCCTTGGCAAGTTCAAGGCCGCCGCGCTCCAACCGAACGGCGCGAACGGCATCCTTGGGACTCATGCCTTGTTTCATCTTTTCAGCCGCTTCCATCTCCAGGTAGGCGCCCAGCTCCTCATTGAACTCCCGGTCGACCTGTTCCTTTCGGAACAGTGAGCGAAGGCCGCTCCTTATATTTCGCAGCAAGGACATCTCTTTACTCGTATCTCAGAGCGACGATGGGATCGACGCTGGTCGCCCGGCGGG
>QHYI01000188.1 GCA_003223245.1 Acidobacteriota bacterium
GATGTGGGCAGCGCGGGAGAAAGCAACTCGAATCTCGCGCTGCCTCCTCCTTCACACTTCTCCCCACATCGGACGAATAGACCCCCGCATGCCTTGAAAATCCTCTTGTGTTTTTCCCGGGCACTAAAGCACCCACTTGTCGGCGCAGCTCCACCTTGTGCATTGGCAGGGTTCGCGGGGCAGAGTTTCCCGACGCATCGCTCCGTCGGATCAAGACATCAAACTGGGACGATCTTCCCTGCAGAGTGCGGGCCGGTACACGCAGTTACTCGCGAAGAATCGCAGCGGGCATGTGTGGAGCTTGTGGGCGATCGTCTCCCGCAGAGACCGAGTGGCGCATGCCGCGCGGAGGAGGCCGGTTTGTTCAACAACCCGATCCCCGGCGGCACCGGGTCTTGCGAGCACGGCCCACCCCGCGATCCCGCCTCCTCGTGCCGGTGCGATCCCGGCACGCGAACCGTCCTCAGCACTGTTCGGAGGACGTCTTGGGCAATTGGTATGAACCATGTTTCGAGGAACGGCGTTAAGGTCTACTTGGTAAGTCAAAATCTTACTCGAAAAATCACCAGCCGCCGACAGACGCCCGAACAGTCACCGTGGTAGAAATGGCCGTCGAGGGGGCGCATGGGCAAAGTAATTGAGTTTCCGGCTCCTGCATTTCGCGCTTGTTTCGGGGGACAGCGGCGGAGAGTTCCGGCGTGGCCGCGGGCGTTACAAGATGCGAAATTCGCGGTTGCAACGGCTGAGGGGTTGCGTCGCGACGGAGCCGCCCATGCGCCTGACCGTCCAATAACGCTTAAAGTAATCGAATTCTTCTTGGGTCACCGTACCCAAACCATCTGCTCGTAGTGGCTTGTTCGGAAGCGCGACCGCGCAAACGCAAAATTTCCAGTGCTCTTTCGCTCGTTTCTGCTTGAGGTGGTTCGCTTTGGGGCGATTCTGGATTCGAGAGTTACGGCTTTTCGGGATTAGTAGTTAGCTGCTCGATGGTTTGCCCGGCTCATCGTCGGCGCGAAGTTCCGTTCCGCATTGTCGGCACCTCGGGTTCTGCTTCCATTCCACGACAGCATAATGCTTGCCACATTGTGGACACGTATAAGGCATCGTGAGTTGCCAATCATTCGTGGTATCCATGACCCGGCTCGATTCTGACCTTGAACTTCTCAATCTGGAACCACTCCCGGGCTATCCCACAACCCTACACGGAACTCGAGATTGCTCACGTCTGCGACGCCAATCCATCCCCTCGCCATTTATCTTCTTTATTTTGAAAGAGTTTTGTCTCGTTTGTCGCTGTACTATCGGAGTAGTAGGTGAATTCGCTATCGACAGAACAGCGACCTGGCCTTCCGAGGCATAAACTCCAATCCAACTGCAAAAGATTTGGGGTCAAGTGACTGACAGTAGATAACTCTTGCGCGCACCAGCTCCCCTTGTAAGGAATTGATGAGGACATGAGTGTCTGGCTTCCAAGGCCGTTCTGTTCGTACTCGCACCCCGTAAGAATTCATGTTCTCCATTGAAGCTAACTCGCCGAGCAGCGGATGCTCTCCAACAGTGGTGAGCATCACTTCGACTTTCCGTTGGCTTCGCCTTTCTTTCCGACCGCTCTCTTTCCTACCGACCATTCTTACAAACTTCCCGAGGGCTGGCGGGATGGGGTGAAGTTCCTCCGTCCAAGGAATTCACCCCAAGAATTAGCTTCGAAGGACTACGAGGCTATTCCTACACATAGGGATTGCAATCAGGTAAACAATTGCAATTGCATCAGCATTAGCCTCAATATCAGCCCAGTACTGCATGTTCCGCTGTCATGTTGGCCTTCTGTTCCGATCTACTATAGCTTCCTCGGTAAGCCGTTTGGCAACCCGGCAACGGCAGCAAGTTCAAAGGAGATTTCCCGAAGGCAGATCATCACGCAGCTCGCTCCCGCTCTCCGCTTGAAATGCCGTGTTTCGCGGTTCGCTTGCGGCCTTCCACCTAAATTTGGCGGCCTGAGATTCTCTGGGGAAGTTAGAAAACCTAGAAGGTTATCTGATCACCCGGTAGTAGCACCAACTTGAGGATGTCCCTGCTTGGCCTATCGAACTTTATCGGAATCAGATGTCCATGAAAGGGGCGCAAAACTCGTAATGTCGATGGCGGGTCTGCTTCATTCGGAAGACTGAGTGCTTCTTGGAGCATGCCTCCAACGGGGACGAACACGTCCTTATGATTCACGCGAATGCGAAGTTCCGGGCTTACGCCAAAGTTCTTCGGAAAAACCATGCAGGTTAACTCAGAAATGGAAAGTGACGCACAGAAGGCGTCTGGCGCCGTTCCGTGCCGGGGTACAGCCTGTGCAAGTTTGTTTTGCTCGCGTGCTGACAGGAAAACAGCGCGGGTTAAGCGATTGGACGTCCCCTCTTCGGTCATGAACAGCAATCGAAAGTAAGCGGGAGTCTTCAAGGAACGCAATTCGTTATGCACCATTTGCTTCTCAAACGGCGTGCCTCCTATAGGCATCTCACTGGCAGACTCTAATCGCATGCGTGTTCGGCCTTCAGAGCTTTCGCCAACGAACACGTAGTTGGCAGTTTCGTATCCCAATAGATTGTTCGCTGAGAGCTGAGAGCCGGGGCGATAGATTGGGCTTGTGACTTGCATGCGAAAATCACGGGTCAGATCAATATATCCAGTAATGTCATAGCTGCCGAGTTCGAGAAAATACGCGATGGCAGGTGGGAGAGGTAAATTTTCAACGATGGCGCGTAGAAGTCGCTCGCTCTCGATTTCGCTTAAGCATCCGTTTGCCTGACGCTCGACCAGCTCCGCGCGGAATTTACTTATTGCGATGAGCCGATCAACATACATTCCCCCGCCTTGCTTGTGCGAATCATCGGGTGGCGTAAAAAAGGATTGCGAGTGGAATGAGACCTGTGCCGCCGACCCTACCCAGCGCAGCGACAGCAGCTCCCCTGAGAGGTCGCAGTCGGTCGTTTTCTGCGTTTCGTGCCGCGCGCGCTTTATAGCAATAGAAACCGTTTGCGAGGTGTTATCGGCAGCGGTTGGGGGCAACAAAACTCCATCATGGCGTAGACGGTACGCGGTGGCGGCGCGCTGACAGCCGAAGACCAAAAGGATGAATGCAGCAATGCTCAGCGAAATTTTCGGCACTCGCATGACCGTGCGATTCTACCTCGCCGATCAAAATGGTGCACTCCCACACATCTACGCGATTTCTGCAGCCGCAGGGAACCGGGATGGTTCCGGGGGTAGAGAACCCACAATACTGCCGCAAGCCCTGTCCCCGGTAAATCTGGCCGCAAAAAAGAAGAAGCGGAACCCTGCGGTCGCCGGCCCTTCTCGAGTAAATCTCGCCCACAACGGCTGCGGAATAATGCTATTATAGCACTGATACGATTGCGTAAGCATGGCCGACGTGTCTGATATTGAGGATGGGTTCGCACTGAAACGACAGCGCAGAGAAGAAAACACCCACGGGATAAATGTGCGATTCCGCCGATTCCTAGAAAGCATATCCTCGTTGGTTTCAAGCTTTTCAATCCAGCAAGCAAACGGGCCATTTCCGATTACGTCGAAATCTCAGGCTCGCAGCAGCCTCCCGTGCCTTTTCTCAAGGGGGGTTCGGTTCACTAGGCGTCCATTCACTTCTACCTCCATTTGGGCGCTTGTGGACATAATGACCGGTTGATCCAGTCTCCCGTCCGAGCCAAAAGCTCCAGTCCAGTGACGAATGTGCCGTGGGAGAAGGACTGGCAGTAGACGACTCTCCCGTGCCCCCAAAGTTCGCGGTTTGAAGATTGGACAAGCAATTCAGTGCCCTGCTTCCAGAACCGTTGCGTTAACACTCGCATGCCGTGCTGGCTGACATTTTCCGTTGAAGCCGTTTCTGTAAACAACGGTCGCGCTATCTGCGAGAGCACCACTCGAAGCTTCTCGGGATTACGCTCTTCCCTTCTGATTTCCTTTACACCCGTCCGGGGCATGACTGGCACCTCAATAGATTTCTTTTCCGAGGGGAACGTCTAGCGTAACGCGCTCGAGCAGAAGCGCCAATACCCGAGAGCAAATGTTGATACAAGAGAGTAACGAAGGTCGTCAACAAAATGACCGCGCGGTGTACGGCCGAGCAGCGGACTTCCCTGCTATAACGGAACATCACGAGAGGCTTGTCTTGCCTCTAATGTACCCATGTATTTCAGCCATTGTGGCCCACCGAACTCCGATCCAGCAACGCGATGACCTTGCAAATATCCACAAGTGCGCGCTTCCTTAAATCTCGAAACTGTTTCAACGCATCGTTCTTAGACGTCTCTTGCCAGCGTTGAATCAAGAACCGCTCGGGGGACAGGTCCAACAGTTTGAACCGCGACGGGGTCATGAAGGCGTCCCACAAACGCAACACGTCACCGTCGCGAAGGCCATTTATCGGAGTGACCGGGCTATCTGCCGTAAGGAATTTCCACCAGTCCATTTCGACGATATGGTGTTCTTTAGAAGCAATCTGAAAATCGCGGATATCGGCGAGTTCATCCCACACCTTCATCACCTTACGAATTTCCTCGTTTAGGTCCCGCCATGCCTTATCGTAGTGTGGAAGGGTCCATTCATATAGCTCCGCCAGTTCTGAACGGACCGAGCGCTTTAGCTTTCGCGTGATACCTGAAGAGTACGCTATCTTCCACGTTTTCGGATTGATTGACTGCACCCGCTGCCCTTTTTCAATCGCCTCGGATGCCTCCGTAAGTTGTCGGCGGACGGGCGAATAGAGGTCCGCTGTGAGCTTCTTCCTCAGTTCCCGCGAACGATTGTGAACATCTCGGCACAGATTCCAAACCACAGCGATGGTGGAAAGCACCGCGCCGTAAATCGCCAGAACGTCGGTTACGCCCGTCATCCGCGTCACCTCCCCTCCCAGTAATACGCGCACCCCGCAATGATACAATCACAGCAATGCCCTGGCTTTCCCAGAATTCTAATTGGCTGTTTGGGAGTCACGGTTTACCACGGTTTGTTCGACCACGACTTATCGCGTGCTTGACTGCTTGGGAAATCCACAAGTTAACTGAGGCATCGAGATTGTGTGATTGGGAGCGTACTTTCCTATCCTCTCCACCAACTTAGGCATATCCTCGTCCACGAAACGCAGGTATCACAAACAGTTCCTCCACCTCAATGGCCACTCAGCTTCGCGGATTCACTTGATGACCAATGCCGGTGTTCACCTGATAGAGCGGTTGACGGTTGGTAGCTTTACATCGCTTAGCGGACAGTCGCAGAGATGAGTTGGTTAAGGAGGACCACACCCTGGGGCAGGGTCACCCTCCAAGCCTCTGGGAACTGTTTCCTGTTGCGAGCCAGCCCTTAGAAAGAGGCTCCGCCGTGAAGGAGGTCCAGCTACGACATTGGCCCCGCAGAACAGGAGAGAACATGAAAGTAGTAGTTGTATTAGGCACGATAGTGCTAATCGCGGCGTTGGGGTGCGCGGGAGGCCCGCTCAACGTGGTAAACCCACCTCCGGTCCACGGGCAGAATACGCCAGAATTCACAGGAACCTTCGCGTTCGGAAATGGCCCCATCGTTGGAGCCATCAACGCAAGCAACGGAAATCTCACTGGCACTGTCTCTATTGCAGGTTCTTGTCCTGCTCAGGTCACCGGGACATATCAAGAAATTGGGCAGACTGGGCAGATTGGACAGACTGGGCAGACGGCTTTCGGACAAATGACAGCTGCAACTCTAGCCACAACTTCAGCGTGCTCACCACTCGGGAGTGCTGTGTTTAACTTTTTCGTGGCTGTAAGCTCTACGAAAGCGTATTTCAGTTTCAGCGACGCAGGAACCACCAGTCAAATTTCAGAAGAAGGATTCAAGTAAAGGGTCACCTTTCATGGTTGGACTCCTTGAGGATCCACGAAGGACCCCTGATGACCAGGACGCGGTACGACTCTAAAATTGCACGTCGTGGGCCATTTTTGTTTTTGATTCGGCTCAGACGTTAATCTCCCCGCTGAATCTCTGAGGAGCCGACGTGAGCAAGAGCGGCTGCTGTCTCTACTGCCAGCGTTCCTTTCAACCTTCCGTTTACCGTCTCCAACAATTTGTCTGCAGCCGGCCAGAGTGTCCACGTCGGCATCGCTCTGCTTATCACCGGCAGAAGCTCAAAGTGGATCCGGAATACCGTCTGGTCGTGCACGACAGCAATTTCTCTGTGAAGATCCTGGGCCCAATGCACCAAGGAAGCACGCTCGAAAGGTTTCGAGGAGTCGTTGGTCGTCTAGGGCATCTCGCGTCAATAGAGAGTGCAGGGCGAAGTGTAAGTCGATCGGCTTCGCCATTCGAGAGGACAACAACGGTCGGAAAGAGGTGAAGGAGTAATGCCTCATGCCTATTTGTTCTGGAGTACTGAGAATTGCAGCGGGCTCGGTATTTCTTTGGTTCTGCACGACCCAACCAACAAGAGCCGCACATTCTGCGCTCTTGACACCGACTGGAAGCTATTCGGTTGGCCGTACCTTCTTTCATTGGACGGACCCGAACCGAACTGATCCCGTGGTTGCGCGGACAGAGCGCGAGTTCATGGTCATCGCTTGGTACCCCGCTGAAGCAGATACCTCCGAGGTGCATGCTTTATGGATGCCAGAAAGATGGGCGCTTAGCGAAGCGAAGCTTCTTTATTATTATCAGCGGCTCAATTCTCCAAATCCCTTGACGATGGGCGAGGCGTTGCGCGCTATTCACGGAACTGTAAGCAATTCAATAGCAGAAGCACCACCGGCGCGGACTAAGAACCTCTGGCCACTGTTGCTGTTTTCTCCCGGTGCCGGGGTGAATCTCGCCTTCTACAGCACCTTTGCCGAGGATTTGACGAGTCATGGACATGCGGTCTTCGCAATTGTCCCAACCGGATGGGTCGACACAACTTTCCCGGATGGACACAGAGTCCCCGCTTGCGGCAAGCTCTTAGACGACGACATTGCGCTGCCCCGTTGGGCCGGCGACCTGCGCTTCATGCTCGATCAGATCGAACGACTTGATCGAGACCTGAACAGCATCTTCTTTCGGTGACTAGACCTCAGTAGAGTCGGTGCCTTCGGTCATTCGTTCGGAGGTGCGGCATCGATCCTGGCGGGACTCCAGGACCAGCGCATCAGAGCCGTGATCAATCTCGATGGCTCTCCTTTGGGCGCGCTGTCGAAAAGCGTCCTTCCAAAGCCATTGATGGTGATCAAGCACGCTACTTCCCCGCAGTACTGGACACCACCGCGTGACGAAAAGGTTAGAGCGATGCAGGCGCGAGTGGGCGAAGAGCTGTCTTTTGTTTATTTGAAACGTAGGCCGGGATACCGAGTGGACATCATGGACTTCAAGCACCTGACCTTTAGCGATATGGCCGTCCTGCCAGCTTGGGCTGATCGCGGTCGGCGTTTTGGCGAGGATAATGCCGCGGACGCAGAGACGACTCTGTCATTGATTCGAGACTACGTTCGGGCATTCTTTGACGAATTTCTGCTCGGTTCGACTAGTTCGCTGCTGGATCGGGCACCGGGGAAATATGGTATTTCCATTTTGAGCCGGACGAAACTAGGGGCCGGTTAGGCACGCTTCTTCGTTGCACGATCAAAGAGCACCATCCCAAATGTTGAAACTTCCCTGGGCGGCGCCGCGCTCAACGGTCCTTCGATATACTATCCTCTCTGCCGTGAGCTATCGAGGAATCTCTTGATAGACCCGTGGAACAGAGGTGATGAATTGACGGAAATCGCAAGGACCACACTCTTCGGTGTCCCGTTGAGGGCCTTCGTTACATCATTGGCGGTTTTTTCGGTGGCGTGTGCGGCGCGAGCTGCCACGTGTGAAAGCCTGGCTACACTGGCATTACCGGATACAACCATTGTCCTGGCAAAGCTGGAACCGGCGGGGGCGGAGTTACATTTGCCTGGACCTCCTTTGGGCAGCTTGCCGGCTTTCTGCCGCGTTGCCGGAGAAATCAGACCGACAAAGGATTCCAACATCAAGTTTG
Source organism: Acidobacteriota bacterium (assembly GCA_003223245.1). Lineage (GTDB taxonomy): Bacteria > Acidobacteriota > Terriglobia > Acidiferrales > UBA7541 > Acidiferrum. Next base: position 8,027 of record QHYI01000188.1, read on the forward strand.
AGGTTTGGATGCCAGCCTCAGGCTGGAACCACAAGCTCATGGGTATCGGGAACGGAGGTTGGTCAGGAGAAATCTGGTATCTGGACATGTCGGACGCGCTTCAACGAGGCTATGCCACTGCATCAACGGATACGGGGCACGAAGGCAGCGCAGGCGACGGTAGTTTCGCCCTTGGCCATCCAGAGAAGGTGATTGACTTTGGATATCGAGCGTTCCATGAAACGACCATCAAGGCAAAAGCAATGGTCTCCGCGTATTACGGAGATGCTCCCAAACATTCTTACTGGAATGGTTGCTCGACGGGCGGCAAACAAGGGCTCACGGAAGCGCAGCGCTATCCGGGCGACTACGACGGAATCATCGCTGGCGCACCCGCCAATTGCTGGACACATCTCATGGTCAGCGGCATCTGGATCGGCCAAGCAACTCACGAGAACCCTGGCAGCTACCTTCCCAAGGAAAAGTACGCCGTGTTGCACAAAGCTGTGGTCGAGGCCTGCGATTCGCTGGACGGAGTGAAGGATGGCGTTCTGGAGAATCCGAAGAAGTGCCATTTTGATCCGAAGATCCTGCAGTGCAAGGAGGCGGACGGCCCGGATTGCCTAACGACATCACAGGTGGACGCGGCCAGGAAGATTTACGCCGGGCCGAAGAACCCGCGGACCGGCGAACAAATCTTCCCTGGTCTGGAACCGGGAAGCGAAAACGGCTGGAGCTTTTTTGCGCGTGGAACGGAGGCGCCGATTGTCGCTTCCCACTTCAAATACTTGGTATTTCATGATCCAAACTGGGATTACCGTACCTTGAACTTTGATACCGATGTTGCTCTCGCAGACAAGCTGGACAATGGAGTTCTCAACGCAACCAATCCGAATCTGAAAGAGTTTTTTACGCGAGGCGGTAAGCTTTTCCTATACCACGGCTGGAACGATCCCGCCATCGCCCCGCAGAACACCGTTAATTATTACAACAGCGTGGTTGCAGCGATGGGTGGCTCCACCAACGTTCAGAACTCCATGCGTTTGTTCATGGTCCCTGGAATGAGCCATTGTGGCGGCGGCGATGGCCCTTCGGAATTTGACCACGTCGACGTGCTCGAACAATGGGTTGAGAAGGACAAAGCGCCAGACCGAATCGTCGCGTCTCACTTCCCACCAGGTACGCACGCTGCCAAGTCGGACCGCACTCGACCGTTGTGCCCGTATCCTCAAGTTGCTAAGTACACGGGCTCAGGCAGCACCGACGACGCTTCCAATTTTGTCTGCACGAGGGATTAGTCGGCGCAACGGAGCACGCGTTCGATGCTGAAATGAGTAGGGTCACGTCTGGCAGTACCTGTTCACAAACCGCATGTGCAGCCTGTGCCTTACGGTTTGGGTGTGAATTGCCGCGAGGAAAAGCCATGCGTCATTCTAGGTTTGGCAGCAGTAAGGTGGGTGTGACGTACAACATGCCAACCCGTGATTTGAATCACGCGGTGGTCTGCATGGGCATGCTGTCGGTATCCAGCTTTACCAGGTTCTTTGCGAGGGTGAACAGCCTCCCGAACCACTAAAGCCCCTGAGCAAGGGCAGCGAAAAGGTGTGACCGCTTTTTCCAGACACACCAGATTCGTGCGCAGCGTTTCCTTCTTTGTGCTTCCGCAAATAATTACGGGGCTGTTGCTCTAATCTTACAATTACCGCAAGTCGTAACTAGCCGCAGGGAATGAATGAAACGAAAGACCGAGCAACCCAATCCCGACGAGGCGATGGGCAAAACGGCAAGTGCGCTTATCGATGTCGCCATTAAAGCATTCATGAAAGTGCACGAGGTTGACCGTAAGACGGCGCAGCGCTGGATTGCGAATGCCGCCAAGGTTGCGGTCGTTGACGACGACAATTAGGGCGCTCGCCCTCCGGGGAAGGATTGGCAGGGGAGCTTCCTCAGTCACGATTTCGACCAAAGAACTCACCCCAGGTGTATGGTGATGCAGGATGCGCCGACGATCATGCGGCTCCTTTCTTCCCGAGCCCTTGGTCTTGCAACTTCACGAAGCATCCGACGAGCGGTTCGATCATCCAGCATTCCCAAGCAAACGTCATTCCGAAGTTCCTGGCAGAATGGCGTCGCGGAGCGGTGGGTGGGAAGCTGTAGGACGGCCCTGGAACCCGGGGAGACGCTCTCGCTTCATCTCTTGTTCGGTCGCGTCTACGACTTCTGGCAGATTAAGGCCGCGGACCTCGGGTTCTCGTGCTGTATTGGCGACGCCTATAGCTTGCTGCGCGATGGAATTGAGTTCACCGCCCACGCCCATAAGATTTTCAATGAGCCGGTCGTTACCAAGGCATGGGCAGAGAAGATGCAAGGAAAAACACAGACGGGAGCGTATGACAAAATCTTCACCCACAACAAAAAGAAGAATCTGTTCCCTGACAAATTCGGTTTGAAACAACTTCACATGTACTACGCGAAGCTGTCCGAAATAGGGACCCACTCAAACACGCCCTCGCTAGGGAAGAGCTTCAAGGATGCTTCAACACCGACGACCGTCTCTTGGGGCTTTCACTACTTTGAAACGGACCCGCGCAAGATAGCGGTCTTCCTCTTCTCGATGCTTGTGATTTCCACGGATATTGAAGAGACTTTCTTCGGCTGCTACAAGACACGGTTGAACCTGGACTATGAACTTGTGGAAATGCGCAATAAATTCAACCAGATAAAGGAACGGAAGAGAGTTTTCCTAAAGGCAAAATACAAGATAGGCGTGATCAAGCAGCGGCGGTCCGCCTCCGCTGTCACTCTGCTTCTCATGTTTCCTTTGTCAGGCGCACAGGCTTTGAACTTAACACTCGGGGATGCGCCTCCAGCTTATCAAGGAAGATAATCAAGTTCTTGGAATTGGGGGCGGGGGCAGATGGGACGAGCAGAGCCTCATAACCCCGTTCTCTAGCTTGAGCAGCGATCTCCCACGTTGCTTTTACATCGGTGCCGGTGAGTGAGTCTTGTTGAACCCGACTCTTTTGCAGGACGTCCGGGTCGGTCAAATCGAGAACAGCGTCCAACCTCACTTCCAATTCGTAGATCCAGTAAGCGTCTTCGGGAAACTGCTCGGGGTCAATCCCGCGCAGCCCCAAGCCTTTCGCCACTTCTTTGATCGCCGTCGGCGCTTCTAGCGAGGTATAGAGGGCGCCGAAAGCATTTGGCGGATTGAAGCGGCCTCCAGCCTTTAGGCTTCCTGCGGTCCCCAATGGATCTACGCCTTTTTGAACCACGCGGAAAACGACCGCCAACAGAGAACCGCGGGGGAGGTCAGAAGGCAGCGCCAATTAAACGTAGACTCCCTCTTGAACGGCCTGAAGGTCTGCTGCCACCCGGTCGAATTCCCCGCGAATCAAGAAATCGATCGGCTTCTCACCTTGGAGGGTTGGGTTGGCATGGTACAAATAGCTCCGAATGGCGTCATCGCTGGGAAGTGCTTGTTCCATCAGTGCGACTATCTCAAGAAGCCTGTCCAACTCTCGAGTTCGCCGAGGGCGTGTTCCCTTGAGCCAACGATGCGCCGTTCGTGCGGAAACATTCAGCATTCGGCTGAGAGCCTCTTGAGAGATCCCGAGCAGCCGCACCGCCTGCGCAAGATTTGGAAGCCGGCTGCGGCGAGCAGTCCTAAGCGTGCTCAGACTGTTCAACTGTTTTAGCAGGGTAGTCGGCTCCACGCTGGCATCAAAGAGCACAAGCACCGGCACTCGCTGGGATTGCCGAAGCACTTCCACTACTTCTTTTCCGTCGAATTGGGGCATATGGAGATCTATTAATACGATATCCGGCCTCTCCTCCTTTACCCTCTCAAGGTCTCTCAAGGACCGGATGGGCTTCACTTGGGCGAATCGAGCGAGGATGCCCTCGGAAGGTGGGTGTGTTCCTTCCTCTTTCAACGCCATGGCTCTCACTGCCACAAGTATCTCCCTTCGGTATGCCTGGATATATATAATGAGCTTAGACTGGATGCTGTTGATCTGTCAAGACACTGTCTAGACACATAGCTTATCACTTTTTTAACAGTCATTAATTCAATGAGATAGCACGTCATAAGATTCGCGGCCTTACGCAAAGTTACCGCAAACCTTGGTGCACTGGTTGATGCTGCCTGGCCATTTTCCCATAGATCCGCGGGAAAGCCGCCGCGTGCGGTGGACGCTCGGTCCACACTGCCAGCAATACCAGCTGATCGATTTCACTTAGCTCAACTTGAATTGAGGCATCGGCGGTCGCCGCTCCTCCAAAGCTTGCCCGACAATTGATACGGTCTTCGCGCCGGGATATCTGGACCGCAAATCCGCGAGCGCCTGCTCGTCTCGCGCTGTGAGGCCATCCTTTGCAAACGCATTCCAGATAATAGCCGGCCGAGTGCAGCTGAGGTTCGCGAAGAAATTTTGGGCGAGTTCAGCGTGCTTTTTGCCGAGGATGGTCTGGGTGAAAATCCAGACGAGCTTGATTTCTATGAGTGCCGTTTCAATCGAGCTTTCCGAGCGTTCAGAACAGATTTCTTGCGAAGTGAGACAGCGCGCACAGGGCCGTTGGTGCCATTGCCGGCGGAAGCCGAACCCATATCCCAAGACCCACGCAGTGCTAATCTCCGTCGCGGAGACGAACGATCTGAGCCGCCGTCAGGTTTTTCATACCCATATCGTGCAGGTTGCGAATGTACTTGGCAGTGATGCCGTGGTCGCGAAGTTCGGAGATGTCCGAGATGGAGAATCCATCTGGCAGCGCGCGCATCTCCTTGAGATATTCCGGCTCGACGCCATGGTCACGTAGACTATTGATCTCCTCGATCGATAGAGTCGAGTCAACTGCCTTTATCCCCTGGTAAAACTCCGGTTCGACCCCATGGTCGCGGAGATTGTCGATCTGCTCGATGGAGAGCCCCGGATCGATAACGGCGAAGCCTTTGTAGGTATCGGGACTGACGCCGTGATCGAACAGGTTGTCGATTTGCTCGATTGAGAGTTGGGAGGCGGTGGCCTTCGTGGATTTGTAATAGTCGGGCTTGACGCCGTGATCGTATAAACTGTCGATCTCCTCGATCGAGAGGTTGGCATCGACAGATTTCACGCTCCGGTAGTACTCCGGTTTGACGCCATGGTCGCGCAGGCTGTCGATTTCCTCGATGGAGAGCTTGGGGTCTAGGGAGGCGAAGCCCTTGTAAGAATCCGGTTCAACGCCGTGATCGAACAGGCTGTCGATTTGCTCGATTGAGAGTTGGGAGGCGGTGGCTTTCATTGATTTGTAATAGTCGGGCTTGACGCCGTGATCGTATAAACTGTCGATCTCATCGATGGAGAGGTTGGGGCCGGCTGCCTTGATCGCTTTGAGGTAATTGGGTTCGACGCCGTGATCACGCAGATTGGAAATATCCGACGCGGTCAGATTCGTGAACCCTTCCTGGCGCACGGCGCGGACATAGTCCGAACTGACGCCGTGATCTTGCAAGTCGATCAAATCCGATACCGATGATGTGAGGCCCGTGTCCCTGACGGAGCGGGCATAGCCGAGAGTCACGTCGGAGGTCACAAGAGAGAACGCCTCATCATCATGCGGCGCGGCATAGCCCATTTTCTGCAGAGCGGAAACGAAGGAGGGATTGAGAACGACCGTGAATGGCCCTGAAGCGCGGCCGCGAGTGACGCGTCCTTCGCACAGAATCCGCCCCGAATCGCGGACATATTCGAACTTCACGGGGCCGTCATGATCGAGCACGGAGAGAGAGAATCCCGCGAGACTGGAGAGCGGAACGTCCTGGGTGTTCATCCGGTTGTTACCGTCGTCATCGCGGCTGATGAGGGAGAGCCGCACCTTGCTCGGGGAGGAGTCATGGCGCGTGAGCTTCCATTCGTGCCGCCAGGTCTTGTCCTGATCGGTGAGAATCGCTGGCGGAGTGGCGGAGGATTGTGCGCGGTGCGCTGGGGAGAGCGTTGCCGAGAGTGCGATGCGCGCAGCGGAGATTTGAGATTGCGGAACGGCCTGATTATATGCAACAGCGACGGTCGAGTCCTTCGCGAAGGTGATCCATCCGGGCATGCGCACACCAAAACTGAGTAGAGCGAGACAATCCGCGACACAGAAAGAAACGCGGGGCAATGAAGCGCCCGGAGAAAAATGAAACCTCGGCCGGAGCAGGATCTCGATGCGCTCGCCGAGGTTCGAGGATCGGTGAGCCATTCCGGTCGCGAGCAATTCGCGCCGGCGCGTGCAGCAGAATTCGAACAAGCGCGCCAGCGTCGCGGCATAGTGGACGGCGGAGCCGGTGGCAGCGACAACCCAATCGTCACAGGCGATTTCCCGTTCTCGCTCGATGCGGCGCAAAACCCACGCAGCTACCGGATGGAGAACAAAAGCCGCGGATGCCAGCCGGCCCATCAGGTTGGTCCAATCGTCGCGGCGGGCGACATGAGCCAGTTCGTGAAGCAGGACGCAGTCGAGTTCCGGCTCGGCAATCTCCTCCAGGAGGAGGTCCGGGAGAATTACAACGGGGTGCAGGAATCCCGCGGCGAGAGGTGAAATCACTTCATCGGATACAAGGAGCTGAGGGGCACGCGAAGTGCGAGAGTCGCGCAGACGCTGCTCGAAACGCACGACCAACTCCGCGCTTGCGGGCCGGGCACGATTCCGCAGCCCGCGGAGATGCAAGTAACTGCGGACAATCCTGCCGAGTAGAACGCAGGACACGGCCATCCAGAGGAACAGCAGGCGCGACGGCCAGTTTCCCGGATGAAATTCGATGGGGACGCGGACGCGAGGCGCCGCAGCGGCGCGAGAATGAAGTGGATGGAGCGGAGCAGATGTGAGCGGCGAAGCGGGAGCATCAGCGCCTCTAACGAGGAGAGGCCTCACGGGGGAAGAGGGTAGGGCGCGCGTTAGGATTTGCTTTTCCGTCCGCGCGGGAGAAGGCTCGGGCGGGGCAGGCCGAGGGAGAATCGTGGCGAGAGGCATCAGCACGACCAGCGCCAGTACCGCCCACCAAACAGCATGGCGCGTTGCGGCGTTGACGCGAGGCATTAACCGGAGCGCGAGCCAAATGACAGCGGCCACGGCGAGTGCCAGCCACAGCGTGTTCAGAACAGCCGTGAGTCCAACAGCCGAAAAAGCATTCAGGGATTCCAGGATCGCGCTCATTTTTCACCTTCCGCGAGGAGATTTCGAATCTTCCGGAGTTCCTGCTGAGAGAGATCGCCGTCGTCAAGCAGATTGAGGACAAGCAATTCGGGAGAATTGGCGAAGAACCGGCGGACTACGTGACGCACGGCGTTCCGGCTGGCCTGCTTGCGGCCGACAACAGCGCGATAGACAAAGGCGCGACCTTCACGGGGCTTGGTATGCCGGACGTAGCCTTTCTGCTCGAGAATGCGAAGCGTGGTAAGGACCGTGTTGTAGGCGAGACCCGGCTCGCCGGTGAGCGCCGCGGCGACTTCCCCGACAGTGGCTGTGCCTTTGTCCCACACGATATCCATGAGACGAAGCTCGGCTTCAGTGAGGTTGAGGGATTTTTTTCGCGGCAAGAGTGTCTCCATCAACTAAGGAATTAAGACTGGGAATTAATAGCGCGAGAAAAAAGGTTTGTCAACTATAAAATTAAGAGTTGGGAGAAACGGCGGTCACGTAGCCATTCTCGGGGAAGAAGAACGATCGTTACCACGATCGTTGAAGGTCCAGGTTTCGTACAACAGTCAAGAAGCGCCAGGCCGTGTCGCGGTACTTTTCTTTCGTTTGCTCAACGCCGCCGAGCTTCATGAGTGCGTCGCGACGTGCCTGTCAATACCAAAAATATCATCCGGCCCGAATGCTTTTGAAATCAGAGACATTCAAGAATAGGAAATTGAGACCCCCACGCCAGGCGATCAGAATGTAACAAGGTGTTACACTGCATTGAAAAACCGCTGGAATGGAGTTTTTGCGGACCACAGGACGTTCGAATGACCAAACGTCGCATTAGGTACTTAGAGTGAATTCTGTCAAAACCCTTTTTTGGCTTTGGTCGGCTGGAGGGAACCGTCTGGATAGAGAAGAGAATCAGGTTTGAGGATGCGCGGTGGGCGGTCGCTTCAGGGGCGAGTAACCTTGATTTCCACCCGATCGCTGTTTTCGTCCACGACTTGGTAATCCGGAGGTATTTGGAATAACGCCGGGTCAGGCTCGGAACGGTCAATATTCTGAAGTTTCATCGTTGATTCGCCCATGCGTGGGTCGGAGGTCTTCGAGAGCACAACTACCTTTAGCTCAGGCGAAAACCAGGACTCCGTTAGGCTCACGATAGGTCTGTCATTACCGATCGCACCCACTGGGAACGTCCGCGTCAGCTTGGTTCCTTCGACCGAAACCCCCTCGATAACTTGGGTGCCCAGCGACTCCGTAGAGACCTCTGGGCGTTCTGGCTCCGGAAGCGACGGACTTGCAACCTTCCGCGCGGGACCAGAGCCTGCTCCCGCAGATACCGCCTTGCCTTCTTGAGCGTACCGAGCCGGCTCATTAGATTTTTCGAGCGGCGAGAAGGAATGAGCGACGTGATTGTAAGGGTCGAGGATATAACGAAATCCGCTGACAGGATCGTGGATCTCGACGATTTCTGCGCTTCCGGGCGTACTCTCCCGGCGCGTTCTTCCTTCCGAATCGCGGCAGGTCTTGGTACTTCGCGATTTCTGCGTTATGTGCGTTCCATCCGCAAGAGTTTGTACGCGTTCCGTCGTTACCCCGGCGCAATAGGGCGCGCCAGTGACTAAAGGCGCGTGAACCGATGGTGCTGGCATGCGGATGGTATACGTATGAACAATGTCGTGGGCCGCTTGAGGAGAGGTGACAACGACTCCAATTCCTGCGCTTCCTTGTGTCTGCTGTGCATGGCCCGCACAGGTGCAAAAAAGCAACCCAGCTGCAATGGGACCGATCCGATGAAAAGCGTTCATGCCCTTCTCCTTCCTTGACGGGCCGGCTTTTCGAATCGCGAGCGGAAAAATAGTATAGAGTCGGCTATTTGCCTGCAAGTAGGGTAAACACCTTCATCCCGCGAGGCTCGCGTTTATTTCTATTTCCGTGAAATATGGCTTTGATTTCGTTGGCCGCGAAATCATGGAAGTTTATATGGGATCGGTCCACATGGACGTGGAGCTATGGCTCGTCAGCAAGCTCAAAGTCATCCAGGACCGTCCGGACCGCCGACAGCGGCTGGCCGGGGTCGGCCTCCACCTTAACGTAAATATCGTTTCCCGTAAAAGCCCTTGCATGATTGCTGCTTGATCCATTTGAAAAACAATTCTACTTGCCAACGGCATTTGTAGATTTGGCGATCTTCAGTGCCGGCAGTTGGAAGTTATTGGTGAGGAACTTCAATCGGCGCCGGTTCTCGACATCCAAGTAACTGACGCGTCGCAAAGGATCGGGATAGGCTTTCGCCGATTCGATGGTAGTTAGAATGACAGTGTGATCCGACCGTACACCAGTGGACTTATCCACGGCGTGAGAGTAACGCCGCTGGAGCAAAACATTCTCTTTGGTGCGCACGACGAAAAATGCCGAGCAAAGTGTGGACACAAATAAGCGCGCGAAATCGATGTAACCGCGGTCGAACACATGAAATGCTCCCGCTTCCGGAAGGAACTCATCCAGAATATTCACATCGCTGGTTTTGCCAGCAGTTATGCGGATAAAACGAAGGAATATTTCCGTGCAGGTCCAATAGACTATGCACCTTCACCGCTGCCGCGTAGCGGGTGATTTCACGGAGTTCATCGTGACCAACAAGAGCGGAACGGCCTACAAGGTGAAGCTCGAT
>QHYI01000020.1 GCA_003223245.1 Acidobacteriota bacterium
CTTGAGGTTTCAGAAACCAGCTGTGCGAGGAAATTACGAGACCGGAAAACAAGCTTTTTCAATGCGTTTGAGATTTTTGACCATACGCTACTGAAGGAGGGAATTCATCGCGTCGAAACATGCCCGGTGCAGGAAAAGAAACGTCTTGGTGCAGAACTGACGCCGAAACTACAGGGCGGCCGGCGCTCCTACCGACTGCAAGATGCGCGTAAAACGCGGAGAATTTCGCAAGGGATCAAATTCGTGATACTGATGTATGAACAGCAACCTTCCATTGTGCTGCTCCAAAGCATTCTCCAACAGAGTCATCGCTTTTTCATGATCGCCCAGCACCGTGTAGATGCCAGCCAAATCCACGGGCGAAACATAACGCCGCTTCTCTTGCGATTCCAGGCGGTGCAGAATCAAGAGTCCTTCTTTCCTCTCGCCGCCTTCGATGAGTGCCCGAGCCAGATCTGCTTGTCCTTCCAGTGTTTCGCCTGCGAGGCTCACGCCCTTTTTGTATGCGGTAATCGCCTCCGGAAACATTCTGCGCCACTCATACGCGAAGCCCAGGTGCGTGTACACGCGCATATAGTTCGGGTCGAGCGCGATGGTCTTCTTGAACTGGGCGAGCGCCTCGTCGAAACGCCCCGCCTTCAAGTAGGCCAATCCCAAGTGCGAGTTCATGTGCGACGAAAGCGGATCCAGTCGCAATAAGAGTTGGGACTCCTCAATCGCTTCCGCGTGGCGCCCGGCCAGCGTGAGGTAATGAGAATAAGAGTGATGGGCTTCCTCATAGGTGGGCTTGAGCTCGAGTGCGCGTTTATATTCGCGATCCGCGTCGGCCCACTTCCACTCACTATAGAACAGCACGTTGGCCAAGGAGACGTGGGCTTCCGCCAAATCCGGATTGATGCGGAGTGCCCGCACCGCAGCCTGCTTCGACAGGGCGAAGGCCTTTTCAGGAGCCAGATCAGCGTCGGCCTGTTCGGCGTACGCGTCCGCGAGGCCAGCGTAGCCTAGCGCGAAATTGGGGTCGAGTTCGATGGCACGCTGAAAGTACTGCAGGGCCACAGCGATGGTGGCCGCGGTCTTGTTGTCAAGCAGCAGGTGGCGTCCTTTGAGATAAGCGGAGTAGGCCTCCCAGCCAGCTTGCGTGGCGGGGGGAGGAGCGGCGCGGCGCTGGCCTAGCCCGACGTCGATACGCCGCGCGATCGCCTGGGCCACATCCGATTGCAGCTCGACCACATCTTTGAAGGCGCGGTCGAAGCTCTCCGACCAGACGTGCATCTGGTCGCTCACGCGGATGAGCTGCGCGGTAACGCGCACATGCGAACCGGCCTCGCGCACGCTACCTTCCAGCACATACTCGACACCCAGCTCGTGCCCGATCTGGTCGATGCCCTTGCCGCTATTCTTGTATTTCACTGCCGACGTGCGCGCGATAACTCCAAGCCGGTTCGGATTCATCGCCCCGAGCTGTGAAATCATCTCTTCCGTCATGCCATCAGCGAAATACTCCTGGCTCGGGTCTCCTGTCAGGTTCTGGAAGGGCAGCACAACGATGCGCATCTGCGTCGCCGGACCTCTTGGCGTCGCGAAGCGATAGGCAATCACCACACCGATCAACAGCACAACGGCACCTAGCGCCACCCATGCTCGCGCACGCGAGGTATGAGAGACCAAAGGCGTGCTCCCCGCTAGATTCTTCGCGCTTTCCTCGAGGCTTTCAGATGAATCCTGCGGTAAGGGAGCTCCAGCCGCTGCCGTGAGCGTAGTTTTCGCGATGAACCGATACCCGCGCCGTGGCAGGGTTGCAATGACCCGTGGACGCTCCGCGTCGTCGTTGAGCACTGCCCGGATCTGCTTAATGGCCTGGTTGATGGCCAAGTCGAAGTCAACGAAGGTGTCGCCCGGCCAAACGTGGTCGCGCAGTTCCTGCCGGGTGATGAGCTCGCCAGGACGGCTGGCAAGGTACGCCAGGATTTTGAATGGCTGGGGCTGCAGCCTTAGAGAGGAGCCCTGTTTCCGTAGTTCCTCGGCAGCGAGGTCGAGTTCGTAGTTCTCGAAACGGATGACACTCGGATTTTGCGTCCCCAGTCGCATGGGATGCCACGCTGGGCCGGGATTATAGCCCAAAAGTCCCTTTCGGTCGTATGGCTTACCCCATCACGTCTCCATCACTCATAAAGCATCGGCTGAACATTGCATCGCTGAAGACCTCGGTGCACCGTGACCGCCTAGGAGGACACCATGCGTCGTAACATCCAGAATCGCTTTGCACGGCCCACTCGAATCTTTGCGGCTTTGATAGCCATCGGTATCAGCATCTTGCTGCCGGTTCAGGCGCAGTGCCCGGCAATCCCAAACATCTTTCAAACCAGCTTGCTCGAAAAGAACCAGCCAGGAACCGAGATCACCTCCGAGCAGCTTCAGCAGATCCTAGCTTCCGGCAGCATGCCGGTCTTGGACGTACGCTTCCCACCGGAATACGCGATCTCACATATACCCGGCGCCATCAACATCCCGCCCGATCTAGTTGCAGACCCTACAAATGTTGCGCACGAAGTAGACGAAATCGTCGCACGCTACGGTGTTCACGACGACTTGGTCCTCACCTGTAATGGCCCGTTCTGCGGCAAGAGCAAACGGGTTGCAAAGGCCCTGGCTAACCTTGGCTATGACCATATTTGGCGATATCAGCTCGGCCTGCCGGTATGGCGCGCACTCGGTAACACGGTGCAAACAGATTTCGACGGATTTGCCTACATTTTTAACCGCGACCAGACGGCCGTCTTCGTCGATGCCCGCCCGCCGCAGGACTTCCGCGCCGATACTATCGCCTGCGCCGTGAACATTCAGCCCGGTGAAGCGGACGCCGCCAACAATGACGGTCGCCTGCCGCTCTTGGACAAGGGCGCGCGCGTCGTCGTCTTTGCCGATGATCCTCAACTTGCAAAGCAAGTTGCTTCAGAGATCGCCAAGAAGGCCTATTGGAGCAGCAGCTATTTCAGCGGGACTTTCGCGGACCTGCAAAACAATCCGCAGGTCCACATCCACGGTTCGCGCCGCTGCCGCGATGAATAGACCGCGCTATGTCCCGCGGGCTCCCCTGCAACTGACCGAGCTGTTGGGCAGGATCGTGCATCTGCTCTGCGAGGTGTCTGCGTTGACCAACCTGGAACGTTCACAGACGAAAGTGTGCAGGGAAGGAAAGAAACCAGAAAATGAGTTTCGCAGCCAGACAAGCTTGCGATGGTCACGTTCCCGCTCGTGTAGTCGGCCACTCGGAAACTGACCCACTGGCCTTTTTGTTCAGATCCGGCGAGCGCAGCAGGCTTCCGGAAGGCGTTCGTGGGAAGCAGTCGTTTTCAACACGCGATCGCGAGATCGATCGAGGACCTTTACGCGTCACGCGGGACGCCGAGCAAATCGAGTCATTGGCTTTACCGCCGTCGGATGATGGATATTCCACCATTCTTCCCTCTCGATGTTCAAAAATCGACGGATTCAGATGATCGCTGACACTTGGCGCTCTGCGTCAGTGCCGAGCGGTGCTTATCCAGAAGCGCCGCGCGGTGTCTGTCCAAAAAAGCGTCCATGTCTTGCCTCAGGATTGTATAGTGGCGACACAACTTCAACGCAGGCAGCTCCCCTGAGCGAATCTTCACCTCGACAAACCAGGGAGTCACACCCATGTACTCAGCCGCCTCCACGATGCCATAGCCGCGCTGATCTGTCGAAGCGACGGTGTTTGGCCTGCGAGTCATGTCGCCACCATGCCGAGTCTGGCCTCGCTCCTCTTTTACACGCTCCATGACTCATCCCTTGGCTGAGAGGCAAAACGGTCGATTCCATGCCCGAACCGCTTGCCCAAGGGAAAGGGCAAGGGTGAAGGGCAAAGGGCGAAATGGAAGAGGGCAAGGGGCAAGTGAATGGATTCCGCCTTGTGGTAAGGCAAAGGAAAAGCAACTGCCGCCGCGTCCCGGCGCGAACGTTTTCGTGTTTGCAGTTGCTCGGGTTCATTTTGTTTGTCTCAGGAACTCGCGAAACAACGGGTGGTAGAGTCTGTAGCGGGCTCGTCCTGTGCGGATCAACAGGCCTGCTTCGACGAGGCGCTTGATGCGGGCTTGAACTCGCTCTGGTCGGTCAGCGCAGCGGCACGCAGGAGCGCAACTTCCTTTTCTGATAACCGTTCAAGATCGGCATTGAACTTTCCTTCTTCCAGACGGTGGAAGATAACTGGCCAGAGGTGCGTTGCGTCTGTGAATTGCTGCGCGCGATACAGTCTCCAGAGTTCGCGGCTGACGAATGCGAGAAAATAGGGATGACCGAGCGTCTTGCCGTGGAACCATTCGGCGAGCCGTTGGAGATCGAGGCTGGTGGTGCCAAATACCGAGCAAACGTACTCGGTTGTTTCTCGGAGGCTGAACGGTTGGAGCGTGAGCTTGTTGTAGAAGCGGACGGCGGGTTCAGCGAAACTGCGGAGTCCAGAAAAATAGTCTGATCTGGCGCTGAAACAGACGCTGAGATTGACACCCTCGACTCCAAGGCTCTGAAACTGATCTCTCACTATTAGTGACGTGTCCTGCACGGTCGGGGTGGCGAGATTTTGGAGATCGTCAAGAAAAAAGATCGCGCCCCCATAGGCCGGTCGAATGAAATGGGTCCAGGCCTCCAGGAGCGCGTGCCGCAACAGGGCGCTTCCCGAACTCAAGAAATACCGCCGCGATTGACGATCGACCGTTAACGCTCCGACGCTGACTCGCGTGAGTTTCCAGTTTTCAATTTCGGCGCGGAATCGTTCCGCGAGCGAAGCCGACGTGAGCAGGGCGTGAGCGAGCCGATCACAAAGCATCTCTGCAAACCTCATGTAGTTTGAAATGTCCTTCGATACGGAGAGCGTCACCGGCAGCATTCGGAAAGCAGAATCCGCAGCCATGTGCCTGAGCGCACGTCAGCGAATTGCTATTTCTGGATTGGGAAGTTGGGAGATAGCGTTAGGGGTGGTTTTGCCGAGGAAGAACCTGAGTCAGAGAGGCTTTCGCCTCTCTGACTCGGCTATATGGATTGTTCGCTTGTGGATTCCTTGGCATGGCCGGTTGCTGGCTTCGTCTGATTCGGCAGGTCGTCGAACAGCAGGAATCCCTGCGGATCAGATTCGCTGCGGTCGTCTGGATCGAACATCCGCAGGTCAACCAGAGTGGCTCCCGGTTTCCGGTACGCCGGCCAATGCGTGTTGTTGATGGTCACTACGCGGTTGTGCATGGTTTCACCTCCCGATGCCGGAGCCGCATTCCCGTCCGCCGAAGCTGTTGTAGGAACCATCGGGCAGATCGAGGTACACGGCGTAGCCTCGCGGATCACTGTTGAAGTGGTTGAGAACCAAGCCCGTGCGTTCCAGCACGGCCTTGATCCTGGTTTGTAGGTTTTGCTTCCGTCGCTCTTGCCGCTCCGTGAAGCCGCTGTTGCAGGCGATCTCGTTCAAACGATTGAGCGAGTTCGCAAGTCTGCAAAGATCGGCGGCGTCTTGAGCTGCATCACGCGGCGTACGCTTTCCGATGG
>QHYI01000231.1 GCA_003223245.1 Acidobacteriota bacterium
GATCGAGAGTCGCCACCGGCAAGAACTTCTTGTCGCGAATGGCGACAAGTATTTCCGGAGTCAAACGACCGCTCCACTCCGGCGAGCGCTCGCCTTCCTCATGCACCGCGAGACCTTCGGTGAACCACCTAGGCACGCGATGATCCGTCGCGGCCAAGATAAATACGTGGCTCATCTCGTGCCATAAGGTGGAGCCCCAATTGAGCCCTCCCGGCTTGTACGCCGATGGGCTATCGAGCGCCACGACCTGCCCAAACGTAACCCCAAACGCGCCCAGGCCTGGCATCCCCGTCGTGCGTACGGCAAAGTCCTCATGATCCGGATAGACTTCCACCTGCACCGGACCGGGCAGCTTCGTGCGTTGTGCTGTCGCGAAACGTTTCAAAGTTCTTGTAGCTGTCCAGCAGCCGCAAGCTGTTCGCGGTTGCCTTATCGCGATATCCGTTGTTGTAGCACAGCTCAAGTTCCCGGAACGGCTCATCTTCCTTGCCCAATCGCATCAGAGCGATTCCAAGCGCGGAATGTGCGGCCCACAGCCGTGGCTCAAGCTCGACCGCTTTGCGGTAGTAGGTGACTGCGTCCTCATACCGGTAGTGCCATTCGAGTTGACGCCCGACCCGAGCGCACGCCTCGCCGTAGTGCGGATTAATGGCGCGAATCTTGGCGAACCAGGCTTCGGGAGAACGGCTCGCGATCAGTTCGATCGCCGCATGAACCGCCATCGCGTCCACCGCGTCGTTTTCTAGCGCCATGGCCTTGTCTGCTTCGGCCACGGCAACATCCGTATCGTCATTGCTCAGCGCGATGTCAGCCATTAGTTCGTGCGCTTCAGCCAGTTTCGGATCGAGCTCGATCGCCTTGGCCAGATACCCGGCGGCCTGGCCTTCGAAACCATCCGCGGAAACCGTTGCCAGCCCGAGATAAGCTTCGGCGCTCGAGGGGTTCTTCTCGAGCGCTTCGCGGAACAACCCGCTGGCATCGTTGTCGTTGAAGCGCTCGTGCAACAACATTCCCCATCGCACCTTGTACAGATCTTTGCTGCCCGCCGGCTGCGTCACCACGCGGAACTGTTCGTTCGCGCGCTCCCATTCCTCGAGCCCCCAGAAGCCTTCGGCGCGGAAGTAGGCGTCGCCGCTGTGTGTCAGCGTCTCGAAGCAGCCCTGCGCCTCCGCCGAATGTCCATGCTTGCGCAGCGCCCAGCAGTCTGCTGGAGCCGCGGCACGGACGGATACAGCCCATGCCAGCGCGAAAATCGGAATGACCGCGGCGAACCTCATTTATCCAGTTGCTCCTGCACTTTCGCGAGTTCCACCAACGCCTCGGTCAATTGTTTCTTGTAATCGTGCGGATCCATTGCGGCTTTCTGGTACTTCAGCGTGTCAATCTTTTGCTCCAGTTGATCTTTTTTCTCGAGCAGCGCGCGTTTGGCTGGATCGTTGCCCGCTTGCTGGCTCGCGCCAAGACGCAGCAAAGTGAAACTCGACATCAGCAGACCTTGCCCGTTTCCCGCTTCGCGCACCGCTTCTCCTCGGCCGGTATCGTTAAACACGGCATGTTCCGTTGCGAGTCGTTTCTGTGAATCGTAAAAAGCAGCTGTCTTCTTCGTGGCGTAGCGGAATGCTTCCATAGCGCTGATAGAGTCGCTCTTGTCTGTGTCGGCGCCAGGATCTTCGAGCGCCTCCACCCAATACCGCGCGAACACCGTCGCGTTCTTCTCCGTTCCCGATTTTGTCGCCGCGATTACCGCGCGCCCGGGCCGCCCGAGAATTTGCACCGCGCCTCCGCTGGCACTTGTGGTGTCAACGATCAGCTGCCGCCCTGCCGCGAC
>QHYI01000021.1 GCA_003223245.1 Acidobacteriota bacterium
CAGCGCCGACGCTGGCTCACGGTGAAGCTTGAGTCAGAAAAAGTGAATCGCTTTGCGATCGGCGCGCGCGTGACCGTCATCCGGCGCGGCAACGACGCGCTAGTAAGGCGTGTTCATACGGATTCGAGTTATCTGAGCGCGAACGACGTGCGCGTCCACTTCGGTTTGGGAGACCAACCGGAAATCGAGGCTGTGCAGGTGAGCTGGCCGGACGGATCGCAGGAGAGATTTGAGAGCGTTAAGTGCGATCGCACCGCAACGCTCCGCCAGGGTTCAGGAAAGCTGCTGTCGAGGCCGGAGAACACGGGATTCCTCAGTTGCTGACGGTAACCGAAATGGGCGCAAGTATGGCTTCATTATTCGAAGTGTCTTGGGCATGAATCGTAATCGTGTGCGCTCCGTTGGTTAGCTGCGTCGAATCGAGCGAAAATGTCCAGCCGCACTGTGCCGGAGCATGCGGCCACGCCATTGCGACATCGGGACGACTCGAACCGTACACAGCGTTGCCCTTAAGCACGTCATCGACAAATACACTGACGTTTGACACCGCAGCGTCATCGAACGCCCAGCCTGATATCTGGACATTATTGCCAGAAATGGTTCTGTGCGCGGCGGGTGTGTCAAGATTTGCTATCGGGGGAAAAAGGTCTGAAGGAGGCGGGAGTTGGCGCAGTCCATATACCACGTTGCGCGCGCTCGTATAATCTCCGGCGATGAGGTAAACGTCCCCCTCGATGATTGCACCAGGTCCTATTGTCGCGATGGAGAACGGACGTTGATAGTAGGTCGCGTCGCCGGTAGGTCCACTGCCGCCGCTACCAGGGAAACAAACCGCAATTTCATACGGATAATTGGCCGGGGCGAACACCGACAGTCCTACATTGTTGCTGTCGACGCTCGCCGCCCAGCGCTCCGGTGCATAGAGGAGCGGAGTGCCCGGCGATGTCGGTACGGATATTTTGCTGATAGCATCTCTCGTCCAGGGTGACGTGCCTCCGTAATAGACAAGCGTTCCATACGCGGAATTCACATAAACAGCAGGAAGTTCCTGCCCAGCGTTGTAGTGTTGGTCGGTCCCGAAGTGCGTTAACTTGAAGTGCACATCAAATGCAAATGGGGCGCCAGGAACCATCGAGACAGTCTGTTCGAAGTACGCGTCCGCCAGCGGGTCGGGCCGCCTCCCTTGTCATCTGGGTACCACTGAAGCGGTTGAGCCTTCACATACAACGAGTCGCTCGTAACCTGCTGCGTGAGAACTGGGCTTCCATGATCGTACCGATCGCCCCCCAAAACCGGATCCCATCCGAATACACCGGTGCAGCCCGCGCAGCTGTCGTATTGCGCAGCGCCGTCATAAAGCGCCGGCTGCACTTCGCGTCCGGTGTCATGGGCATTCACGAAGTTGGTGCCGTCCAAGCTGACCTCGACAATGGAACCGCCCCAAGCCGTCTCCAGCCCGATACGTGCTGTGTGAACCGACGAGTAGCTCTGAAGGTACAGGACCGTACCGCTCTGCGACGTCTGCGCTGGGAGATTGACGCTCAGGGTGATCGGCGCATCATGTACCAGGGACCCGCTGGTTGCGTGCAATGTGAGTTGTGAGTCGCCGACGGGAGTACTCGAGGCGGACGCTACCGTGAACGTCTGTGAGGAATTCACCCCGACTGTGATTGGCGATGCCGGGCTCGTGGATGTCCCTGCCGGTAGACCCAATATTGATATTGAGACAGATGCATTGAACCCATTCGATCCGACAACCGACACGGTCAACGGCACACTTGTGCTGCCCTGCACCAAGCTCACCGAAGTCGATGAGAACTGAGACGTCACCGACAGCGAGAAGTCGGGAGCTGGCGGCGGTGGGGCGGACGTAGTACCGCCGCCGCAGGCAATTGTCAGCGATGTTAGGAACAGCGAAATCAGGCACGCCAGTCCGCGCTGATAAGTCACCGCAGGATCCTCCCCATTAGTGAACGCCTCGTCGGGTGTGCGGAGCGGAGGAACTAATGTCCCTCGGAGAAGCGCTGCAGATTTTCCTCTGGTGCGTTCAGACCGTCAAGACGCCAACAGTCGCCATAGTCGCCGGCGCGGCGGCATACCTCAATGACCGGGAGTTTTCGGCGTGATCTCACTCGGAGCCTTCGTGCGCATGAGCGTCATTCCGAAGACGGGCTGTAACTCAATGCGATTTGATGGCCACTGAGAAGTACCAGTAGCGTGGTGGATTCGATCGTACGAGGCTCGCAAGATCTCCAATGGTGCTCCGTCGAGTCTGCTGGCCGTTGCCAGAATGCGCCGGTCGGCCCAACGCTTAAACCAACGAAGACCGCTCAATGGGCAACAGCTTTTCGTCTGTTCGCGACACTCTCGCACATTCTGGGCGCGGAGTGGATCTGGCTGGAACGATGGCAAGGACGGTGTACTACCACGAAGAGTCAAAAAACATTAGGATGGCCCGCTGAATCCGGTGGCGGGATAATCGCGGAAGTCACGTACTACGAGGTGTGCGCCGGGCTATCGGGGGTTGGCAAAGCATTTTGGCGTCGGCGTGCGCGTAAGCCCTTAATGTAGTTCGCGCGTCTCAAGAAAAAGCAGAGGTAAAAGCCATGACATCATTATTTACGTGGGAAAATTGTCAGATTGATAAGAAGAGCCCGGATTCGGTGCGTCCGGTAGCTTTGTCAACGGACCGATCTACGGCGTGGTTGGGGCCGAACTTGCATGTAGAGGGCGACCTCACTGGCGCGGAGGATCTGCTGATTGACGGCTCGATTAAAGGAATGATCCAGCTCCGTGACCACAAGTTAACGGTGGGGATGCCGGCGAAGCTAACTGCCGACATCAACGCCCGCGAGGTCGTGGTGTACGGCTGTGTGCAAGGCAACGTGTACGCGACGGGAAGGATTGAGATCAAGAAGGGCGGTTCGGTGATCGGGAATTTGAGGACGGCGCAAGTCATGATCGATGACGGCGCGGACTTCAGAGGTTCTATCGAAATCGACAAGAGTGCGACGGAAGAAACCGATAAGGAGACCCTCTCGCGTAAAGCGTCCGCAGGTGCGCTGAGCTGAGAACCAAGCGCGATGCCCTGGACACCTGGACGCCTCCTCGTTGAAAGTCAAGGCAGGGAATTGGACTGAGCGTCTGCTGGTTCACATCAAGTTGGCGGTGGCCCTAATGCATGGCGCTACGAATGCTGCAAAAACTGAAAGGTTCTCAAGCTTCCACCGCTAATGCATTGCTCACTTTCTCGAATGCCTCCGATAAGACACTCGTTTTCTGGCTCGTGAGGAGCACTTCTCCGAGAACTAATCGGGAGTTGGCTCCCTATTTCGTTCACAGAGTGACTCAGCGGCCCCAAATTGGAATTTCCAAGTATTACATCGCAGAATGGTTGGCATGATTAAACGGCCCATCGGGGTGTGGTTTAGCGTTAATCATACTGTTTCCAACCCTACGATTGGATATGGATTGCACACAATAGAATATGCCAATGGAAAACGTAGAGAGTTTTTTCAAATTGGTGTGAGCGGAAACAAAACCGGAATCTCTGTCTATATTCTTGGTCTCAAAGATAAGAAGTACTTAGCCAAAACGTATGGAAAAAAACTAGGCAAGGCGAGCGTGACCGGATATTGCATTCGGTTTAAAGCTCTAAAGGAGATAAACATCGATACGCTTGAAGCGGCAATACGATATGGGCTTGCAGTTCAGAATGAAAAAGGCAAGCTGACGAAATAATTCCACTGTTAAAGGCAAGCAGTTATCGATGTAAAGGCGCTCCAGTATACGACCCCTACAGCCCTGACCCGCGCCACAAAGCCATTCTCTGTAAAACGGGTCTCCCGCAATAGTCGTGCGGCTCTCTGTCAGCGTTCCTTGCCTTTCTCTGTTTGCCGTTGCCCACTGCGGAAGTATCACGGGCGATCCGGAAGTCATCCGATCAAATTCTCAGTTTCTTGTCTGTCCTTAAGGGCCTTCGGCCCGCGAAAGCCCATGAAAATCCACCAGAGTTAATATGTGTTGCGGCTCGGAGCAGCGAGATCGAGTCGGCAATGGATACGTCGAGGCCGTTTGTTTGTCTGATCCGGAGCATGCGTGTTGAGCGAATAATTGAGCGTCGGCGCATTGGCGATAGCTCGTGACCCTGACTAACGAAACGCTAGGCATGCTCTCTGCTCCCGCCAGAAGGAGAAACAGATGCCCTATAAGATAGCAGGAATCGATGTCCATAAAAGGATGCTGCACGTGGTCGTCTCCGACGTTGAAGTCGATGGGGAGTACGAGTTCACGCGGCGAGTGTTTGGCAGCCGGCCCGAAGCACTGCGCTCGTTGGCCACATGGCTGGTTGAGCAAGAGGCCGAGGAAGTGGTGATGGAATCGACAGCACAATATTGGCGGCCCGTGTGGGAAGCGCTGGAGCGCTACTGGAAGCAGCACTGCCAAAAGCGGCAAGGCGCACACTCGACCTCGGGAACACTGCATCTGGCGCAGGCGCAGTCGAACCGCGGTCGGCGAGGGCGCAAGAAGGATTTCCGCGATGCCGAACGTTTAGTGAAGCGGCTGGTAGCCAATGAGCTGGTCCTGAGCTTTGTGCCCGATGCCGAGCAACGTCTGTGGCGGACGGTCATGCGCACCAAGTATCAGGCGAGGCGTAACCGAGTGCAGCTGCAGAACCGATTGGAGGCTTTGCTGGAAGAAGCGCACATCAAAATATCCAGCCTAGTCTCGGATTTGCTGGGAGTCAGCGCACGGCGCATGCTGAAGGCCATAGCCGAGGGGCAAACCGACCCTGCGACGGTGGTCGCTCTGGCCGATGAGAGGTTGCAGGCCACGCCGGAACAGTTACGCGATGCGCTCGGCGTGTGCCGGCAGCTGAACCCCCTCTACCGGCGGCTAATCAGGATGGCTCTGGAAGAGGTGGCATCAATCGACAAGCGAATTGAGCAACTCGACCAGGAGATGGCTGATCTGCTCCGCCGGCACGAGGACCAAGTCCAGCGGCTCGCGGAGATACCCGGCCTAGGTGCTGATTCGGCGCAGCAGATCATCGCCGAAGTCGGTCCCACCGCGGCGACATTTCCTTCCGAG
>QHYI01000025.1 GCA_003223245.1 Acidobacteriota bacterium
GGATCAAGGCTTCCGGCCCGGTCGCACCCTTTTCGAAACAGGCGCCTCTGAGTATTCCGAACGTGTTACGGCCATCCGGAAGTATCCGAATTACTTCCCGTTTGTCGACGACTCGCTCATAACTCGTCTTCCGCTGCTCGCAACCGACGGGATATGGGCTTTTCAAATTTTGGATCGCTTGCCCTCTACTCGAAATGTTGTATCCTTCTTGTTTCTTCAGTATGGGGGCTGTTCATGGCTGAGAATCTTCCTGCCACCAGCTTTCACGGTCGGCGCCGCTTCAATCCTCGAACGATCATTTCGATCCTGTTACTTGCGGGACTCGTGGCTGGGTTAATCGGTTACAAAGCGCTTGGTGGACTTAAGCGAATCAGCAAATTGCAAGCCACAGGTTCGCTCGGTTTGCATCCAGAAGCCCTTCATCGTCCTCCCGGAACGGAACTGATCGCCAGCAGCGCCCAAACCCTGGCGTACCTGAAGATCATTTGGCCGGCGTTGCTGTTCGGACTGCTCGTCAGCGCGGCGGTTCACGCCACGATTTCGCCGCGACGCTTAGCCATGCTTTTTGGACAAGGCAATCTGAAGCCGCAGCTCACAGCTGCAGCGGTCGGTGCTCCCCTCATGTTGTGCTCTTGTTGCGTAGCGCCGATGTTTCCCGCCGTCTACCGCCGGAGCCAGCGCCTGGGACCGTCGCTGGCATTCACGCTGGCAGCGCCATCTTTGAATCCCGCTACCCTTGCTCTGACGTTCATGATCTTTCCTCTGGCAGTTGCCGGGACGCGCTTGGTCACGGCCGTGTTTTTGGTGGTGATCGTTTCAGCGCTGGTCGCGCGCGTCGCCCGAGGCGTGCAGGTGCGGACGGCCGCCGTAGAGGAATTCGCAGAAACGGGAGACGCCGTGGGTGACATCCTACGGACCTACTTCCGCTCGCTCGCGCACATCACCGTAAGGACGGTGCCCTGGATCTTGCTCGGCATTTGGGTTTCCATGATGATCGCGAACCGCATCCCGATCGAGGCGCTGACTTCTGGGGGATCGAAGGTGCTGATTCTGCTGGTGGCGGCGACGGGAGCGCTGCTGCTGACCATGCCCTCCTTTTTCGAGATACCGCTGGCCTTGTCGTTGCTGGCCACCGGCGCTTCCGCTGGAGCGGCTCTGGCGGTGTTGATAGCAGGCCCGGCGATTAACCTCGCGTCGTTGCTGGTGATTGCGCGACAAAGTCACTGGAAGGTTGCGCTGTTAGTGGCGGCGGCCGTGTGGACCACCGCCGTTGCCGCCGGACTTTTGACTGGCTAGTATTGGTCTGCTTTTCGTCGGACGGTGAAGTGTGGCGACTTTTCGGAAATCACCCACCAACATCCATGGGAACAGTGACGCTGTGCTTGCCGGATGGGTGAGAGAGGCTCGCTCGAGGACACTGGAGTTAGTGGCCGATCTGTCCGACGAGCAGCTCATGGGTCCGCAGCTGAGGATCGTGAATCCTTTATTATGGGAAATCGGGCACGTTACCTGGTTCCAGGAAAAATGGGCACTACGGCACGCGGGCGGCGAGGCGTCGATCCGTGCAAACAGGGACGCGCTCTACGATTCGGCAGCCATCCCGCACGATACACGTTGGAGCCTGCGGCTGCCTTCGCGCGACGACACCGTGGCCTACATGACGACGGTACGCGACCGGGTGTTGGAGCGTATCGAGCAGGGAAAGCTCAGCGAACAGGAACGCTATTTCA
The DNA here is from genome assembly GCA_003223245.1 of Acidobacteriota bacterium. Classification (GTDB taxonomy): domain Bacteria; phylum Acidobacteriota; class Terriglobia; order Acidiferrales; family UBA7541; genus Acidiferrum. The sequence goes on from QHYI01000025.1 coordinate 1,731, forward strand.
TCACGTTGGGCGTTTTCCACGAGGACATGCACACGGAAGCTTTCACGTACACTCGGCAGACTTATGGATGGCGTGCACCCTTTTTCCCCGGCTTGGGACCGACCAAGTCCGGCGAGACGGGCCCTCTCCGCGGAGATGCGCAAATTTCCGGCGGACGTTTTCTCCTGGGAGCGCTTCACGAAGAGCCATTTGTTTTCGACAACGAAAAGTGGGCGCACCCGGTTGAGGTCCGTCCTTTCGCTATCGCGCGCGCGGCCGTGACGCAATCGGAATTTCTGGAGTTCGTCGAGGCAAAGGGATACAGCCGGCGGGAATGCTGGAGTGAGTCCGGGTGGTGCTGGCGCGAGAGTGCAGGCGCAGAGCATCCTGTGTACTGGAAGCTCGAAGCTGCGGGGCGCTGGTTGCGACGTAATTTTGATCATTGGGTGCCGGTGGAGCCGTATCGTCCTGTGCTGCATGTCAACTGGTGGGAAGCGGAAGCTTACTGCAACTGGGCAGGGCGCCGATTGCCCACGGAGGTCGAATGGGAGGTGGCCGCGTCCGCGGACCCATCGCACTTGGGCAAAGAACTCGCGGAGGGGAAGCGCCGCTTTCCTTGGGGCGACGACCCACCGGTGCCGGAGCGCGCCAACTTGGGGTGGCGAGCCATGGGCACGGTGGACGTCGGCGCACTGTCGGCTGGCGACAGCGCCTTCGGCTGCCGCCAGATGATCGGCAACGTCTGGGAATGGACTGCTAGCGACTTCGGCCCATACCCCGGATTCGAGGTCGATCCCTATCGGGAGTACTCGCAGCCCTGGTTTGGCACCCACAAGGTGCTGCGCGGTGGCGGCTGGCCAACCCAGCCGCGCTTGCTCCGCAATACCTGGCGGAACTTCTACACTCCGGATCGCCGCGACGTCTGGGCAGGATTCCGCACCTGTCGGCGTAACATCAACGAGTGAAGATCGCACTAATTACCCCTGCCCCCGCTCAGATCCATACTGGGAACCGGACCACCGCGGATCGATGGGCGCGGCTCCTTAGCGAACTTGGACACCACGTGAACATTCGGAAAGACTGGAACGGAGAAGAATGCGACCTGCTCATCGCGCTCCACGCAAGGCGCAGCTTTCCCGCCATTCAACGTTTTTGGCAAGAGCGCCCACACGCCCCGCTCATTGTCGCTCTGACTGGCACCGATCTCTATGGGGGCTTGGAGAACAGCGCGGAAGCGATTTGCTCGCTCGAGCTGGCATCCAGGATCGTGGTCTTGCAAGATTTGGGCGTCGAGGCCGTCCCTGAAAGCGCGCGGCGAAAAGTGCGCGTCATCTACCAATCTGCGGAGCAAGCCTCCCCGCCCCCACGGCGCGAGGAGAGCTGCTTCCAGGTTTGCGTACTGGCGCACCTGCGAAAGGTCAAGGATCCTATGCGAGCGGCGTACGCACTACGTGAGTTGCCGGCTTCTTCCAGGATCCAGGTAAAGCACGCTGGCGCCATACTCGCCCCGGAGTTTGCCGCACAGGTCGAAACCGAACAGCGCACGAACCCGCGTTACCAATGGCTCGGACCTCTCTCACATGAATATGCCTTGGAATTGTTGGCCGGCTCCCAAATGCTGGTGCTCACGTCGCACCTCGAGGGTGGGGCCAATGTTGTCAGCGAGGCGATCGCCGTTGGCACACCGGTCATTTCGTCGCTCATACCAGGCTCGGTGGGTATCTTGGGAGAGGACTATCCAGGATACTTTCCCGTCGGCGACAGCGCTGCCCTTCGGGAGCAGTTGCAGCGGGCGGAATCCGACGACGGGTTTTATCGCGACCTCCAACAATGGGTCGCAAGGTTGCACTCGCTGGTAAGTCCGGCCCGCGAGCGCGAAACCTGGCAAGCCTTATTGAGCGAGGTTAGCTGAAGAGCGGCGCTGCTCCCTGGGACAATGCCGCCGCGAACGCCGCCTTCCAAATGGAATGCTCGATTCTCTCACCGGGCGTGGTTTGCAAGAGACGAGATATGCCTGTACTCTGCTAATCCTAAAATCACCCAAAAGGAGCGTGGACTCCCTTGGCGCGATGGTTCCTCGAACCTGGACATACGGCCGCAGAATTCTGCGCGCGCCACATGATGGTTACGTATGTCCGCGGGCACTTCAAAAACGTCCACGGTCAGCTCAACTTCGATCCCGCAAACCCGAAGCGCTCCACGGTTGAGATCGAGATTGACGCCCGCGGGCTGTGGACGGGAGAGGCGGATCGCGACGCGCATTTGCGCAGCGCTGATTTCCTCGACGTCGAGCACTTTCCCACCATCACCTTCTGCAGCCGCGAAGTGACGTTGCTCGGCGACCACGATTACTCGGTTCTTGGGGATTTGACCATCCGCGGCGTGCCTCGCCCCTGCAAACTTCGCGTTACCTATCTTGGGCAGTGGCAAACGCCTTGGTGGGAGAATGGCGTGGACAAGGGCCCCAAGACTCGCGCGGGCTTCATGGCGACTACCATGATAAACCGCCACGACTTCGGCGCGAGCTGGAATGCACCGCTGGACCGCGGTGGGATGGTTGTTGGCGACTTCGTCGAAATCACCATCGACGCGGAGGCAATTCTCGAGGCGGCTTAAGGGCGTATTCGCGGACTCTCTTATATCACCTTGAGATTCAGAATATTGGCCGGTAATAATCGACCATTCGTCCAGAACATTCGTTTGCCTCGTAAACTGCCTTTATGGACCGTGACGTCTTTTCTATGGGTATGGCAAGTACGTCTTCGCTGGAATCACTTCCGTCCGTGAACCCTCAGGCGAGAGCTTTCGCACGGTGTTGTGAATCTTTCAAAAGCCCCATTCTGTCAGTAGAATCACATCTCTTCACAGATTGATTTAGCAGCAAACTCTCCGAACGTTGGATGAATGAGCTAGCAAGGGGAATATATGCGCCATCGAGATGCACTTTTCTGTCTGTTCAGAACGGCGACGGTTTGTTCCGCAATTCTCACCGCATCCGTGGCCGCACAGCAGCAGTCGTCTCCAGGTCCGCCGAGCAAGACACAGGTTGTCCTCCTTGGGACCGGGAACCCCTTTCCGGATCCGGACAGGTCGGGCCCAGCCACAGCGATTGTTGTCAACGGCAGCGCCTACCTCGTTGACTTTGGTCCAGGCGTCGTGCGGCGCGCCAAGGCAGCGATGTTCGATAAAGGAATACCGGCGCTGGAACCCACGAACCTGACCATAGCGTTTGTGACCCACCTGCACTCGGACCATACCGCCGGCTATCCCGATCTCATTTTTACGCCATGGGTGATGGGCCGGAAGGTACCTCTCGAGGTCTATGGCCCAAAGGGAATCAAGGCGATGACCGATCACATTTTGGCGGCGTGGCAAGCTGACATCGAGGAACGCATCTCCACGGAAACATGGCAACCCCCCGATTACCGCAACACGTACAAAGTGAACGTTCATGAGGTCAGTTCGGGAATGATTTACAAAGACGCGAATGTCATTGTCACGGCTTTTCCCACGAAGCACGCTTTCCCCGAAACTTATGGCTATCGATTCGACACCGCCGACCGAAGCATAGTGATCTCGGGCGACACGACTTATTCCCAGGCCATCATCGATGCATGTCACGGTTGTGATGTTCTTATTCACGAGGCGAACACACTGGAATGGCTCGCGAAGCGCCCAGATTTTCAGCCCTATGGCGCGAAGTATCACACAAACACCACGCAACTCGCCGAACTCGCCAGGAAGGCCAAGCCTCGCTTACTGATCATCTACCACGCCTCGATTGTTCTGCGGCCAGGGCTGCGTCCCCAAGCGTCATCGCCAGAAGAGCTTTTGAAAGAGGTCCTCTCCGGGTACAACGGCGAAGTGGTTGTTGCGCGGGATCTCGACGTCTACTAAGAAGAATTCATCCCATTCTGGGAAGGCGGGGGATTGTGGGCGGACTATAACGAACAGAAGCAACCGATCTCTATCGCATCCGCTCTGCTTTGATAATTCCCCTGGACTCCTCGATGCTGACCAAGCGCTTGCGTTGGAGCGTCCATATATCGAGCGAGATTATCTCTGGCGCCCCATCGGCATACGCTCCTGCTCCGTCGTCAGATCTGTCGGGGAAGATCAGGTCCGTAATGGCTACGAGGCCGTCATTGCCGAATAATTCAACAGATGATCGGTCAAGAAGAATGTGCATTCGAATCAAACCATCTCGACCGAGAGAAAGGGCCGGGGCTTCATGCCTGCTCGCGAATTCCGATCCGGAAAGTGCATTGTTTGATCGTGTGCGATCGATATAGTAGGCATTTCGTTTCGCATCGTAGCCAACACGGGTTTCGTGTGCAGATCCCTTCCGAAGCTCGAATGCCACGTCCCGAGTTCCTTGAAGTTCTAGTTTGGCTACAAGCTCCAACGTGTCCGGCCACTTCCGCCGCGCAAGAAGCGCTTGCAAGTCTGACCATCGGGCATTTCGTAGCACGACATGGTCCTGGCGAAGAGACTCAATCTCGCGCACG
>QHYI01000189.1 GCA_003223245.1 Acidobacteriota bacterium
GTCTCCAAAAGTGGCACGAACTCTCTCCACGGAGGCCTTTTCTGGTATCACCAGAATCGTGCCTTCGACGCCCTGGCCTTCGGCGAAACTTCCAAGCCGCAGAAGGTCGGCAACGATTTCGGCCTCACACTTGGTGGGCCGGTATATCTGCCCCGGCTCTACGACGGCCGCAACAAAACATTTTTCTTCGGGACCTACGAGGGTTTCCGCTTCCCCCTTGGCTCGCTCGATCAGGAAGTAGTGCCCACCGATGCGATGCGTGCGGGCGATTTCAGCGCCATCGCCACACCCGGGAAACCGCTGATGAATCCGTTTACGGGCACTCCTTACCAGAACAACACACTACCTTCCGGCAGCGTCACTGCGGCCTCGCAGCAGTTCCTAACACTCTTCCCGCATCCCAACGCTAACCAGAGCGCTCCATTCGGCAGCGTTCCGAATTACATCACCAACAAAGACAACAGCTACAATTCCGACCAGTACGATCTTCGCGGCGACCAGTACATTGGCCACAAGGCTTCCACTTTTGCCCGCTACACATGGAAGAGTATTGACCAAAAACAGCCCAATCAGCTCCTGGTTCCTTCGAGCGATTTCATCGATCAGTACAATATCCTGGTCACTTCGTTCAGTTACAATTTTCGTCCGACTCTCCTAAACGAATTCCGCTTCGGCTTCACGCTTGCCAAGTATGGATCCACGAACGCGTTTGACGGTCCCGGTTTCGCAAAAAAGGCGGGACTGAGCGGCGTCGGGCCCAATTTTCCGTTCAACGGTGTGACTGAGCTGGACTTTAGTGGCGCCACAACTAACCTCGGCGCCGATCGCCTCGATAGTTTGTATAAGTCACGCACCTTTCAGTTCAACGACAATCTCAGTTGGACCAAGGGTCGTCATTCGATGAAATACGGCTTCGACATCCGCGGTATTGAGGCCATTACCCCCCTCGGCTTCTATGGTGCGGACAACTACGGTACCTTCGGTTTCAACGGTCAGTTTACAAACTACGACTTCGCTGACTTCCTCCTGGGTCTGCCCAGTAACACCGAGATCGACGTGGTCAAGCAGGACAATGACGGTCAGACCCGTCACTTCCACCTTTTCGGCCAGGACACCTTCCAGGTCAGCCCGCATCTGACTCTCACCTATGGTCTTCGCTGGGAGTATCATCCGGCCTATCACGATCCATCCGGAAATATCGGCAATTTCGATCCCCGCGTGCCTCGTTCTGGAGCGGTTATTTATCCTGATGGCGCGGCGTCCTTGCTCGCTCCTGGCTTTCTTGCGGATTTCAATGCCTGCCCCACACTGGGATCGAATCAAGGGCCAACCGTGAACGGTGCGCCTTGCACACCGGTTCTTTCCAACAGTCAGGCGAATCTACCCAGCGGCCTGCGCACAGCCTCCAAGCGACGCTTCATGCCGCGCTTCGGATTCGCCTACCGTCCTTTCGGCAATGAGAGGACCGCGATCCGAGGTGGCTTCGGCGTCTACAACATTACTTTGCTCGGACGAAACTTCTACTCACTGACAGGCACCCTTCAGTCCGATACTCGTATTTTCCAAAATATCGAGTCGTTGTCAGGCCCAGCGTATCAGTGGCCTGCTATTAATGCCGGCGGCTCGGGGCTCGGCGCTCCCGCCTACGGAACTGCCTACTTCGGCACCGCCAATGACATCGATTGGAAAGATCCTTACTCGATGCAGTGGAACCTCTCGGTTGACCGCGAACTCGGCGCGGGCATTGGCGCTCGAATTTCCTACATTGGCATGAAAACCGACCAGCTCGTGTGGGCGCCCAACTATAATGACATGACCCTTTCCACCACTTGGGCGCTCGCGCGTCCTCTCGGTGATCGCCCGTTTCCCAACTGGGGTACGCTTCAGGACCGCTCCACCGGTGCAACCGCGTTCTACAACGCCATGCAGCTTGAAGCGCGACGCAGTTTTCGCCAGGGATTAATGTTCAACTCCTCTTACACTTGGGCCAAAAACGTGTCCGACAACCAGGGGCCGCAAGTTGGCAGCTTTGCGGATGAAAACGGCGGCGCTCGCGCCAGCTATGTGTACAACCGACATCTGGACTTTGGCGATGTCTACGGAACCCGCCGCCACCGCTGGCTAACCAGCATGGTCTACGACCTGCCTATTGGCCGGGGTAAAGCCTTTGGCCGTAATCTCAACCGCGCCGCCGATGCTCTCATTGGCCGGTGGCAGTTGAGCAACATCTTGCTATGGCAAACCGGCCCATATCTCACTCCGTACTTCAGCGGAGGTGATCCCTCTGGCACTGGCTCGGGCTCACTCTACGGTCGCAGACAGCATCCGGATCGCGTGGGAAATCCAGTCCCGTCCAATCAAACTCGCAACAATTGGATCAACGTCGCTGCCTTCGTTTGCCCGGGTCAAGTCGGATGGACACCGGGCAGCTCCTGCAACATCGGCACAGACCCGACTTCGACGCAGGCACCTATTGGGCGTTTCGGCAATTCCGGCGTGGGTATCATCAAGGGCCCAGGCACTGTCAATTTGAGCACGGGCTTGGCCAAATCCTTGGTGTTGACGGAGCGCGTTCGTCTTAAGGTGCAGGTTTCTTTTACGAACATCCTCAATCACACGAATCTGGCCGATCCGACTCTGAATATCGCCAGCGGGAATTTTGGCGTGATCAACTCGGCTCGAGGATCTGACTTCGGCGGCAACCGCACCGGCCAAGTCTCTCTTCGCGTCGACTTCTGAGCCCGGTTGCCGCCAGGTTCGCAGACGCCATCTGTTAGTATTACGATTTTATGACAGCGCGTTCGGAGCAGTAGGGCATCACTTCCGAGTGGCTGTCATCCGTCCAGGATCGATGCCAAGCGCTGAGAGCACGTCCTACAAGCCGACTTGAACGAAGCCGCTCGGGTCGCGGCCACGACCGCAACCTTCACGGGGTGGTTAGATTCGTGAACACCACCGGGTCCATTCACAATATCGGGACCAATTCATCATCCGGTTGCCGCTGCTGATTGACCGAAAGATTTAACGGCCACCGCCTCGTCGTCCACGATGTCGAAGACGGTATACAGCTTTGTAATCTGCATCAGGTCGTGGACCTTATTCGTGAGGTTGAGCAGCTTCAGTTCTCCCTGCTGCCTCTGCACGCTCGTGAAGGCACTGACCAGATGGCCCAAGCCCGAGCTGTCGATGTAATTGACATCGCCAAGATTCAACAGAATCTTCTTATGTCCCTTGCTTAATAGGTCGCGAACCAACTCGCGCAGTGCGGCGCTCTCTTCGCCGAGAACAATCCGGCCGCTGATGTCAACAATCGTGACGCCACCTACTTGTCGAGTGTTTGTTGTCATGGTCATTGGCAACCTCCTGATAGCGCCGGGCTAAACCGGCAGGTTGTTGTGAATGAAAGTCATACAGTAAAGGTTTAACGAACCATACCGACCTTGAGTCATGTGCGGTTGGCCGTGAGGCCAGCCTTGAAGCGTTGACAAAGGCATGTACAGGCCAGCCATTGAGCCGCGAAAGACCTTACTCCAGGGTGCCGACACCGTAGGAGGAAGTGGAAGGCCATATCGGAGGTCCCGAAAGCGTGAGGGACTACCGAACCCTGCGCGGTCAAAGAACCTGAGCATGTACAGAAACAACCTGCGCGAGAACCGGGAGAGCCTATGTTTATCCGCCAGATGTCGGGCGGATCGCATCAGCAAGTCCAAGGACGTAATCTGACGATGCACGAACATAGGCAGTCGTACAGAGTCGTAGTGCCCGCGAAGTCTCCGAACAAGACGGGACAGCCAACCGTCGCGGAGGGGATGGAGGGAAGGGCTCTGGTCAAAGGGAACGAGTTCCAGCGAAACACGAACCGGGCTCAGTACCGGCGTATCGTGTCCCGTGAGTTGGAACGCGTGTGGGCGATGGTTATAGAGGGTGCTCATGAGATCCTCTGTCTGTCCCCATTCTCCCTGCGATAAGAACCGGATGCGTTAATCGCGCCCGTCCGGTCCCTGCGGGGGGCGGGGAGCCATCCCCGTCCCTACCGCGACATTGTAAGGCACCTTCATTCGGCGAAGATTTACCCTCGGCTTAGCCAAGAAGCTTGTGGATGAGCTGATCTACGGCGAAGAGGCCAACGACGTGCTGCTCGTGAAGTATCTGGACCGCCCGAATCGCCGGCAGGAACGGCGAGAAACACCCGCCCCAGCCTCTTGACCCATCCACGGCGCGGTGGCTTGAATCAGAACACCGGATCGGCCTGCCGGTTGCTGCAATTGGCAGTCATTTTACTTTTCAGTTTGATGGTTCCAAGGCACCGCCCAACTTGCTATTGCTTCACTCCCCATCTTTGTGCTTGACCATCCACATTCCTTCACACAGTGAAGGGGCAGAACGTGTTTCTCGGCTTCCTCTAATGTGCCCGGTTTTGGCGAGTGTGACCATGCCGTGATTGGTTTATGGCATTTCTCACAGCGGAACAGAAAAAGGAACAAGGTCTCGTTCACGCTGGCTTTGATCATGCCTGGATGATACGCCTACTTCTTATCCGAATACTCGCCCGGAACATCATCCTGCGGCACCTCGTGTGTGCGAACTTCCCCCTCGTCAGCGTCCCCGGCGTCCTCCACCCCCTTTACCACGTCCGCTTCAAACGCGTTTCCTTCCCCGAGCAACTCGTCCACACTCTCCGAATCCGCACCTTGGACGTTGGACAATCCCTGCAAATCTCCCGATTGCTCGCCCGACTGCGCTCCCAATCCCTCCAGTGCGAATGCCACAGTATCCACGCTTTGGCTTTTCACCTGAACCCTCTTCTTAGCCAGCTTTTTCTTTACCGCCTTCTTCGTCGACGCCACTTTCTTGCCCACAGTTCTCTTCGACTTCGTGTGCTTCATCTTGGGTTTCTTTTTGGTAGCCATGGGCGCAGTCTACCACCGGTTGGTCATTTTCTGCCGACGCATCGCCAGGTGCACATATCGACGCCGCCAGTCTGGGTTACACCGTGCGGCTGCTTGCGATGCTTCCACCAGCAAGTAGCGCAGCAACGCGTTCCCTTGTTTGCGGATATGTCCCAGCCGTTGCCGGCCGGCACTGGGGTCCTCACTGGAAATCCGCCCGGTGTAGCTGCCGATCTGCTTGCCGCAAGGAAACCGCTCTGGCGTCCCAATGACCAGAACGTAGACCAGCCCCGTGATGGGCCCCACCCCAGGATGCGTCATCAACAGCAGCACCTCGGGCTGTTTATGGGCTTCTTGCTCGACCGCTGCCGTTAACTCCGCAATCTTGGGATCCAGCTGGTCCAGCAGTTCCAATAATTCTTTCCGGCGCCGACTGGCCCAGGAAGCCAACGAGAGTTTCTCTAGCTGGGCTCGCCCCTTTCCGCTGAACGGTTTCTACTTCCAGCGATAGCCTTCGTTCATCGCCACCGCTTGTAGCTGATTCATGATCCGCGTCCGCATCTGCACCAGCCGATGGCGGTGCCAAAGCAGTTGTCGCAGATCACGATTCTCCGGACTCGGTACCCAGATTCGCGGAAAGCGATCTTCCAGCAGTAACTTCAACAGAAGTCGGGCATCCTCGCGGTCGGCAAACGCTGTTCATCGATCTGGGATGCTTCCAGCAAGAAAAGGTTCAGCGCTTCCCAACTGGCAACCTGAGGAACCGGCACCATGTGGTTCCGGGCGAAAGTATCCCCCTTCTCCTTCCACCCCACCCTTCTCGTGGCCTTCCGCCGGGGTGCAGAACTCCGACTGGAAACCCAATGCGATCGGAAAGCCATGAATCGCATGGTCTCCCCTCGCTGGTGCCCTCGCAAAATCTTCTTCACCGCACTCTTAAGGTTGTCATACCTCAAGACAGCAAATACTCCACCGAAATAGAGAAACGCTCGTTCATGCGCTTCCAGAAACGCTTGCTGGCTCGCGTGCGGGAAGGCGCAATGGAACGCTCCTCCACTGGCCATGCTGCGCATGCAAAATACGTAGGCCAGCTCCCGCTCTCCGCAGATATCTGCGTAAGCTTCATACCAGTCCACCTGCGCTTCTTCGCCCCAATCGTAGGACTGCGCAATGAACGTCTCGCGGTGTAGCAACGCTAACGCGATCTTTCGTTCGCGAACGTGGCGTCGTATCGTGGACTCGGCCACTTGCACTTCCGGCATCTCCACGCGGATCCGGCACCAGATCCGATGTGCGGTGTGTCGCTGCTTCCGGGGGGCTTTCTTGTCCGCTTCCAGAACCGCATCGACGAAGGCCATCGCCGGTTCCAGCTTCGGTCTCTCTCGTGCCGGTGTCTTGCGCTCTACCGGAACTGCGCTGAGCACCGCCTCCCGTACCATCCGCCGATGAATCCCCAACTTCTTGGCGATCCCTCGAATCGTTCCACCACCATGCTCATACTCGCGTCGGATCTGCTCGAATAGCTCCACCTTGGCTCTCCTATCCACGCGGTCTTCCCTTGGGGCGGTTAAGCCCGTAACAGAGTCCACGGTATATGGTTTTCAGTAGGGTGGGGCCAAATCAAAGTATCGAATGGGGGCCAAATGAGAGTATCGAAATCAATATCCACACCGATGCTTTCCGTAGTCCGTTCGACAGCCTTGGTAGAGATTTCCAGTCCGGCCAACAGCTTCATCTTGCTCGCGGCCGCGCGCGAAAGAGGGAGCACTCACTACTCACCAGGGTCAAGATGCGGCGCACCCCGGGTGAGAGCTCGGTGTTCTTCACATCCAGCGCGCCACGTCGGTGCGGCATCCCCCTTGCTAACAGCGGGAGCACGAGTAATAAGCGCGCCGCATTTCTGCGCATCCCCTTATAGCCGGCCAGCCCTCCGCAGGAGCAAGGTCCTTGCGATTCCGCCGGGGACTCCTGTCGGAGCAGTTGACTCAGACCCGCGGCACCGGCCTGCTGCAGGGCTGCTCGTAAGGCCATCTCCACCGCTTCCAGGTCTATTACGCCAGTCTTGTGACGTGCGGTGAATATCACTCGCAGCAGCGCGTCTATTTCCCGCGCGACTTCCCGATGGATCGCAGCAGCCGTTTTTTTCCTCCGCTGTCCAGCCCCCGGGCTCCTGCTCCAGGGGTCGCAGGCGGCAGATCTTTTCGTTGATGGTGACGAGCTCGGCACTGAGCTCCAGAAAGCGGTGGAATTCGGAAACCTCTCCCTGCGCTTTGCGGAATGCCGTCGGGCTGGAAAGGGTCTCCGCTACGGACTTGCCATGCACCTTGCGCAGAACACGAATCTGCGGTTCGTGCCCAGGATCTTTGGGCTTGGCACAATGGCAGTAGGACTTACCGCAACGATGAACAACGGCAGAGATGGAACCGGGGCGCAAATCACCCAACTTAGGAATTGCTGGCAGAGTCTTGGATCGTTGGACTTCCAAAGAATTCAAGGTCTCTGGCATAAAACACCTCCAATACTGAGTTAGTATATATACTCAGTATTGTGCCATTCACGCAATCTTCCAACCCCAAGTCGCTCACCCACTTGGTCTTACTGTCCGAGGGAAATACGTAGCATCAAAAGTAATCCAGCGCGTCTGACCTTGCAAGAGCAGGATTTGGCAAAAGCTTATGAAGACTGCGGAGCGGTGGGTTTTGAAAATTAATGGGCATAAAAGGCCGGCGAAACGCCTAGGCTGCTTCACGAATCCAACCAGCGCCCATTAACCTACCGTGGTTAATCATATAAAATGCCGTAAGATTTCACTTGACACCGTAAGTTAAGTGGCTTACGGTGGCTACGTACTGATAAAGACAAACGGCAATCTGAGGGACGTGAGTCATCTGAAATTGCCCTTGGCTAAGACAGAAAAGGTTTGTAGAGGTAGCAAAATGAGAATACTGAATCGTTGGGAACCATCGCGCGAGACGACACTGCAAGAGCAGTTCAACCGCGTGTTTGGCGATATGCTGGAGCGTGCGGACGACGGATCGAACCTGACCCATTGGGCGCCAGCCGTAGATATCTTCGAGACTGAGCATGAGCTGATCGTGAACGCGGACCTGCCGGGTGTAAATCCGCAGAACCTAGACATCCGCGTCGAGAACAACATCCTCACCATTCGCGGCGAACGCAAGTTCGATGGCGATAAGGCGAACGAGGAAAACTATTTGCGCGTCGAACGCGCGTATGGCCTGTTCAGCCGGAGCTTCTCGCTGACGAACTCCGTGAAATCGGATGCGATCAAAGCCGACTATCAGAATGGCGTGCTGACGCTAAGCATCCCGAAGCGCGAGGAAGCAAAGCCCAAGCAGATCAAGGTGAATGTGGGAACGCAGGCCCTGGGGACGCAAGCCGCGGGAACGCCGGCGCGTGCCATGGCCGCCTCGGCAGGACCAGGGGCTCGCTGAAGAGACCTGGACCGAAAGCGAAGCGGCAGGGGCTGGCGATGTCGCCAGCCCCTTTTCGTCAGGTTTGGAAAGTCTCAGGACCACCCGACAGGGTTTTTGTCGTCGGTGCACTGGCAGGAAGGAAACAATATGCCATTGAAGATCACGAACCGCGAAGTGAATGGCGCGTCCGTGCTGGCACTGGAAGGTCGCATCGTGAATAACATTGAGTACATCGACCGCGCTGAGCTGGGAACATTGATCGAGGCGCATTTGAACGCCAAGTCCCAGGGCGCTTCGCTCAAGCTCTGCCACCTGCGCAGCAAGCTTCAGGAAGTCCTGCAAATCACCCGGCTGGCGACGGTATTCCAGGTGTGCAACACCGAAGCAGTCGCGGTCGCGAGCTTCTCTGTCTAAAAACAGCCAAAAAAACGCTTGGCTTTGCGAGGTGGAGGCTGACGGAAAGCATTGGTTAAAATGCCGCAAAAAATCGATGATTTTACAATCGTTCTCTCTGAATGGACCGACATCGCCGAATGCGAATTGAAGGTGTACGCGGGACTTGATCGGCTATGGAGTATGCTCGAAAGATACAAGATGACAGCTCCCATCACAATCAGAGTACTCGATAACCAAGCTAGGTGCATACGGGCAATTCGCGGCAATCGGTCTCAAGCAGCCGGTTGGCAACTAAAAGACGAAGCAACTGCGGTGACGCCGCCCATTGCAAGTGAAGTCGAGCCCCCACTAATTTTGAATGTGCAAGATGCCAAGGGAAACGTTTTGAAGATGAGACTACAACTCGAAGTAGTAAAACCCGAACCCCTTACAACGCACTCTCCCGATTGATCAGAATATTTGCTATTGGGCGGTGCTATTCATGACGCGATATCGGTGGGCTCTAGCACTTTTTGCAGTTGCGTTTGCGAGCATCTCCTTGCCTCTTCTGGCTCGTCCTCATGCCGAAACCTGGATCGCTTGGGTCAGCGACTATGCTTGCGGCACGAAACATAGCGAACCGGGCCATGCTGATTGCATACGTAAGTGTATTCGCGGCGGCGCCGCAGTCGGCCACCCGGAGTGGAAGTCCCAACCCCTGGTTCTGGTCAAAGAATCAGACCGCAGCGTCTGGATCATAGACAACCCTTCCACTCTGAGCTATGAGTGGTCTTGAGGGGCAAAGGGTCAGAGCCGATGTCGAGATCAACGCTGCCAGGAAGGCTGTCCACGGCAAGAGAGTTGCAGAAGCGAGTGAAAGGAACCCTTGAAATCACAAGCAGCTTCTCCGGAGAGTGAAAACGTGAGATTGCGCTCCGCATTTACCGCACCAGGAGCGGGCACGAAGACGGTTGCGGAAGCAACCCGCACGGCGCTGGCTCATCCTCAACCACGGAGAAGTAACCGTCCTTGCTGCCGGCCTAGAACCCTCTGAATCCAAAATCTGCCGGCGAGGAATACTCAGGCGTCGTTAACACTCATTTTCGTCACCGAATTCTTCACCGACGGTCGATCTTCCGCTCGAAAATGGAGCGGGTCTCTGAGGCTTTGCAATTCTCGGTAATAATAGAGGGAAGTGGGGCGCTTTCCGTTAAACCTCAACTTCTTTAGAAGCTCTATTTCTTCCGTGGTGGCAGTCCCGCTGAGGGAACGATCCTTAAGGAATTCTTTGAACCCCGGCTCTTGCTCCAGTTTGCCAGGTCCCGTTTCAACAAACGCAAATCTCCTGGGATCTCCCGAAGCTACTCTCCGATTTAACACAATTTCCATACCAAAGGTCGTTAGATCGACGTCCCAGGATTCAATCAGTGGATCAAGAAAGGAAACGCAGTTTTCAGGCGACAAGCTGAAAACATCCGTGTCCAGGAACTCAAGTAGGGTGACCCGCATTTGCTCGTAGCTTCGGCCGGCGAGTCGAGCCATCAAGTGCAGCCAATTTTCGCTGTTCAATTCTTCTCTGACGACCGTCTTGACCACGTCCAAAAGCTTTTGTGTGACGAGGCGTTCGAGCTCTCCGAATGGCTGTTTCTCAAAAATCGCACTTACCTGCTTTGCTTTGGCTGCTACGCACTTACGGAGAATCAATTCTCGAATTTCTGCAAACATCGGCGCGGGCGGGCCTGCCAAGCCTTTCTTCAATTCTTCCCTGCGCTGATACTCGGCCAGCTTCGCAAGCCTATCGCTCGGAAGCTTCAAGAACTTCGCCATTTTCTCGTAGATATCTGTTCGGTCAGGCGCGGGGGGCAGTTTTTTGCGAGCCAACAGCTGGGAAATATAGGACTCCGTAACTTCGGAGGCGCGCGCTAAGTCTTTTTGCTCCAAGCCCAATTCTTCCAGGCGCCGTTTAATCACCAAGCAAACGTCCACAATGACCCTCCAACGGCTTAACTGTAAAACTTAACTACACAAAATAATCTCAGATTCTACTTGACAAAGCAAGTTAATTAACGCACTATAGTTAACGGACTGAGGGAATTGTTCAGAATATCTTAACCATCATTGGTTATCTGAATCGCCCCTTTGGCATCGAGAACCAAGGAGAGTGTCATGTTTGCACGCAGAGTTCACATGCATTTGAAGCCCAATAGCGTTGCGGAATTTACCCAGAGGCTGGAGAAGGATGTCCTACCTCTGCTTCGAAAACAGAAAGGATTCCAAGACGAAATCACGTTTGTCGGGCAAGTCGGCCGGGAAGCGTTCGCGATCAGTTTGTGGGACAAGCCGGAGAATGCGGAGACTTACAACCGCGGAACTTACCCAGAAGTGACCAAGATTCTCGCCACAGTAGTTGAGGGAGCCCCTCAGGTCGAAACCTACGACGTCGCTAACTCGACGTTCCACAAGATCGCCGCCGCGGTGGCGGCCTGAAGCCAGCAGGTCCTTTCGTTTGGAGGGGGGTGGGCTAAGTCCGCCCCTCAAGTTGTCCGGCAGAGGGGAAACGCAGGAGCACGCGAGATTTCCAATGCTTCCGATGATCAGGGAACGGGCTGCAGATGCGCTGTTACGGCCAGAGCTCCTATGCGGGGAAGCAAACTTCCGCACCTTAGCTGAAGCTATTGCATGTGCCGTATTCATTAGTCATGGCGAGCGGCTGCACTATGTGAATCATGCCGCCGAGACTATCACCGGATACGCACGAGAAGAGCTTTTGTCCATGAGCTTTTGGGATCTAGTCCATCCGGATTGTCGAGAACTGGTCTCAAATCGAGGGAGCGCGCGACAAGGCGACGCCGAGCGGCATGAGGTCAAGATTCTCACGAAGAACGGCGACGCGCGGTGGCTCGATATCTGTACAGCGACGATTGAATTTGATGGAATGTCGGCCAGTCTGGTTTCCGCGTTCGACCTCACTGAGCACAAACACGCAGAAGAGAAGGTACAACTTCTCGCCGTGACTGACCCGCTTACTGGTTTAGGTAACTACCGTCGGCTCGTTGAAGCGCTCGACGCAGAGGTCAAACGCACCGGGCCCACCGTACTCCGCGTTTTTTGTCGAGCTATCGACACGGCCACGCGACACGGTGGCGATGAGTTTGCCGTCATCCTGCCCGAGACAAAGGCGGCGGGCGCAAGGCTTGTGGCACATGGATAGTCTCCAGCCGCCGAGTGAGCATCGGCGTGGCGGTCTATCCCCAGGACGGCGAAACGATTGAGGCCCTGCTTCGTACCGCAGATCGCGAGTTGTACGGGATGAAGCCGGTGTGAGGAAGAACCCGCTCCGTTACTTTGCCGCCGTGTCAATGCATCGGGGCGGCGTGGTTCACAAGAAGATTTCTTCGAAGAAGAGAGATCAAGTAATCGACTTGCAAGTGGACAGGGTCCAGCATTAAGTAAACGGAGGAATGTATGTATTTACTCGCATGGATTTTCATCGGAGTAGTCGTTGGATGGGCAGCGGGAAAAGTGCTTCAGGGTGAAAGTTATGGCCGGTCCATGGACATCCTCATGGGCGTTGGTGGCGCTGTAGCGGGCGGATTCTTGATGCGCTCCGCGGGTTTTGGCGGCTACGGTGGAGCGATCGTTACGACTATGGTTGCCTTGATTGGGGCAGTGCTTCTGACTGTGCTCACCGCTTACGTGAACGGCAGAAGGCTTTACGCGCGGCAACTCTAAACGTCACGTAGCTATGGAAAACTCAAATGTCAGACACCAATATTGCAGGGACCATTTTGATCAGGGAAGACACACGTTTGCCGGCGAACCTGTCGATCGAAAGTGAAGCCTTCTTGCCTGGGTGGAGAGTCGTCAAGAGTCTTGATCGCTCTACGCTGGCTCGAAACATCGAGGGCGTGAATTGCAATTTTTCTACCTGGCCGGTGAGATGAGAGCAACCGTCCTAGGTCGCGACCGGTCAGGAACTCTGCGCAGGGCGGTGAAGTGTGTTCTCGCGAAGCAGAAGGGGCAGAAGTTTAACTCTTTAGAGATTACGAAAGTCGTTTCGGAACGGTTCCTCGGCATTCCTTTCATGAGTGTTACCGCCCATTCCCGACATATCAAGCAAGGTGTTGGCCTAGTCCCTGCAAAGGATTTTGTCTTGAGAATGCCTGTTGCCGCTACGCCAGAATCCGGGCTGGGTAGCGGTGGGGAACGGCTTCACGCAGAAGTGGCAACAAGGCAATATATGGCTCTGATTTCAAGTTCTTAGGGATTTGTGGGAGATCTGAAAATGAAAACGATTCGCAGTTCGATTCTTTGTTTTGTTGTCCTGCTGCTTACGGCGCCATTACTCCGTGCGCAGGATCTTTCCAAGTATCGGCACTTTACCCTTGGAATCAGCTTGACCAGAGTGCTGGAGCGTACTGACCAAAAGATGGCTGATGTGAAGATGGCTCATGGACGTCCAGCGCTGATACAGGAACTGACTTGGTGGCCGCCGAACCTTCCCGGGATTTCGTTCCAATCGGATACTGTCGAACAGATTCTTTTCTCCTTCTACAACGGCGAGCTCTACAAGATTTCTGTGACCTACGATCAAACCTCCACGGAAGGGCTCACCGCGGAGGACATGGTGAAATCCATTTCGGCGAAATACGGCCCGGCGACATATATTGCGCTAGCGATCGACTCCGCGACGAACGACCGGTATGACGTGACGCAAAAGCCTGTCGCGTCTTGGGAGGATGCACAATATTCCTTCAATCTCGTCCGTTCTTCCTTCACCGATCATCTTGGGCTCATCATTTATTCCAAGCGAGTCAACGCGGCAGCGGAGCTTGCCACAGTGGAAGCTGTGAAACTGGAGGAGCAAGAGGGCCCGCAAAGAGAAGCCGAGCGTCAGAAAAAGCAAGTAGACGACCTGGAAGTGGCGCGGCAGAAGAATCGGAAGATTTTTCGCCCGTAGTGTTGGCCTAGAGCCACAAGAAGTTGATTGTTCGCGTTTTGGAATGGATTGAACGGAGGTCAAAGAAATGACTGTGAATATCACTCCCCTGCATGACCGCGTCCTTGTACGCAGGCTGGAAGAGAAAGAAACCGCGAAGGGCGGGATCATAATCCCCGATACGGCTAAAGAAAAGCCTCAAGAGGGTGAAGTAATGGCCATCGGAGCGGGCAAGATTGAAAAGGGCCGTCGGATCCCCCTCGATGTGAAGGTGGGTGACCGGATCTTGTTCGGCAAATTCACCGGCAGCGAGATCGAGATCGATGACCAGGAGTACCTGATCCTCCGCGAGGAAGAAATCCTCGTGAAAGTCAGCGGAATGGCCAAAGCGGCATCCGGCAAGAAGTAGGTTTCACCCGAGCCGAAGATTTCGGACGGGGCAGAAGTGCTCAATCACCCGGGAGGGTGAGGTCTAATGGCAAAACAAATTGTAACTGGTGAGAATTCACGACAGGCGATTTTGCGCGGCGTCAACATTCTGGCTGACGCTGTAAAGATCACGCTTGGCCCGAAGGGGCGTAACGCAGTAATCGAGAAGAAGTTTGGCGCTCCGGTCATCACCAAAGACGGCGTGACCGTGGCAAAGGAGATCGAGCTGCAGGATCCACTCGAGAACATGGGTGCACAGATGGTGCGCGAGGTTGCCTCCAAGACCTCGGATGTGGCCGGCGATGGCACCACTACCGCGACCGTGCTGGCCCAAGCAATCTTCCGTGAGGGTGTACGAACGGTGGCCGCGGGCGCGAGCCCGATGGCGCTCAAGCGCGGCATCGATAAAGCCGTTGAAGCCGCCGTGGGAGAGATCAAGAGGTTTTCCCGCGAGGTGAAGGGCGACATGATCGCGCAGGTTGGCACAATCAGCGCCAACACCGACAAACAGGTTGGCGGCATCATCGCCGAAGCGATGAAGAAGGTCGGCAAGGATGGCGTCATCACCGTCGAGGAATCGAAGACGATGGAGACGACCCTCGAAGTAGTCGAAGGTATGCAATTTGACCGCGGATACCTGTCGCCCTACTTTGTGACCGACCCGGAGCGCATGGAATGCGTGCTCGAGGACGTACTCATCCTGATCTACGAGAAGAAGATTAGCTCGATGAAGGACTTGCTGCCCTTGCTCGAACAGACGGCCAAAATGAGCAAGCCGCTGCTGATCATCGCTGAGGATGTTGAGGGCGAAGCCCTGGCGACCCTGGTGGTGAATAAGCTGCGCGGCACGCTGCAGTGCGCTGCGGTCAAGGCCCCGGGCTTCGGCGATCGCCGCAAGGCCATGCTCGAGGACATCGCGATCCTGACGGGTGGCAAGGCCATCACCGAGGACCTCGGCATCAAGCTCGAGAACGTCGAGGTCGAGGAGTTGGGCAAGGCCAAGAAAGTGACCATCGACAAGGACAACACGACGATCGTCGCGGGCGCCGGCAAGGCCAGTGAGATCGAAGGCCGCATCAAGCAGCTCCGCGCGCAGATCGAAGAGACCACCTCGGACTACGATAAGGAAAAGCTCCAGGAGCGCCTAGCTAAGCTGGTTGGCGGCGTCGCGATCATCAAGGTGGGCGCGGCGACCGAAACCGAGCTGAAGGAGAAGAAGGCTCGCGTCGAGGACGCCATGCACGCCACCCGGGCAGCG
>QHYI01000026.1 GCA_003223245.1 Acidobacteriota bacterium
CGACAACCGCCCTCTCTCTGACTGGATCGCAAAACACAACCGCTACTCGGACCTTGAGGCGGAAGAGTACTTACAAGAAATATTTGGACGCGGCTTCCGGACAGCGATTGGGGCTCGGCTTTGGGGCACTCAGACTGAAAGGAAACGGTGGATCAAGCTCCGCCTATGGAATCAATGCCCCTTGCTGCTTCGACCCTTCCTGTTCTTTTTTCGAAACTACTTTCTTAAAGGCGGCTTCTTAGACCGCAGAGCGGGTTTTATTTATCACGTACTCTGGAGCTTCTGGTATCAGTTTCTTATCAGCGCAAAGATTATCGAGCGACAGGGTGTGGTGAAATCCGGCCGGTCGCGTGAACCTGCTCGTCTTCAGGCGTTAGACGATTCTGTGGTTCGACAGGTAAGGAGATCAGGGCAGTAAGTACGCAATGAATTCAGCTAAGTGCGCGGTTCAGACGTACTGGAATAGCAGGCCTTGCGGGTCGGGCGAATCACCGAATGAGAGTACTCCCGCCGAATTCTTTCGGACGTACACACGGATCCGTTACGAGAGAGAGCCTGAGATTATGCCCTTTGCGGAATTCAGACATTGGGTAGGGCAGTGTGTGCTGGAAATCGGCGTCGGCATTGGAGCAGACTATGTCCAATTTCTAAGAGCAGGAGCCAAGGCAGTCGGGCTTGATTTATCACTCCGTTCGCTTGAACTGGCGCGCCAGAATGCAGCAACAAATAAAGTTGCGGCAAATTTCTTAAATGCTGATGCAGAATGCTTGCCGTTTGCCGACGAGACCTTTGATCTGGTTTATTCCTGGGGTGTGTTGCATCACTCGCCGGACGTTGCCCGGACGCTGCAGGAGATCCATCGGGTCCTCAGGCCAGGTGACGAATGCCGCGCGATGCTCTACCACCGGCATTCCCTGGTGGCTTTGCAGTGCTACCTGCGCTACGGTTTGGGTAGCCTTCGGCCATTCACCCCACTCTCAGACCTGATTGCGGCCAACATTGAAAGCCCCGGTACAAAGGCATTCACCTGCCGTGAGGCAAGATTTCTTTTCCGGGGCTTTCGGGAAATTAAAATCAGGCCGGTCGTGACCGTCTATGACTTGCGCCTGAGGCGACGCCGGTTTGCGCCGCGCTGGATGCTCCGGATGGTTCCAAGTCGGCTGGGTTGGTTTCTTTTGATTCGTGTCCTGAAGTGATCTTTCCGCTACCCTCTGCCTATGTGTGGCATAGCTGGACTCGTCGGACAAGCTGACGACGACCTGATCCGTGCAATGACGGGCGCACTGGCGCATCGCGGGCCGGATGGCGAGGGCTACTATTGGGACGAGGGCCTCGCCCTGGGTCATCGCCGGTTGAGCATCATTGACCTTGCGACGGGCCAGCAGCCCATGACCACGGCGGATGGGCGGTACACAATTGTCTTTAACGGCGAGATCTACAATTTCCAGGAGCTGCGGCGCGAGCTGGAAGGTCGAGCCGTGCGGTTTCGCACGCGCTCGGATACCGAAGCCCTGCTGGAGGCTTACGTCGCCTGGGGAAGAAACGGGCTCGAGAAACTGCGCGGAATGTTTGCGTTCGCTATTTGGGATAAGCAAGAGCGTACCCTGTTCGCTGCCCGCGACCGCATCGGCCTGAAGCCTTTCTATTACGCGCAAATCGGCGCACGGTTCGCATTTGCATCCGAGATGAAATCCCTGCTGCTGCTCCCCGGCTGGGAACGCAAACTCAACTGCGCCGCCCTGGACGATTACCTGACGTACCTGTATGTCCCCCCTCCCCAAACTATCTTTCAGGGCCTCTTCGAGCTGCCGCCGGCGCACTGGCTGGAATGGCGAGAGGGACGGCTCCGCACGGGAAAGTACTGGGACGTTGATTTCACGAGGGAGAAGGATGCGTCGCGTGAAGTCGTCAAAGAAGCCCAGGAAGTCCTCGAAGATGCCGTAACGGCGCGACTGATTAGCGACGTGCCCCTGGGCGTCTTCCTGAGCGGCGGGATCGACTCCAGCACCATTGCCAGATTGATGGCCAACCACGTTTCGGAACCTGTGCGCGCCTTCACGCTAAAATTCCAGGAAGGAGGGCGCTGGTATAGCGAGGCGGAATTCGCCCGCGAGATCACCGAAGCCATTGGCGCCGAGTCCAACGAACTGGAAATTTTCGCGAAGTCCGCACAATTGCTGGGCGCTGTAACCCGCCACTTTGATGAGCCTTTCGGCAACCCCACGTCGATCTTGCTTTACCAACTCTCCGAGGCAGCACGAAGACATGTCACCGTGGTTTTGGCCGGCGACGCGGGCGACGAGGTCTTTCTGGGCTATCCACGCTACCAGGGCGCGCTACTATCTTCGCGGTATCGGAGTGTCCCTCTCTTTTTGAGGCGGATGGCGGCTTGGGGGTCCGAACACCTTCCGGAGGCTAGTAATGGAAATCATTTTAAGCGGCGGGCACGGGAGTTTCTTGTCGGCAGCTGCCATCCCCCCGAGCTCATGTACCTTAATTGGGTCCGTTATTTTGACCAAGCGCTGCTTAACCGCCTTTATTCACAGGATTTGAAACGCGAATTGGCCGGCCACGATCCCTCTGCGTTTCTAATGGGACTCTTCACCAGAGCGGGAGGCGCTGATCTGATCGATCGCATCAATTACACCGACCTCCATTCATTTCTTCCGTACAACATCCTACGTTATAGCGACCGCATGAGTATGGCTCACGGGCTAGAGATTCGTTGCCCCTACACGGATCACAAGCTCATCGAATTTTTGGCTCGCGTGCCGTGGCAATATAAGTTGCGGGGGAACCGAACCAAGCTCCTTCTCCGGCAAGCTGCTCAGGATTGGCTGCCTGAAAGCGTCCTCAAGCGGGGCAAGATGGGATTGAACCCTCCCATGGGGGTGTGGCTCCGAGGGCATCTGCGTCCCCTGCTGAGCGAGTATCTTTCACCTGATCAGGTAAGGCGCCGGGGGTATTTTGACCCAGAAGCAGTAACGGAATTGATTCGCGACCTGATGACAGGTCGGCGTGATTATTCTCTCCACCTCTGGGCACTGATTTCCTTCGAAGAATGGCATCGACAATACCTGGATTCGATACCGCGTGCGCAGTCAGCGGAGGCTGCGAAGTTCGCCTGCCAGAGTTCGCATCCCGCGTGACACGGCCTACCGTGGGAACCTACTGGCGCACCGTGCGGCATCTGCGGGGGTCGCAACTTGCCGCTCTTGCTCAGCGGCGCGTGCTGCAGCGCAAAACGCTCCGACGGTGGAAGTCTGTCCCCGTTGTTCTAAAAAAAGTTTCGCCACCTGCCGCATTCCCGGAGTGGCAGGCACCTTCAGCGCTGCAGGCGATTGAAACTCGTGAATTCCGCTTCCTGAATGTCACGCATCCACCATCAGCGTACATTCCCTGGTCTTCGAGGGAATTCAGCCGACTTTGGCTCTATCATCTCAATTACTGCGATTTCCTCAATGTCGATCTTCGTGCGTTCGAGCGTCGCTTTCATTTAGTTAGGGCGCTGGACGTAGCACTGGATTGGTGCACACAGAACACAACAGGCATGGAGGTTGGGTGGGAACCATATCCGCTCTCCTTGCGGATCGTCAATTGGCTGAAATTCCTAATGCGAAACGCGGAGAGAGCAGAAGCTCTGGGGAAAGGAGAGACTCTCCAGGCCCTGCTTGCGGGCCTGCGAATCCAAGCGCTTGCCCTTGAGGCCCGACTGGAGACGCACCTTTTAGCAAATCACCTCATGAAAAATATCAAGGCCTTGATGTTTGCCGGCGCGCTCCTCGGTGCACCTGAAAGCTCGCGCTGGTGGGCAAGGGGCGAAAAGCTTCTGAAGCGAGAACTTGCCGAACAAATCCTTGCCGACGGTGGACATTTCGAGCGATCGCCTATGTACCACGCCGAAGCCTTGGAAGATCTCCTGGATATCAGAACGTTGGCTTCAGCGTGCGGGTGTGTCATGAAGAGTGCGCCGCAGTTGTCAGCATGCATCGCGCAGATGGCTGCCTTCCTCCGTTGCATGCTCCACCCCGACGGCGAGATTCCGCTTTTCAATGACTCGGCATTAGGGATCGCGCGACCGGCCGGTCAACTCCTCACGCTGGCAGGGGACTCAGTCGAAGTTCCGCCAGTCGCTCGCCCCGAGGTGAGCGTTCTGGATGATACGGGGTACGCTGTGATTCGCGCCCCGAGCTCAGGAGGCTGTTTGATTTTCGACTGCGGACCGCTGGGGCCCGACTACCAACCCGGCCACGGGCATTCCGATGTCCTCAGTTACGAACTTTCTTTGCACGGCCAGCGCGTGGTGGTTGACACCGGCGTGAGTACTTACGAGCCTTGCGCCGAGCGACACTATGAGCGTTCCACAGCAGCGCACAACACGGTTCGCATCGATGGAGAAGATCAGGCTGAAACCTGGGCGAGCTTTCGCGTGGGTCGCCGTCCTCGTGTCGGCCGAATCGACGCGGGTGAAACCGCTGGAATGAGTTTTGTGCGTGGAAGGCATTACGCCTACCAGCACCGCAACGTTACTCACGCGCGTATGATCGTCTTGACATCCAGAAACAGTTGGGTGGTCATCGACTCACTGAGTGGCAAGGAGAAGCACCTCGTCGAGTCCTTCATCCACTTCCACCCGGCAGTCCGAGTCGAGAATGTGAACAATCCAGCCAGAAGTGCTGCCGGTACAGCCAGCACGCACTGGGTAATTCAGTTTGGTGAA
>QHYI01000027.1 GCA_003223245.1 Acidobacteriota bacterium
CTTGAACCGCGGCACGAATCTGCAGCCTGTCGAATCACTGTTTGCGAGCTTCGACCCAAAGCTGGTGAAGCCTCAGACGCAGCATACCGTGGCGCGCGACGTGAAAACCGCCTCGATGCAGAACTGGAACTTGGGTATCGAGCACCAGGTTGTGCAGGACTTATTGATCGAGCTCAACTATCAGGGGTCCAAGGGAACGCACTTGGCGAGTTTCCTGAGCACAAACGATCCGCCGCCGGGACCGGGCGATGTCGATCCACGACGCCCGTTCCCTATCGCCGGATCCATCAGCGAGTTGAAGGCCATTGCGACATCGAAGTACCACGCGCTCACGGCGAAGGTGGACAAGCGATTTGCAAGAGGCTTCAGTATCTTGGGTTCCTACGCCTGGTCGCATGCCATAGATCTTAATTCGGAGTTCGGCGGGACGTCTCCGCAGGACAATCGGAACATAAGAGCAGATCTCGCTAATTCCGGTTTCGATCAGAGACATGTGGCCAATATCAGCTATAGTTGGGAGTTGCCTTTCGGCAAAGGCCTCCGCGGCATCGCCAAGCATGTTTTATATGGCTGGGAGGTGACCGGTATAAACACCTTCGAGACCGGGCGTCCTTCCAACGTCACCTTGGGTTTCGATAATGCCAACGTCGGAGCCAGAGGCAACTTCCAGCGGCCGAATCTCGTGGGTAATCCCTTCCCCTCCGGCTTCCAGCAGACCGCCGGAAGAAATGGCCTCTGGTTCAATACGGGCGCTTTCGCGGTTCCCGCGCAATACACTTTCGGCAATCTCGGGCGAAACACGTTGCGTGGCCCTAATTTTCTCAACACCGACTTTGGAATATTCAAGAATTTCGCTCTGAGGGAGAATGTGGGCCTGCAATTCCGTAGCGAATTTTTCAACCTGTTCAACGACACTAACTTTGGGAACCCTGTAACTACGTTCAATAGTCCGAATTTCGGAAAGGTTCTGGGCATGGCAAGCCTACAGCGCCAGATCCAATTCGCATTAAGGCTTGTCTATTGACCGTCGCCATGATCGGGCTCGTGCTCGCGGCACTTCTTCAGTTGACAGGAAGTGCCCCGGAGACCTACCTCGAGGCCGCCCGTCGCGCGGAAGCCGCCGGTAACTTTAGGAGTGCGGAAAAAGCATATGAAAACTATCTGGCCGTACGAAACGAGCCGGAGGTCTGGCAGCGCCTGGGCCTTGTCCGGCATCTGCAAAACAAATTTGCGCAGGCTATTCCGGCATTTGAAAAAGCGCTGCGTGCTAAACCGGATTTGTGGAGCGCGCATCTGTTTCTTGGCATGGACCTGTACCGGATGAACCGCTTTCCGGAAGCTCTGGATCATTTGAAAACTGCCGATCGGCTGAAGCCCGACGATGGTGACATTCAGTTCTGGCTAGGCACAACGAATCTGGCCTTGAAGCGCTATCTCGAAGGGCTCACCATCCTCGAATCGGTTGCTACAAGACAGCCAGGCAATCTCGAGGTTTTGCGCCTCCTTGCTCAGAGCTATGCCGAATACGCCTCGCGCTTAGCCAGCGATGTGGCCGAGCGTTATCCCGAGACACCCGCGGGTTATCACGTCCACGGACAAGCGCTCGAATTCGAAGGCTCGTACGCCGCTGCCCTTGCAGCCTACCGCGCCTCTCTTAGACTCCAACCTGGCCGATCGGGAGTGCAGCTTGCCATCGCGCGAGTGCTCCTCGCGGAAAACAAAGCGCAGGAAGCTATCGAACCAGCAAAGCGGGCTGTTCAGCAGACGCCCTTTTCCGAGGAAGCGCATCGCGTGCTTATTGCCGCTTACGAGCGCGCGGGGCGGACTGAGGAAGTCGCTCGCGAGAATGCGCGGTGGGCTGGATTGCCACACTAGCCAGCCCGCGCACGATTACTATTGACGTTGCTTGAAACTCTCCTGCGAGGCGGCGAGTTTCTGTTTCAGGATGTTTTCGTGGATAGCCAGCTCTTCCTTCGCGCGCTCTGGCTGCCCTAACGCTCGGTACACAAGCGCCAGTTGTGCGTGAACGGAATCGTCTCGAGGACGACGCTCGGCGACTACTCGCAGCTCTCGCAGTGCCTCTCTAAGCCGTCCGGCATGGCGCAGCGCTTTGCCTAGTTCGCGCCGGGCATCCAACAGGTCCGGTTCATTCCTGACGGCGGCTTCCAACAACGGGATCGCCCGCTCTGCTTCTCCTCTCGAAAGCAAAATAGAGCCAAGGCGGAAACTGGCGCCTGCATGGTTGGCGTTCAGCTGCACCTCCGCCGAGAGCTCGGGTGCCGCAGCGTCGAAATCGTGCAGTTTCCAATGAACATTGCCAATTAGAAAGTGCAGCCCGGGCAGGTTCGGGCTCTTCGCCTCAGCGCGCTGGTATTCCGTGAGCGCTTCCTTGAGTTTGCCTTGCGCCTCATAGCGCTTGCCCAGTAGGAGGTGTGTCTCGGCGGCATCGGGCGCAAGGCGTTCGAGCTCTGCAAAGTGCAATGAGGCAAGCTGCTCGATCAATCGCGCGGCCTGAAACTCTGCTTCGGGGTCGCCAGAATAAGAGTCGAGCATCCTCCTTATTTCCTGGAGCGCCTCGATTGTTTGGTGGCTCTTGATTAGGGCTTCAGCCTTCGCCGAGAAGGCAGCGATTGACGGCCCGCTCACTTCTTTGCTCTGGGCGAACAAGATCGCCCCGCAGTAAATGATGCAAGTCAGCAGCCGCACCACGTCTTTCCTGCTGCTAAGATACAGCGGATCGACGCCTTCGGCAAACAGTGCTGGATGCCTTGCGATAGACTGTTGGCGGAGTTGCGTGCCGGAATCGAGCGCGGGCTGTTCAGAGACTGGCGCGAATCTGGCACGCAGGAGGAGTCCACTTATCCCCCGCCGAGTTCAGCTGATAGCGAGAATCAGCCCGGAAAAACGTGGCCACGAGCAACTTGGTGCATCACAGCTCAATGGGTCAGGGCCTGGAGCTCGCGTATCAGTTCTCCATGAAAAAGACATCTCTACGAATCGATTAAATCCTCCCCTCTCCACCTGCACCTTTCGCTTGCCCTGACGGAATTCACCGCCGCGCGAACTTCCCTTGCCGGAAGGGGAGTTCGTCGTTCCAGGAGTCGGCTATTGCCACCTGGGGAGGAGTTGTTTCGTTGTTTCGTTGTTTCCCTGCCCTAGCCCCAGTTTACGAAATATAGCGAGGGATTTGCGCGAAAGCCGCATCAGAGCTTGTTTTGCGAGGCCTCGGCTTGTATAGCCTAAATCAGGTCTGCCGGTAGCGATCTAGGGCGAAGAGGCGAAAAAGTGCCTGCTGCGTTTCATCCATTTCGGTGAGGGTCGTCTTCACGTGGGGCCGCCCTGGCGAGCCTGGCTTGCCCGCGGGCGGGAACACATTGGTCACTTCTTGGATTCCGCTGAGAGCCTTGAATAGCGCCTGCAGGCTTAGGGATAAACCGTTCTGCGCCGCCCGGCGCTGGAGCAGACTTCCCAAAATCAGTGCCAACACACAGTAGAAGGCATGGATCCGGATCTTGGAATCGGTCCAGTGGAACATGGGCTCCCAGCTCAGGAAGTGGGGATCTTTCATATCCGCAAACGCACTCTCGACCTGCGATTGACTGCGATAGGCGAGGATAATCTGCTCATTGCTCCAGCTCTTCTGGTCGGTGAACAAGATGCGTTTCCCCAATTGATGTTCCTTGATTTGGGCGAAGGCGGAGGCATCGGTCCGGTAGAAGAGCTTCAGTTTGCGGCGTTTTTCGATCACCGAAACGCGCAGAATTTTAGAGATGTGCTGGCCCGAACATATCTGTCGCACTCGCTTGGTGAGGCTTTCGCGGCTATAGCCTTTACCTTTAGCGCCCGGCTTCTGCGAGCGCCGCAGCTTGGCTTGGAGTTCTTCTAAGGCCCGCCGCTTTTTCGATAGGTGCTGCTCGATACCACGAATCTGCTTGCGTTGCAGTTCCGGACTGAAGGTGATCACCAGGGTGCGTTCCTGCCCCCAGACCTGACGCGTGACGCGCCAGGCCCGAGTTGGTTTGAGGCGCGCATCTTCGAGCTCCTGAAATT
Source organism: Acidobacteriota bacterium (assembly GCA_003223245.1). Lineage (GTDB taxonomy): Bacteria > Acidobacteriota > Terriglobia > Acidiferrales > UBA7541 > Acidiferrum. The sequence continues at coordinate 4,051 of QHYI01000027.1, forward strand.
TCTCGACCGGGAGAGCCAGCAGGTCGGCGAAGTGGGTGGGTACCAGCGAACCAACGAAATGGAAATGGCTAGCGTCCAGAATCTCCTGATTGGTGGCGGAGTTGTTGCCCTTATCAAAGATCAAGGTGATGGACCGGCAATGGCGGGCCAAAACCTGGTATCGCTTGGTGAGTTCTTGCAAGGCCTGGGCAAAGGTGATGCTGTCATGCTGATTGCCCGGATAGACCTTCCACAGTAAAGGAACGTGAAAGTCGACGCTCACTAGCAGAGCCAGTCCCACGATGCGAAGATCGGTCCGTTTGCTTTTGGCATGACCTCGCTGAGGCAGTCGGCTGTGGTTTTCCGTATCGATGAAGGTATCGAAGTTGGTGCAATCGAAAACCAAACTGTTCACATCCAGCTGGCAGGTCGCTAGCAAACGCTGAGCGAGCGCCTCGCTAATGGCGGCGATCTGTTTCTTTCCCAACAGTTCCATGTTGTCCCAGAAGCGCGGAGCAGAAAACTGTGCGGCGGAAAGGCCCAACCAACGCGGCAGGGGAGTGCTGCGGAGCCACGCGGGCATCTGCAGTTTGCTGGTAGGCGCCAGACAGCGGTTGATGGCGGCCACCAGCATGTATTGACCAAGCGAAGGGCCCTGGTGACGTTTGGAGGCGTGCTCATCGATGAGTTCAACCAAACGGAGTTGCTGGGCGAGGTCATAGAGGGCAGCGACACCGCCAAACTGAGAGAGACGAGCACGGGTGGGTTCCGCCTGGGGCCGCTGAAGGCGTTGGAGCAAGGTATCGGCCGAGCCCAAGTACTGCACGACGACAGGACGAGGTCGTCCGTTCACGCGCCGAGACTCGACGAGGTAGTAGTAGGGGCGTCCATGGATGATCTTGCGCTGGAGGCTGGCCACAATATTTAGTGTATACAACACATTGTCGCTGTCAAGGGCAAACTACCATCGGTAGTGTATGTGTCGGGCAGATTATTTTGGATATTTTAGGGTATACGTATTTTGGCTCAGCACTCTGCCTCGACGACGCGCCGATAGGCGCAGCAGGCTATCGAAAAACCGCATTGGATGGGGGTTTTCTGTGTTACGAGGTCGGCGTCCCAGCTAGTGGATTAGATCATTGCAGAAATTGTCGCTGCTATTTCGTAAACTGAGGCTAGCGCCTCAATCAAGGCAGAGATGGCTGAGGCATCACCGATTTCTTCCAACGACCAAGGAACAATCAACTTGACCTCTTCATCCTTCAACACGGGAATCAGAATGGGAACTGCTCGCATGTCCCTCAGATCGCCGAAAAGGTGCGCAGCGTAATAACGGTCCGCACGAATTTGTTGCCGTGGACTCGGGTGGCCCGCGCTGTCGATCTCGAACACAGCGCGTATGGTCGAACGGTCCTCCAGAATAGCTTTGATAACCTGAAACCCGCGATCATCGCCGAGGCGTGCGAAAATGAACACCGCGTTGCCTCTGCGGCGCATGTCCTCGCAGCGAAGCCAGAGTTCGAGGTGTGGAAGCACACTTGTGTCATGGAGGGCGACAATCCTCTTGGCCACAAGAAATTGTTCCCAGAATACCGTCGTGCTCTCGAACTGCTCAAGGAGACCGCTAGCAGACTCGCTTGGATGCTTCGCGGTTTGACCGAAAAGTGTGGACAGGAGGCACATGCTCGCCAAGGAGGCCCTGCAGATGAATCCAAATGCGCGCGCCATAATCAGAAATCCACTCGCAATTCCCAAATGCGAATTCTATGATGCGTTCAGATCAACACAAAGCTGCTTTCTTCTTTTCAAGTGCTGGCAAACGCGCTAACCGAGAAGTGGGTACTAGACGATGATGGTCTGACCGGGCCGAGTTATGTCGTACGATTCGTACTCCTTGCTTGAATCCAACATGGTCAGGCGATGACCGTTCGAGAAAGTAAGGGCTAATGTGCCGTTCTCGTTGCTCTCAAAATTTTTGATGGTGGCGCCCAGTAGCGCTAACGTTCGGGCCGCTACTTGAGATGAACCCGGCTCCGGTCGCCAAATCCACTCATCCTGTCCGTCGAAGTAACGGAAGTCCCCTTCCGCTGAGATAGCAACATCTTCGTCGAATCTGAATGAGATATGGTAAAGACCGACCGCTACTTGGATAAGTTCGCGGTCGTTCAAAAAGCGAAGGTCAATTTCCTTTTCAGTCCGTACATACAATGCAAGGTGTGAGCATATCACTGCTCTCAACTCTGATTAACGCGGACAAGTGCCCGTCACGGGCAGAAACGCGCACCGAGCCTGACCGCCTGGTGATCGAATTGATTCGACCGGATTCATAGAATGCGATGAGCGCTAGAAAACGCAATCAAAGCCCAAATACACATTCGCGGTGTTGCCGCGATGAAGTGCTCCCCAAAATTCGGACCAGCAATAAGGTGTAAGATCGCTGACTCGGAAACGGGGCAGGAGTGAGGCGAATTTTATTTAGCGATGATTCCTCGGATTCCTGGCCCTGCTACCATCCTGGGATGCGCAATCTGTTTGTTCTCATCCACCTTTATATATGGAGAGATCGTTGGCTGACAGAAGACGGCAGCAATTTGTGCGATTCGATCGAGCGCGTCAACCACGGCCGTGCTCAACTACCTGAACGACCCGGCAAACGAGATTCGGCTCGGGACGGTGCAGGAGATTGGCGGGTATAGTCGGAAACAGATGACAGCTCTCGCAAACTCAGAATAGGCCTCGGCTATATCTCGGCTGCGACGGACGACCACCCTTCATCAAAAACCATTCACCTGGTCACTTCACTGAGTGGCACGGAGGCTCCGTCTCGGGCCCTACTCATGTCGGCGGCTTCCATGAAAGCCATCATTTCCAGGGTTTCCTCGGGATTGACCGGAGGTATTCCAGTTCGAAAGAACTCGGCAATTACCCCAAGTAACGGACCATAGACCTCGGGACGAGGTTCGGAATGGAGAACGCTTTTGTCGCTAAACAAGGTTATCCCGTAGCTCCTTAGTCCATTTCGGAACCCTCGCATGACTCCCAAGCGACCGTCTTTCCACCTGCCTACCACAACGTCCTCGCTCGCAGTGTTTGCTCGACTTACTGACTCGCATCCCCGACCCATGAGCGTGAAAAGCATCTCCACGCTATGAATGCCATACCACATCAAATCAGGGTGGTGGGGTTCGATGGGAGAAGGACCGTAAACGCTGTACCCGATGATATGCCCCACATCTCCAGGACTTTTCAACCGCTGGGTTTCCTCCCAAAAACGCAAGGAGGAGGAGCTGAACCAAGGTACGCCAGTTTGTTTGGCCAATCGTGCGATCTCCGTCGCGTCCTTGTAGCTGGCGGCGAGCGGTTTGTCAATGAAGACAGTCTTCTTGGCTGCCAATACCGCCTTCACTTGTTCTAGGTGGCTCCGCCCATCCACGCTTTCGAGTAAAATCGCATCGACCATTCCGCACAACGTCGGAATGTCATCAACAATTTTGATGTTCCACTTGTCTCGCAGTTCCGCTGTGAACCTATCGATACGAGTCCGGCTGTCTTCAACATCCGGACTTCCCCCCTTGAAGGCGGCGACCACACGAATTCCCGGGATGTGCTCCGGGTCGGTGGGGTCGTTAAAGATTCTCGTGAATTCGACGACATGGGAAGTGTCGAGGCCGATGATTCCTACACGGACCGGTTTGATCGATTCCGTTTGAGCGAAGCTGATTGAGGCGGAAAGCAAGAACGCGACACCACAACATAGATGCTGAAACAGGCGACCCATGATTTCCTCCTCGAAACTTCGGTAGCCTATCACACCAGCT
>QHYI01000028.1 GCA_003223245.1 Acidobacteriota bacterium
TTCGCGAGCATCCAGAAGTGCGTGTGATCGCCGTGGCGCCTTCGAAAAACTACGTCGTCTACTACTGGGCTTCGCTCGATATCCATTCAAGCCCCGTCGAGGCTTCCGAAGAAGGCGTGCTTGGCGCGGTGCGAAGTAAATTGGTTACGAACAAAGCAAATTGAAAACCTTTGCTGGCCGGACCAGGGGTGACGGTATGTTTGCAAAAAAAAGGCTGATGCGTTGGACCACGTGCTTTAGCTTTTGGACTGCGCTCTGCGTGCCTCTACATGCCCAACAGCAGGACGAAAAGCGGCAACCGGTGCGCGAGCAAACTACAAACAACTATCGTACGCAAGAACCTTCCGATTTGGCTCAGGAGAACTTGAACCGCGTGGCGGCCTCGGCCGCTCAAATCAGGGCGGTGCTCGCCAAGGACGAGGGCTTGATGGTCGAGCTAAAGCGCTGGGTGGCCAAAGAAGCCACCGACAACGGCCAGGTGGTTGACGATGCAAATCTCAGCGACCAAGCGATTTTCGACCGGCTGGAACAGGACGTCGTGTTTCGATCCGTGGCCACGCGTCTTTTGCAACGATATGGCTACTTGATGCCTGCGGCAAATCCCGACTCTGACTTTGCGAAAGAAAAGGAACTGATTCTCAAAGAGCGGGCGCGGCGCCTCGTGCAGATTGAGTCCCAGGAAGATTCAGATTCGCTTCGCCCACAAGGGAACCAGCAAGATCTAGAACAAACCGCGGCATGCGACCCACGTCGCGATGAAGATTGCCCGCAGCAATTGCCAGCTCAGCGCAGGCAACGTACTCGCACTCCGACCGACACGTCTTCTCCTCAGACGAATCCCCAGGCTGTGCCTGAGCAGCTGCCGCGGCAGAACATGCCTCAAATCATGCAGGCAGACGGGTTGCCACAAATTCCAGATCTGAAGGACGATTCGAGTTCTTCCTCCAGTTATCAACGAACCTCGAGTCCGGTGGGGCCCAACACCAATCCTCTTGGTGGCGCGCAGTCTTTGGGCGGAAGCGCCATCGATGGGCTGTCGCTTCCACAAAACCTTCCCTCCATGAATCGCAGGCATAATGATGCGAATGAAACTCCGGCGCCAGCGCGGGAAATGAGACAGTCAAGGCGTGGCGCGACCTACATAGGAAGACCTTTCGAAGAAGATGTCACCCCCGTGAAAATGACTCATCGCGCCAATCCCTATGCGGACATTCCCTCGCTCTATGACATGTACGTGCAAGCGTCCGTGCGGCAGAAGCCGACCGAGCGCTTCGGCTTGGACGTGTTTCGCAACACGGCGATTGACCCCGAAGAGCTTCCCATGGACCTGCCCGTCGGGCCTGACTACGTCGTGGGTCCCGGGGACAGTCTGGAAATTGATCTTTGGGGAGCTGTGTCTGAACGGGTGTTTCGCGTAGTTGATCGAGAGGGGCGCGTGGCGTTGCCGGAAGCCGGACCTTTGCTCGTCAGCGGCCGGAGCTTGGCTGACGTGCAACAAGCGGTCCAGCGCGTGCTGCGAACACAGTTCAGGGACGTCTCCGCGGACGTATCCGTTTCGCGTCTCCGGACCGTGCGTGTCTACGTAGTCGGTGACGTGGCGCAACCCGGCGCATACGACATCAGTTCACTCTCGACTCCGCTAAACGCATTGTTTGCCGCCGGTGGAATAACCCCTCGTGGCTCCCTGCGCACGCTCAAACATTTGCGTGGCAAGCAGCTTGTCGAAGAAGTGGATGCTTACGACTTACTTCTGCACGGGGTACGCTCCGACCTCCATCGGCTCGAGAATGGCGACACTCTGCTCGTTCCTCCGCTAGGCCCGCAAGTCACCGTGGATGGAATGGTTCGCCGTCCCGCCATCTATGAACTAAATGGCGAAAACACGCTGGCGGAAGTGCTGGAACTCGCTGGGGGAATCCTGCCCACTGCTACGTTGCGTCATATCGAGGTTCAGCGGGTCGAGGCCCATGAAAAAAGGACGATGCTTGCACTGAATCTCTCGCCGAGCGGAGATTCCGATGATGCCAAAAAGCAGCTCGATTCTTTCGTCATCCACGACGGCGACGAAGTGCACATCTTTCCGATCGCGCCGTACAACGAAGACGCCATCTACGTGCAAGGGCATGTGCTGCGGCCGGGCCGGTATTCCTACAAACAAGGGATGAAGCTTTCTGACTTGATCGCGTCCTACAAAGACTTGCTGCCAGAGCCCGCGCCTCACTATGCCGAAATCGTTCGGTTGAACCCACCCGACTTTCGTCCCAGCGTCGAAAGTTTCGATCTTTCCGCAGCGTTAGCTAATCCTGCATCGGCGCCCAAGCTTGAGCCCCTCGATACCGTGCGGATCTTCAGCCGTTACGACTTTGAGCCCGCCCCAGAAGTCTGGGTCGGCGGAGAAGTTCGCGTTCCAGGCAAGTACCGCACTTCCGGACAAGTGCGGCTGAAGGATGCCGTGTTTCTTGCGGGCGGCGTCACCCAGGATGCTGCGCTCGATTCCGCGCAGCTCTTCCGCACCGAGCTTGACGGAACAATGAAGATCCTCAGTGTGAACTTGGGCGGGGCTTTGGCCGGAAATTCCGCAGACAACATTGCGCTTGAGCCGCGCGACCGGCTCATCATTCATCGGAACGCAGCAAAAGTTGACCCACCTACGGTCTATGTGAAAGGCGAAGTGGCCAAGCCCGGCCGCTATCCGCTTACGACCAACATGCATGTCGAGGATCTGGTCCGTGTAGCCGGTGGCCTCAAGAAAAGCGCGGACCCTGAGACTGCCGACCTTACGAGCTATGCCGAAAGTCATGGTTCGAAGCCCATTGCTCGGAACATAGACATTAAGCTCGTGGCAGCCATGCACGGCGACACGACTGCAGATTTGCCGCTGCATGATGGCGATGTCCTCACCATCCGCGAGAACCCGGGGTGGAATGACATCGGCGCCATGATCACTCTCAAGGGCGAAGTGCAGCATCCCGGAACATACGGCATTCGCCCGGGCGAAAGGCTCAGCTCCGTCTTGGCCAGAGCGGGTGGCTTTGACGCGCAAGCTTATCCGTACGGTGCCGTTCTAATGAGGCGCGAGGTGCGCGAGCTCGAGATGCAATCTCGCTTGGAGCTGGTGCAGCGCATCAAGGCAGAGCAAGTGTCTCTCAAAGCTTTGCCGGACGCAGATGCTGACCAAAAGAACGCCAAGTTGACGGCCATCGCGGAGACCGAAACGACACTGCAACAGCTGCAAGCGAATCCGCCGATTGGCCGGGTCGTGATTCACATCCAGCCGGGCCTCAAGGAATGGCAAAACACGATGCGAGACGTCGCTGTTCGCGACGGTGACGTGCTCTTTGTGCCCAAGAAAACCGGATACGTCATGGTGAACGGCCAAGTGTTCAACGCCACGGCCATCGGTTACCAGCCTGGAAGAAGCGCCAAGTGGTACCTCAGCCAGGCAGGTGGGCTGACTCCGCTGGCGGATAAGAAGGCCGTCTTCGTGATTCGCGCAGATGGTTCGGTGATCGCTGCGAAAAACAACTCGAGTGGGTGGTGGCTGGGTGGCGACCCGCTGGGCGCTGCGTTGAAGCCGGGCGATACGGTGGTAGTGCCCGAGAAGGCGCCAAAGATTGGCGGTCGCAGCTGGCAGACGGTTATGCAGTCAGCTCAGGTGGCGTCTTCGGTGGCTTTGGCAGTGGCGTATATCCATCCATGATGAGGGAGTTTTGAAAGGATCGAATAACATTGGGGTATTGCTGGCCTGGCTCGTTGGCATGGCGCTGATGAGCACAGCGGCGCTTGCTGCTCCAAATCCTCAGGACTCCGGCAAGCAGGGCGACGGAGTCTCTGAGAAGCGCACGACGGACATGGCAGCAGTAGAAAATTCCAAGGAAACTAGCAACGCCGTTGTAAGGAGTTACGAATTCACTGCAACCTCGCATCACAGTATCTCCAAATTGCCTTCCGATTTTCTGATGGACCAAAAACAAATCTGGACAAGCCCCGCGAAGTTGCGGCTTTCCGACACTGAGTGGCTCGTTCCATTTTCCGGAATTACAGCTGGTCTTTTCGTCACGGACCGCGATTTCAGCAAACACTTATCGCAAAGTCCCACAACGATCAGTCACTACAAGACGCTTTCGAATGCCGGCGTCGGCGCGCTCATCGGCGGTGGGGCTGGAATGTGGCTGCTGGGTCACGCATCGCACAACGATCATTGGAGTGAGACGGGTTTTCTTGCGGGCGAAGCGGCGATCAATAGTCTCGTGATGGTCGAAGGATTGAAATATTCGCTGCAGCGTGAGCGGCCTTATCAGGGCAATGGCAGTGGCTCTTTCTTTCAGAGCGGCGGCACTTCCTTTCCTTCGGAGCATGCTGCGGCAGCGTGGTCCGTTGCCGGTGTTG
>QHYI01000116.1 GCA_003223245.1 Acidobacteriota bacterium
CTCGGCTGCGTTCCCCGAGCTATCAGCGATGAATTCAAGAATGGCTTCGCCATGACCTTCGCGGTAGCAGATCTCGATAGAGTCCACGAGGCGCGGGCGCGATTCGGGATTCACCGCCAGGCGGTCTACCAGGACGTACACCGGTTTCGCAAAATCCACATCCAGCAACGTTTCAGGCGACGAGAATTCGTGCACCCGTCCGGCTTGGTACAAGCGATTGAAACCGCGCTTTTGCAATTCCAGCAGACCTTGACGCGCTGCGTCCGCGGAAGGAGAAGCCGTGGTCTTCTTGCTCGATCGTTTCGAAGCGCTCGGCACAGCAGGCGCCGCGATGCGAAATTGATAAAGAACGTAAAACCTCCGCCCCGGTGGCAACAACAAAACACGTGCGGCGATTTCATCCGGGCTGTCCTTGCGAACCTCTGCGCCGCATTGGATGCAGAGCGTTTGCCCGCATCGCGCGAACAACAACCGCAGATAATCATAAATCTCCGTGGAGGTCGCCACCGTCGAGCGCGGATTGCGTGTGGAATTTTTCTGGCGAATTGCTACCGCTGGAGCAATCCCGGAGATTTCGTCCACGTCCGGCTTTTCCATGCGCTCGAGGAACTGCCGCGCGTAAGCAGAGAGCGATTCGACATAGCGGCGCTGGCCTTCCGCATAAATCGTGTCGAAAGCCAGCGAGGATTTGCCCGAGCCGCTCACGCCGGTGACGACAGTGATGGCGTTGTGCGGAATGTCTACCGTGACGTTTTTGAGGTTATGGACGCGCGCGCCCTGGACACGCAAAGTGTCTTGTTCTGGCTGCAAAACGTCCGGAGGCGCGGTGATCTGTTTCGTCGCCAAAGAGAAGCCTAGACAGCAGGTTTCGAAGCTACTGCCCAAACTTCAAATTATAAAGCCGCTGTCAAACAGGAGCAAACTGCGCGTGGCGGCCGGGGATCAGGGTTCTTGGTTCAGGACAATTTCGCCAATTCCACCAGAAACTTTCAAATGAATTGTCGCGGGCGACTTTCCGTACGCCTCGTTGGTGTACGAGCCGTTCTCCTCTTTCAGGCCATAGGTGCGAATCGACCCAATGCCACCCGACGCCTCGGCAATGACCCCAATTTTCTTCGGTAGTCGGATGTTCGCCTGGCCCACACCGCCTTCGATGTTCGCCGTCAAATCCGTCTTACGGTCGCCCGTCAAATCCACGTCCACCTGGCCGGCTCCCAAGTGCAGATCTAGCCGCGTCAGAGGAACATCCCGGAAATCCAGGTTGCCCTGCCCCGCTCCCATTTCCACGCGCAACTCCAGAGGAAGATTTTTGCTGAAGCGCAGGTTCCATTCGTTTCTCGAATTGCCGAAGTGCACAGGATGAGACTCCTGGGCGATGGTAATTTCTCCGACGCCATCCGTGACGTGATAATCGACGCGAGGGTCGTCGTAGCTGTCGGTAAACCGAAAGTCCGCGTCGAGCGCGTGCGCGGAATCGCTGCTGATCGTCAGTTCACCCGCGCTGATCTCCAATTTAGCGTGGGCGGACTTCGCCCCCTGCAGATCAACCGTCTGCACCGTGTGTTTCATGTCCGCGTGAAAGCCGTGGCTGTGTGCATAGCCGCGGCCGTGCCAGAGAAGCAGAACAAGAACCGCAACAAACGCCACAATTCCAACCGTTGTCCCTACGGCAATGCCCGGAGACGCGTTAGGGTTGCGGCTTCGTTGAAAATTGTCGTAAATCATCCCTAGCCCGACGAACACCAGAATCAGCGGCCAGTAATCGAGCATTATGGCCCAGGGCTCGAAACCTGGACGCCAATTGCGAATCAGAAAGAGAACGCCAACCGTGATGAGGATAATGGGCAGAACCAGCGACACTCGCCGTGGATTGTCCTGAGGCATGGCACACCTCCACTCCTTGTATTACGCACGCAAATGAAAAATAGTTCAGCCGGTAAAGGATACCGTACAACGCGCCCAGCTAGACTTGGTAAATGGGCGGTTACACGGCGCAGCAGTAGTGGCTACAAGGAAGCTCTCCTGTTTTGCCCACGATTCGCCCCGGTTCGGGTGTGATAAAGTCTTGTCGAAGGGGCTGTGAAGACGAGCGTGAACACGTACACGAGAGTCTTCTGGATTGTTCTGGACAGTGTCGGAATCGGTGAATTGCCAGACGCGGCCGATTACGGCGACGCGGGAAGAAATACTCTGGGCCATATCGCCGAATCGCGGCCGCTGCAAATTCCCAATCTTGTTCAACTCGGCCTCGCCAATCTCGCTCCATTGAAATTCCAGACGCCCCCGGCAACTCCGCTCGCGGCTTACGGCAAAGGCGCCACGCGTTCCCCCGGAAAAGACACTACCACCGGACATTGGGAGATGGCTGGCGTGTGGCTCGAGCAAGCCTTTCCTGTTTACAAGAACGGATTTCCCCGCGAGCTGATCGAAGAATTCGAAAAACAGATCGGCAGAAAGACCCTAGGCAACAAGCCGGCCTCGGGAACGGAAATCATCAAGGAGCTGGGCGAAGAGCACGTGCGAAGCGGTACGCCCATCGTTTATACGTCCGGCGACAGCGTTTTTCAGATTGCCGCGCATGAAGACGTCATTGCCGTCACCGAACTCTACCGCATGTGTGAAACAGCGCGGCGCTTGCTCGATGGGCCACATCGTGTCGGACGCGTGATTGCCCGGCCGTTTACGGGAACGCCCGGGAACTTCGTACGCACCGCGCGTCGCCACGACTATGCAGTGGATCCGCCTAAGCCGATGCTTCTTGACGTGCTTGTCGAGCGCAAAGTGCGCGTCCTGGGCGTGGGAAAAATTCGCGACATTTACAACGGTCGCGGCGTGGATGAATACCTCACCACCAAGGGCAACGCTGACGGCATGGCGAAACTAACCACTGCCGCGAAAGAACGTAAAGACGGACTGATTTTCTGCAACCTCGTCGATTTCGACATGCTGTATGGCCACCGTAAAGACGTCGAAGGATTCGCGAAATCGCTCGAGGAGTTCGACCGCATGCTCGGCGATTTTCTGCCGCTGCTCAGTCTCTCGGATTTGCTGATGATCACCGCGGACCACGGTTGCGATCCTGATCCGCGCTGGCCCACGACCGACCATTCGCGCGAATATGTCCCTATCCTTGCCTACTCCCCGGGAAGCGGCAGAGGCGTGAATCTCCTCGTGCGCCAGACCCTGGCCGACATGGGCCAAACCATCGCCGAAAATTTCGGCGGCAAGATCCCGCACGGCAAGAGTTTCCTCGCAGAGTTGGGAACTCAGCGAACCAGCGAAGTTGCCCGGTAGTGCTCGGCTGCCGTAGTGCTTCGAACGGTTGCATTGGCCTCTTTCAGCGAGCGGGCCTTCACGCCCGCAACCACCAATTGAAGCCCCGCGCAGATGGCCAGGATGGCCATCACAGCACGAAGGCGGTGCGCCGGAATGCGGCGCGCAAGGAAGCAGCCCAGAATCACGCCAGGCAGTCCACCGATGAGCAGCGGAAAAAGTACAGACGAGCTGATCGAGCCGACGGTCCAGTGAAAGACGCTGCCGATCACCGCAAGCACCAGGCCGAAGAGCAAATCGGTGCCCACCACCTGCGAAGGTGTCATTTCCGAATAGTTGAGCAGTAGCATGGTTCCTAAGGCCCCAGCACCGGCAGAGGAAAATCCCGATTCCACTCCGATGGGAAAGGCGAGCCAGGGCAGCCAATGGGAATTTTTGAAGGCGAAAGCACGATTGCGCGCGCGGGGAGCAAAGGTAAGCGCCGAACAGAGAGCCAGCACGACTCCAAGAATGATGACGACCGTCGGGTTGCCGCCGCGCGTGGTCATAAAGCGAAGCACCAGAGTTCCGACCAGGAGGCCAGGGATCGCTCCACGCAGCAGCAGCCAGAAGTACCGCGAGTGAATCTGCCGGCTAAACAGATAGAACGGCGCGGCTACCAGCCGCACGACGCCGGCAAACACGAAAGCGGTGCCCACGGCCTCTCCCACAGAGAGCCCGCTCAAAAGCAGGAGCGCGGGTACGGTGAAACTCCCGCCGCCGATTCCCGTAAGTCCGACGGCCAGAGCGATGACGAATCCGATCAGAAGCTGCGTCATTCGGCACGCTCGGAAAACGTGTGAATTCCGCATTCTAGCTTGCGTCCGCCCCAGCGGCCGGAGCGCACGTTGCCTGGATCGGCAGGAATCGCCGTGCAAGGTTCACAGCCAATGCTGGGATAACCGGCATCGTAGAGCGGCAAATACGCCAGGCGATGTCCGCCCGTGTATTCCCACACCTGCGCCCATTTCCAATCGGCGAGCGGACTGACCTTGAGCAAAGTTTTGCCGCTGGGAAGCCGATGCTGCTCGACTTTCTTAAGATTCGCGCGCGTGGCAGACTGTTCGCGACGCAAGCCGGTGAACCACACGTCAAACGGTTCCAGCGCTTTCACGAGCGGCGCGACTTTGCGAAGCTGGCAGCACGCCGTGGGGTCCGATTGATAGAGCAGGCCGCGCTCGGCTTCCTGCTGCTCTACGGTTTTTTCCGGGAGCACGTTCACCAGGTTCAGGTTCCAGTCCGCGGCAAGGCGGTCGCGAAATTTGTAGGTCTCGGCAAAGTGGTAGCCGGTTTCGAGAAAAAGCACCGGAATTTGCGGCAGGCGCTTGCGGAGAAAATCAAGAACGATGATGTCCTCCGCCTGAAAACTGCAAGTAAGGCAAGCTCGGGCGGCTTGTGAGCCCGCCAGAACGGCATCGAGCAGTTGCTCGATGTTCAAAGTCTCGATTTCGTGGGAATTGAGAGTATTGAGAGTGAAGCTCATTTCACACTTCCCTTCTGGCCGGCCTGTAGCTCTGGCGCCAGGCGCAGTTTTTCAGCGAAGTTCAGCGCGTCGCGGATGACTTGTGTCTCATTAGTTTCCGTATCTGAGTTCACTGTGCCCGTCAGTGACGCTTGGTCGAAAATCGTTTCGCGAGGAATTCCTGTTAGCGCCTCCGGGTGCAACGAAAGGTTTGCGCAAACAACGAGCAAGCCTGCGGCGTAAAGCGACGTCAGGAAACCTGCCAAAACCGGGGAGTCCACACCGGAGCCATTCACAACAACAACTTCGAAGCCTGCGTGAAAAAGCGCGCGCTCGAGCGACTTTGCGAGCCCTATGCGGTTTCCAAGCAGCACTACCCCTGGCTTGTGGCCGTGGCGGCGATGCCTTTCCTGCGCGGCAACTTCCCGAAGCTCAGCTTCCACCGAAGCAGAATCTCGCTCCTCCGGACTTGCATCGTCCGCGATGTACGTCTCGCGAACCATGCCCGCTCCCACGGTGGCGTTCGACAACGGATCAAGCAGAATGAAACTGCCTGTTGCGCGACTCGTGGTGTAAGGATCGAGGAACAGCGGCTGATTGGTTTCCACTTCCACTTCCGCAATGCCATTCATTTCCAGCCGTTCCGCGGGCTCGTGTTCCAAGGTATTGACATTGACCCGATGAAGAATCCGGGGAATGCGAGCCTTAACCAAGCGCGTCGTCTGTTTCAGGAGCAGCGGCTTTCCGCACAAAAGCGGATCCGCGTGAAGCCAAACCACCGTGGCGGAAAAGCTGCGCGAGACCGCAGGAAGATTCGACGGTGAAACCAGCATGTCGCCGCGGCTCAAATCGATTTCATTTTCGAGTTGTACCGTGATCGACTGCGGCGCGAACGTCTGTTCCCAATTGCCATCGAAGCCCACAATCGCCTTCACTCGCGTTTCCTGGCCGGAGGGAAGCGCCACAAGCGCATCCCCCGAACGCAACGAGCCGCTCGCCAGCTGTCCCGCAAATCCGCGAAAACGGAAATCCGGGCGAATCACGTATTGAATCGGAAAGCGCACCGCGTCTAGCGCGTGGGTTTGGCGAAAATCCACGGTTTCGAGATGCTCCAAAAGAGTCGGTCCCGCATACCAAGGCATGTTTTCGCTGGCGCTGACAACGTTGTCGCCTGCCAGCGCGCTGATCGGAATGCACTGCACGGAAGGAACGCCCAATTGCGATGCAAGCGAAAGAAAGTCCCGCTGCAGACGAAGGAAAACATCCTCGCGGTAATCCACGAGATCCATTTTGTTGATCGCTGCGAGCACCCACGGAATCCCCAGCAGCGAAGCGATGTAGGCATGGCGATGCGTTTGCGTCAGCAAACCTTTGGTGGCGTCCACGAGAATAATCGCGAGATCGGCCGTCGACGCGCCTGTGGCCATGTTCCGCGTGTACTGTTCATGGCCCGGCGTGTCCGCGATAATGAACTTGCGCCGCGCGGTGCTGAAATAACGATAGGCAACGTCAATGGTAATGCCCTGCTCGCGCTCCGCGCGCAACCCGTCGGTCAGCAACGAAAAATCAAAAGCGCCGCCAGAGCGGTTGATCTTGCTCTTTTGCACCGAAACAACCTGGTCTTCGTAGACCGCCTTCGCGTCGTGCAGCAAGCGGCCAATCAGCGTGGACTTGCCATCGTCCACGCTGCCCGCGGTGGTAAACCGGAGTAAGTCTTTGCGCAGATCGGCTTTAAGAAACGCCGCAAGGCTTTCCGAACGCACGGCAGGAGCGATGGTAAGCATCAGAAATAGCCCTCGCGTTTCTTCAATTCCATCGATCCTTCTTCGTCGTGGTCGATGGCGCGGTTCTCGCGCTCGGAGCGGCGGAAAGAAATCATTTCTTCAATGATCTTCGGCACCGTGTCTGCTTCGGAACGAATCGCGCCCGTGCACGGAACGCATCCGAGCGAACGCATGCGGCACTTGATCCATTGCACTTTTTCGCCGGGCAAAAGTTCGTCGGGAGAATAAATCAGCACGATGGAACCGTTGCGTACCACCGCTTGGCGTTCGCGGGCATAATAGAGCGGAACGATGGGAATATTTTCCGCGTGGATGTAAAGCCACACGTCGAGCTCCGTCCAGTTCGAAAGCGGAAAAACGCGAATGCTCTCCGATTTTTCGATGCGGGAATTGAACAGGTTCCACAGTTCCGGCCGTTGATTCTTGGGATCCCACTGGCCTTGCGAATCGCGAAACGAGTAAATGCGCTCCTTGGCGCGCGACTTTTCCTCGTCGCGCCGCGCTCCGCCAAATGCCGCGTTGAATCCACCCGCCGCAAGCGCGTCCAGCAACGCTTTCGTCTTGAGCAGCCCGCAGCATCTCTGCGTGCCGAGGACAAAAGGATTCGCGCCCTGCTCCAGTGCTTCGCGGTTTTGATGCACGATCAGTTCGGCGCCGATTTCGCGCGTGTACGAATCGCGAAACTCGATCATTTCCGGAAATTTGTAGCTGGTGTCGATGTGCAGCAGCGGAAACGGGATTTTCCCCGGATAAAAAGCTTTCTGCGCCAGGCGTAGCATCACCGAAGAATCTTTGCCGATGGAATACAGCATGACCGGGCGGGAAAATTCCGCAGCCGCTTCGCGCAGGATGAAGATGCTCTCGGCTTCGAGTGTAGCCAGATGCCCAAGCCGCCGTTCCAGTCCCCATGAGGGTGGCGCCTCGGAAACTTCTGGGCTCAGCGTTTCGTTGTTATGGAAACCCGCAGACGAAAGTTCTCCTGTCACAGCGTGGCCGGGGCGCAGCTTTGTCCCGAGTGCAAGCGAGGGAATGCTGCGCCCCATCTCAGCACCGTCGATCCGCTGGGAACCCGAGTTGTAGGGGCGCTCATTCGGCGAGCCATTGTTACTGGACGCCGGCAGCGTTTGCTGCGGCGGCTGCAGCCCTGAAAAAGTCATATCCTTGGTCCCTTCACCAAAATGTCCCGACAACCCGTGCAAAAGGCGGCTCCGGTGTCATCCCGAGCCGTAGCTCAGGCCTTTGCAGCTAGAGCCTTTAGGCCTGAGGGGTCAGCTTTGTTTTTCGCAATGTCCGGCCTGACCGAGTTTCTTCAACAGACTCCCAAAAACACAAAACCCACCTGCCAGCTTTTCTGGCGGTGGGTTTAAGAAAACTGAATCGGCTAGATGCTTTGCTTTAGACGGCTAGCCTTCCCGCGCCAGAATGTTGTGTGCGACACATACAACATGCGCAACACAGCATCCCGCTGTTTGCAGGGTTCTGGCGAAGTTGGCTTGCGTAACTCACGGAGAACAGTGTAACTTGCCTGCCCGTTAGATGCAACCCTGCCGAGAATCGATACTTTTTCTGCATACTATCGATTTTTTGCTGTGCCCCTTGTCGGGCTCGCCAGGCGGTCAATTGACCTTACGGAACGTTATGCCGCGGGCTGGGGGTGAGAAGAGGAGTAAGAAATGTGCGTGTCGCTCGTTCGATCGAACGTATCCAAGCAGCGCAAGCTTGGTCTTTGCCTGGCGTCAGTTGCCGGAGGCGGTGGTGTCCAGCGGCGCGTAGTAGCCGTTGCGCGTGCGGGCCACGAGTTTGCCGCGTCCCCGCGGCGGAATCACTTCCACGCTGACGGTACGGAACGTGCCGTCACGCTTCGTATTGGTGGGATAGTAGGCCAAGGTGTACTGGTTGCGGATGTCGTGCGCCACCTGCTGGCAAATGGTATGCACATCTTCCACGTTTTCCGGGAAGTACGCGACGCCGCCCGAGGCTTTAGCGATGTCCTCCAGCGCCCGTTTGGCTTTTTTTGCGCTTTTCTTGCTTTCCTGGCTAAGCAAGCCAATCGTGTAAATCACGGTATCCGTCTTCTGAACTTCATGGATCGTTTTTTCGAGTGTGAAATGGCTTGAATTGTCCTCGCCATCGGTGACGATCAGCAAGACGTGCTTGTCCAGGTTGGCTTTCTTCAAGTGATCCAGTGAGCCGATGATGGCATCGTAAAGCGCGGTGCTGCCGCGCGAATCGATGCGCTCCAGGGCCTCTTTCATCTCCGGAACGTTGTTGGTAAAGTCCTTGTCCAGATCCAGATAAAAATCATCGTTGAAATTCACGACAAAGACTTGGTCCTGACGATTGCTCGCCTGCACGAGAGTGAGGGCAGCTTCGTTGACCTTCGGGCGCTTGTCGCGCATGCTGCCGCTATTGTCAATCACTAGCCCCATCGCTACCGGCACATCTTCGCGCTTGAAAACAGCCAGCTTTTGCTCGACCTTGTCTTCGAAAACCCGGAAATTTTGCGCCGTCAAGCCGTCCGCGAAACGCTGGCGGTCATCGAGAACGGTCGTGTGCAAGACAACCAGGTTGACCCGGCTGACGATGGTTGCGCCCTGTTTTTCGGTGTTGTTCTGCCCGGGGGGCGGAGGAACGGGATTAGCTACAGGAATCTGCGCGCGGAGCGAAGGCGCAAAGAATAAACCTGCGCCCATGAAAAATAAAAATACAAGAAGAGCTACTGACACGGGAAGAGCGCACGTTCGATTAGTGGCTGGGTGCGTAATACCCCGTCTTTGCGTAAACAGTGAGAGGAGGGAGCCCTCTCGGGGCGCGCAATTTGATCTTGATCTTCCGCCACCGCGCGTCGTGGGCTTTGTTGCTTGGTCGATAGCCGAGCACATATTGGTTTCGCAGCTCCATGCCGATTTTTGTCGCGATATCCGGAAGATCTTCCATTCTCTCAACCGCGAACACGCGTCCTCCCGTCATCTCCGTTATTTCGCTGAGGAGCGACGGGCCTTTCAATTCTTCCGGTGTCCGATTGCGAGAACCCAGCGGGTCAAAGATGCCGATCGCATAAATCTGCGTATCGGCTTCTCTCACCAAGCGCTTGATATCGTTCTCGTTGTACCTGCTGTGATTATCTCCCCCGTCGGATAGAATGAGCAAGGCACGTTTGGCGTTATGTGCACCCCTCATCTCACTCAGTCCCAGGTAGATGGCGTCTAGAAGCGCGGTGCGGCCCTTTGGAGCAGTCAGCATCAGGCGGCTCTGCAAATCTTCCACGCTGTTGGTAAACGCACTCGTTAGTTCCGCGCGTTCGTTGAAGCTGACCAGGAAAAATTCATCTTGTGGGTTCGCGGTTTTGAAAAATTGCAGGGCGGCTTCGCGGGCCTTTCCGATCTTGTTCGACATGCTGCCGCTGAAATCAAAAATCACGCCGATGGAAATGGGGACGTCTTCGGAGGAAAACGAAACTACTTCCTGCTCGACATTGTCTTCGAAGACGCGGAAGTTATCGGGATCGAGGCCCGTCACCAGGCGGTTGTAAGGATCGGTCACGGTCACATTCACGAGCGCCACGTCCACGTCGATGTGCAGGGTGCTGCCGGGCTTGAACGGCTTCGCCGCACTATCCTTCCGCACGTCGTCGACAAGCTTTGTTTTCGGCTTGACGTCATCCGTTTTTGCCGGAGATTCTTCGCCCTTGACATCTTCCTTCTTAGGCTCTTCTTTTGGGGCCTCGTCTTTGGGCTTATTGTCATCAGGAGGGGCCTGGGCCGCGGCCTGCAGGAGGGCTTGACCGAAAAGGAAGCAAATAACGAGCAGAATCCGAAGCGATACAAACACAACGCGACGCGTCTCAGAGTGTGACTGCAGAACAGTCACCGGCAAATCGCGTTTCACGGCACCCCCTATGTCTCGGTCGGACCGGGACGGCCGCGTGATTCGGTTGCAGTTAAATTTTACCACTCGGCTCGACGAAAACAAGCGTAATCCTTCCATGCAAGCTATCGACAAAATGCATGAGAGTCCTGGAACTTCCGCGTGTGGTAGCATCGCCACGCTGAATCGTCATTCCTAGTACGGAACTCTGAGGAATCGGGAATTATTCCCGGAAGCTGGAGAAGCAAAGAGATGCATTCGGCAGGCAAAGTGGTGGTAGTGATTCCGGCGCGCTACGCATCAACCCGCTTGCCGGGAAAGCCGTTGGTGGCGCTTGCGGGGAAGCCCATGATTCAGCGCGTGTATGAACGGGCCAAACTGGCACGACGCGTCGATCGAGTGATGGTAGCGACGGATGATGAACGCATCGTGAAGGCCGTCGAAGGGTTTGGCGGTGAAGCGCGCATGACCCGCAGCGATCACCGCACCGGCACGGAGCGTGTCGCGGAAGTAGCCGCGCATGAGGCGGGTGAGGTGTTTGTCGACGTGCAAGGGGACGAGCCACTTCTTGATCCGATGGCTGTGGATACTGCCGTCGCTTCGCTGCTCGAACAGCCTGTGGCTTCCATCGCAACCTTGGCAACGACGATCAAGACTCCTGCGGACATCATGGACCCCAACGTGGTGAAGACGGTGCTGGATTTCGACGGGAATGCGCTGTATTTCTCGCGCGCCCCGGTTCCGTGGGTGCGGGACACCGCAAGCAAGATTCAGGTGCGACACCTGAAGCATCTCGGGCTGTATGTGTTCCAGCGCGATGCATTGCTCGAATATCCCACATTGCCGCAGGGCGAGCTGGAACGCATCGAGCAACTCGAGCAACTGCGCTGGCTGGAAAATGGCTGGAAGATTCGCGTGGCGGAAGTGGAGCACGACGCGGTCAGCGTGGATGTGTCTGAAGACGTGGCGCGCGTGGAGAAATTGCTGCAAGGCGAAGACTGACAATTCGCGAGTCCATGAATCGCAAGCTGCCCCCTCCCCCCGGGCTTTTTTGTAAGTCTTGATTCTAACGAGACTTAACGTCCTTTGTTTTCATACTCTTTTGCGAATGTTGCTTCTAAAGGGGTTGCGGGGCTACACATCTAGCTACGGCTATTGCTGTGCGCGGAGGATGCCGGCGACGATGCGCGTGGCACCGTTATTGTCGCGGTTGGCAAAGAAAACCAGCTGCGGATTCACCAGGTAGACGACCATGTCTATTGGCGTGACCTGCGAAAGGCTGACGGTCATGGTGTTGTTGGCCGTGCCGTCTCCGTTTAGGGTGATTTGACCAGCGGTGCCGACGCCCATATTTAGCGTCACGCCGGTGAATTGGAAGATATCCGAAGTGCCGCTGAGACCGAGGTTCGAGATGTTGGCTTGGGCAAGCAGGTCTTCTTCATCCTGAGAGCCAAGGGAACCGGCGCTCGTGACCAGGCCGCTCCAGTTCATGGCGTAGGGCCCGGTGATGGTGCTACTGCTGAAGGTTCCGGATTGCGCGAGGAGCGAGCCGTCAGCCACGACCGTCGCCGTACTGGCGTTTGGACCACTGACTTCCTGAATCACGCCGCTGCTCGGCGAACTCAGATAAAAGATGAAGGAATAAACGTTGACCGAGGAAGACTGGAAGGAAAGCGTGCCGCGGCCCGTCGTAGCGTCATAGGTGATGCTGCCGTTCGACAAGCTGCCGCTGCCAAACTCATTTTCCGAGCCTCCGTTGTTCACGTCCATGACCATATTGCTGAGGGTAGAGCCATTAGAACTGAGACGGCCAACACGCGTTAAGCCCCCGTTCGCGGAACTGCCCGAAACGAGGAAGACGAAGCTGGTGCTGAGTGCGGTAGCCGGTGGCGGAACCGAGTTGGTTTGTAAGACGGCATCGCCGGTAAGCATGGGGCCGACACCGCCCGAGTTGATGCTGATGAATCTCACGCGAGTCGAATCGACGATATAAAAGGCATAGGCCTGGCTTTCGATTATGGCTATGCCGCGGCCCGCCGCGGTATTCGCAGAATCCAGAGTGAAGCTTCCGGTAATGCTGCCACTGCTGGTCAAGGCCATGTCGTCATTCGCATCTTCGGTTCCCGAGGTGATGACTCCGCCGCTTGCGGCAAATTGACCCACAAGCGATTCGGGAAACGGCCCGGCGGAGTTGCCGTCCAAGCCGGTGAAATCAAACACGTAAGATCCGCCCACGGCGAATGTGGCGGGATTCTGAAGAATGAAATTGCCGCTGCCGGTCGAGGCCTGGCTGCCGCTCGCGGTTTCGTCCATCATGAGACCGTCGCTGGTGGAAGTGAGAACAATGGCAAAGGTGAGAGTCGCGGGAGCGCCGTTAGAAGTTATGTTGAAGGTCATAGTCCCCCGTCCGTTGGCGCTGACAGAATAGCTGCCGCCGGTTATCGGAATAGGCCCCGTTGCAGTGCTGGTTCCTCCGGCATTCACAAGGTCATAGACGCCGCCTGTGATCGTGCCCGACCCATTGGCGGTGAAGCTGCCGGTCCGCGAGAACGGCGTTGCGGCTGTGGCACCACTGGTGATGGCTTCGCCGCTGGTGACGAAGGCATAGTTGCCGTTCAAGCTGGAGTTGCTGTATTTGCCCGTAGGAGGCGGCGGCGCGATGGTAGGACCGTGGCTGCTGCAGGAGGCAACCGAGAGGGCCGCGGCGGCGACGAGCGCGGTGAAGAGGCGGTTCATCGCACACCCCGCAGAGCTTCTTTTTGTGCCGGAGTCAAAGTCGAGGCGGGCGAGAGCGGGAGACCTCTGGCACTGCGGACGGCAACGGCTTGCGTGCCTTTCTGCACGATGCGGGCGGCAAAGTAAGTCCGCTCGCCGAGAGCCATGGGTTCGCCCACGATGCGCACCTTGTCGCCCACATTCAAAACAAGGTGATGGGCGTCCAGAACTTTGGCGTTGCCAAGATGTGCGTCCACTTGGCCGGAAGCGGTTTGCAAGGTAACATGCGCGCCCATGGGCGGAACTGTCGAATTGCTTTCATACTTGACAACCGTACCAACGAGCGAGATTTCCCGGTTGGCATTGTAGCTTCGCAGCAATTGCGCATCGGAAGGCATGGCCCGCTGCGCGTTTGCCCCGAGGCTTAGCATCAACGAGCCTGCGAGCATGAGAATTACTCGAATGGTCGATTTCATTGCCCCTTCCCACGTGTAAGAGTTCCACTCGCAACCGTTCTCGACCGTACGGACCCCCACCAGGTCCGCTTGGAGACGCAAACAGAAGGTTCAGTTCATTAGATAGCGAATCCTTTGGCAAAGGTTTCGTTGGGAAACCGGGAAGTTCCAGCTTTGCGAGGCTGGAGACCGGTACAGCCAGCCCGAGCCTCCACAGAGTATTCCCTGGGTTGTAGAAACCCGTTCCGGGGAGGAAAGTTTCGTTGGCAAGAATTTCAGGGCATTGGGAAACAACGGTATGGGCTTACAATGGAGGCTGTTTTTGCGTCTAAGCGAACATGCTGATTCGGGTGGCGTTCTCGCCGCGAGGGTCAAATGAAACCAGAGCGTCGCTGGCTAGTTCTGATGGTTATCGTCGTGGGCCTATCAGCCGCGTTGGGCGGGATTTATGGCCAGAACGTGCGGGCGACGGGCTCCTCGTACGAGGACACGCAGAGTTCTGTGCGAAGTTTTGCGCGGGTGCTTGATGCGGTACAAGCCAACTATGCGGAAAAGGTGGACGTTGACCGAATCGTTTATCAGGGCGCGATCCAGGGAATGCTGCGGGTGCTCGATCCTCACTCGAATTTTTACGATGCGCGGCAGTGGGCTTCCAGCCTGGAGGACCGCCACGGCAGGTACTACGGCGTGGGCATGGGGGTGATTGCTCGTGGCGAGCGCACGGTGGTGGTGTCGCCGTATGAAGGCACACCCGCCTTCAAAGCCGGAATACGGCCGGGCGATGTGATCGTAAAGGTCGACGAGAAGTCGACGCAGGGCATGAGTTCCTCGGAAGTGGCCGACCTGTTGCGGGGCGCAAGAGGCACCTCCGTAAAGATTACCATTAGCCGCGAGGGTTACACCGAGCCGCTGGTTTTTACGGTTACGCGGGGTGAAATTCCGCGGCATACCGTGGACTTGGTGTATGAGGTCAAGCCCGGGATTGGCTACATCCGGCTTTCGGGATTCAACGAAAAGACGGAAAGCGAACTGGGCGAGGCGATGAAGCAATTGAATGCTTCCACGCTCGACGGCTTGATTCTGGACATGCGCGGGAATCCCGGCGGGCTCCTGGATGAAGCCATCGCCGTGAGCGACATGCTGCTCGACAAGAACCAATTGATCGTGTCGCACCGCGGACGCGCTTCCTCGGAGCGGCGTTACTACGCGGTGCGCGGGAACCGGGGCAACAACATGCCGCTCGTCATCCTGGTGAATAGCAATTCCGCGTCCGCCACGGAGATTGTCGCGGGAGCCGTACAGGACCACGATCGCGGCGTCATTGTGGGCGAAACAACGTTTGGCAAGGGTTTGGTGCAAACGCTTCAGCCGCTGAGCGAAAACACTGGGTTGGCGCTCACGATTGCGCGGTACTACACGCCGAGCGGGCGCTTGATTCAGCGCGATTACAAATCGATTTCGCTGTACGAGTATTACGAGCGCAAGGTTCCGGAACATCCGACGCAAGTCATGTTGACCGACAGCGGAAGGCAAGTCACGGGTGGAGGCGGAATCACGCCGGACATCGCGGTTCACGAACCAGAGCTCAATCACTTTCAGAAAATGCTGTTTCGAGCGGACGTACTTTTTCCCCTTGAAAATAGCGTGGGCGGATTCACGCGGCATTATTTGGGAACGCGTCCGACGGTCACCAAGGATTTTGCCGTAGACGACGCGGTGATGGCGGAGTTCCGCAAATACCTCGCCAGCGAAAACGTTCGCTATACCGAGCCGGAACTAGCGGAAAATCTGGATTGGGTGAAACGCAAAATCAAGCAAGAAGTTTTTGTGTCCTCATTTGGCCAGCAGGAAGGATTCAAGGTTCAATTGGAAACCGATCCACAGCTGCTCGCGGCCATTGAGGCTGTTCCGCAAGCGCGCGCGCTGTATGAGAAGGCGCGCAAGATTATCGCGCAGCGCGGCGGGGCGCCGACCTACCGACCGTAGGCTGCCAGGCCGCGCCATTTGATTTATCGTGAATCAAAACGCATATAAATCATCTTTTTCCCGCGGAAAAGAGCGATATTTGACAGAACCCCAGGTTCCGAACATAATTGTTCGTACGTCAATCCTGTGGAGGTCAGATGGGCCCGGCGGAACCCGGGCTACAAGGATGGCGCCAAAATATATCTTTGTAACCGGCGGTGTTGTTTCCTCACTGGGAAAAGGCGTAGCCGCCTCCTCGATTGGTTGTCTCCTCGAAAGTCGCGGTTTCCAAGTCACTCTTCAAAAATGCGATCCGTACCTGAACGTGGATCCGGGCACGATGAGCCCGTTTCAGCATGGCGAAGTGTTTGTGACCGAAGACGGCGCGGAGACGGACCTCGATTTGGGGTACTACGAGCGCTTCACGCACGCGAAGCTTTCCCGCGACAATAACTGGACAACCGGCCGCATCTACGAAACGATCCTGACCAAAGAGCGGCGCGGCGACTACCTGGGCAAAACCGTGCAGGTGATTCCGCACGTTACCGACGAAATCAAAACCTGCATGCGAAAAGTGTCGGAAAACGTGGACGTGGTCATCGTCGAGATTGGTGGCACGGTCGGCGACATCGAATCGCTTCCCTTCCTCGAAGCCATCCGTCAGATGCGGCTGGAACTGGGGACGGAGAACACCCTGTTTGTACACGTGACGCTGGTGCCGTTTATCCCCGCGGCGGGCGAATTAAAAACCAAGCCAACACAGCACAGCGTGAAGGAGATGCTGGGCATTGGGATTCAGCCGGACATTTTGCTTTGCCGGAGCGACCGGCACATCCCGGCGGAACTGAAAAAGAAAATCGCGCTGTTTTGCAACGTGACGGAGTCCTGCGTGATTTCCGTGGAAGACGTGGACACGATTTACGCGGTGCCCGCGGAACTGAACAAAGAAGGACTGGACGCACAGATTTTGCGCTTGTTGAAGCTGGAGGCACGGCCTTCGGATATGAAGCCGTGGATCGACCTGGTGTACCGCATGCATCATCCTGCAGGCGAAGTGCGCATTGCCGTGGTGGGAAAGTACGTCCAGCTCGAGGATGCCTACAAGAGCCTGCGCGAAGCGTTGCTGCACGGCGGTCTGGCCCACAATCACAGAACGGCGCTCGATTGGATCGAGGCGGAAGAGATGGATTCGCCGGAAACTGCGGCGCGGCGGCTGCATGGCTACGACGGCATTCTGATACCGGGAGGATTTGGCAAGCGCGGCATTCAAGGAATGGTTTACGCGATTCAATATGCGCGAGAGCATAAGGTGCCGTTTTTCGGGATTTGCTTGGGGATGCAGTGCGCGACAATTGAATATGCGCGCGACGTGGCGGGCTTGAAACAAGCGGACAGCACGGAATTCGATCCACAAACGCCGTATCGCGTGATCTATAAATTACGCGAATTGCTGGGTGTGGACGAAATGGGCGGAACGATGCGGCTGGGCGCGTGGCCGTGCAAGCTCGAGCCGGGTTCATTGGCAAACAAAGCGTACGGTAAACTGGAAATCAGCGAGCGCCACCGGCACCGTTACGAATTCAACCGCGACTTCGAGAAGACGCTAGTCGCTGCAGCATTGAAAATCACGGGACGTACGCCGGACGGAAATTATGTGGAGATTGTCGAGGCGCCCGACCATCCGTGGTTCCTTGGCTGCCAGTTCCATCCGGAGTTCAAGTCCAAGCCCCTCGAACCACATCCGCTGTTTGCGGCGTTCATCGGCGCAGCGCTGGAGCACAAGAAACAACGCTCACGCGTGAGTGCCGTTAGCGTTAGCGAACGCGAGCCGGCACCGGCCATGCGGGCCGCGCCGAACGCTACGGCGTAAACCTCAAGACGATCTTTTCCACAATGTTTGTCTTGCTGTGCTTTTTTTGAAAACACATTCCGTGAAACATCCCGGTCTTTGTCCAATGACTGATGCCTCTATGCTATCTTCGTTAGCCTAGCGGTGGGAACCACAGTCTAATGGGGACGGTACACGAAATCGAGCTGGGGAAGCTGCGCATGGGTGCAGGGAATCCGCTGTTTCTAATTGCCGGGCCGTGCGTGATTGAAAGCGAATTGCACGCGTGCGTCATGGCGGAGAAGGTCGCGAAAATTGCCTGCGATGTGGGCCTGCCCTACGTTTTCAAGGCTTCCTATGACAAGGCGAATCGCTCTTCGCTGAAAGCGTTTCGCGGGCCGGGAATGAAGGAAGGACTACGGATTCTGGAGAAAATCAAGAAGGATTTTAAGCTGCCGGTGCTGACGGACATTCACGACGCGTCACAGGCAGAGCCGGTGGCCGAGGTTTGTGACATCTTGCAGATTCCGGCCTTTTTAGCGCGGCAAACCGATTTGCTGATCGCGGCGGGAAAGACCGGGCGAGTTATCAACATCAAGAAGGGCCAGTTCCTTTCGCCGTGGGACATGGACAACGTAACGGAAAAAGTGGAGAGCACGGGAAACAAGAAAATCCTCTTGACCGAGCGCGGCACTTCGTTTGGCTACCAGAATCTGGTGGTGGACATGCGCTCCTTTCCCGTGATGCAGCGGACCGGTTACCCGATTGTGTTTGACGTGACGCATTCCGTGCAGCTTCCGGGAGGACAAGGCCGGTCAAGCGGAGGGCAGCCGCAATTTATCGAGCCGCTGGCGCGCGCCGCCGTGGCCGCAGGCGCGGACGGAATTTTTCTGGAGACGCACGATAACCCCGCCGCCGCGCGCTCCGACGGTCCAAACGCTCTGCCGCTTTCCGAACTCCAAGCATTGCTTCTGAAGCTAAAGAGCCTCAACACCGTGGTTCGCCGCTGGAGCGCCTCGTCATGAGCTTGGAAACCGCCCGGCGCGTGCTGAAGATCGAAGCGCAGGCGATTCAGGACGTGATGGCGCGCCTCAACGCCAGCTTCGAAAAAGCCGCGGGTATTTTGTTCGCGTGCAAAGGACGCGTGGCCGTCAGCGGCATGGGCAAGTCTGGCCTGATCGGGCGAAAAATTTCCGCAACGTTTTCCAGCACCGGCACGCCTTCTTTCTTCTTGCATCCCGCTGAAGCGCTGCACGGGGACCTGGGCATGCTGGCGCGCGGCGACGCGATGCTGGCGGTTTCTTATGGCGGGGAGACGCAAGAAATTATCCAACTGCTGGAAGCGCTAAAGCGCTTGGAGATGCCGCTGGTCACGCTGACCGGCTGCGTGCAGTCCACGCTGGCACAGGCAAGCGACGTGGTGCTGGACGTCAGCGTAAAGGAAGAAGCGTGTTCATTGAATCTAGCGCCGACAGCGAGCACCACGGTAGCGATGGCGGTGGGCGATGCGCTGGCAGTTTCGCTTTTGGAACGGCGCAATTTCCGGCACGACGATTTTGCCGCGCTGCATCCGGCGGGGCGGCTCGGGAAGAAACTGCTGCGTGTGGAACACCTGATGCATTCGGGCTCAGCGTTGCCGCGCGTTCAGCCGAATGCACCGATGCCAGATGTCTTTCATGAAATGAGCGCGAAGGGCTTGGGCATGACCACGGTGCTCGAGACAGATGGACGCCTTGCCGGGATTCTGACCGATGGCGACCTACGGCGCTTGATGGAGAAACATCGCGGGGCGGTTCTTGAGATGCGCGCGGCGGAGGGCATGACGAAGACACCACAAACCATCGGGCCGCATGTACTGGCGAGCGAAGCGCTGAACCTGATGGAAAAGAAAAAAATCACCTCGGTCGTGGTGGTGGATGAAGCGAAGCGCGCGCTTGGCGTGGTGCATTTGCACGATTTGTGGACACTCGAATTGATGTAAAACCTTTTGAGCGAAAGAAAGAGATTTAACACCGAGGCCCCGAAGAAAAGAATCACATAAGACAAGGAAAGAGGAGAAACCTTGGGAAAGATTCCGGCAAAAGTGGCAAGCAAGGCCAAACAAATCCTGGTGCTGCTCATGGATGTGGATGGCACGCTAACCGATGGCAGCGTGACGCTGGCATCTACGCCGGACAACCACGCCCTTGAGATCAAGACGTTCGACGCGCACGATGGCCAAGGACTCACGTTGGCAGTGACGGCAGGCTTGCGCACTGGCGTCATCACCGGACGCAGCAGCCCCGCTCTGCGTCGCCGATGCAAAGAGCTGGACGTCGAATTTGTCTACGAAAAGCAAGGGCACAAAATCGCCGCGTACGAAGATATTTTGCGCAAAACAGGAGCGAAAGAATCGGAGGTCGCCTATCTGGGCGACGATTTACCAGATTTGACCATCATGTGGCGCGTTGGTCTTGCGGTGGCCGTGGGCAATGCGGCGCCTGAAGTAAAGCGCATCGCGGATTACCGCACGAAAGCGCCTGGCGGCAAAGGAGCCGCGCGCGAATTGGTTGAGCTGATTCTCAAGTCCAAGGGCATCTGGGAAGAAATGATCGACAAGGCGCGCGCGTAGGAATTTCGCCGGGTCGCCATTCGCCGTTTACCGTTCTTGGCCCTTAGCGCTATGCCGCCGCTTGTGACCATCGTTTTTGCCATTTATTTTCGGCGAAAACAGCGCGCAGGGGCGGTCCCGTAGAGCTCGAGCGCAGGCAACCGACGGACTCCCGGTTGTTCCGGCCGGTTGGCCTTTCAAGCGGATTTCAAGAGATAATGACTGGTCACTGCTGTCTGCGAGGAAAGCTGCCGATGCTGCACGCCTGGCACGACGTATCCCCCGGAAACGAGGTGCCCCGCGATTTTCAGGCGGTCATCGAAATCCCGCTGGGCTCGAATGTGAAGTACGAGCTCGATAAGCCCAGCGGCCTTTTGAAAGTAGACCGCGTCATACATTCGGCGGTGTTTTATCCCGCGAATTACGGGTTCATTCCGCAGACTTACGCCGAAGACAACGATCCGCTGGACGTGCTGGTTCTGTGCCAGGAAGCGGTGCAGCCACTCTCGTTAATCAAAGCGCGCGCCATCGGCTTGATGACCATGATTGATTGCGGCGCGAGCGACGATAAAATCATTGCCGTGGCCACCAACGACCCGGAATTCAACAGTTACGTCGAGGTCAAAGAGCTTCCGTCTCATCGCTTGCTGGTGCTGAAGCGTTTTTTCCAGGATTACAAGCAACTGGAAGGCAAGCAGGTACAGGTGGAAGACATTCTTCCGGCGTACGCCGCGGTGAACGTGATCGAGAAAGCGTTGGCGCGCTACAAGAAGGAGCGCGAACATCTGCGCGCGAAGGACGGCCATTAACACAAAAACACTATTGGGGGGATTGCTGCTGAGTGCTAGTTTGCTTCAACCGCAAAGTTTCCGTTTGGGGGTGCTGGGCTCATGAAACGTTTGCTGAAATGGATTGGCGGAGTGTTGGCGGTGCTGGCCCTCGTGGCCTTTGGTGTACTTTGTTACATGGCGGGCAGCCCCAAAGACGCTTACGGCATGGTGCGTTACGCCCTGCCGCACATGCATAGCGGCACGCTGAAAGTTGGCAGCGACGCGCCCGACGCGCGATTAGTGGCGCTTGATGGCGTGAATCATTTTCACATTCGCGAACGCATCGGCGCGCGGCCGCTGGTGCTGGTGTTCGGCAGCTTTACTTGACCGCCCTTCCGCCGCCAGGTGGGCGACATCGTTGAAATCTACAACGACTACAAGGAAAAAGCGGATTTTCTCACGGTATACGTCCGCGAAGCGCATCCCACCGACGAATGGCAAATGAAATCCAATGTGAAGGATGACGTTTGCTACGCGCAACCGAAAACGCTGGAGCAACGCGTGGCCATCGCCAAGGATTTCACCTCGCGCTACAAATTTCCCTTGCCCTTCGGCATTGACGACATGAGTAACGCGGCCGACAGTGTTTATTCCGCGTGGCCGGAGCGGCTGTACATCATCGATGAGACGGGACATCTCGCGTACCGCGGCGGGATGGGGCCGTTTCACTACAAACCCGCGGAAGTTCGCGACTGGCTCGCGGCCAAGTATGGTGCCGTGAAGCACGAAGCGCCGGTCGCTGTCGCGCCAGCTTCCAGCGCAACAGCTTCCGCCTCACCTTCGGCAACGGGAGCATCAGCGCCGAGTGGGCAAGCACCCGGAGGTTCCACGAAGTAGTGCGCCCTCATCTTGAGCGTAGGAGATGAAGCTTCGCCGGATGGAAAAACACTACAAGGAGCGAAGAAAAGCGTCAGCGAGGCTGCGGCACTCCAAAGGAAGCTTCGAAATATTTTGCCGGCTCGGTAGAACCACGCCGTGAAGACTCGTGCTGCAAAACACAACCACGGCGGGATTGCACAGAAAAGAGTCGGGCTGGCGCGGGCGCTCTCGAAACTCGGTTATTGCTCGCGTTCGCGAGCTGCTGAATTGATCTTCGCGGGACGCGTCAAATTGAATGGCTCAGTACGGCGTGATCCAGAAACGGCAACGCATCCCGGCAAAGATCGCATTGAGGTGGACGGCGTTCCGCTTATCGCCGGGGCAAAAATCTATCTTGCGCTCAACAAGCCGCGCGGCGTCCTGACCACAGCTTCCGACGAAAAGGGCCGCGAAACAGTCTACGCCTACCTGCCGAAAAATCTGCCCTGGCTTGCGCCCATCGGGCGGCTCGACAAAGCCAGCGAAGGATTGTTGTTGCTCACCAATGATTCCGAATGGGCCGCGTGTATTGCCGCGCCGGAGACGCACCTTGACAAGACGTATCACGTGCAAATCGGCGCGATGGCGGACGAGACGTTGCTCGGCACTTTGTGTAGCGGCGTTCGAATGAACGACGACGATTTTCTGCGCGTGAAACAAGCAAGGGTTCTGCGGCATGGCCAGCGCAACTCTTGGCTCGAAATCGTGCTTGATGCGGGGAAAAATCGCCACATTCGCCGCATGCTCGAACATTTAAACGTGGAAGTGTTGCGGTTGGTGCGCGTGGCAATAGGTCCGCTGGCGCTGGGCGATTTGCCAAAAGGCCAAACACGAAAACTCACCAGCGAAGAAAAACAAGCGCTGGATCACGCCATGCGCTGACAGCGGCGGCCGCCAAGTTTGGTTGACAGCTTTGGCGTCGTTGTATACCTTGCCTCGCATGCCCTCGCAGATCGCCGCCGCGCCTTCGAGCCCGTCTCCAGGAACGGGCGTGGTGATCGAGCGAGTCCCCGATGTTCTCAGTTTTACGCTGGACAATGGCAACCACGGGAACGAAGTCACCGGAGAAATGTTTGACGCGATGCTGGCCGCGTTGCGTTCCGAAGCCGCAAATCCCGCCGCGCGAGTCCTGCGAATCCGGGCACGCGGCAAAGTCTTTTGCACTGGGCGCGAACGCGCGGGACGTGACGCGGACGCCATTCGCAAAGAAGCGTCGCGGCTCATCGAATTCCAGCACGCTTTGCGCACTTCGCCGCTCATCAGCGTTGCCGAAGTACAAGGCAACGCGTTTGGATTCGGTTTCGGCCTGGCGATTGTATGCGACTTCGTGTTGGTGGCGGAAAATGCCTCGCTCGCGTTTCCCGAGATGCGCTACGGCCTCGCTCCTTCGGCCATCATGGCGTACCTGGGTCAGTATGCGCTCCCGCGTGCTGCCTTTCCTCTCGTTCTTTTCGGAGAGCCGATCAGTCCGCATCGGGCGCTACAGATCGGACTAATCTCCCAAATCGGTCCTCCCGAGCATCTCGTCGGTGAAGCGAACGCACTCGTGTCGCGCATTCTGCGTCTCGATCCGGACGCGACGAGGCGCTGCAAAGAATTTTTCATTTCAGCACAACAACATTCCTTCGATCAAAATTGCCAGCGCGCCGTTGAAGCACTGACCGAAGGTAGCCTGGCGCTGCTCCACAAGCAGAAGTGAGCCGCTCTTGAGCGTCAATGCCGGAGCGCGCCTCGACCGCCTGCCTCTGTCCTCCTTTCATCGCCGCATTCTGATGCTCATCGGCATTGGCATGTTTTTTGACGGCTTCGATGTGTACGTGGCCGCGACAGTTCTTGGGGCCACGCTCAAGACCGGCTTCTCCACCCTGGCGCAAAACGCCCAGTTTGTTTCCCTTACTTTTGTGGGCATGATGCTGGGATCGTTTATCACCGGCTTTCTTGGCGATCGCTACGGCCGGCGCTTCACTTATCAAGCCAATCTCATCATCTTTGGACTGGCTTCCGTCGCGGCGGCCTTCGCGCCTTCGATGTTGGTGTTGATCCTGCTTCGCTGCGTGATGGGCCTGGGGCTAGGCGCGGAACTCGTCGTTGGCTATGCAGCCATGACAGAGTTCGTTCCTCCTCAGGCACGTGGGAAATGGGTTGGCGCGCTTTCTGTTTTCGTAGTGACGAGCTTGCCCTTCAGCGCGCTGGCGAGCACGTTGATCATTCCTCGCTCAAGCTGGCGCGCCATGTTCGTGCTGGCGGGGTTCGGCGGGCTAGTCGTGTGGTATTTGCGGAAAGCCCTTCCGGAGTCGCCGCGCTGGCTGGAATCCATGGGCCGAACGGAAGAAGCGGAAGCGATTATGAAGTCGATCGAAGAAGAGGTCGCGCGGGAGCAGGACGAACTTCCTCCACCGGTTTTGTCCAAGCCCGGCCCGCCCACGAGGACGGTCGCGGCATTGCTCAATCCGGTGCTGTTCCCAAGAATGGTCGTTGGTATGGTCACGCTGATCGTGGCCAATACGCTGATCTACGGCTTCGTCATTTGGCTGCCCAGCTTTTTCGTCACCCAAGGACGTAGCATCGCGAGTTCGTTTATTTATTCCTTCTTCATGTCTGCGGGCGCGCCGGTGGGCTCAGCCATCGGCACGCTTACGGCCGATTCGTGGGGGCGCAAGCCGGTGATCATCGGCGCATCCGTGATGACCATCCTCCTGGGCGGAATTTATCCGTTGATACTGAGCCCACTGCTTCTCCTGACCATCGGATTCCTGTTGGTAGTCTCTATTTATGTTCAGGTGACCTTGCTATTTGCGATTTATGTGCCTGAGCTTTTTCCGACCGATGTGCGCATGCGCGCTGCAGGAATCTGTAATACTGCCGGACGCGCCGCCACGATGATCACGCCATTTTTTGTGGTCGCTCTGTTGCGGTCGTATAGCGTAGGGGGAGTCCTCGCGATGATTATCGGGCTCCTGGTTGTGCAAATCATCGTTGTGCTGATATTTGGCGTCGAGCCCAAGAAGCGCCGTCTGGAAGAAATGGATTCGGAATCGCCCTTTTCTCTGCGCGCCTCTCAAGTGTGATGCTGAATCGATTTAGTCACGCGAACCCGCGGCATTCGTACTGCCATGGGGCGCGTCATTGTCCTGGAGGGTTTATGAAAAGAATTGGTGTGACTGCTTCCCTTCTCCTGTTCGTGATCCTTCCCGCGCGTGGCCAGTCCAAGTTGTCTGCGAAATGGGAACAATTGACCGCGGAAGACTTTCGCACTGCGATTCAGCAAGCGCAAGGGACCTGCCTGCTCCCGTTCGGCATTCTGGAAAAGCATGGGCCGCACCTGCCACTGGGCACGGATCTCTTGAACGTGCGCTACGCGGCTTTGCATGCTGTGGAGCAGGAATATGCCGTGGTTTTTCCAGAATATTATTTCGGGCAGATTTTTGAAGCGAAGCACCAGCCCGGCACCGTCGCGTACAGCATGGAACTGCAACTGAAACTTTTGCAGGAGACCACAGACGAGATGGCGCGCAACGGTTGCAAAAAAGTCATCATCGTAAATGGCCACGGCGGAAACGAGCATCTGCTTCCCTATTTTGCGCAGGCGCAGATGGCCAGCCCAAAGGATTATGTGGTTTACGTGCTCGCTGGCGAGCGCAGCCGCCCCGGTGGGCCAGCCAAAAAGTCCAGCGGCGTCGATTACCACGCCGGTGAAAACGAAACCTCGAATACGCTCTACACGCACCCGGAACTGACGCACACCGATCGGGCCAAGCGTGAGTCCGGCGCGGATCAAAAACGCCAGAACCTGCCCGACTTTCTCTACACCGGCATTTGGTGGTACGCGCGCTTCCCGAATCACTATTCCGGCGATGGTTCGGTGGCCACGAAAGAATTGGGTGAATGGAACGTGCAGGGCTGGGTTTCCACGATCGTCGAAGCCATTCGTGCGGCGAAGGCGGATGACGCCAGCTTGAAAATCCAAAATGAGTTCTACGAAAAGAGCAAACATCCATTCGACACGCCGCAATGAAGTTACTTTTCCGAGGTTAGTTTGGCGCAGCCAGGAGGACGGTTAATTCGGGACCGCCAATGGATCAGCGGTGGCATCTGTTCAACGGGACTTAGTCAGCTGCTCCACCCAACGGTGTAACACCCCATAGTGCGGCTGCTCAAGATCCAGAAATTCGATGCCCATGCCGATGCGCGGCTTGACGATGCGCACCATCCCGAGGGCCTCCAACTTCTGGTCTTTCCTCGTTAGCGTTATTCGTACGCGCGTATTCGACGGCAGCGGCTTGCTGGTGCAAACAAAAATTCCGCCCATGGACAGGTCGGAAGTCACTCCCTCGGCCTTTGCCCCGGTTTCCAGGTCCAAAATGATTGCGTCCGCGGCAAAAGGATAGCGGATACAAAAGCGCCGGTCCCGGACGGAGATATTCCGGGACTCGTCGTTCGATGTGCGGTCACCCATGAGAATGACATTGCCCACAAGCGTTCACGCTGATCGAAAGGCGCGTGCTGGCGCCCTGAGACTTCCTGACCTATGCAGTCTGAACGAAAATCCCGAGCAATGGGGGTTGGTATTCGATGAGCACGCGAAAGAGGCAATACCGCATCGCCGACGCTCTGCCTGGTCTCCCGGGCGTTATTACATGGAACGACAACCTGCCTCAACGCCGTGCTATGCAGCGTTTTCGCGCGTGTTAGCCTGAAATTCAGAACTGTGTCTAACCATGTTATGAGCACACTCTCCGATGGGCTCCGACAGAGCGACCGTGTCAGCTTCCGCATGCCCGTCGAGGCGGCGTGGGCCACAGCCCAAGGCGCCACTTTTGCGCAAACCGTGGAGACCCTCCTCGTCAGCCGCAATGGAGGCGTGCTGCGCTTCGGCGAGAAGCTGGAGACCGGCCAGGAACTGCATTTGCGCCGGCACATTGAAGGCGAGCAGTGGAAAAACGCCCGAGCGCGCGTGGTTGCCGAAATCGATCAAGACAAGAACGGCTTTCTCTACGCGATCCACATTCTGGATCCCCGGTGTGACTTTTGGGATATCGACTTCCCCTCCCTGCATAAAGCGGAAGAAGCGCTGGCCCGGCTGCTTATGGAATGCAGTTTCTGCCAGCGGCGCGAAGTCGTTTATCTCAATGAAATGCAGCTAAAATCCTTCGAGGTTCGCCGGTGCGTGGCACGACATTGCCGGCATTGCGATTCGCCTTCCATCTGGATCGAATCACTGTCCGAGCTTGCCGGCGCGGGCAGTGATGGAGCGCACTCATCGCTCGAAGAGCGCGTGGTTCCGCGACGCAATCGCACGCGCGTGAAGGCGCGCGTGCTGGCGTGCGTCCGGCGGCGAGGCTTTGCCGAAGAAGTAGTGGTTTGCGAGGACCTGTCGAAAGGCGGAATCAGTTTTCGCAGCCGCAACCAATATCCAGAAGGCACGCGCGTGGAAGTGGCAGTGCCATTTACTCCTGGGACTGGCGCCATTTTTGTTCCCATCCGTATCGTTTTTTCCCAGGCCATTCCGACGGCCGGCCTTTACCGGCACGGTGCTGCGTATATCAAGCCTCCGATCGACAATTAGCGATGAGCGTTTCTCTGCGCGGAGCCCTCGTCGATCTCAACGCCGCGTATGCTCTGTATCTGCGAAATGTGCAGCACGAAGGCGCGTTTTATGAGCTGGCGGACGCGCGCGTTCCGGCGAACATGCGCGGCTTGTTCGAAAACGGTGATCGCGGGTCGGATGCGGCTCGGGAGGCGGTGGATTACGTGACGAAAGCGGGCGTGGGAACAGGACCGTCGGGAGAATCGCTGCGATTTCAGAAGAACGAAGTGAAAATCAAAGCGCCGCTTATTCCGAAGAAGTTCTTTCACACCGCGGGAAATTTCCGGGGGCACCACGAAGAAGCGCAGAAGCCCGGTTTTTCCCCTTCCCGTTTTGCCTTGGATCGTTTTTTTTCAAAACGTGGACGCCATCATCGGTCCCGAAGAAGCCATTCGTTTACCCCGAGCATCTGACGGAGGAGCTGGATAGAGTTGGGTATCGCCCTGACAGCCGAGCAGCCACAGGCGGTGCTCTCCCGAGTGAAACGCGCAGGAGTCGAGAAGCGCGGGCTGCTTACGGACGCGGAATTTCGCTCCATCGTGGATCAGGTGCAGAACGCGGCTTAGCGCCTGATCGTAGCGCCGCCTGGTAATTCGATAAGGTGCAAAGTGAACTGTAAGGCCCGCGGATCAATTTCGTCGGGGGCCTCCTGGACGATCCAGTTGCAGTTGCCTTAACCGGGAGCCTAAGGCCGGCCAGCGGTCTTTTTCGCGGCGACGGGCCGATACTTACGGCGGATGATCAGCAGATTGTGACGCCCGCGGTTTTCGTCTTCGCTGAAAGCCCCATCGCGCTGGTCGCGCGGGCTCTTACGAGGATTGGCTTGCTGGCGAGCGGTGATGAAAGTACCGTCGGGTTGCTTTTGATGCCACCTTCCATCCTGGGGATCAAACCAGGAGATATAGCAGCCCTGGGGAACCTCAAAGGCCTGACTCAGACGACCAAGAAAATCAAATTCCGTGCCCGCCGGCGCGTTAGTGTCGTAAAACTCCGGGGTGATGAAATCGGACACGTTAATGCCATTGATGGGGTAGGAGAAGATTTCACAAGGATCTCCGACCTCCACAAGGTACTGAACCTCGTGGCCGTCCGCCCCGGGATCGATGTCCGGATCGCTTTGCAATTTACGCCCGAGCGGATCGACGAGCATCTCGAGCATCTCGTGGCTGGCCGTGATGCTCCAGTCGTCGCCGGCTTGAATTTCTGCGAAAGGCTTACCGTTCTTGTCCAAATGCACGCCCAGACCGGCGTCCGAATGATCGAGGATGGTCATGGGCCAAGCATTTGCGGGCACATTCTCTCCTTGATTGAGCGCTTGGACCACTGCATGAACTCCCCAGACAGGAGTAAAGTCGCGATCAAGCTGGATTTGAAGAGCATTGGTAACGTCTTGAACCTCACTGCGCGTGAGATTTAAGGAAGATTGATCCTGAAGTGTGACATGACGAATTTTCATCGGAGACCCCCTGGTCGAGCCGGAGAACTGGCTTCGAGGCGCATAACTCTAAGCGGAGGCGCCGAGCACCGCAATAGTACTCGGCCGGAAAAACCAGTGGAAAAGCTCGGAGACAGAAGGAACCGCGAAGAAGGTCCCTAAAGAAGGTCTGCCTAGCTGAAACGCGCCGTCATTAGGAGAGGGCGCCGCGGAGAAAGGCGAGCATGCGGTAGCCGGCGATATAGGAAAACGGCGCGAGTTCGAGGGAGTAGTGGCCGCAATGCAGTCCCAGCGTGCGCGGTGCCGCGCCGTTACAGCGGAGGGAGTCGAGCATCTGGCGCGTCAGCTCGGGGAGCATGGTCGGGTCGTATTTCCCGTAGACCATGAAGCAGTTGCGTCCAGCGCCCATGCCGCGCTCGACATAAGGCATCGGGCTGATGGGCGCCCAGTATTCGCGAAGTTCATCCACGGTCGCGTGTTCGCGCAAGCTTTCCCAGACGTGGTTGGTGGTCATGCCCTGGCTGACGACGTCGGCGTAGTACGTGGACACGTGAAAGAAACCGCCAGCGCGGACGGCAGCATCGTGAACCAGCGTAATGTAGCCAATGGAGGAGCCGATGCTTGTGCCGAGAATGCCGAGTTTGGTATAGCCCAGCCGATGGAGCCAGCGCAGGCAGCGGCGCGCATCGAGGACCGCCTGACGGTTCGCTTGAAGCGTTAGTCCGATATTGGGGCCGCAAAGCTGATCGGCGCGCTCATAACCGCTTGGCATGCGGCGGTTATGATACGGCAGGCTCATCTTCAAAGCGGTAATCCCGAACCGCGCGATCCATTCGCAAAGCCCGTCTTGCCCGTGCCATTTGGCGTTCCAGTTGGGAAGGACGAGGACTGCCGTGCCTTCCGCGGCCTTGATCGGAGGCTTCCAACTTCGGCAAGCAGGCCAGAGGCGTGCGTAGACGGTATTGTTCTCCGGCCAGGGGGATTCGATTGCGCTCGTGAAAGTAAGGACATTCTCGTCGTCGAGATGATAGTCGGTGGCCGGTGTAGTCGCATACCAATCGCGACTATTTTCAATGGCGTTTCGAGCGTATGCGCGAACGAAGCCAGCCGGATCAGGTTCCTCCGGCGAGCCGCCCATGTGCTCGAGCCCCCAATGGAAAGGCTGGACGCGGCGATTGTCGTCGGTGGTCCAGCGGCGATGCTCGTAGCGGCGGATGTTGCGCTCGAAGAAGTGCATGAAGAAACAGTTTACAGTCGACCGTTTCATAAGAAAAGTTGAGGCAGCAAATACAGCAGCTGTGCCGCACATGTCGCTTGGCGGCACGCCGAAGCATCGCAATGCGCCATGCCAGGCGGTTGACACTAAGCCTTTTGTTTTCAACCTAAGAAACAACTTTTCGGAGCAGCGTTATCCGGATAGGAAGGTTAGGGATGGGGCACGGAGGAAAGCAGGTTTGTTGAGGGGTGCGAGCGGCTGTGGGAGAGTAATTAAGGCGGCTCGAAAGCGGCCGACTTTACCTGTGGCCGCGAGATGGCCGACTAAACTGTGGTCATCGCCAGCATATTTATTTTCCTGTTTGGGGCTGTAATTGGGAGCTTCCTGAATGTCTGCATCACGCGGATTCCGGAGGAGGTCTCAATTATTTCGCCGGGCTCGCGCTGCCCAAACTGCACAACGCCCATCAAGCCCTACGACAACGTCCCGGTGTTTGCATGGCTGTGGCTAAGGGGAAAATGCCGGACATGTGGCGCGCCCATTTCCTTGATGTACCCGCTGGTGGAGCTGACCACGGGATTGCTGTTTGTGGCGGTGTTTCTCGAGTACGGTCCCACGCAAGCTACGGTGAAATGGCTGTTTTTCACCTGCCTTGTCATCGTCCTAATCATTACCGATTTGCGTGTGCGGCTGCTGCCGGATTTGGTGACCTGGCCCGGATTCGCGGTAGGGCTGCTGCTCTCCGCATTTGTTCCACCGAGCGACGGATTTGCACGAGCCTTGAGCTGGCGCTTGCTGCATCAGCGTTTGCAACCCCACGCGGCAGGCTTGGTCGATGGAATCCTCGGAGCGGCCCTTGGAAGCTTTCTGCTGTGGGGATTGGCGGCAGCTTACAGGATCGTGCGCAAGCGCGAAGGTATGGGCATGGGCGACGTAAAAATGATGGCCATGGTCGGTGCTTTTCTGGGATTGCGCGGAACGTTTTGGACGATTTTGCTGGGCAGCCTGCTAGGCAGCGTGATCGGGTTGAGCGTGGTAAGCACGCTGTACTTCGCGGGCTGGCAGCGTAATTTGGCCGAACGTGCGAGCAGAAGAGGGCTCGGGAGCATGAGAGGGCTTCGCTGGGCCATTGCGAGCCAATATCAACTGCCGCTGGGAACGTTTTTGGGGGTAGGGGCGCTGGCGGTTGTTTATCTTGGCCCGCTGATCGGTTCGCAATGGCCGATGCTGCTGGGGTTTCTGGGTTGAGCTTTCGCCTGAAGGCTCTCTAAGCAAGACGAGCTAGGAAAGGAGCCAGACGCTAAGCGGCGAGATCGATGTGGGGAACGCTCCAAACCGGAACTGGCACGCAGCACCTGTGGGAGACTGCCGCGATCCTGGGAGTTGTCTTGCTGGGGGTCGTCGGCCTGGTCGTGTATTTGCTGCGCAAGTTTTTTCAGAGTACCAAAGAAGAGCATAAAGAGAGGATTGCCGTGAGCGCGCCGCGTACAGAGAATCCTTCCGCGTTCATGGCCGCCTCCATGCAGGCGGTGATCCAGCAACTGCGCGAACAGGAAAAAGAGCTGGAGCGGCTGCACAAGATTGAAAGAGACCGCGCTAAGCAAACCGAACGGCTGAGCGAAGAGGTCACGCGCAACATGCCTGCCGGCTTGCTGATTGTGAATGCCAACGGCATTATCTCCAGCGCGAATCCAGCGGCAGAACAAGTTTTGGGAATTCATGGGCTGGGATTCCGCCGGTACAGCGAAGCTCTGGGACCGGACTCGGCGCTTACGAGGCTCGTGGTGGAGTGCCTCGAGTCGGGAAAAATCTTTCGGAGACAAGAAGTCGAGCATGTGCCTCCCGCCGGAGACACGCGCCATCTGGGTGTCACGATTTCGCCGATCCGTCGTGGCGAAGGAAAAATCAACGGCGCCATCTGCCTTCTGACGGATTTGACCGAGTTGGCAGCTTTGCAGCAACGCATGCAACTCAAGGAAAACCTGGCGGCGCTGGGCGAATTGTCTGCTGGAATTGCTCACGAGTTTAAAAACGCGCTCGCAACAATATCCGGATACGCCCAGCTAATCCCCGGGTCTTCGCCGAAGGAAGCAGCGGATTATGCAAAGAAAATCGTCGAGCAAACCAGGAACATCACCCACATGGTGGCAGAATTCCTGAAATATGCGCGCCCGATGGAAATTCCGGAGGACCGCGTAGAACTGGAAGAGGTTGTGCAGCGCGCCATAGCTGAGGTAGCTCAGACGATGCCGCAGGTAACCATCGAATGGGCAGGGAATTTCGACGGCGTGGCAGGCGACGAGGGGCTGTTGCGGCAGGCGCTGCTGAATTTGACCAGGAATGCCGCCGAAGCATGTGCGGAAGCCGGGGGCGGCGGGCGCGTGACCCTTCGCGGGGAGGTCGTTGAAGGCGAGGACACTGGATGGCAGCGCATTATGGTTGCTGATAATGGGCCCGGGATTGCGCAAGCGACGATGTCGAAATTGTTTCGACCATTTTTCACCACCAAAAGCAATGGAACAGGATTGGGATTGGCGGTGGTGCAGAAAATCATCGTGCAGCACGGAGGACAGGTCGAAGTAAGGAACTGTCCAAAAGGCGGGGCCGAGTTTATAGTTACGTTACCGCTGCCGCGAAAGTTGCCAGTGGCAGTAGAATTAAGCCAGGGTCGCATCTAACTATGCAAGAGACACAAGGGGCCGTCCAACAGCTCCGGAAGGGCGGGACAACATGCGGAAGAACGATTGGCTGAAGATGGCCGCTGTGCTTGCAGCACTTTGCCTGGCGCCGTTGGCAAGCTACGCACAGGACCAGGGTTCGCAGACAGGCGACCCGGTTGCGGACGCGGCGAGAAAAGCGCGAGCGGAAAAACAGAAAAAGGACGCGCAGAAACCGAAGAAAGTCTATACGGATGACGATGTAAAGCCCGCGACGCCGGAAAAGCCTGCCCTACAAAACGCAACCGCTACGACACCCACGACAGGAGGCGCCGAAAGCACAGCTACGGCCGGCACCAAGGGTACAAAGGAGAATGCCGAGGAAAAAGAAGACCCGAACAGCGAGAAAGCCTGGCGGAAGCGCTTCAGCGAGCAGCACGCCAAGATTGCGAAGGCCGAGAAGGAATTGGATATCCTTCAGCGCGAATTGCAGAAATCCCAGCTTCAGTATTATCCTGACCCGACCAAGGCCATGACCGAGCAGAACAGCCGCACGGAAATCAACGACAAAACCGCCAAGATCGAAGCCAAGAAGAAGGAATTGGAGCAGCTAAAGCAGCAGCTGGACGACATGGAAACCGAGCTGCGCAAGTCCGGCGGCGATGCGGGCTGGGCGCAGTAGAGTCGTTGGTTCCCGTTGTCGGTCTTCCGTAAAGAGGGCCGTCTCTGGCGGTGACGTCTTCACCCCGCTTTTTATTTTTGAATTGTCCAAATTCGCTGTTTCACCAGGGTCGTGGTTCTTAACTGCGCCGCCCGAAGGGCCCCCGGAATAGTGCGGTGCTTCCCTTCTCCGCACACGCATCTCTCGTTCTTCCCTGAAGCCATTCGAATCCGTGATAGAAACAAGAGAGATGGAGCCTCTTCTGCTCGTTGAAGACAAAGCTGAACTCCGGGCCATGATGCGCAAGGCTCTGGAGCGCGCCGGATACGCCGTGGAGGAAGCGCCCGACGGCGCTACCGCGATTCAAAAAGTGCGCTCGCGGCGATATCTGCTGGTAATCACCGACCTGAAGATGCCAGGAGCTTCAGGGTTGGATGTTCTGCGCGAAACCAAGCAGGCGGACGCCACGATTCCGGTGTTGCTGCTCACAGCGTACGGATCGGTGGAGGAAGCCGTGTCAGCAATGAAAGACGGCGCGTTTGATTTTCTGCAGAAACCGGTGGATTTGGATCATTTGAAGTTGTTGGTTAAACGCGCGGCGGAACAACAAGAGCTTCAGCGCGAAAACTTGCTGTTGCGGGCAGAATACTCAGCCCGCTACGGCTTTCCGCGCATCGTCGGAGAACATCCGTC
Source organism: Acidobacteriota bacterium (assembly GCA_003223245.1). GTDB lineage: Bacteria > Acidobacteriota > Terriglobia > Acidiferrales > UBA7541 > Acidiferrum. The sequence goes on from QHYI01000116.1 coordinate 33,916, forward strand.
GATCCGGGAAGTCAGCCAGCAAATCCAGAAGATTGCCGCGACGGATACAACTTGTCTGTTGTTGGGCGAAAGTGGGACGGGGAAGGAATTGTTCGCGCTGGCGATCCATCATTTATCGTCCCGGCGGGAACAGCCGTTTGTGGCGCTGAACTGCGCGGCGATTCCGGAAGGCTTGGTGGAAAACGAGCTGTTCGGGCATGAAAGGGGCGCATTCACAGGAGCGGCCACACGCAAAGTGGGGAAAATGGACCTCGCGCACCGTGGCACGCTATTCCTGGACGAAATTGGCGAATTGCCGCTAGCGATTCAAGCGAAACTGTTGCGCGCGCTGGAAGAAAAACGATTCGAACGGGTGGGCGGCACACAATCGATTGACGTGGACGTTCGCATCATCGTGGCCACGAACCGCGATTTGCAGAAACAAGTCCAGGACAAGCTTTTTCGAGACGATTTGTACTTCCGGATTTCCACCGTGCCCATCACGATTCCGCCTCTGCGCGAGCGCGGCAACGACGTGTTGCTGCTCGCAGACGACTTCTTGGAAAGGTTCAGCCGCGAGTTCACCAAACCTGGCTTGGAACTTGCTGAAGAGGCTCGGGAGCAATTGCTGCATTATCGCTGGCCAGGAAACGTCCGCGAACTACAAAACACGATGGAGCGTGCGGTGATTTTGGCCGATGGCGTCACCATTTGCGCGGACGATCTACAGTTGCCAGCAACGAAACCGGACGCAACGAAGCTGCCGTCCGGAATGCTGCCCGAAAAGTTCGATTGGGAAGGGTCACTCGAACAAGTTACGAGCCGCGCGGCAGCACACGTGGAAAAAGCTTTGCTGGAAAGCACGATGCGTGAATGTAAGTGGAACAAGACGCGAGCCGCCGAAACACTGGGCATCACGCCGAAAACGCTATTGGCCAAATTACGAGCCGCAAGGCTGGAAGAGTAAAGCAGTTTGCATTGTGTGCAGTTTTCAGTTTGCGCTTTTTCGCGTCCCGGTGTGCAGCGCCACGGCGCGCATGGTCCATTCACGAAAGTCGACGGATTGATAGCCGAGGGCGCGCATCACTGCGGCAAGTTCGGGCGGACGGAAAAACCGCGCGACGGATTTGGGAAGATATGTATAAGCCGATCGATGGCCGGAGATGAGCCACCCGACTCGCGGTAGAACTTTTGTGAAATACCAGCGGTACAGATTCCCTAGCAAACCTTCCGGCGGCTCGGCGAATTCGAGGATCGCAATCGTACCTCCGGGTTTGAGCACGCGATAAATTTCGCGAAGCCCAGCTTCGTAGTTGGCAAGGTTGCGGAAGCCGAAGGCGCTGGTCACCAAATCGAAGGAAGAGTCCGCAAACGGGAGACGTAGAGCGTCGGCTTCGAAAAATGGCATTGGCCACCCTGAACCAGCGCCATCGACCTTAGACTGGGTAGCGCCCTTCTGCCTGGCGCGAACCAACATCGCGTGAGCAAAATCGACCGCAAGGATCCGCGCTTTGCCGGCGTTTCGGAGAGCGAGGGCCAGATCACCGGTGCCGCAGCAAAGGTCCAGAACTAAAGCGTTGGGGCGCTCCAAGATCGGACGGAGCTGGTGCGTGGTACGCTTGCGCCACAGCCGATCAAACTCAAAAGACAAAAGATGGTTCAGCAGATCATAGCGCGGGGCGATCTGCGAAAACATCTCGCGCACTTTTTTAGCAGCGTCCGTCTCGCTGACCGCGCCTTCCGGCCGAGTGCCCTTCACCGGGGCGCTTCCTCCGCTCATTTCGCGGCACCAAGATGGCCGCTCGCCGCTAGAACCAGCCGAGGCGTGAAGTGCAGAACGCGCTCGACGGCCAGTTGTGGGACGGAGTCGTACGTGTGTGCCTGCCCCATGCGTGGAGAGAGAACAAAGCGAAGTACTCCACCGCGCGCCTTCTTGTCGGAGCGCATGGCCTTCAGCAAAGCAGCAGGGGGAACGCTGGGCCAAGGCGGCAGGGGCCCCAGACGGCGAACCAGGGAGATAATCCGCGATACATCCTCGGCGGGAGTCAAGTGCAGTTCGTGTCCAAGAAATGCCGCTGCCATCATTCCCCAAGCGACCGCCTCGCCATGCTGGTAGCGGCGATAATGCGTAATGCTTTCCAGAGCGTGAGCAAAGGTGTGCCCAAAATTCAAAATTTCGCGCAAACCGGATTCGTGCTCATCGCGGCTGACCACGCGGGCTTTGATCTGCGCGTTGCGTGGGATCAAAGAGCCGAGCGCGTCCGGGTCGCGCTCTAAGACGCAATCCATGTTTTTCTCCAGCAGGGAAAACATCGGCGCGTCGGCAATCACTGCATGCTTGATGACTTCTGCCAGGCCACCGCGGAACTCACGATCTGGAAGAGTGCGCAACAGGTCGGGATCAGTGATCACCAGCCGCGGCGGGTAGAACGCCCCAACGAGATTCTTGCCTTCCGGAAGATTTACGCCGGTTTTCCCGCCGATGGAGCTGTCTACTTGGGCGACCAAGGTGGTGGGAATGTGGACCAACGCCACGCCGCGCAAATACGAAGCTGCCGCAAAGCCGGCCACATCCCCGACGACTCCCCCGCCAACCGCAACGATCAGCGACTTGCGATCGGCGCCCACGCGACAAAGAGCACGCGCGATTTGCTCAACGCTGCCCAAGTGCTTCGCAGATTCCGCGTCGTTGAACAAATGGATATTGCGTTTCGCAAATCCCAAGCCCCGCCCCACAATTTTCCCGACCGCGCGCCAAACCTTCGCAGACGAAACAATGTGAATACTGGAAAATTTCCCGAGCGCCGCTATCTCGTGCGGCGCCTGGCGAATTATGCCTGTCCCGGCAACCACCGTGTAAGGACCGGCGGAAGATTGCACTCGAATGCGCGCAGCTTTCATCGGGAAGACGCTTCAATGTAACACACGCTCCACGACTGCCGCACGCCGCAACCGCCTCTGTTATCCGCCCATTTTCTTCGTGCTACCATATGTGGGCGATTTGAGCGCCGATTTTCATCCCCATGACGACTTCCCACAGAATCCATCATGTCGACTATGCTGTCGTGGGCAGCGGAATCGCGGGACTGCGCGCGGCAATTGAATTGAGCACCTCGGGAAACGTGTTGGTGCTCGCCAAATCGAACTTGAGCGATTCGGCCACCGCCTGGGCGCAAGGCGGCATTGCCGTGGCGCTCTCCGATGAAGACGAAATCGGGCTGCACGAGCAAGACACCATCAACGCGGGCGACGGCTTGTGCCGGCCCGAAGCCGTGTCCCTGCTGGTCGAAGAAGGTCCAAAGTACATCGCGCAGCTCATCGAATGGGGCACAGAATTCGACCGTGCCGGGACCAAGCTGGCCTTCACACGCGAAGCCGCGCACAGCCGCTCGCGGATTCTGCATGCCCAAGGAGATTCAACGGGTCGCGAGATCAGCCGAGCGCTGCTCGCCCGCGCACATTCGATCCCGCATCTGCATTTACGTCCCCATGCGTTTACTACCCAACTGCTTATGGACCGCGGCCGCGTCACCGGCTTGCGCTTCATCGACGAGACCGACCTCACGCTGCACGAGTTGCATGCCGGGGCGGTGCTCCTGGCGACAGGCGGCTTGGGACAAATCTATCGTGAGACGACCAATCCTGAAGTCGCTACTGGCGATGGCATGGCTATCGCGTACGAGGCCGGCGCGGTCTTGTCCGACATGGAATTCATGCAGTTCCATCCTACGGCGCTGGCGATTCAGGGCGCGCCGCGCTTTCTGCTCGCTGAAGCGCTGCGTGGAGAAGGCGGCGTGCTGCGCAACATCGGTCTGGAGCGATTTATGAAGAAATACCACGACGCGCAGGAATTAGCTCCGCGCGATGTGGTGGCGCGCGCCATTGTCAGCGAGATGCAGCGCACCGAGAGCACCCACGTTTACCTGGACATGACCAAAAAGAGCGAGGAATTTTTGCAGAAGCGCTTCCCGCGAATTTACGAGACCTGCCTGAGCTGCGGCTTGGACTTGGCGAGCGACTTGGCGCCGGTTTGCCCCGCCGCGCATTATGTGATCGGTGGGGTGAAAACAGATTTGCAGGGCCGCACTTCCCTTCCCGGCTTGTATGCTGCGGGAGAGACTGCCGCGACGGGCGTGCATGGCGCCAACCGCCTCGCCAGCAATTCGCTCCTCGAAGGACTGATTTTTGGCGCTCTCGCGGGCCAGGCTATGATCAAAGAGGCGCCCGCGGGCAAGCGCAAAGGGCAAGCGTTGCCGGGAAGCCCCGTCCCGCTGCCCGCTAATTCTTCAACCGCGCAAAAAGAAACAGTAAAAAACGGCGCGGCAAAGAGCGAAGCAGCCAAGCCACCCGCGTTAATCTGTGCGCTGCGATCGAAAATTCGTGATTTGATGTGGCGCGACGTGGGCATCATGCGCACTGGCAAAGAGTTGGCGGAATCCGTCAAGCAGCTCGAAGCGATGGAGCTTCCCAAGTGTGACAAGTCCGGACGCGCCAGCCACGAGCTGCAAAATCTCCACACTCTCTCGCTGGCGATGGCGCGCGCGGCGCTGGCTCGCGAGGAAAGCCGCGGCAGCCATTACCGCTCGGACTTTCCTTTCCGCAACGACGAGAACTTCGCGAAGCACTCCGCTGTGCAAAAAGGCAAGGACGTGCGGTTCGAGGCCTGAGCGCAAACCGACGGGCGGCCACGCTCTTCAAGCGATTCCTACTGAGCTTGCAACTGTTTCAGACTTTCCAGAAAAACATGTCCAACGATGGCGAGTGTCTTGGGGCTGATTTTGTCAAGCTTGTCCTCGGGCGTATGCCAGTAGCCGTTTTTCGTAAAGTCGCCGATCACATCCACGGCGGGAACGCCGCGCTTAAGGAAAGAATCATGATCGTCCTCGGCAGAAAAGGTTTCATCCACAAAAAATGATGAGTAACCGAGCCGGTGAGCGGTATTCCAAAACAGGTTGACCAAAGCGGGGGTGGAACTAGACTCGCGCGGGAACCGGGCGTTCTTCCCGCCTACGATGTCGGCCAGCAGAAATTCTTTAATCTTCTTGATGTCACCGGACACGGCCAGTTTCGCGGCCATCTCACGGCTCCCATACCGGCTGTCGGTATCGCTCCACTGCTTCATGGCCTCTTCGCCGTCTAAGAAAGCAATCCACACGGCGTATCTTCCACGCTGCGGACATAAGAGTCGCGCCAACTCCAGCATCAAAGCCGTGGACGAGCCTCCATCATCCGCGCCAACAAAATTTTCTTTCATCAAGGCAGTGTCGTAGTGCGTGCCAAGAAGAATGATACCGGGCTTTTCCCCGGGGATTTTGGCAACGATATTTTTCATCGGCAAGCGCCCGATAGGTGTATCCGCAGTGAAACTGTCCGTGTCAACCGCGCATCCATAGCTTTTCAATTCGGATTGCAGGAAATCCTGCAATTTCGCAATCGCCGGTGTCCCCGAGGGCCGCGGGCCAAACTCGACCTGCTTGGCCACCAACGAGTAGGCGCGCTTGCCGTCAAAACCATCCGTCTTCTCCGGCGGTGGTGCTTCCTCGGAAGCTTGCAGTGGAGCTGAAGCCGCCTTGCTCATGAAGGGCGGCTGGCCCGCGCGGGAATCACTTCCTCCAGCTTGGCAACCGGCAACGCCAACCGAAAAACAGCCTAGCAAAAGAACGCTTCGCACAACCTGCCAAGAATCCCTTGAAAACAAAGCCATTAGCGCGCCTCCACAGGGGCTCCGATGCGGCGTTCTCTCCGCCGCGTGACTACCCCGGAGACCGCGATACCTAAGAGGTAAAGCCCGATCATGGGAGCCATAAAGACCAACATGGTCGTGGCGTCCGGAGTAGGCGTGATAATGGCAGCGATGACGGTGATCACCAGAATCGCATAGCGGAAATTCTTCCAGAGAAATCTCGGCGTCACGATTCCAAACAACGACAAAAAGAAAATCAAAACGGGAAGCTCGAACATCAGCCCCATGCCCAAAAGAATCATCAGAATAAGGTCAAAATATTCGTTAATGCTGATCATCGGTGTTACGTCCCGATGGATCATGAACAACGGCCCCGGCGTCACCAGGAAGTGCAGGATATACGGGAGCAGAACGAAATAGCCAAACGCAATGCCCGCTAAAAAAAGAAAAATCGTCGAGAACATGAAACCGGTGACCGCCCCGCGCTCATGTTTGTAAAGAGCTGGCGCAACAAACAGCCAGATTTGATAGAGCACAATGGGAGACGCCAGCACAAATCCGAGGTACACACCTACGGTGAGGACCAAGTTCAGATACCCAGCCGGGTGTGTGTAAATCAGTTTGGGATCCAAATGCGCATCCGCGAGCGCCTTCAGCATCGGCCGGTTGATCCATTCCACGAAGTATTTGGAAAGATACACGCCAATGAACGCCCCCATGCCCACGGCGTACAGAGAATAAATGATGCGCTTGCGTAGCTCGCTGAGGTGCTCGAAAAACGTCATCGTGCCGCCGGGTTCTTCGGAGCGGGCGGGATTTTGCGTGTTGGGAGCGGAGTTGGGCACGGGTTCACGTGGGGCGCGGAGCGTCCTGGGAAGGTTCCGGCAGATTTGCTGCCGCTGCCTCCACTTTGCTCTCGGCGGCGTCTTCTGAGCTGCGGGCCACGGACTCGGCAACAGGAGAGAGCACTGGAGCTTCGCTGGCCTGGGGCTCCCGAGCAGTCTCCGCGGTAGCCGTTTCCGTGCTTGCGGGAGCAGGAAGAGCCGCGGGCTCGACAGTTTGGGCTGCCGCGATGGCCGCTGCGGCTTCGGCGGCCTTCTTGCGCTCGGCGAGCATCGCCTGCCGCTCCAGGTCGCGCATCTCCTCTTCAAACGCCGACCTAAAATCGGTAGAAGCTTTGCGGAACTCCGCCATCAGCTTCCCGAGCCCGCGTGCCAGCTCCGGAAGCTTTTGTGGCCCGAAAACCACGAGGACCACAATAAAAACGACAATCATATGGGGAATGCTTAACATAGCGTCTTACAGTCGTCTTAGACCCCATTTGCATCATAGAAAGGGTATTCAGCTGGTGTCAAACGAGAGTTGGCGGTGTGCTATAATTTTTCGTGGGTTTTCACGAGGTCAGAATGAAATCAGAACGCCGAGGAATATTTATCGCCGTTGGAGTGTTGCTGTTATCCGCTGTATTGGGTGGCATTTACGGCCCCAATGTGCGGGCCACTGCGGCGTCGGCCGACGATTATCAGACGGCCGTGCGCAACTTCACGCGCGTTCTCGACACGGTCGAGAGCAATTACGCCGACCCCGTGGACGTGGACAAAGCCGTCTACCAAGGAGCTATCCCGGGAATGTTGCGGATGCTCGACCCGCACTCCAGTTTCTTTGACGCCAAGCAATTTTCGCTGCTTCGCGAAGACCAGCGCGGAAAATACTACGGCGTAGGCATGATCGTGGCGCCCCAGCAAAATCACACCGTAGTGATGGCGCCGTACGCGGGCGCTCCTGCCTACAATGCGGGGATCCGGCCGGGCGACGTCATCCTGAAGGTCGATGACAAATCCACTGAGAATTTGTCCACCACCGAAGTGGCCGATCTGTTGAAGGGGCCAAAGGGTACCGTGGTCAAGATCACCGTTTCGCGGGAGGGCTATCCGGAACCTCTGGTGTTCACCGTGACGCGCGACGAGATTCCCCGCCATTCGGTGGACATTGCCTTTTTGCTGAAGCCCGGCATTGGTTACATTCGTTTGTCGGGGTTCAACGAAACCACCGACCACGAAATTGCTGAAGGCCTAAAAAAACTGGATGCTTCTTCGCTCGACGGCCTAATTCTGGACATGCGTAACAATCCTGGCGGTTTGCTGAATGAAGCGGTCGCGGTTGCCGACATGTTCCTCGACAAGAACCAGTTGATCGTCTCCCACCATGGAAGGAACTCTCCCGAGCGGCGGTATTACGCCGTGCGCGGCAACCAAGGAATGACCACTCCCCTCGTGATTTTGGTGAACAACAATTCGGCGTCAGCGACGGAAATTGTCTCCGGAGCCGTGCAGGACCACGACCGCGGCCTGATTGTGGGTGAAACCACCTTCGGCAAGGGTTTGGTACAAACCGTCACTCCGCTCAGCGAAAATACGGGCCTGGCCTTGACTACTGCTCGCTACTACACTCCCAGCGGCCGGTTGATTCAGCGCGACTACAAATCCGTTTCGCTCTACGAATATCATTACGAACGCAAAGTGCCCGAGCATCCGACTGAAGTGCGGCTTACCGACAGCGGGCGGCAAGTCACCGGCGGGGGCGGAATCACGCCGGACATCGTCGTGGACGCTCCGAAGCTCACAAAATTCGAGCAGCTTCTGTTTCGCGAAGGCGTGCTCTTTCCCGCGGAAACCGGCGCTGGAGGCTTCACGCGCTATTTCCTGGGAACCAAGCCCACCGTCGCGAAAGATTTTGAAGTCGACGACAACGTAATGCGCATGTTCCGGGAATATTTGACCAAACACAACGTCCGCTATACGGAACCAGAACTGGCGGAAAGCCTCGACTGGATCAAGCGCAAGCTCAAGCAGGAAGTGTTCATGTCTGTGTTTAACATACAGGAAGGGTACAAGGTCCTGATTGAAGGCGATCCGCAAGTGCAGAAGGCGGTTGAAGCCGTTCCACAGGCGCGCGCGCTTTACCAGAACGCTCGCCGGATCGTAGCGCAGCGTATGGCCGCCTCGGGCTCCCCTGATCAGCCATAAACTCCTTGACGTATTGGGTTGTCTTAACCGGCAGCAAGGACAAGAAACACGACCGTTGACCTGCTTTCTTCTTCACTTAGAACTTATAACTTAGCGTACGACTTAGAACCTCCTTCCTGCGTGTTGGAAACTCCTCGCGCCTTTGCTAAACTTTTTGTGCTGCCCGTGGGCGAGTAGCTCAGCTGGGAGAGCGCCTCGTTCGCAACGAGGAGGCCGGGGGTTCGAATCCCCTCTCGTCCACCATTGCAAAGAATTCGAACCACCTCCCCGTCGCTCGCCTTTCATCAGCGGATCTAACGCCAAGGTATTGAGCGAAGTCGTGGCCTTGTAAAAGGGTCGATCGTTGTCACCGGCGCACGTGTCTTCCTGAACGACCCTGTGCCTCGCCAAAATGACGAGCGACTTTAAAATCAACGAATTACGCGACAAAGTTCGTTACCTAGGTGAGACTCAACGTCCCTAAGTTTTGGCGAGGCACAACACCCCGGGGATCGAACGGGAAATCCTTGATTGCTTGTCATATATCATGGTATATATCTAACAGGAGGCCTTATGCCGCGTACGGCAAAGCTATTTAAGAATGGCCGAAGCCAAGCCGTGCGCTTGCCCTCCGAATTCCGATTCGAGGGCGACGAAGTATTCATCCGCAGGGATGAGAAGACGGGGGACGTGATCCTGTCGCGGAGGCCCGCCTCGTGGGATGAATTCTTCAGTTTGAGGGAAGAAGCCCTCAAGGCCGATCCGCGTGCGTTTGAGGACTTCCTTGTTAACCGCAAAGATGAACCGCCACAGAACCGCGAGCTGTTCGGACGATGAGCGCTCGCTATTTGTTGGACACCAGTGCTGCCAGCTACGCCATCACGAAAAAGAGCCTTGCTTTCGATCACCATCTCGCCAAAGTGCCCATGGCGGAGATCGGTGTTTCTACGGTGACCGAAGCTGAGTTGCGCTATGGCCTCGCGAGGCGCCCTTCCCCGGCCCTGCAAGCCACCATAAAGACATTTCTTCTAGCGGTAACGGTGTTCTCCTGGGATTCGGAAGCAGCACATCATTACGGCGACCTTCGCGCTCGACTTGAACGCCTGGGGCAACTTTTGGGCAGCCTGGACATGATGATTGCCGCCCATGCGCTTTCGCTGGGACTGACTCTCATATCAAGCGATGTGGCGTTCAAACGGATCAAGCATCTGAAGGTCGAAGACTGGACGAAGTAATGGTTGGCTGAAGAGAGCGCTCGCCCAAGAGTGTGCGCAAAAACCTCGTCATAGCTCATGACTAAAGGTGACGCATTCGCCCATTACTAGCAACGACTACTGTTCCAACGCGTCCAACGATGCTGTTGAAGTGATAGGCGAAGCTGTCGCAGAGCGTCTGAGCGAACCGGCGGTCAAGTCTCAGTTCCCCAGAAGTAAAGTGAGCAGCTAAGATCGCGTCCGCACGATCACCAAGCAAATGATGCGGAGGCCTTGGCTGTGAATCTCATAGGAGGTTGTTACGCACTGAAGGGAAGATGCTACGCTTGGGCTTTTGTTGAGCCATGATTTTATCCCGCCTCTCAACATCGAGCTGCACTGAAAAGACAAAGAGAAAACCGGTTTGCCAGGTTTGCCAATTAGGGGCCCCGTGAAATAGCTAAGTGATTGTGGCGCCTTGCCTTAGCTTATTTCCCCCTGTGGTCCGCAATAATTGCACACGCCGTCTGAATTCGCCCATGTAACATGTTACGCGGCCTTCTTGTGGTATCTTGCTGATTTTAAAGCCGGCTGGAGTTTTGGCGAAGGACAGGGGGTATGCGTCATAGCTGGCTCTCCAAGGTGACTATTTTATATGACTATGGTATTCTGTTTTAGTCAATGGAGGACGTGATGCAGGGTAGGCACAAGAAGTCGATGCAGGAAGTTGCCATTTCGGAGTTTAAGGCAAAGTGCCTTTCGTTGCTGGAAGAAGTGAGTAAGACAAGGATTCCACTTCGCGTCACCCGCCGTGGAAAAGCGCTAGCTGATGTCATTCCTGCCTCTTCGGAGACTGCGGAAAGAGATTGGATAGGTTCGATGTCCGACACCATCGAAATCGTTGGAGATATCGTCTCGCCTGTCATTGATGTTAATACTATCGAGGCGCTGAAGAATTGAAACTTCTTCTCGATACCCACATTTGGATTTGGAGTTTGGCACGGCCGAAGCAGCTCTCACAACGCGTCCACCGCGAATTGAACGACCAAAACAATGAGCTTTGGCTATCCCCGGTGAGCACATGGGAGGCGCTTTTGCTCAACTCCAAGGGTCGAATACACCTTCAGGACAATGTGCGAGATTGGATCGCAAGAGCCACGATGCACCTGCGGGAAGCGCCGCTGACGCACGAAATAGTCGTTGTGGCGCAGGAATTGCCACTCCCACACCAGGACCCAGCGGACCGCTTCTTGGCTGCCACGGCAGATGTACTTGGCCTGACGCTGGTAACCGCGGACCATCGTTTGCTCGGCCTCGGGACCATAGCCACCCTGGCAAACCGCTGATCGTCTCTCCAACCAAACTCTTTACAGTCGCTTCAAGGAAAGCAAACGTGAAGTTAGTGATTTTGAGGGGGATAAAATGGTCAGGGATTGATGATCTCTTCGAGATCGCGGGCGAAGTTTCCGTCGAGCGTCACAGTAGAGCCGTGTGCTTCGGCCAGCGCGATCGATTCCGAGAGCAGCCGGCCTGGATGAGGCTCCGCAGACCGCAACACCGCCAAGGGCCGCGCGTCGTTTTCGATGACCTCTTCCGCCCTCGATCGCTTCGTATCCGGTCAACCTTGGGAAAACTTCCAATTAAATCATCCGGGGTTTGCGTTCTTGGTTGCTGCGCGCTTCGCGGATCCGATCATTTCACTTCTACCGTATCAATTCGCCAGAGACTGGAGGCGTGTCCGAGAACTCATTGACACTTACGCGGCCCAGGGCGTACGTTTCTTCGCACCGGACGTAGCCTTCGCTGACGCCGAGAAATATTTGCCTGCGCTCCTTAAGAAGCGGGGCAAGGCCGACGACTTGTCCGGGGCGCTCAGCTATTTGTGAGAACTCATCGAGCCGATTGGTCCTGATGTTTATGCCGCCTTTGATAGCGAAGCCCGGCTGCGCTTGCGCGGTCGCGACGAAACTGACTGGCCCGTACTGGCTTGTGCTCTCGGACTCGCTTGCGGCCTCTCGACGAAGGACGCCGATTTCTTTGGAACCGGTAGCCTGGTTATTGGAAAATGCCTCTAGGAAGACAAGAAGGGCTTTCGTAGTATGGTTGTCTGGGACGGCGCGGCGTCTTGCCGGACAACCTTCAAAGGCCGGCGTGAAAGCGGCGAGAGACGCTATGCGGCACGGGCCTCGGACAGTCTAATGATTGAAAACTGCTCATCAGCAAGGCGCGCTTGCTGGTCGCAACTATCGTTTTCAAGCCATCGTTTGCCAGAACCCCACTTGCGACTGCGGGCGCGTTACCCTCAAGTGCTTCACCGAGATGTCCGAGGCGAGAACTCCTGCCCCCGTGTACCTTGACAGTTGCACGCTTCTCAGACTAATCCGCAACGTGGATGCCAGATACCTTGCGGTTAGCCGACCACCCGCCTGGAACAACACATATCCTCGAACTCTCTGGAACAAGAGAGGCTGAGAACCTGCTCAAAATAACGTCCGTCTAATGTTCAGCCAAATAATTTCCTGTCACATATCCTAGGGCTGCACCTACCAGGATGTCTGACGGGTAGTGTTTTTTCGCCGGATAGCGCGAGAGACTGACCCCAGTTGCAAGCGCGTATGCTCCCCACTTGACCCATTTATTTTTGGGATATCGGTGAGCGATCACCGCCGCAAATGCAAAACTTGTGGCAGAGTGCCCCGACGGAAAAGCCCTTCCGCCGCCCCAGAACTTTCCCGTGCTGTTCGGCGTGTACGGAAACTGGCGATCGAACGCGAGCTTGAGAGCCAAATCGGCGGTGCCAGCCGCTCCCATTGCCGCGAGCGCTTTGAATCCCGTATCGCGAAAATGGGAATGGTGTTTGCCACATCCCAAGCCATATGCGAGAGCAGCTGATCCAAGCTCCAGACCGAGGCCCACGTTTGACCACTGTCCTGCGGTCTGTTGCAAGGACTTCGATTGAATACGATTGTCAGCAGGCCGGTCTACTTTTGCAATCATCATTCCGGTGGCCGCCAAGATCGGCAGCTCCCATTTCAAATTGCTGGGACGAACTGAGCTTCGTGGAACGGCTTTCAATCCATGCCCGAATGGCGCAGCCTCCGTCCAGGTCTGGTGGAAAAACCCGGGGATACTGCAGCCGGGATCTTCGGCCCTCTCTGGCGCGGGTGGCTCTCGTGGGTTTTCCAGGACCGGCTCTGAGGATGAGCGTGTGGCCGAGTATGCTTCCGCTTCTTGCGTCCGTTCACCGGATGAGTCGCCCGTTTGAGCGAATGCTGTCCTCGGACCATGAACGAAAGCGGCACAGATGAGCAACGAATACGCAAGAAGCCGGAATGTGTCTGTCATTCTGGAAATCACCATAATTTCAAGACTCTATGCGGATCGGGCGAGACCACCTCAGGAACGTCTCTCTAGAAAACAGCATACGCGATGGCATCAACGCGACCGGCGCTTTGAGAAATGTTGGGTTCAGACAATTCCTCCCGCCTTCGCCTTCGCGTGCTCCGGGGGTCGCGGCAAAGGACGTTGAGGTTAGAAGGAAAGCGCAGGGGTTGCAGTGGGCGATACCGACACAAGCTTACTTGCCTAGAGCTAAAACGGCCTTCCACGAATAACAATCTCTGGGGGAAAGGCGCGCTACTCAGTGCTCCGGTTCTGAGACCGGAGGGGTTGCGACTGACGGCACGGCTGCTTGCAGCCCTCCTCCGAATCCCTGCTTTATGAGTTTGAAAATTGTGCGGCGATTTTCAAGAATCGTTTTCAGCCATGCGAAGCGGCCCATTTGCGGAAAATAAATTCCCCGGAAGCAGAGGCGTGCGATAAAGATGTTGATACGATAACCCAGCGGCTTGTGGTTCAGTGAATCCACGGCCCTTTCGATTGCCTCCGGGTTGTAAGAGCTGCTCCACCCAATGCGCACCTCGTTATGCGCTTCGTCGATGCTCATCCTTAGCGGCGTATGGGCCATCGCAAAGGGAATGAACTCTTGCCAGTGCTTGGGGCGGGTGAGCCGCCCCGCGGCTTCCAGCTTTTTGTACAGGGGCGTCGCAGGAAGAGGGGTCATCAAGCCAAAGATAGGCAGCCCCGGAGGCCAACTACGAATTTCCTTCAGAGTTCGCTCCGCTACACCAGGTGTGTCATTGTCCATGCCAAAGATAAAAGAGGTGATGGCAAAAACGTTGCGCTGGGCGAGCCGATCAAGCACCACGGCATATTCACCGGGCTTGTTGAAGCCCTTTTTTA
>QHYI01000117.1:0-81341 GCA_003223245.1 Acidobacteriota bacterium
GAAACGCCGCTTCCGCCGCGTCGAGGTCGCCGGTCTCTAGCGCCGTCTGACCTTCCGCAAACCACTTTTCGGGATTCGAACCGGGAGCGCCCTCTGATCCTGCGGCAGCTGTCTGCTGAAAGGTGTCATTTCCTGCTGGCTGTGGCCTGGCGGAGACGGTGGCTGAACCACACCAGACGGCCAGAATCAAGGCACAACCTTTACACCAGCGAGGAAATACTCTCATCAGCAGCTAGTTTCCGGTAGCATCGGGGAAATTACAAGAAGTGTAGCGCCGGCGAAAGCGTGCTCTGATTCTGATCTTCTGACTTCAGAGGCCAACCTCAACCGACGAGGGTTTCCCGATGGCCATCTTGCATCGCCCTTGTTCTCAATGCTGTCCCGGGCCAAATTACGGGTTAACGCGGAATCTCGCCACTCGCTTACCCGGAATTACGTAGGGCTGTCCCCGAGTTCAGCCGAAGAGCCACATGCCAGGTACCACTTCCGTTTTCCACTTTTGACCTTGAACTTTTGACTTGACACAGATCTTTCAAAGCAGTATTAACTCGTTTTAATAAGCAGCTCCGGTGCATTTCTTTGCGAGTGTCGAGGGGTGGCGGCTGTCTCAGTGAGCGGTTATCTTCGAACGGCGGTAGGGGCGCAACACGCAGTTGCCCTGGCACGGTGTCCTCGGTTCCCACGCATTTCTGTCGTCACCCAATTTCCATACTTTTGGGAGGTTTGCCGTGACGGAAAACTCTGATCGTTTGCATCAACGAAACATTCTAGCGGCCGCCCGCTTGTGGTTCTGCGCATTCATCGTTGCATTGATCCTGCCACTTGCGGCTCGCGCGCAGGATACCGGCTACATCAGCGGGACGGTCACCGACAAATCCGGCGCCGCCGTGGTGGGCGCTGATGTGGTGCTCACCAATGTGGCCGGCAGTTTAAACCGCACCACCGCCACCAACACCGACGGCGCGTACGTCATTTCCGGCTTGCCTGGAGACACTTACAATCTCGTCGTCACCGCCAAAGGCTTTCAGAAATACTCCGTACAGAAGATTGTCTTAAGCGTCGCCGAAAAGGCGCGCATTGACGTGCAACTCACCGTCGGAGCCGTTACCGAAACAGTGGAAGTCACGGGTGAGAGCGTTGCGCAGGTAGAAACCACTTCGTCCGAACTCGGCGACACCATCACTGGCAAACAGATCGACAACCTCGTGCTCAACGGCCGCAATTTCACCCAACTTGTTACCCTCACACCCGGCGTCGTCAATCAAACAGGGCAGGACGAGGGAAAGGTCGGTGTGTACGGCAACGTCGCCTACGCCATTAACGGCGGCCGCACGGAGTACAACAATTGGGAGCTCGACGGCGGCGACAATATGGATAACGGCAGCAACGCCACGCTGAACGTTTATCCCAATCCGGAAGCTATTGCCGAGTTCAAGGTGCTCACGTCCAACTACGGCGCCCAGTACGGCCGCAATGGCTCCGGCACCATCGAGGTTGAGACAAAATCCGGCACGCAGTCCTTCCATGGCAGCGCTTTCGAATACTTGCGCAATGATTTTTTCAACGCCAACGAATACTTTAACAACGCCGCTGGCATCGCCCGCCCGCCCTACAAGAAGCATGATTACGGCTACACCATTGGTGGCCCTGTTTTCATCCCGAACCACTACAATGCCGACAAGAAAAAGACTTTCTTCTTCTTCTCCGAGGAATGGCGGAAGGAGAAGAATCCCGCAACTATTTCGCCGATCAACGTTCCCTCGGATGCTGAGCGCAACGGCAACTTTAGTGACGTCTGTCCTGGAGCCGACTGCCCCAACGTTGCCAACCCCGCTGCAGTGCCTGTCACTCCGGTCGGGCAGGCGTTGCTCGCTTTGATTCCCCACGCGACGCCCGGCTTTACGCTTGGCGGCTTCCCTGCCTTCGAACAAACCGTGTCCACTCCCACCAATTGGCGCGAAGAACTGGTGCGCATTGATCACAATTTGACAGACAACTACCGCCTGACCTTCCGCTATATCCATGATTCCTGGAGCACCATCGTTCCCAATCCTCTCTGGGGCAATGGCACCTCCAGCTTTGAGAACATACAGACCAACTTCGTTGGCCCCGGCACAAGCTTTGTCGCGCGCTTGAACGCTAACATCACTCCCACCCTCCTGAATGAGTTTGTCGCCAGTTACACCGCTGACCACATTTTCTTGAACGCTCTGAATAACCCGCCTCCGCTTCCTGCTGGCGCCATGGGCTCTATTTTTAACAACGGTTTCGGCGGGAAGCTTCCGGCCATCCAACTCAATGGCAACACTGATATCTACGGCGGGCTTGGCCAGGATACCGGCTACTTCCCCTGGAACAACGCCAACCCCACTTACACGTATCGCGACAACCTGACCAAGATTGTGGGCACGCACACTTTCCAAATGGGCGCCTACATGGCCTTTGCCCAGAAGAACGAAGACAACTCACCTAACGTTCAGGGTATTTTGACCTTTGACGCCAGCTCCGCTGTCAGCTCCGGCAATGCCTTGGCCGATATGCTGCTCGGCAACATTGCGAGCTACTCACAGTGGAGCGCCATCCTCAAATATTATGACCGCTACAAAATCGTTGAACCCTACTTCAACGACGACTGGCGCCTTACCAAACGCCTCACTCTTAACTTAGGATTGCGTGTCAGTCTGTTCGGAACCTATCGTGAACGCTACAGGCATGCCTTCAACTTCAACCCAGCTACCTTTGTGGGAGGTCACGTTGCAGGCGGAGGCAGCGGCAATGAGCCTACCTTCGACGCCAATGGCAATCTCGCTCAAAATGCAACAAATACCGCCAATCCCCTGAACGGTGTCGTCCAGTGCGGAGGACCAGGCGGTAATCTGCCACTGCTCCCGGGTTCGTTATTCCCTACTGTGAATGTTGGTCCTTCCTCGAACGCGGGCTGCCTCTCCGGACACCTCTTTAACCCCGCACCGCGCATCGGCTTTGCCTTTGATCCTAAAGGCGATGGCAAAACTGCCATCCGCGGCGGCTACGGGATCTTCTACGAACACACCAATGGTAACGAGGGCAACACCGAATCGCTGGAAGGCTCCGCGCCGCTCATTCTTAGAGCGACCCAATCCAACATCGTTGGATACACAAACATTGGTGCTGGCGCAGGCCAGGTACCACTTCCTCCGCTATCCCTCGTTTCTATACCCAATCAGGTGAAGTGGCCTTACGTTCAGCAGTGGAACTTGGGCGTCCAGCGGGAGCTCCCCACTCATATCGTTCTTTCCATCGCCTATGTCGGCAGCAAGGGTACGCATCTGACTCTGGAGAACGATGGGAATCAGCTCTGTCCCATCAGTGGCGGCGGCGCTTGCGGCGCAGCCATTGCAAATCCCTATACCACGGGAGAACCGATTATTACCGCGCAAAATTTTGTCGCGGGTGGTCCTGCCATTAACACCGTCTGCGCCAACGGGGCGAATCCCGCGACAGTGAACGGCGTGCCCGTGACCGGCCCGGCAGCCAACAACCTTGCCATCGCGGCTTGCGGAGCAAGCGCAGACCCCGTTCGCACCGCATTTCCCGGCTACAGCGACCTCACTTATCTTCGCGACGGAGCCGATTCCATCTACCATGCTCTCCAAGTCGCCGCGAACCGCACCGTCGGAGACTTGACCCTGAGCCTTACATACACCTACAGCCATGCCATCGATGACTCTTCCGACCGTTCCGACAACGCCTTCGTGAATGCTTACAACTTCGCGGCCAATCGTGCCAGCTCCACTTTCGACCAGCGCCACGCCTTGTCGCTGAGCTATGTCTACGGCCTGCCGTTCTTCAAGGGGGCGTCAGGCTTCGAGCATGCCGTCCTCGGTGGATGGCAAGTTTCGGGCATCACCATAGTGCAGACAGGTCTACCCGTTAGCGTGACCAATGGCACGACCTTTGGTGACAACGCGGGCGTAGGCAATGGCGTAGGCACGGGCTCTCGCCCAGACCAAGTCGGCAACCCTCACAACGTCCCTGCAAATTCCAACCCCGTTGCGCCGGGGCCGCTTTTGTATAATCCGGTGGCCTATGCGCTTCCCACGGGCCTTACTTTTGGAAACGTCGGACGCGACACCTTGTATCTGCCGCGCCGCACCAACTTTGATTTCGGCCTTTTCAAGCGCTTCACATTCACCGAAAGAACCGGCTTGGATTTCCGCTGGGAGAACTTCAACCTCTTCAACCACACGGAGTTCAACGCCATGCAATCGAGTTTTGGATCGAGCAATTTCCTGTACGCCACCCAAACGCACCTTGGCCGCGTCATGCAGTTTGGCTTGCGTCTCTATTTTTGACGCTCTAGAAGGCGGCGATGCGCATTACGTTCGAATCGCCGCCCTTTTTCTGTCGAATCTCTGTTCTCTTCTCTTCCTGAAGAGGTAAAATGCAGCCTATGAATCGACGCACATTTATCGGCAGTTCGCTTGCTGCAACTCTTTCCGCCGCTGCCAGCCCCCCCTGGGCCGCGGCTCCGCTCAACGCGGGGTTTGCAAAAGCAAATCCGCAAAACCCAACTCACCAAATCGACCGCATCGGCCTTCAGCTCTACACCGTTCGCGCAGCCATGGGAGCGGACTTAGAAGGCACGATTGCCAAGGTCGCGGCTACCGGCTACAAAGAAGTCGAATTCGCCGGTTATTTCGATCATTCGCCAAAGGATATTCGCGCCACCCTCGACGAGAACGGTCTGGCCTCGCCGTCGTGCCATGTGACCTACCACTTCGTAGAAAAACATTGGGACGAAACGCTCGAGGCCGCCAAAATCGTCGGCCACAGCTACATCATCTGTCCCTGGATTGACGAAAAGCAGCGCGCCGAGCCTGGCGGCTGGAAACGTGCCGCCGAACTCTTCAACAAAGCCGGAGAAGCCAGCCAGAAAGAAGGCATTCAGTTCGGCTACCACAACCACTCCTTCGAATTCCATCCCACCGAATCTCTTGGCGGCAAATTACCGTACGATTTTCTTCTTGCCGAAACTGATCCCAAATTCGTCGTTATGGAAATGGATCTCTGCTGGATCACCGTTGCCGGAAAAGATCCGGTCGCGTATTTCAATAATTATCCCGGCCGCTTCCCCCTCGTTCATGTGAAGGATTACGTGAACGATCCCCATTCCACCAGCAGCTACAGTGGAGCAACGGGCTCGGTCAAATTTGCGGGACATCTCGCTGACGTCGGCCAAGGAACCATCAACTGGAAAAATCTTTTCGCGCACGCGGAAAAGGCCGGTATCAAGCATTGTTTCGTCGAAAACGATGATCCCAAGAACGCTTTCGAAGACATCAAGATCAGTTACAACTATCTGCATGATTTGCGGTTTTAAGTTTTGGTTTGTAGGGGCGCAGCTTGGTCCTGAGCGCAGCCGAAGAAATGCTGTGCCCCAGCTCGGCACGATGTCGTGGCCAGGGTTCCAGCCGTGCTGTAGCTCAGGGCTGTAGCCCTGAGGCTTTTTGCCCGTCGCACCAAATTTCGGGAACGCCGATCTCTGATCTCCGCTCTCCGGTCTCGCTTTTTGGGCTCTGGCTGTAAGCTGTCGGCTTTCAACTTCCTCCAGGAGCGCATCATGAAAAACAATCTCTCACGTCGCGAATTCCTCCAGCGCAGCGCCGGCGCCACCGGAGCGCTCGCTGCTGCGCCGCGAATTTTTCTCGAGCCGGAGCACATTCCTCTCCCACTGCAATCCACTCCGCCGAGCGAGCGCGTGCGCTTCGGCATCATCGGCATCGGCATGCAGGGCTCCGGCCTGCTCACCAATGCCATCCAGCTTCCCGGAGTCGAGTGCGTCGCTGCCGCCGATCTTTGGGACGGCCGCCACACGCTCGCGCAGGAAATTGTCGGCAAGAGCATTCCCACAACGCGCCGCTACAAGGAGCTTCTCGACAATAAAGAAATCGATTGCATCGTCGCCGCGGTTCCCGATCACTGGCACAAGCAAGTCGTTGTCGACGCGGTGAACGCCGGGAAAGATATCTACTGCGAAAAACCGATGTCGCACTCCGTCGCAGACGGCGTGGCCATGGTGGCCGCCGCGAAGAAGACCGGGCGCATTGTGCAAATCGGGTCGCAGCGCGTCAGCTCGATGATCTGCGCCAAGGCGAAAGAGCTGCTTGCGAACGGCATCATCGGCACGATTACCCTCATCGAAGGAACCTACGGCCGCAACGATCCCACCGGCGCTTGGGAGTATCCCCCGCCTCCGGGCCTCTCTCCCAGCAATTTTGATTGGGACACCTGGCAGGGCGACACGCCCAAAAAGCCCTGGGATACCGACATGTCTCCCAAATATTTCGCGCGCTGGCGCTGCTGGCGCGAATACGGCACGGGCTTGGCCGGCGATTTGCTTGTGCATCTGGTCAGCGGCATGAATTTCATGATGGGCTGGAACGACCCGCCGCGCAAAGCCATGGCCTTGGGCGCCATTTTGCGTTTCAAGGATGGCCGCGACATGCCCGACGTACACGCCACACTTTTTGATTACGGCGAAGGACGCCCGCCGGTTTATTTGCGCCTCAATCTCGGTTGCGACACTCCGGAAACCTATCGCTTCCAGGGCTCTCATGGAATCCTGGAGGTGACGGAATTCAACATCACCTACTTCCCGCAGTCCGGCGTGGACGAAGCACCGAGTTATTACGCCTTCGGCTTTCCGCGGGCCATGCGCGAAGCGTATTTCAAGCAATGGCACGAAGAGCACGATCCCAAGCCCGGCATGGAGCCGGTCACCGAAGGCTACAACTACCACGGCGCCTCCTGGGATGAAGAGAAACCGCACCTCTGGAAATTCTTCCAGGCAGTGAAGTCGCGCCAACCCGTTGTCGAAGACGCCGTGTTTGGCAACAACGCCGCGCTGGCCTGCCACATGGCCAACGAATCCTACTTCCGCAAAGCGGCGGTTACTTGGGACGCTGCGACCAACACAATCAAGTCCTGAGCCTCCGGAACGGCAAGTAAGACGAGTAGAACAGATTGAAGTGTGTGCTACTTGAATGCCGCGGGCGGCGTCAAGTTTTCGCCCAGCCTGGCTGGACCTCACCCAGCAGCGGCGCCTCGCGTACTTCTTCCCGCACTCGCGCGCCCTGCGTGCGCACGGTGAGAACCGGGCAGTGGGAGGCAGTGGGCTATTGACACAACTTTGTACGCCGTGGTTCCGGGCAGGTGGCCCGCTAAAGCGGTGCGCGCTTCCGCACCCATCACAATCAGGTTCGCCTGGGTCTCTTGGGCACAGCGCAGAATCTCCGCAGCGGGATCGCCGACGGCAAAACGAAATTCCGTCTCGCACCAGGTCTCCGCGCCAGTCGGGATTAGCTCTTGCAACTGGCGCCTCACCGCTTCCCTCTTGAGCGTGATTCCGTACATCCTTCGTTTTTGTAACACGCAAGTGCAAGACCGTAACGTAACCTCACTCCCGCAACGTCTATGAAGTAGATGAGGCACACGCAAATGAGCGGCTGAGGCGTTACGCCTCGGTAGCAGCAAGGGGGGAGAAACATGACCAAACGTCTGAGAGCAGTCGTCCTTTTCGCCGGTTTGGCGATATCCTTGCGCGGCGACCACCTGGGCGCGACGCAACATTCCAAATCGGCGGCCCCCGCACCGATTCCATCACTAATCCTCAGCGCGAACAAAGTTTTCATCGCCAACGGAGGGGGCGATGAATCTCTTTTTGACATGCCTCAATACAGCGGCGGCCCTGATCGTCTGTATAACGAATTCTATGCGGCTATGAAATCATGGGGACGCTACGAACTGGTAAGTACTCCTGGGGATGCGGACTTGGTCTTCGAGATACGCCTGACCACGGTGCAGCCTATGGAATCAGCACCATTGGGGGGCCAAAATCCTCGCTACGATTCGCAATTTCATCTTGCCATTCGGGACGTAAAGACCCACGAAACCCTGTGGGGATTGACCGAACATGCCCAAACAGCCATTCTCCAAGGGAACCGCGATAGAAATTTCGAACTCGCGCTGACGGCAATCCTCTCGGAATTACGAAAAATCGCAGGTCCTGCACCGGCCACCGCGAAGAACGGCACCACAGCTCCCAATTAGTCCTCACCGGTAACTGAGGCGCTGGTCCCCGCTTCCCCGATTACAGCGGTTGGACGTAGCCGCCCGGCGTCGGACGCTTCGCGTGAGGTAGTGGAGCGTTGGTTGCCCGATGGCTTGATGTAAGTGCGGGTCACAGGAGGTGCTCCTGTGACCGGAGCTACGCAACCGCCTTACTATAGAGCGCCTCAACGCCACCGCGAGTCCTTTGGACTCGCTATCTATCAACGACAAGCCAATCGGCGAGAAATAAATGAGTCGGCCGCCTCTGGAGGTGGCCGATATCATCCGCGCTGCAGGAGAGGCTTTCAGCAAACGAGACCCCCACTGGCTCCGTTGGAAGCATGTCAAAATGCTGCGGGCCATTGAGCGGTGTCGTACCGCCGCACTCGGCGGTCATCTCGACGTCCGATCACACCCGCTCCGGTGCGCTCCCGGAGACAACTACTTCCAGCCCAAGGAAGTGCTGAAGAAAGTTTTTCGCGGCAAGTTCGTCGATGCTCTCAAAGAAGCCTTTCAGCATGGCCCCCTCCACTTCCACGGAGACCTGAAGCTTCTGGCACAACCCAAGACCTTCGCCGCTTGGCTCCGGCCCCTCCATCGACAAGATTGGATGGTGTACTTGGAACGCCCCTTCGGAGGCCCCGAATACGTCGTGCACTATCTGGGCCGCTACACTCATCGGGTGGCCATCTCCAACCACCGCCTGGTCTTCTTCGCCGATGGCCAAGTCACCTTCCGCTGGCGCGACTCAGCTCACCACAATGAACAGAGTTTGCTGACGCTACCCCTCGATGAATTTGAAACGCGTGAGGCACCTCTCTATCCCCTGCATTTTTGGTCCAGGGACACGCTCAGCAAGTAGGCTCAGCAAGGCTTCTAGCTGCTCAACTTTTTCACGGAATTGGTTTTGTCTGTGAGGCTTCAGCTTGACCTTTTCTCTGGTTCGCAAAGCGCTCACGAGAGCGTGTTCCACATGCTCTAGTTCGCGATCGATTTTGGTATGGCTCGAGAAAGCTAAAGCTACCGTGCAGACTTTGCAGAAGGTGACAGCGACGTCCAGTTTAGTCAAGGAAAAGGTTATGGCCGCATCGTCGAAGCTTTTACCAGCGCTGCGCGCGGTTTTAAGGGCATCTGTAGCCCGGCGGGGAAGTTCCGCTTGCTCGTTTGCGATTCTGCGTTTGGGCATAGCATGTAGAAAAGGCATCCGTTCACGCAATCAAGGCACCCAATAGTCCTAAAACCTGAAGAGTGTCGCTGGTCCGAAAGTTCAAACAAGCAGAGGACCATCGCCGTTTCCTAAGAGAATTCGTCCAAGGTGCTTTGCAACCGTTCAATTCTCGTTTCGATTTGGTTTACGCCATCGATGGAGAACTCGAACTTGCCCAGCGCGGACATGGCGTAGGAGAGAGTGTTGCGAGCCTGCTTGAGAAGCCGTTCTTTCTGGACGTTGTGGCAAGTGCACGCAACTTGGCAAAACGTTACGCCAAGTTCCAATTGAGCGAGCAAAGCGTCGTGTTCAGGTTTGTAGTGGCGCCGGCGTTCGCGCTTTTGTAATTGACTTGCCGTTTCTAACAGCGACTCGCATTCCAGAATGAGGGCCTCAGCCTTGAGCCTCACTTCGATTACGATGGCCCGCACTTGAGACTGGGTGAGCCCCAGCCCTTCATTCAGCTGCCGTGCGCGCTCATTAGCCTGGGTCCAGGTGGGAAAGCTTCCAAAGCGCTCGTCGACGGTCAGACCGGGTAGACCCACTACGGCCCTGGCGACGACAGCGTCACCGCACCCGGCGAAGATTGCCGTGAAAGCTGATTGCACTCCCATGACTTGCTCGTTCAAAAACCAAATAGGACGATGGCCTTAGTATACTCCGGCTTTGAGCCTTGTGGGTAATAAGACAAAGACTCTAAACCACAGGAAGACCCGAGTTCCCTTCTGGACCACATTGGCACCAAGGCGGGGGTAGCCTATTGAGTCTCGCAAAATATTGCGACCATGCCCTTTGGAGTGCACCAGCTCAAGAATGTTGTCAGCACAAACATCGATATGCCGAAGCGCAGGATGCCCGTGTAAACGAAGTGGTGCTTGCGGCCCTTAGCGCGAATGCTGTTGCGATTTTCAATTTGCTTTGGAGAGAGCGCCATTTGCTTTGAGGGAGTGGGCGGAAAAACGCTTCAAGGCAAAGTGTGCCACCAGCATCGCGTCAAGAGTCATAAGTCGCCAGTCCCGCCTCTGCTTGTTTTCAATCACTTACAGCCATCAAATCTCGTTACCCCTTTGTTTTGATAACCATACAAATTGCCCGAGGGGGTGATACCTCACTTGCGCAGACAAAGACCATACCGAAGGCCCCCGGCCTCATGCTCACCGGCCACAAAAAGACGCTTCCTTGCGTCCAATGGAACGCATGGGCGAACGGAACGCCTGTTCGCTTAGGATCGGGGTGACCAATGAAGCTGCTCGAGATCGGATGGGGCATGGTTGCATTGACCATTGGTGCGACGGGCACCACAGCGCAGATCACGACTTCGCAGTACGACAATTTGCGGACGGGCGCGACGCTGAACGAGAAAACATTGACTCCGCAAAAGGTGAACACGCAGCGGTTTGGCAAGCTGGGCGCGTTCCACGTGGATGGCGCCGTGTACGCGCAGCCGCTGTTCCTCCCTGGCGTGGAGATTCCCGGCAAAAGAAAACACAACGTGCTCTTTGTGGCCACCGAGCATGACAGCGTCTATGCCTTCGACGCCGAGCGCCCGAACGATCCGCCGCTGTGGAAGGTGAGTCTGCTGGACCGGAAGCGCGATGAGGAAACCGTTCCCGCGCGCGACGTGCAATGCCCGTTCATCCAGCCGGAAGTGGGCATCACCTCCACGCCGGTGATTGATCTGCAATCGGGCACGCTGTACGTGCTGGCGCGCACGATGATCGGGCATTTTGGGGGCGACAACCAATATTTTCAATATCTTCATGCGCTGGCGATCACCACCGGCGCGGAGAAATTTGGCGGGCCAAAACAAATCGCAGCGTCGGTTCGCGGCCGAGGCGACGGCAACAAAAACGACGAAGTACAGTTCGATACGCTGAAAGAAAACCCGCGCGCGGCGTTGCTGCTTACCAACAATGCGCTCTATCTTACCTGGGGTTCGTCTTGCGACGTGGATCCCTACCACGGCTGGGTAATGGCCTACGATCCGCAAACCCTGGCGCAGAAGGCCGTGCTGAACGTTACCCCGGATGGCCGCGAAGGCGGGATCTGGGCGAGTGACACAGGCCTGGGCGCGGATGCGGATGGCAACGTCTATGTGGCTATCGGCAACGGCACTTTTGATGCCGCGACCGGAGGCCGGAACTACGGTGACTCGCTGTTGAAGCTGGCGCTGAAGAATTCTTCACTCGTGGTGGCTGATTACTTTACGCCCTTCAACCAAGAGCAACTGAGCGACGCGGATGCCGATTTGGGCTCGAGCGGGCCGCTTCTGCTGCCCGATCAGCCGGGACCGCATCGTCACTTGCTCGTGCAGCCCTCGAAAGGCTCGATGATCTACGTGATTGACCGAGACAAGATGGGCCAGTACCAGGCGCAAGGCGATGCGGTCGTGCAAAGGATTCGCATGTCCGGGAGCGGGATGGGCGCGATGGCGTATTGGAACGGACACGTCTACTTCGCGTGCAGCGACGATCGCTTGCGCGATTACGCGCTGGAGAATGGGCAGCTCAAGCTGAAATCCAGTTCCGGCATAAGATTCGATGATCCCGGCGCCACACCTTCGATTTCGGCGGACGGCAACAAGGACGCCATTGTGTGGGCCATTGCCACGAAAACCTGGAACGGCGCCGACCGGCCGGCGATACTCTATGGGTTCGATGCAAATAACCTCGAGCAGCCGATCTATACCTCGGAGCAGAATAGCCGTCGTGATCGCGCGGCGCTGGCCACGCGCTTCGTGATTCCCGTCGTCGTGAATGGACGTGTGTATTTCAGCGCGCGAGGCGAAGTGGAAGTATATGGGCTGTTGAAATAGTCAAGAAAAGGGGGTTGGCAACAGCTTTTGTTTTTGACTGCTTCTAATGGTTTTTAATAGCATGTATAACCTGTCTCTATCGCATGAAGCTAGCAGAATGGGCGAGGCAACCGGGACTAGATTACAAGACGGCGTATCGCTGGTTCCCGGCGGGGATTCCGCCTGTGCCCTCGAAGCAGTTGCCCACGGGGACGATCCTCGTCGAGCCGGTGCCGTTGGCCGAGAAGCGCGGTGCGCTCGTCGTGGAGCATCGGGACCGGCTTGCCCGTCTCGGCTCGGAGTCCATCGAAGCGGGTGCAATCGACAGGCCGGAAGGTTGTCGATGAAGGGTCTTCGAAAAAGTGCTGGGATTCGCGCGGGGATGGTCGTTGCCTTCGCGATTGCTTTCGGATACGTCGGCGCGAGCGCGGCGCAGGAGACGCCTGGCGGAGAAAGTGGCGAAGTGAAAATCACGGAGGTCACGCCGAACGTAGTCGTGTTTGCTACGAGGACGGGAAACGTGATCGCCTTAGTCGGGCCGGACGGCGCGCTGCTCGTCGGAACGCCATCGGCAGACAGTACGGAGCGCATCAGCAGCGAACTGGCGAAGCGCACGAAGTCGCCGGTCCGGTTTGTGGTGATTGCGCCGGAAGATCCTGCACATTCGGAAGGGGACGCAGGCTGGGGACGCCGCGGAGCGTTCGTGGCCATGCAAGAAAAGGCATTGGAACGCATCGGGGGACACGTCATGGGGGCGCCCAAGCCGCTGTCCGAGGAGTTCGTGAAGATGGGAGTGGAGCGCCCGCATGTCTCGTTTTCGGAGGTGATGAGTTTTGACCTGAATGGCGAAGCAGTCCACATCGTGAAGCAAAAACCCGGTTACAGCGACGCGGACGCACTGGTGCACTTTCACGTCGCCAGCGTAATTTATTTCGGAGAGGTATTTCCGGGAGACGGCTATCCGGCAATCGAGACCGGGCGCGGCGGCACGCTCGAGGGACTGCTCAAGATGGTGGATGCATGGACGGATCCGCGCTTCCACGTCGTGCCGGCGCGGGGCGAGGTAACCAATGGCCCGGGCTTGAAGGCGTATCACGATATGCTCGTGACGGTGCGCGACCGCGTGCAGCATTCGATTGATGCTGGGCGCAGGGAGAGCGAAGTGATTGCGGAACATCCGACGGCGGAGTTCGATGCGAAGTGGGGGCACGGACGCGTGGCAGCGGATGCGTTTGTGCAGGAAATTTACAAGGCGCTGAAGCCGGAAGACTGAAGTTTGATACCGACGCTCAACGGGGGGAAGAAGCCTCGCCCCGCAAGCGACAAAGCGCGTCGATTGACGCTAAAAAGATTGAAGGCGCAACAGCCTTTCAGCGGTTGCGCCCCCCTTGCATTGGGCCGCAAAGTTTTTGAAGCTTTCCGGCTCAATCTGGGGTGGAGACTAAATCCGACGGTCGTTTCTTGGCAAGAGGAATCTGCAAGTTCTCCTGTGGAAAGCTGTGCACGGGTGTGCAAAATTCGGAAATTAGAAAATGGAAATTCGAAAATCGGAAACGGTGAAGGATTGGATGGAGGCGCCCGTAAGGCATGAGACTGCCGGAACGTTTCGAAGGTCTACACGACAGCGGAAACCGCCAGGCTTGCGGGCATCTCGCGGCAAACGCTCCAAACGTGGATTGTCTCGGGGAGAATCAAGCCGCCCGAGGTGCTGCGGCCGGCCCGGCTGCGATTGTGGACGAGCGAGGACGTGGCTCAGTTGAAAAAGGTGAAGCGCAAAAGATTCAAGCCGGAAGCCCGGACGCAGGCCGCGTCAGGTAGCCGGGGAGGAAAGAAAGGACGGAACAGTCAGCGCCAGTTTTTGACCCGAGGCCAGATGGCCTGCAAATTCCACTTCAAGCCGCGACAAACAAGGATAGGACGTGTCTCGTACGAATACGCGTAAGGGATATTTAGTGTTGCGGCCACTTCGACGAAAGCGAATTCTTTGCGCGCTTCCGCTTCCCGCACGCCTTCAAGAATAACAATTTCACCAGTGTAGTTGCGCGGACCCCACAAAAAATAATTTTGATGGCCGCTGAGCGCTTGGGGCAAACCGTAACGCGGACCGAAGAAATCGATAGCGCCGGCTTGGCCATAGTTGTCGCAGAAGATCGCGGCTTTGGCCTGATCTTCGGGTGAAAGCGAATGGTAGACGCGGGCGACGGCGGCAACTTGCTGCTCCCAAGGAAGTTCATCGGCGTAATACTGCGGAAGAACCGCGCCAACGAAGCTCCGCTCGGTGGGTTTGGGCCGCAAAGGCGAATGCGATTGGTAGCGTAGGAAAGCATCGAGCGGCAGCACGGGAAGAACAAGCGGCAGGATGATCGCAACTCCGAAGATCAGCCAAGCAAAGCAGACCGCCCTGAAGATGGAACGCCACTTCGACGGCGACTCGCTTGTTTGCTGCTCGAAGGGACGCTCGGCGGCGACCGCGCCCGCGGCTAAAACAATGGGATAGGCCGGAGCGGAATAATAGTCTTTGCCGTGGGAAATGAGGAACAACCCGAGAGTGATGAGGAACGCCCAGCCAAACGCGCGATAGGACTTCGCGTTGCGCGAGAAAAAATAAAAAAGCAGGCCGCCAAACCAGAAAGGAAG
Organism: Acidobacteriota bacterium; assembly: GCA_003223245.1. Classification (GTDB taxonomy): domain Bacteria; phylum Acidobacteriota; class Terriglobia; order Acidiferrales; family UBA7541; genus Acidiferrum. The sequence goes on from QHYI01000117.1 coordinate 14,730, forward strand.
GCTGACCGGACTCATCATTACGATTTGCTGGGCGAGATACGCAAGAGGCGGGTAGGCAAGGTCTTTGCCGGTGACGCGAATGTTGCGCACCAGGTCGAGAAATGGCCAGTGATGTTGGATGTTCCAAATAAGGTTAGGAAGAAAGAGCAGAAGCGCGACAGCGCCGCCTGCGAAGACCCATGGCGTAAACAAGAGTCTGCGCTGGTGCGTGAGAAGCAGCCCAAGAAGCAACGCGAGGCAAAACACCGCGGTGGAATATTTGGTTTCGAGACCGAGACCGGCGATCAAGCCGAAAACGAGCCAGAGTTTTGGATTTTGCGTGTGGATCATGCACAGGATTACGTAAGCGCAGCCAGTCCAGAAAAGCGGCTCAAAGGCGTTCATGGCGAACTGGTGATCGATGACCCACCACACCGCAGGAGTGGCGGCGAGCACGGCAGCAAGCTCTACGCCGAAGCGCTTTGCGCCGAGTTCGCGCGCGCATGCTGCAATTAAGAGGATGCGCGCGGCGCCCGCCAGCGCGGGCCAGAACATCAGCGCGTAGAGAGAAGTGCCGAGGGTGTGACGCGCGATCCAGGCAATGAATGGAAAGAGCGGCGGCTGATCCACGTAACCGAAAGCGAGATGGTCGGCGCAAGCGAGGTAATACAATGCGTCGCGGAAGTAGCCATAGCGCGTAGCGGTGGCCATATGCAACGCGAAATAGGCGAACCCCGTGAGGTAAACCCACGGCCACAAAGAGTGCCGCTCCGGCGAATCCTGATGGAGAGGGGCGGAGGACAACAGGCGGAAGAATACCAGCAGAAACGAAAGGAAGGCAACCGCTAAAGAAATTGCAATTTTTCCAAAAGCACGCTCACTGTGTATCTTAATCTGGCGGAATGGTCTGTAGAGTTCAATCTCTTCTCCGCCGAGAGGAAGAACGACACACGGCCATGACAAAAGTTTTTCGCATTGGAAGCAGCCAAGCCGCTCGACTACCCAAACAGTTTCGTTTATGCGGCAAGGAATCTGGAAGCGAGGCCACGAATTCGTCATACGCGAAAAGAGAGGAGTGATGGGCCACGCCTTCGAGCTATTGGCGGCATTGCCCAAGGATTCGCTTACTGGGCGAAAAAGAGACAAGCCTCAACCGCGCCGCGGTCTTTAATGGAACCTGAATTCTTGTGACACTCTGCGGCGCAGGAAAGAACACGAACCACGGTTCACTCTGGGAGTGGGGGACAGCCGGGAAATTCGCGCAGCGCAGCGTTGCCGATGTACTGCAGGTCGGTAATGCCGATTTTGCTGGTGTAGTAGCCGTCGCAGGTCATGTTGCGGAGAAACGCAAAGAACCCAATGCCCTGGCTGAGCGAAGGATCCGTCTTGGCGTTCTTGCGGAAGGCGATGAGGTCGAGAACTTCTTTCTTTTGCTCCGGAGCGCATTCAAGAAACACTTTGCCATAATGATCGGTGCAGTAGTTGTCCAGCCAGAAGATGCCGCCGCCAAGTTTTAGCTGATACTTTTCGTTTTCGCTGGTGAGGAGGTCGATGAATTCAGGAGCGCCGGCTTCGACCGCGCCGCCGCATTTTTCGTCCTTCGGAACAATCATGTCGCAGAGAGCAACGAGCGTGGCGTACCGCGCAGCGGAAAAATATCTCGGCGTGTAGCTTCCTGTCAGCGATGCCGCTTTTTCCTTGCGGACCATTTGGTGGACGCATTCGGCGGCTTCGGCGGGAATGACTTGCAAGACCGAACCGGCAGCAGCGCCGATGGCAAGCGTGCGAAGGATGTCGCGACGAGAAATGGATTCGTTAGGCATGGGAGTCACCGGAAAGAAAAGGATTTAATACAGAGGGCACACAGCTCGGAATGACAGGTTCGAAATGCACCGCCGAGATGGGATGCAGCAGGCTGCGCCCCTACAGGTGCCGTTCGAGTGGAGGCGCCCATTTAGAGGTTGCCCTTTCTGGCTTCATCCAAGAGATATTCGGAGGCGCGCCAAGCCAGAGCCATGATGGTCAGGGTGGGATTTTTGTCCGGATTGGTGACGAGCGGAGCGCCGTCGGTGACGAAAAGATTTTTCACGTCGTGAGCCTGGCAGAAGCTGTTGAGGACGGAAGTCTTAGGGTCAGCGCCCATGCGAGCGGTGCCGACTTCGTGAATGATCCTACCGCCAGGCTCGATGCCAAAAGGATATTCGCCGTGGATAGAAGTTTTGGTCTTGTATTCGCCGCCCGCGGCTTCAACGATGGCTTTGAAAGTCTCCTGCATGTCCTTGGCCTGAAGCAATTCATAGTCGGACCATTTGAAATGGAAGCGCAGGACGGGGATACCCCACTGGTCGACAACGTCGGGATCAATTTCGCAGTAGGTATCCGGATTCGGAATCATTTCGCCGCGGCCTGCAAACCCAATGTAGCAGCCGTAGACTTTGCGGCCGCGCTGCTTTAGAGAAAGGCCGTAACCTTCTTCTTCGTGATTCAAATCGTGGAACATGCCAATCCCTGGCATTTCACGGCCGCCACCGAATTCGATGTGATAGCCGCGGGGGAAATCATTCTTGCGATCGAATTTCCACCAGGGCATGTACATGTGCATGCCGCCAACGCCATCGTGATTGTGCGGAGGCATCTTCTCAAGTTGGGGGAAATAGCCATAACCGCCGCTGCCGACAGAGTCGGTGAGATATTTGCCGACCACGCCGGAAGAGTTCGCGAGGCCGTCCGGAAAGAGAGTAGATTTGGAATTGAGCAGGAGGCGGGCAGATTCGCAAGCACTGGCGGCGACTACGATCGCGCGGGCATTCACGCGTTTTTCGGAGCGGGTTGCTTTGTCGATGTAGGAGACGGCCGTGGCTTTGCCGTCTTTGTCGACAAGGATTTCCCGAGCCATGGCGCCGGTGATCAAGGTGAGCTTGCCGGTTTTCGTCGCGGGAGGAATGAACACCTGGCTGGAACTGAAGTTGGAGGCGGTGATGCAGCCGCGGCCGCACTGGCCACAATAGTGGCAGGGCAAGCGCCCGTTGATCGACTTCGTGAGGATGGCAAGGCGCGAAGGAATGCAAATGATGCCGAGCTTGTCGCAGGCTTTCTTGACGATCAACTCCGTGCAGCGCGGCTTGGGCGGAGGAAGAAACACGCCGTCGGGGGCGCTGGGGACGTTTTCCTTTGTGCCGAAAACGCCGATGTACGCTTCGACTTTGTCGTAGTAGGGCGAGAGATCTTCGTAACTCATGGGCCAATCGTCGCCAAGGCCGTCGCGTGTTTTGGATTTGAAATCGACGGGAGCAAAACGGAGGGCGATGCGCCCCCAGTGATTGGTGCGGCCACCGACGATGCGCGAGCGGAACCATTGAAAATTGGAGCCGGGAGCAGAAGTGTACGGCTCGCCTTCGATGTGCCAGGCACCGTTGGGCGCGAGGAATTCGCTGAAATTCTCTTCGGCGTGACCGCCAACGCCGGCCCCGCGATGCGGCAAGTCGTAAGGCCACAGGAACATCTTGAAGTCTTTTTCGGGGTGAACCTCCGGCCCGGCCTCGAGCATGACGCAGTTGAGGCCGCCTTCGGTGAGCACCTTCGCGGCCGCACCTCCGCCAGCGCCGGAGCCAATGATGCAGACGTCGTACTGCTTGGGAGTGCGGATTACCTGGAGCATTTTTGAGTTCTCAGTTTTCAGTTTTCAGTCCTAGCCAGAAAAAACTCCCCACCGTGGCGAACTTACCAGAAACTATCTTAAACCGGGTTGCTGGAACTGCTTTAGATCTTCCAAAGGTACAAATGACTTGGAGCCATGGTCAAAGATTGTTCTTCTTCATTTCTGAGAAAGCGAAATCGCACGCACGGGCGGTGAGGGCCATGTACGTCAGCGAAGGATTCACGCAAGAAGAGGAAGTCATGCAGCCGCCATCGGTCACGAAAAGATTCTTCACGTCGTGCGCCTGATTGTGCGCGTTGAGCACGGAAGTCTTTGGATCGCGGCCCATGCGCGCCGTGCCCATTTCGTGAATGGCCAAGCCGGGCGGCGTGATTTGCTGGAAGATCTCAATGTCCTTCGCGCCCGCGGCAGCAAGCATTTCGCCCGCTTGAATAGCGATGTCTTTGGACATGGCGAGTTCGTTTTCACCCCAAGTGCAATGAATCTTGAGTGTGGGGATGCCCCAGGCGTCCAACTTCTCTTTGTCGACCTCCGCGTAATTGTTGTGCTGTGGAAGGCATTCGCCAAATCCTTCCAAGGCCACGTGCCACTTGCCAACGCCTTTCAGAGAGTTTTTGAAATCCGCGCCGAGACCCACTGTGTTGAGGCCGCGGGACCAGCCTGGGCGGCTGCCGCCGCCTTGGTAACCGTAGCCGCGGACAAAGCCCTTCTGCTTCGCATCGACGTTAGAGAAACGAGGGATGTAGAAACCGTTGGGACGATTGCCGAAAGGCATCTTGTCTTCGTGGCCGGGCATGATGCCGCTGGCGCTGCTGCCCATGTGGTGGTCCATGAGATTGTGGCCGAGTTCGGCGCTGGAGTTGGCTAGGCCGTTGGGAAATTCCGGGGTCGCGGAGTTGAGGAGAATGCGGGTGGACTCGAGAGTGGAAGCACAAAGAAAAACGATGCGGCCCTTGAACTCGAGGGCGTTCTTGGTTTGCGCGTCAATGACACGTATACCGGAAATCTTGCGAGTTTTCGAATCGAAGTTCAGGCTGTGTACCACGCTGTAAGGGCGGATGGTGAGCCGGCCGGTTTTTTGCGCGGCTGGCAGCGTGGAATTCAGGCTGCTGAAATAGGATTGCGTGATGCAACCGCGATGGCATACGCCGCAATAATGGCAGGCGGCGCGGCCTTTATGCACGCGCGTGAGAACGGCAGAACGGCCGATTGTAAGGATACGATCGTCAAAGTGCTTTTCCAGCGCGTCTTTGAGATCGAGCTCGACGCAGGTGAGCTCCATGGGCGGGAGGAATTTCCCGTCAGGAAGCTGGCGCAAGCCTTCGGCCTGGCCGCTCACGCCGATAAATTCCTCGACATAGTCATACCAGGGAGCGATGTCGGCGTAGCGAATGGGCCAGTCGACGGCGATACCCTCTTTTAGATTGGCTTCGAAATCGAGATCGCTCCAGCGATAGCTTTGGCGGCCCCAGGTAATGGATTTACCGCCGACTTGCCGACCACGAATCCAGGAGAAATGCTTGCCAGGATCGAAAGAGTAAGGATTTTCGAGGTCGTTAACGAAGAATTTGTGGGAATACTCATCACAAGCGTAATAAACCTCGCGCTGGATGGGCTGGTTGCGCTCGCGTTCGAAACGATCGTCCCAGCCGCGGTGCTTTAGCTCCCAAATAGGGACGTGCTCGACGTAGTCGCGCTCAGGAACGATGGAACGGCCGGCCTCGAGGACCAGCGTGTTGAGACCCTTTTCGGTAAGTTCCTTCGCGGCCCAACCACCGGTGATGCCTGAGCCAACCACGATCGCGTCGTAGAGTGTCGGTGCCATGCCCGCTTCTACCAGTCTGCATTTCCGGCCCCCGGGCCAAGAGGCGAGCAGCCATGCTGCGCACCGGGGATAATTTGCAGCTTCAATTCCTGGCTGAAACCGATTTCGGAAGTGTAATAGCCGTGCACAGTCATGTTCTTGAAGACGGTGAAGAAGTCTCCTTGCATCTGCGTATCGCGGCCTTCTGGCTCCCAGAAAGGCGGACGGTCCTCCTCCTTTCGTTGCGCACGTGCAGTGTCGGCAGCCGCGTCCAGGGATCGCAGTAGAACGAGCTGCTGGCCGGAAGAAGCGGAAGCAAAATCTTTGCCAAAGAACGCGTTGCTTTGTTTGTCGACGGCGGCAAGGCCATCGAGAAAATTGCGGCGCTCTTCTTCGGTGGCCCATTCGGTAAGGATGACGTCGATGAATTCGTTGACGCGAGCGCCCTTGGCGCCAGGCGTATCGGTGGCCGGGATGATCTGATCGATCATGGCGACCACCGTATCGTTCTGGTGGGGATTCAGAGTGCGAAGGGCGTAAGGACCCTCCGGATGGGTTTCGCGATAGAAGGCAAACAGTTCCGGACTTAGTGCGGGAATAACGGCTCCCGCGGTAAGCATGCGAAGGGCATCACGCCGATTCATGGTTTCTCCGAAGATTCAGGCAGGAGAGCGGCACCCACAGAGCGCGCGCTCGAAACAGCCAGTTCCCGGGCATCGCGCAATTCCTTTACCGGATCGCCCAAGGGATGGAATTCCATCGCGACGTAGCGCGAGTAGCGCAGCTCGGCGAGCTTGCGGAAAATGTTCGCGTAATTGATTTCTCCGGTGCCGGGATGATGGCGGCCGGGAACGTCGGCGACGTGAACGAGCCCGACGAGATCGATGTGTTTTTCGAGCTTTTCGATGAGGTTGCCTTCCGCGATTTGCTCGTGGAAGAGATCGTAGAGGAATTTGACGTGTGGATTGCCGACGGAACGAACGATGTCAAAACCTTCCGCGGAGCTGGTGACAAAGTATTTCGGATTTTCTTCCGGATCGATGTTTTCGATGAGGAGTTCGATCTTGTTTTCGGCCGCGATGTCGGCGCCACGCTTGAGGGTTTCGATGCAGTTGCCGTGCATTTCCGCGGGAGACAGGCCGGGAATTTTGTCGCCGGTCTGCATGATGAGGCGCGTGCATTCGAGTTCGCGCATCGTGGGAACGAAATCGCGAAGGGATTTGAGAAAGGCTTCGCGCTTGCCGGCGTCCGCCAGAGGCAGCCAGACGCCACAGGTGCCGTCGAACTCCATACCAAGCTCGCGCTTCTTGCGGCGCGCGTCGGCAAAATCCTGCGGCTTCCAGTCTTTGAATTCGTTGACGAGCTCGACCGCGTGGTAACCCGCTTCGGCAACTTTTTCCAGGCGCTCGGGAAAGGGAACATCGCGGTAGACAGTCCAGAGCATGACCGTGAGGGGAAAGGGCGCGCCTTCGGCTTCCGCAGCAGCGTCGACTGGCAGCGAAGCCGTAGCAGCTTTGACCGCGTCTCCTGCAGCAGCCGTCAGGGCCGCCCCGGCACAAACGCCCATGAATTCGCGGCGACGCATTTCAGGCTCCTAAAATTTCATTGCGAACGTTTTTCAAGACGTAGGCTGCGCGTTCGACGCCAACCTCACCCGGGAGAATAGGATCTTCATTCTCAATACTGAGGATGCCGTCGTACCCGATGTCCATGTACGCCTTGATGATGGATTTCCAGAGGCTGGCGCTGTGGCCGTAGCCGACAGCGCGGAAGGTCTCGGAGGCGGTGTCGAGATCGCTCTTTTCGAAAGCAAAGTTGAGTACGCCGTATTTGTCGCGGTTTTCCGGGAAAAACACGGTGTCTTTCATGTGCGCGTGGAAGATGGCGCCCTGCTTGCCAAGATAGTGAATCACTTCAACAGGATCGCAGCCCTGCCAGAAGAGATGGCTGAGGTCGTTGTTGGCGCCAATTTCTTCACCGGCAGCTTCGCGAAGCTTGATCAGCGTGCGGGGATTGTAAACCACAAAGTTGGGATGCATTTCGAGCGCCAGGCGTCTAACACCATGTTCGCGGGCGTATTTTGCGGCCTCTTTCCAGTACGGGACAACTCTCTCGTTCCACTGCCAGTCTTGCATCTTGGCGTATTCGGGAGGCCAGCGGTAGGTGATCCAGTTCGGCTGGGTGTCCTGCGGAGTGCCGCCGGGGCAACCCGAGAAACCGACAATGACCTTAACGTCGAGCATTTCGGCGAGCTGAACCGTCTTGCGAAAAGTGTCGATGTCTTTCTTGGCGATGTTGGCATCGGGATGGATGGGATTGCCGTGACAACTCAGCGTAGCGACACGAATGCCGCGGTCTTCAAACCTTTTCTGCCAAGCTTTGGCCTTAGAGCGGTCTGCAATGAGGTCGTCGAGAGGACAATGTTTGTTGTTGGGGTAGCCGCCCGTGCCGATTTCCATGGCTTCAAGGCCGAGAGCGGTGACCTTGTCGAGCATAGCGTCGAGGGATAGATGTTCGTAAACCGGATCAAAGACTCCGATGGGAATTTTGCGCAGGTTGCCGGCAGGCATGCGAGCTGGGGTGGAGGCAGAGGGCGAATTCGCGGACTCGGCCGCACGAGCCACGAAAGAACTGCCAGGAACGGTGGCTGCGAGCAGGCCGCCGGAAGCCGCGAGAAACTGCCTGCGGTCCATTGACGAATGTTCGTGAAAAGAAAGTTTGGCTGAGGACTCCGGAACGAGAGAGCTCATGCGCTTCACCTCGGCAAACGCCGCACCGCAAAACTGTTACGATGATTCCTGCCGCATTATACGACGTTATGAGGTGCAAACAAGCATCGAAAATCGATTTTCTAAAGGAGCCTGCGTACAGGATGGGAAAGGCCGATTGCGAAGAACCAAACATTCAGCGGCGCTTGAGTTCGTTGATCGGCGGAATAGAAACAGGAACAGTAAGGGCACGCTCGGGCGGTTGCTTGCCGCGCTGCAAAGCATCGACAAACATTTCGATGGCCTGACCAGCGTTTGGCGGAACGAAAATGGTGGCGGTGAGAAGGCCGCTCTTGACCCAGGCTTGCCCGGTCTTCGGCAGGCCGTCGCAACCGAGGAACGGAAGACTCAGCCACCGCTCCTTCTCGGTTTCGTTGGGCAATTCTTCGAAGGCTTTGCGCGCACCGATGGCCATGGAGTCGTCTTGCGCTGCGATGAGGTCAATCGGGGCTTTGTGGGATGTGGTGAGTTGCAACCACGAGCGGACGGCTTTTTGTGAGCTTTCCTCGGTCCATTGCGCCCGCAGAAGGATGGGATGGACGTTGGCGGGCTTGGTCTCCTGCGTGCCGGTGGTGCGGTCTTTGGCGGCGGAATTTTCAGCCGGGCCCTGAACGCAAAGAATGGTGCCGCCGTGGGGCACAAGAGCAGCGATTTGGCGTCCTTGGATACGGCCGATCTCCAGATGATCGGAGGTCACGATGCAAACGGGAGCCGTGGAAGATTTTCGCAACTCCGGAATGTAATTGGCGTCGCGATTCAGGACGGCCCAGCCGATTTTCGCAGAAGCCGCGGCGCGAGCCACTTGCGGCAAAGCCGTGCCGCCAACCGGCTCAAAAATGATTGCATCGGGGCGATGCGCTTCCTCAGCCTGGATGGCTTTCAGAAGTTGCGTGCTCTGCGTAATGGAGTCATTGTCGGCATAAATCACCTGGAGCTCGACGCCAAGTTTGTGAGCGGCTTCTTCGGCAGAATGCGCCTGTTCGATCTGATAATCGTTGTCGTCCGTGGTAAGCGAAACGAGAAAACGCAGCTTTTTCATATTCGTTTAAGACCTGGCCGTGATTGCGAAAGCTAGCATAGCGCGGGAAACATTCGTTGCGAGGAGAAACTGTCGAGGAAGTTGCGTCGAAGGAAATGCCTGCAGCGGGAGGTTCATTTCGCGCGGGCTTGGCCATCTTCGTAGCCAAAAGATCACGGATGCGAGGAAGTTGAGGAAGTGCCGGGAGCCGGCGCAGATTTTGCTTTGCCCGGAGAAGCAGGGCGAATACGAGCTGCGGGAACAATGCCTGAGCCTTCGAGGACCGAATAGATCTGATCGGCGGCGAGATCCCTGAGGGTATCGGTTTTGCCAGAAGGCCAGAAAATTTCCACCCGGCCGATCTTCGTCGCGGAACCGATTCCGAAATGCAAACGCAAATCGTTTTGCGATAGGTAGCTGCCGCCGCTGTGAATTTCGTCGGTCTGGGTCATGCCGCCTGCAATCACTTTGACACGTGCGCCGATGGCGAGGCGGTTGCTTTTCGTGCCCGCCAATTCGAAACTGACCCAATGGCGGCCGGGAACGCCGTGATTTCGCAAAATCATAGGAGTGCCGTCAATGTCGCCAACGACGATGTCCACGTTGCCGTCATTGAAAAGATCGGCGACAGCGAGGCCGCGAGAAACACGCTTTTCCAGAAGTGCCGGACCAGCCTGGTCGCTGGCGTCACAAAAGGTGCCGTCCTTGTGATTCATACGCAAAAGCTTGGGCTCACGGTAAGTCGCGCCGGAAGGAAGTGAATCGACCTGCGGATAGACATGGCCGGTGACGGTGATGAGGTCTACCCAGCCATCATTGTCCAAATCGACGAACGCCGTGCCCCACTTTACATACGGCAAAGAAGACAGGGCCACGCCGGAAGCATAGGAAACATCCGTGAAATTCCAGTTGCCGTCGTTGCGATAGAGCGAGTCATTTTCATCGGAGAAATTCGTAACGTAGAGCGAAGGCCGGCCCGTGTGCAGGTAATCGCCGATGGCGATGCCCATGGAAGCTTGCTCGGAGCCGTCTTCACTGACGGCCGTGCCCGATTCAAGGCTGATGTCGCGGAATTTTCCGTTGCCCAGATTTTTGTAAAGGAAGTTTGGCGTGGAATCGTTGGCAACATAAATGTCGGGACGGCCGGTGTTGTTGAAGTCGGCCCACACGACCCCGAGGCCATAATAGCCATTAGGATCGCTGACGCCAGCGGCTTTCGAAGCATCGGTGAATGTGCCGTCGCCATTGTTGTGAAAAAGCACGTCGCCGGCGCCCTTCAACCCGCGCGGGCCGCATTGCACATCGATGCCCCGATATTTGCAGTTGGGGGCTTTTCCAAAGCCGGGCAGGTCGTCGAGATGGAAGTCCACGTAATTCGTAACCATGAGATCGAGGAAGCCATCGCCGTCATAATCGCCGAATGACGCGCCGGTGGACCAGCGGCCGTCGGCGACGCCCGCCTTGGCCGTCACGTCGGTAAAAATGCCGTCGCTATTGTTGTGATAGAGAATGTTGCCGCCGAGGCAAGTAACGTACAGATCAGGCCACCCGTCGTTGTCGTAATCGCCTACGGCGCCACCCATCGCAAAGCAAGGAGCGTCCAGGCCGGATTTTTCTGTGACGTCGCTGAATGTGCCGTCGTGATTGTTGTGATAGAGCGCGCCGGGCGCTTTCTGTCCTTTGAGGGCCATCTCGACGCTCGGCGCGTTCGTGAAGTAAATGTCTGGCCAGCCGTCGCGATCGTAATCGAAAACGATCACGCCGCCGCTCATGGACTCGATGATGTATTTCTTTGCCGGGTCCGAGGCATGCTGGAACGTGATGCCGGTCTTTGCAGTGATGTCTTCGAGTTGAGGAATCGGAAGCCCGCTGCACTTGGTAGACTTGGCCCCGGGCGGCGGGGGCGAAGGCGTAGGGTGGCCGCCCTGAGCGAAGGCAAGATTCGCGCTCAGCGACAAAAGCAAAAGAGACTTCGCAAGATTCTTCGAAAAGAGTGCGATCAAAAAGAATTTCCCGTAAGAGAATATCATGGACGCTCGACTGGCTGCGTCACGGTGAGCTCGCGCGATTTGGCCTTTGGTTCTTTGTAAAGTTCCAGTTCGCGGTAAGCATCGGCAATTCGCGATTGCTTGGAGCATCCGGCTCGAAGCTGATAGTGAACGCCATCGGCTTGGAGATCAGACGCGCAGCGGCTTCGAGAGGGCTTCTATATGGCCCTATTCCAGAAGGCTTCTCAAGCAAAATAATGTTATTCTTACGGCTCGTCACCGCTGCATATGGGGAAGGCCCAACGCTTGGTTTGACAGGTAGGGATAGAGTGATGGATAGCCGAAAGCTAAAAAATGGCTTCCTGAGCACCAGTGTGCCGAAAAAAGGAGTTGGCTATACTACTTTTTGTAAGTCCCGGGAGGGTTTTTGCAGATGATGCAGGCGCCCACGAAGAAGCAGCCCCCGCGCGCGCAGCAAAAGGTTACCCTCAAAACCATCGCTGACCACCTCGGTCTTACTCCTGGGACGGTCTCCGCTGCGCTGAACAACTCTCCGGCGGCACGCTCCATTCCGGAACACACCAAGAACCGCATCATCGAAGCGGCTCGCGCGCTCAACTACCGGCCAAATTTTTTCGCTCGAACGCTGCGACTGAGACGGACTTACACAATCGGCGTAATCGCGGAAGAGATTGGCGACGCCTACGGTGCAATGGTCATCAGCGGGATTGAGGAATACCTCCGAAAGAACAACTATTTTTTCCTCACCGTAATTCACCGACACGACCCCAAGCTGCTTCAAACGTACGCGCAGATGCTGCTAACACGAGGCGTGGAAGGCTTCATCACTACCGACACGTCGCTGACAGAAAAACTTGCTTTGCCAACCGTGGCCGTCGCGGGACATCAACGTGTAGAAGGCGTAACGAACGTGGTCCTGGATCACAAGCGTGCGGCTCATTTGGCTCTAGAGCATTTAAAAAACCTCGGACATCAGGAAATTGCATTTATCAAAGGCCAGACGTTGAGCTCGGATTCCTCGGACCGTTGGAACGCGATCTGCGAAGTAGCTCAGGAACTCAATATCTGTATTCACCCAGAACTGACCATCCAGTTGGAAGGTACCGATTCGACGCCCGCCATTGGCTATCCCTTCGCCAAGGAACTCCTGGCAAGGAACAAGCGTTTCACGGCTCTGTTCGCCTACAACGACATTTCCGCGATTGGGTCCCTGTGGGCTTTCCATGAAGCCGGGCTACGCGTGCCGGAGGATATTTCCGTCGTGGGATTTGACGACACTCCTGGGGCGGCGTTTTCCAATCCTCCATTGACCACCGTGAGGCAGCCACTCCTGCGGATGGGCCAAATTGCCGCGCAAACCGTGGTCGACCTCATTGAAGGTCGCGGCGAATATGTGCCGGAAATTGCCATCGAGCCGGAACTTGTGGTCCGCCAGTCCACCGGGCCCGTTCCAGCGCTTCAACGGAGCAGCACGGCCGGATAGGACTCGCGGATCATGGACCGGCATTGGCGGCCCGACTATGGCGCAATCGCAACGGGTTTCCCCGAATAAGTTACGACCTTGTCTGGCCTGCTTTCCGCGGATATTCCGGCGCCGTGGTTCTCGCCGACAAACACAATTTGAAAGCGCCGCTCCGTCAGTATTCCAGGGAAGCTTCCTTTGCGCTCGCCGATCGTCAACGCGTGCTTCGCCTCATCCCAATGCAACGGAATCGTCGCATACACTCCCTTTTCATAGTTGTACCCATCATTTTCGTCCTCGTAGAGCGTGAATTCGCCGTCCGCTCCGCGATAGACGCGCAATTCGATGGGATCTTCCGGCTTTTCCGTCGACCATTCCGTTTCCGGCCCCATCGGAACGATCGAACCTGCGCGTACAAACAGCGGCAGCTTGTCGATGGGCGCCGCTGCATCCATCATGCGCGGGCCCTCAACCGAGCTGCCGGTCCAAAAGTCGTACCATTTCACTTTGGGAAGATAAACGCGCCGAGAATTTACCTCGGGATCGCTCACGGGATTCACCAGGAACGCCGGACCATACATAAATTGATCCCCGATCGTCGCCGAGTGTTCATCGCTGCGGAAATCCATGATCAATCCGCGCATCGGTGTATAGCCCTGGCTGGTGGTCATCCACGCCAGCGAATAGATATACGGAAGCAAGCGGCAGCGCAAGGTGTCGTAACTCGTCAGAATCTTCTGCGCTTCTGGCCCATACGACCACAACTCGTTTTGATTCGTGGTGCGCGTTCCATGCACGCGTAGAATCGGGTTGAACGTGCCGAACTCGAACCACCGAATGAATAACTCGCGATACGCCGGATCATCCGGATTCCCGGAAACAAATCCGCCAATGTCCGTCGTCCAATACGGCAGCCCCGAAATCGAGTAGTTCAGCCCCGCGGGAATCTGCTTCTTGAAAAACACCCAGTCTGAGTTGATATCTCCCGACCACACCGCCGCCGCATTGCGCTGTGCACCGGCAAACGCCGAGCGCGACAAGATGAACACGCGCTTCTTGTCCGATTCGCTGCGCTGCCCCTGGTAGACGCCTTCGGTGGTCATCAGCGGAAACGCATTCGCATATCTCGCGCCGTTTCCCAGGTAGATTTTGCTGCTTACCAGAATGTTTGCTTCGCGGTCCTCAGTCTCCGGCTCCGTGGTATCCAGCCACCAGGCATCCACGCCGATCTTGAAGAGCGCCTGGTCCATCAAATTCCAATAGTATTTCCGCGCTTCGGGATTGAATGCATCATAAAGCGCCATGTTCGCGGGATGAAACGCCGCCACTTTTGTCTTGTCGATGAAAAATCCGCGCTTGTCCATGTCGTCGTACGTTTTCGATCCGGGGCGGAAGTACGGCCACACGGAAATCATCAAGTGAAAATTGTTTTTGTGCAGGTCCTCCACCATCCCCGGAGGATCGGGATAGCGCGCCTTGTCGAACACCGGCTCGCCCATCGTGACCCACCAGAACCAATCCTGCACAATGTTGTCCGCAGGAATGTGCAGTTGCCGGTATTTGTGCGCCACGCCGAGTAACTCTTCCTGCGTGTTGTACTTGTTCTTCGACTGCCAGAAGCCGTAAGCCCACTTGCCGAACAGGGGCGGCGCGCCGGTCAGCTCGCGGTATCCGGCGATGATGCGGTCGAATTCCGGGCCGTAGAGAAAGTAGTAGTCCATCTCATCCGCAACTTCCGAGCTGAGATAAAGCGCGTGGAGGAAGAGGTTGTTGAACCGGCTCTGCGAAGGATTGTTCCAGTAGATTCCGTATCCCCTGCTGGACAGGAAAAAGGGGATGCCAATATTAGAGTTGGCCTGAGAAATATCAACTTCTTCCCCGCGATAATTCCACACGCCCGCTTGGTGTTGCCCGAGTCCGTAGAAAGACTCGTTCGAGCCCCAAATATTGGAGAAGAGTTCCAAATGATGCGTCGCTTCACCATTCACAACCACCGGCGTCATGGTCACTTCTGTTTGCTGGAACAAAGTTTTGCCTGTGAAATCCTGAAACGTGATGCTGCTGTTTTTACGTGCGATAACCGCTTTGACTTGCGCGGTGCTCAGCACTACGCCCTCATCTGAAGATCGCATCTCCCATGGCGTCGCCGGCCAATTCTTCTTGATCACGATAAGGTCAGGATGCTCTGGCACGGATTCCGCGGGCAAATAGCGCACGCGAAGAATGGAGTCGGAGCACACCTGAATCCTCATTACGCCTTTCTGCAGCGTCAGCCGCACTCCATCGGGCTCCTTTTGTACATTCACAACTGCATTCAGGGGATTCCACTGCGCACCAGCTACGCCTGGGAAACACACAAAGAGAAGCAAGAGCGGGAGGGTCAAACGGCGAGACCGCAAAGTTAATTTGGCTCGAAGGACGGCATGCGCACACGCAATCATCACCCGCTCCTGTTCCCCAGGAATTTGCGCAAGGAGAGTGTACCTTCGATTAGGCTATTTGAGCGAACACCTCAGCTTTGAGCGAAGAGCATTCTTGGCTTGGGATAAGCTCAGCGCTTCCTCGTTCATCCTCGCGCCGTTCAGCGTAGTTCTTGTTGCTTTCCGGTTCGGGCCGACTCGCGCGCGGCATCCAGGATTTCCATCACCTGGACATTCACTTTCATGGAAAGCGGATCCTCGATGGGCTTGTTGTTTCGAATGCAATCCACAAAATACGAAATGGGATTGCTCGCCTCGCGCGGCGGCGCATCGAGTGCAATGCGCTCGCCTTCCAGTCCTACCTTTGCGACATTGTCAGTGGGTGACCGGAAAAACAGGTCCTTGCCCGTCGCAAGCAAGCTGCCCTTCGGTCCGAACACTTCCACTTGCCCCATGCTATACGGCCAATCCCACGAAGCTTCGATAATCACCTGCCCATCGGGATAATCCAAAATGATGGTGGCGTCGTCATCCACCGAATTGTGCTGCTCTACCTTTAGTTTCTGCGTCACTGCGGAAACGCGCGTCGGGCGTCCTTTCAGCCATACCGCCCACTCTGCGCCATAGCAGCCGAAGTCCATGATGGCCCCGCCGCCGTTTTTCACCGGGTCATAGAGCCAGTCGGCAAAATACTTCGACACGCCAATTTCTTTCGGCCCCTGGTGGCCATACTGCACAATGATCTTCTTCATCGGTCCAACCTGACCGTCTCTTACGCGGTGATACAGTTCGTGCGTTGGCGCGACCCACGCGTTCCAGTAGTTCACCATCACTTTGATGCCCGCCTGGTTTGCCACCCGTTCCATCTCGCGCGCGTCCGCAGCCGTCGTGGCCATCGGTTTTTCCGTGGAAAAGCTGATATGCCGTTTGGCGCATTCACGCAGAATCTCCAGGTGCTTGTCGTTTTCCGTCGTGACAATGACGCCGTCCGGCTTCATCTCATCCAGCATCTTCACGTAATCGGAATAGAACTTCACGGTGCCGGGCACCTTGGTCTTTGCGCGGTCTACCAGCTCCGAGTGGCTGTCCGCGATAGCAACGAGCTCCGCGTTCGGCTCCTCGCTCAAATCTTTGAGTAATCCCCAGACGTGATCGTGGTCGAGCCCGACGATCGCCAGTTTCGTCTTTTGATCTGCTGAATTGGTTTGCCCCTGAAGCATCGGGGCCGCTCCTGCCAGCCACAAAAGAACCGCGACCAAAGGAAGATACCGCAGCAAGAACCATCTTTTTTTCATGATGACATCTCTCGTGGACCTTCAAAACACCGGAAAGCCGGCAAGGGGCAGAAGCGCGTCCAAGCCTTTTCGGTCAGCGCCGCCAAGTCAAGATACCTGAATGTTCCCCGCATGCCCCCAATTAAGATTAAGATTTCAAGGCATTTAGAAATATTTCTGCCTTGCGTTCATGGGGCCGGCAAATCCGTCAACCTCAACCAGCTCACGACCGTTCACTGACAGCCGCCGAGCTTCTATGAGGGGCAAATACTGCAAACTGCTCTCGCGGCCTCAGTTTGGCGCGCGAAGCGCGGCCTGAGTCTCCGCTTTTCCGAGAACCATGCCCGCTTTTTGTACCATCAGCAGAAAGCCCTGGCTCGAGGCGTCTTCCTGCAAAACTTGAAGATGTTTGCGGCCGGCTGCAGGGTTCCCCGACTTCAGTTCCATCTCACCCAGGGCTAGGCGAGCTTCCAGCGCCGCATACACAAATTGTGCCGCTTTTGCCTGCTGCGCCAAGGCCTTTAGCTGCTTCGCGGCTTTGTTGCGTTGTGCTGGACTTCCTGCTGTGGCATCGACTCGGGCGGCCATTAAGCGGGACATAAGGAAGATATCGAAATCGCGAGAGCGCTCGGCAAATTCGAGCGCGTGCGAGACGCTTTCTCTAGCTTCGTTGATTTTGCCCGATGCCAACAAAGTCTGAGCCAGCAGGATTTTCGCCGTTGCGTCGTCGCGCGGAGAGGTCGTCTTCGAGAGAAGGTCCTCTGCTCGCTGAATGGACTTCACCGCCTCGCTGTTTTCGCCGCGGTCAAGGAGCAATTGCGCCAGATGCAACTCCGCCCGCGCTTCCGGTGTTTTGTTCCCCACCTCCTGAAAGACCTCCTTGGCGCGGGTTTCATCCTCCCAAGCGGCATGGGAATCTCCCTGGGTCCGCAAAACCTCGCTCAGCCCCATCATAGCTTCTGCTTCACGATCTCTGTCGCCGTTCTGCCGGCAAGTATCGAGAGACTCCTCGTACATCTTGCGGGCTTCGAAGATTTTGCCTTCGACGAACAGCGCATCGCCCAAACCTCGCTTGGCCAGCGCCATGCCGTTGTCATCGCGAACTTCCCGATAGATCTGGAGAGCCTCCTGGGATTTCTCCAAGGCCCCGCGAACGTCCCCCAGATAAAGAGCAATCTCGCTCAGATTGTGAAACTCAGCGGCGACACTGTGCATATTCCCGATGCTTTGATGGATCGCCAGCGCTTCTTGATACCGCTCACGTGCAGATAAATAGTCGCCTCGAAACTCCAAAGCGATGGCTTCGCCAGTTTTGGCATCGGCCACTCCTTTTTGATCGTGGGCGGCAAGATACAGATCTCTCGCGCCGTGAACGGCTTGGTCCGCTTCGTCGAGGCGCCCCAGCTTCTCCAGCAGCCACGCACGCGCGAACATGGACTTGGCCATGAGCAGGGATGCACCGGAGGCTCGAGCCTTCTGTTCCGCGCTTACATAGGCGGCTTCGGCGCGTTTGGTGTCGCCGAGAGGCATCGCCGCATCTCCCTCAGCCAGTTCAATCCGAGGATCATCCCTCAGCGGAACGGGCCGAGCCTGCAACGCCGCTACGGTCTCCAGCGCATTTTTCCACTTATTGGCTTTGTACTCGGCGTTGGCGAGCGCCAGGCCGTATTCGAGATTGTCCGGGAAGAACTCGAAGAGCGCCTTATAAATGCCCGCCGCCTTCTCCCAATCCCGCGAAGCCTCGTGGTAGCGGGCTTCCACGAGCAGCCTTTCGGCGCGTGACAAACTGGAAGACAGGTCAAAAGCCCTCTTCGCTTCTGCTCTGGCGTTCTCGTCATACCCTAGCTGGCCCCAAGCGGTTGCCAGGGCGGCGTGCGAAAGCGCGTAACTGGGCTCAACTTCAATGGCTTTTTGCAGAAGATCCCGGGCCTGCAGCGCATCAAAGGCCCGCAGTTTCGCCAGTCCCTCGGAATACAGCCTCGCGGTTTCGCTCTTCGTCGGCAACGCGATCGCCACTTCGGCGGCTTCCTCGCGCGTTACCGCTCGCACTCCGAGCTTTTCCCGCAGGTGCTGGCCGGCCCGTGAAACAAGGTCCAGCAGGTGCGCTTCCGTGCCCGCCTCGGAAATGGCGCCGATAGTTTCGCCTGTTTGCGCATCCTGCAACCGCAAATCCAGGCGAATCTGACCGTCCGGCCTTCCCCCTAACGTGGCGTAGGAACCCACAACCACGTAATCCGTTCCCAGATCCTTGCGGATCCGAATCAGGCTCTCGCTGCCCAAACTGTCCACGTCCGGCATGGACAATTCCATCTTCATCCGCGCGATGCTTTCCGCAGGAATCGCGCGCACCTGCTCGCCTGCGGTTAGTTCCGTCGTGAGCCAGTCGGAAAACGCCGTCGACAGCCAGGCTTCATGCGGATCTCCGGAAAGGTTCGTGAAGCCCAGCACGGCCACCGAGCGACGCGGGCTAACCACTTGAGATGAGCCGCTCAAGGCCACCGGCGGAAAGACGCGCAAATAAACGATAATTCCCGCAATCGCCACCACAATCGTGGCCACCAAACCATAAAACCGCCGCTTCCCCGGCGCCGTGTCCAGGTCCAGGATTTGGAACGCGTGATGTTCCGCCTCATGCGCAGCGGATTTTCCATTGCCTGCGAAAGGCTCGGCGGAGAATTTGTTTCCCGCCGCATGTCGTTGTCCACGTTCGGAGCGCGGCTGATAGACCGGCGCGAGGAAACGGTAGCCGTGTCGGGGAATCGTCTCGATGTACCTCGGACGATCGGCGGAATCCCCCAGCGCCGCCCGCAGCTTGGCCATAGCCTTGTTCAGGCTGCGGTCGAAATCCACGAAAGTGTGAGCAGGCCAAAGCTTTTCGCGCAGCTCTTCACGGGTCACCACTTCTCCCGGGTGTTCCAACAGGAGGGAGAGAATCTGGAAAGGCTGTTCTTGCAGCTTGATACGAACGCCGTGCTTGCGCAATTCGGCGGCGCGCGGGTCTATCTCAAAGACCCCAAACCCCTTTGTTCGAAAGGCCCCCTGCGCCGCTCGCATGACCATTCACCCCTGCAGTTAGCCGAGCCTAGCATGCAGAGACAGCCTAATCAATATGGCCTTCGCCCGAGCAATGTGCCGGATCGCCCGAATTTGAGAGCGTTTGCAATCCTAGACCCCGCAGCGAATCCGCGGAGCTTCGCCATGCTTTGTGCGCGTTATTTGCCGGTGTAAAATTGCACGCATCGTGTGGACCCAAATCTTTGCGAATGCCTGCATTTTCCGTCTGAGATTGGCAGCGGGTGTGCTTCTTTCGCTTACGACTGTTTGCTTCCCTTCCTTGCTAAGCGCTCAGTCGGACGACAAGGCCGGAGACCCGCAAGTGCAGAAACTCTACGGCGAGGCCAAAGCCGCGGAAGCGCGGGGTGATTTCGCCAGCGCCGCAGAAAGATATGAATCGCTGTTGCAAATTGCGCCGCGCCTCGCACCCGCCTACAACAATCTCGGTTCGCTCTATCTCCGCCAGCGCGAATACAAAAAAGCAGCAGGCGTGCTGGAGAAGGGGCTGAAGCTCGATCCGAAAATGTCCTCAGCTTCCGCGCTGCTGGGGATCGCGCTTTACGAACTTGCGGACTACCCTGGGGCCGAGCGGAGTCTGGAATCGGCGCTGCGCGCAAATCCCAAGGACAACAACGCCGAACTTTTCCTGGCAAATGACTTGATCAAACTCGGAGAATTCCAGCGCGCGGCCGACCACCTGCGGCAACTCTCAGGGCGCCAGCCGGAAAATCAGGAAGTCTTGTATTTGCTCGGCAAAGTCCACATGAAATTGTCGGAGGAAGCTCTCTCAAAGCTTACTGCATTGGATCCCAATTCCGTGTGGGTCCACGAAATTTCCGGCGAAGTGATGGAAAGCATGAAGAATTACGACGGCGCGCTGCTCGAATACAAGAAGGCCGTAGAAGTGGCGCCACAACAAGCCGGCACGCACTACCACTTGGGAAATGCGTACTGGTCGCTGAATATGTGGGACGCTGCGACCGGACAGTTTCGCGCGGAACTCGCAAACGATCCCTCAAACTGCATGGCGCAGTGGAAAATCGGAAACATCATTCTGGAGCAGCACGGAGATTCGGCACAAGCTCTGGCGGAGGTCCAGAAAGCCTTGGACGTTTGTCCCGATCTGATGGCCGCGCGGGTGGACCGCGCCCGCGCGTTAATCAAACTCGATCGTCACGCCGAAGCGGTGAAAGATTTGGAGGCGGCGGTAAAAGCCGATCCGGGAGAGTCTTCCACGCACTTCCTACTGGCGCAAGCGTATCGCGCGCTCGGGCGCACGGAGGACGCGCAAGCGGAAATGAAAGTGTTCAGCAAACTTGAAGAAAGCGCGCGCGCGAAAACCGCAGAGCGAGCGAAAGAGCTTCTGCAGGAAAAAAGCAAAGAACCGTGAGCGCGAAGCTGAAAGTTGTGCCAAGGAATGTACAGTGAATGTCACTTACGCAAAATCCAAGAGAGGGTAGCGGCTTCCCCGATCCGTCATTTCCTCCTTTCTTCTATTTTGGGTTTGCTGGGTCTGGCCTTCCCGATAGCCGCGGCGCAGGCCCGAGCGCCGGGTCAGTCCGCGGACCAGGGCGAAGCCCTGCTCTCGGATGCTAAATCACTTTTCCAACAAAGAAGGTTCGCCGAAGCCGACCGCGCCGTCCGCGGATACCTCAAAGACCATCCGAATTCTGCCGACGGCCACTTTCTGCTCGGACATATTCTTTTCCGCGAGATCCAGGCACAAGCCAAAGAGCTAGAGCCTCAATTCCCGGCTCAGACTCACGGTCCTATGGCCAGCGCGAGAATTGCGGCTTCCACCTCTTCCGAAGCTTCCGTCCCAAAAGATGCGCAGGCATTGGCTAAAGCTTCGCTCGCGGAATTCACCGCCGGCGCAAAATTCCACGATCCCTCCGCTGTCGATCTGAAGGTCGTGGCCTTCGACTACGTTTTGCTGGTGGATTATCCCGACGCCGACAAATGGCTGACGAAAATGCTCGAGTGGGCTCCCAACGATTCCGAGGGCTGGTATTACCTCGGCAGGACGAAGTACAACGAGAACCGTTTCGCCGAAGCCGTCAGCGCCTTCCAACAATGCCTGAAGCTTGATCCGCAAAATGTGAAGGCCGAAGACAATCTCGGCTTGTCATTTGCTGGATTAGGGCGCAACGAAGAAGCGGCCGCAGCTTACCATCGGGCCATCGCCTGGCAAGAGCAGTCTCTTGCAAAAAATCCCGGTCCTTATATTGATCTGGGCAGCCTTCTAATTGATCAGAACCGTCCCCAGGAAGCCATCACGTTTTTTCTTCGAGCGATTGAAATCGCCCCGCGCGAATCGCGTACCCATGAACTTCTCGGCAAGGCCTATACGCGCGTGGGCGATCTTCCCAAAGCGCAGTCGGAATTAGAAAAAGCCATTGAACTCTCTCCACAAGCTCCCAATCTTCATTGCATGGTGGCGCCCGTCTATCGCAAACAGGGGCTCGCCGAAAAAGCCAAAACTGAGTACGAACGCTGCGCCGCGCTCACCGGCACCCACTCGGTCCCCGAAACTCCCCGCCAATGAAGACTTCGCTGCTAAACAAATTCCCTGCGTTGCTGGGACTGCGGCGAGCTTTGCGAAACGACAGTGCGCCCCTATTCGTAACGCAAGGCAACCATGGGATCGACGCGCGTTGCGCGCCGCGCGGGCAAATAACACGCCAGCAGCGCCGAGCCGACCAGAACCACGACGACAGCTGCGGACACGAACGCATCCAGCCGGTTTGTCTCGAACAGCAAATGCTCGATGAGGCGAGTCGCCGGGAAGCACGCGGCGAGGCCAACGATGGCGCCCAGCAACACGGGACGCATCCCTTGCCAGAGCACCAGAGCAAGAATACGGAGCGGCGTGGCTCCCAGGGCTAAGCGTGTTCCGAATTCGGAGGTGCGCTGCGCCACCAGATAAGAGATCACGCCATAAATGCCCATGGCGGCCAGCAGGAGCCCGCTCATCCCGAAGATTATCAACAGGGTGGTCGAGAAACGCTGCTCCACAATCGATCCCGCCACAACCTGGTCCATGGGCGCAAACTCGGGCGCAATCAAAGCGCTATCGAGCTGGCGCAATTGGGCGCGCACGGCAGATGCGAGCTGCAAAGGGTCGCCGCTTGTTCGAAACAGCAGGTTCGAGGTTTCGCATTCATATTGCGTGTAAGGCACATAAATCTGCATGGTTTTGTGGGAAGCGAGACCATACTGAACGACATCGCCAACCACACCGACAATGGTCCAATAGGGCTGCGTCTCGTTAGTGAAGTTGCCGGGCGTCGGAATCTGAATTTTCTGCCCGACCGGCTCCAAGTCTCTAAAAAGTTGAGCCGCGAGGAGTTCGTTGACCAGGATTACGCGGGGATGCGCAGTGTCGTCGGCGTCGTTGAACAGACGCCCTTTCCGCAGCGGAATGCGCAGCGTGGCGAAATAACCGGGGCTCACCACATAGCGATCCGGCATGGGACGCTGACCGGGGAGAAAAGGGCGGTCCTGGACGTTGATTCCTATGGTGTCAAAGTCGCCGGAATCGGGCACGCTGCTGACGATGCCGGCGTTCTGGATGCCGGGCAGCCCGGTGATTCGCGTCAACAGGTCCTTAAAAAATGCTTGTTGTCGGGGAATCGGCGCATCCTGCAAGCGCGGGGGATAGATAAACGTCATCGCGACATGGCCAGGATCAAAACCGGGATTCACGCGCTCGAGGAGGACGAAACTTTTCAACAACAAACCGGCGGACACCAGCAATACCGCCGAGAGGCCCACCTCGACGGCAACCAGAAGCGAGCGCGTCCGCAACTGCGACGAAGAAGGGCCGGTACTGCGCGTTCCTGACTTTAGCGCGTCTGCGAGATCCATAGGCGAAAAATGGAGCGCCGGCGCGGCTCCGAACACGATTCCGGTGAGCAGCGAGAGCAGCGCGGTGAAGAGCAGGGTGTGCAGATCGATGGAAACGCCGGTGAGTTCCGGCAAGACGTCACTTCCCAGGCGCGTCAAAAATCCGACGCTCCAGCGGGCCAGCAGCACGCCAAGGCTGCCGCCGATCACCGCCAGCAGCATGCTTTCGGTCAGCACTTGCCTTGCCAAGCGAGCGCGACTTGCGCCCAGAGCGCCACGAATGGCAATCTCCCGCTGGCGCGCGGTAGAGCGGGCAAGTAGGAGATTGGCTACGTTGGCGCATGCAATGAGCACCACCATCAACACCGCCAGTTGCAAAATGATGAGTGTCCGGCGAACGTTACGTATCAGGTCGTCTTTGACGGTCACCAGGCGCACGCCGCGCCCGCCATCCTCCTGGGGGAAGCGCTTTTGCATGCCGGCAACGAGCACGTTCAGTTCTGCTTGCCCTTGCGAAAGCGACACGCCGAGCTTCAGCAGCCCGATGCCGCGCAAATGTCTCCCTGTGCGGTTCTCAGCGCTATAAGGCTCCACGACGGGCGTGTAGATCTGCGACGGCGGGCGAAAAATCACCGAATTGGGGAGCGACGGCAGCTCCCGGCGCGCCACACCAATAATCACGAAGGGATGCAAATTAAGAGTGACGTTCTTTCCTACAACAGCGGGGTCGCCGTCAAACTTCTGCTGCCAAAAATCGTAGCTCAAGATCACCACGGGCTGCCCGCCGGGTTCAAAATCTTTGGGCACAAAGAAACGGCCAAGCAACGGTGTGGCCTGCATCACCTGGAAATAGCCGTCGCTCACCTGCAATGCCCGAACTCGTTGCGTCTCGCCCCGCCCCGTCATGGTGTGAACATAGCTATCGAAGTTAGCCATGGCGTCGAAGGACTGCGAGGCGCGGCGCCAGTCCTGCAGATCCGTGAAAGAAATCTGATCGCGGTTGCCGGCATGGCCGCCGGTGCCCCACAACAGGATCAGGCGGTCCGTGTTCTTATAGGGGAGTTGGCGCAGCAACACCGCGTTCACCACGCTGAAGATTGAAGTGCAGGGGCCGATGGCCAGCGCCAGCGTGAGGACAGCAACGGCGGTGAAGCCGGGGGATTTGCGGAGCGCTCGTGCAGCAAACCGCAAATCCTGCCAGGAGGTCTCGACAAAAGACTCCCAGCCGCCGGAGCGAATCACCTCCTTGCTTACTTCAAGGGTGCCGCGCTCCAGACGCACGGCGCGAAGCGCTTCCTCACGGCCCGCGCCTTGCTTCATCTTTTCCGCCGCGGCCATGTCCAAGTAGGCGCCCAGTTCCTCGTTCAATTCGCGGTCCACCTGCTTTTTTCGCAACAATGACCGAAGCCCACCAGCAATGTTTCGTAGCAACGACATACCGGTGCCTATTCGTAACGCAAGGCTACTAGGGGATCGACGCGCGTGGCCCGTCGCGCCGGAAGTGATGCCGCAAAGATGGCACAGACGGCCAGAACGAGGGCAGCAATTCCAAGGATCATTGGGTCGTAGCTCTTGACGCCGTAGAGTTGATCCGCCAGGACGCGGCCTCCTGCCAGCGCGGCTGGTACGCCGATAGCCAGTCCCCAGCCGAGTTCGATCAGCACAGCCCTAAGCACTAGGCTGAGGACGTTCCTGCGATTGGCGCCGAGCGCCACGCGAATGCCGATCTCGTTGGTTCTCCGCGCGACGTCGTACGCCGTCACACCATACAAGCCGACGCAGGCCAGGATGAGCGCGAGCGCGCCGAATAGCTCCGTAAGCCTCGCGATGAGCCGTTCTTGATTAAAGTTGCGCGCCACCTGTTCGCCAAAACTCACCATACTGAGAACGATGAGATTTGGATCGACATTGGCGATGGCTTTCCGGACGACAGGCTCAAGATTTTCCGGTTTGCCCGCAGCGTGCAACTCGATAGTGTTTGCCCAGCCATAAAGCTTCGATCCAGGTGCGGTTTGGAGCAGCGGCAAAAAGAACGTGGCGTTAGCACGGTCGCGGGTGTCATAGTATTTCGCATCCTCGACAATGCCAACGACTTCATAATCGCTGCTGCGGCTCTCGTCCCCCATTCCAAAATACTGGCCGATGGGATTTTCGTTCGGGAAGAACCTGTGGGCAAACGTCTCGTTGATGACGGCAACGCGCGGGGCAGTTGGACCGTCGCGTTCGTCGATAACGCGCCCTCGCAGCAGGCGCGTGCCGATAGTCTCAAAGTAGTGCGGTCCGACGCGATCCCAGGAGGGTGCCTTCCAACTATAATCAGGCGGTTTTCCCTGAATGTACACGCGCTCGTTCCAATTGTTACCGCCCAGCGGGCTATAACCGGATAGGCTAGCGCTTAAAACGCCGGGTATTTGCGGGAGCGCCTCCTGAAGCCGATGATAGAGGCCCGAAAGTTTGTCCGGCGTGTAACCACCCAACGACGGGTCGATATTCACAATCAGGCGCCCTTCGGTCACGAAACCAAGGTTCTGGTCTTCCAGGTTACGCAGGCTTTCTGCGACTAGACCCGCTCCAATCAAGAGCACAATCGAGAATGCCACCTGTGCTATGACCAGGGGTTTCTGCAGCATCGAAGAACGATCTCCCACGGAACGACGCGACCCGCGTAGGGCATCGATGGGATTGCACTGCGAAGCCATCCATGCTGGCGCAATCCCGAACACGATCCCCGTAACTAGCGACAGAAGAACGGCGAAACCCAACACAGGCAGGGAAGGCCGGGCGTCAATGGGAACATAGTTGGCCCCACGAAAAGCAAGTAGCAGGATGAGACGTGTCCCGGCATAGGCTACGTAGAGTCCCGCCGCTCCGCCAGCCAGCGCCAGTAGAACGCTTTCCGTAAGCATCTGCCTGATCAACCGCCCTCGCGGCGCGCCCAGGGCCAACCGCACTGCCGCCTGCGAACGCCTGGCCGCCCCGCGCGCCAGCAGCAAGTTGGCAATATTTGCGCAGGCAATTGAGAGCAGCAACGCGGAGAGAGTCACCAGCAATTGCAGGCCTAGGGCATAGTCTGTCTGCATTTTTTCAACACCACGGCCTGCTCGAGTCAAACGGACATGCTGCTGCGCGATATCTTTCCTGTCGCGCTCAGCGATGACCTCCTGGTGGCTATTGAGCCAGGTTTGCAATTCCACGGTGAGCCGAGCTTGAACCTGCTGCGGCGCTGAGTGTGGCTTCAGCCGTCCCATGAGATAGAGCCACTCGACCTGAGCGGAGCGCAATCGGTTATTCGGTTCCCCGACGAGAGGCAGCCAGAAGTCGGGGGGATCGCTACGGAGCGTGTCGCCATAGAATCCCGGCGGAGTCACACCTACGATCGTACAAGGAAAACCGTCGGCGTTGACCATCGCCCCGATGATCGATGGGTCTAATCCGAAGCGCTCCTGCCAAGTGTGATAGTTCATCACCGCCACGGGAGGCGAACTTGGTGAGTCATCCTGCGGCACGAGTAGCCGGCCGGCGAAGGCGCGGATGCCAAACATCGTAAAGTAGTTCCCTGAGACGAACTCAGCTTGGTAAGACTCGGCGGCGCCGCCACGGCGAACGCTCAAATCCGACAGGTAGGACGAGAAGGCCGCGAGTTCGCTGAATTCCGGCGTGTGATCGCGAAGGTGCTCGTAAAGCGGATAAGAATACAGAACAAAACTACCGTCGTTCTGAGTACCGGACATGACGCAACAATTGTTATTGTCACCGAGCCGATAGAGCTGCTTGGGGCTCGCGACGGGCAGCGACCTCAGCATCACGGCATCAATGAGCGTGAAAATCGCCGTGTTCGCACCTATTCCTAGCGCGAGCGTGAGCACAACCGCCGCCGTGAACCCGGGAGATTTGAGCAGCGTACGAACGCCAAAGCGTATGTCCCGCCAGAGTGCTTCGACAAAGGATTCCCAGGCGCCCGAGCGAACGACTTCTCTAGCAGTCTCAACGCTCCCGCGCTCTAAGCGAACAGCGCGAAGCGCTTGCTTGTGGCTCATGCCTTCCTTTATCTTCTCGGCCGCTTCCATCTCCAAGTAACCGCGCAGCTCCTCGTCCAGCTCCCGATCGACCTTCTTCCCTCGCAAAAGGGACTGCAGCCCGGCCGCCAGGTTTCGCAGCAATGACATAGTTTTAGGCACCCCCAAAATTCTGGCGATTACTCGTAACGCAGAGCCACCAAAGGATCGACGCGTGTTGCACGCCGGCTGGGAATATAGCAGGCGAGTAGCGCGACAGCGACTAACGTCAACGCGATGGTCACAAAAGTCAGTGGATCCGTCGCGGCCACGCCATATAGGAGCGATCCTAGATAACGAGTTACGCCGATCGCTGCCGCGATGCCGACAATAGCGCCGAATAGGGTGAGAGCGAGTCCTTGCCGAAGAACGAGCCGGAAGATTTCGCGCCGCTGCGCGCCCAAAGCCGTGCGGATTCCGATTTCACGAGTACGGCGCGCAACTTCATAAGACAGCAGCCCGTAAAGTCCGACACAGGCAAGGATCAGAGCGAGCGCGCCAAAAACGGAGGACAGCTGGGCCACGAGGCGCTCATTGAAGAGCGACCGATCAATGGTTGCGGTTTGGGTCCTAATGTCAAACAAAGGCAGCTTGTCATCGAGGCTGGCGACAACCCGGCGAACTGTGGGAATCAGGGCTTCGGCGTGAGTGGAAGCACGTATCGCGAAATATGCTGGGCCCTCTTGCAGCAGAACGTAAACAGTGGGATCAACGCTTTTTCGCAGATTCTCATATTTGGCATCGCCAACAATGCCCACGATTTCTCTTGCGACCTTTTTGCCGCCGCGAGTGGTGCCTCCGAGGTGAACTCCCATCGGATTTTTGCCTCCAAGGAAGCGCCTGACAAATGTTTGGTTGACGACGGCAACAGCGCGGCCTGACTGGAAATCAGATTTAGAGAAGGTCCTCCCGGCAATCAAAGGAAGGCGCATGGTCTCAAAGAATTCCGCTCCGACTGCGAACATGTCTGTTTGCACCGTCGAGTTCTCTGGCTGGCCTTCGAGGTGAACTCCTGTGGTCCACAGGCCATCGCTCAAAAGGGTGTCCGAAGAATAACTCGCGGAAATCACACCGGGCACGGAGGCAAGGCGGGCCTGCAGTTCACGATAGAGAGTCTGGATTCTCTCCACTTTGTAACCGGCCAGAGCGGGATTAATTCCGAAGAGCAAGACGTTGTGCGGGTCGAATCCAGGATTCACTTTGCGCAGATTGGCGAGCGTGCGTACGAGCAAACCTGCACCGGTAAGCACGACCACCGAAAGAGCAACTTGCGCAACAACCAGGCAACTGCCGAGGCCAATGCGGCGCCCCGTTGCTTTAGCTGCGCCCGCCGAACCCCCGGAGCTATCCTTAAGTGCCGGACCCACGTTGATACGGCTGCCACGAAACGCAGGCGCAAGCCCGAAAAGAATTCCCGTCAGCAGGGTGATGACCACAGCGAACCCCAGCACCCGCGCGTCCGGCCGCGTGTCGATGAACAATGTGGAATAGGCATTCCTGGAAATATAGGCCGCCAGAGCCTGCGCGCTCCAATTGGCAAGGACGATTCCCAGGGCCGCGCCCGCGAAGGAAAGCAACAGGCTCTCCGTGAGGAGTTGCTGGATAATTCTTCCCTTGCGGGCACCGAGGGCCAGGCGCACAGCCATCTCCTTCTCGCGCGCGGTGGCGCGCGCGAGAAGCAGCGCCGCAAGGTTGGCACAGACAATGACGAGGATGATTCCGACTGCGGCGGACAGGATATAAATCGGCTGGTCATAGAACTGGCGGAATCCAACTAGCCCTTTCTGCGCGGGCAAGAGCGCCACTTGCGGATCATTGGCGTCCTTAAACACCGGATTTGCCCCATGTAGCGCTTCATTGCGAAAAACGAGATTCGTTTCAGCCTGGGCTTCCGCAAGAGAAGTTTGCGGCTTCCGTCTTCCAATGATTGCAAGCCACCAGCCTGTCGCTTCGTCCAAACGGCTGCGCTGGTCGCTCCGGGTCGGCTCTAAGGAATCTGCCTGCGAAAGAGGTATCCAAAGATCGTGAGACTTGCCGGGAGTCAGTCTCGTGAACTGCGGATCGATCACGCCCGCAATGGTGAAAGGGGTGCCGTTGAGCCACATGGTCCTACCAATAACGTCTGGCGCCCCGCCAAAGGCGCTTTCCCAGTAACCGTAGCTGAGCACAACTACGGGTGGGGCGCCGCGTCGATCATCGGAGGGTTGGATCGTGCGGCCAAGCGCCGAAGAAACACCCAAGGTCTCAAAGTAATTGCCAGAGACAAGTTCGCCACCGACGATGCTGGCGGCACCGTTGCCACTCAAATCCAGTTGACCGGCATCGGCCATTGCCAGGATGCTGGAGAATGCGTCGGCGTGCGCGACGAGCGCCCTGTACATAGGATAGGAAAAGGAGCAGCTTTGGATCACTCCGGGCACCCACCGGCAGTCTGCGTAACTGCTCGTGCCCAGGTTTTCAGGCTGACTATGAGCTGACCAGCGAAAAACGACTAATTGCTCTGGATGGCGTACAGGAATCGACTGCAGCATTACGGCATTGAGGAGGCTGAAGATGGCGGTGTTCGCGCCGATGCCGAGCGCGAGTGTGAGAACGGCGACGGCAGTGAACCCGGGAGATTTGAGCAGCGTACGAACGCCAAAGCGTACATCCCGCCAGAATGCTTCAACAAAAGACTCCCAGCGGCCAGAACGGACGACTTCCTTGCTAACGTCGAGACTGCCCCGCTCCAGGCGCACGGCGCGAAGCGCTTCCTCACGCCCTATGCCCTGCTTCATCTTTTCCGCCGCTTCCATCTCCAAGTAGCCGCGCAGCTCCTCGTCCAATTCCCGGTCCACCTGCTTCTTGCGAAGCAGCGCTCTAAGCCCGTTCGCTAGGTTTCGTAGCAGTGCCATGATTACTTCTCTGGAGTCTCCGCGCTCTCTGTGCTCTTGGTTTGCGCCTCTCGGCGTTAAGCCTCTCTCTTTCTTGGCAGGTCAAATTGACGGATCATCATTCGTTCTCTTTTTCAATATGTGCCCCCCCTACGATGCCTCCAAAATTCTGGCGATGGCCGCCACTTGCCGGCCCCATTCTCGCGTTTCATTATCGAGCCGCTTTCGCCCCTTGTCCGTCAGAGCGTAATACTTTGCGCGCCGGTTGTTCTCGGTGGGCTTCCATTCGCCCTTGATGAGCCCATCCCTCTGTAACCGCTGAATCGCGAGAAACAACGAGCCCGCATTGAGGTGGAAAACGCCCTTGCTCATTTGCTCGATGCGGACGGAAATCCCGAATCCGTGCATGGGTTCCAAGGCCAGCGTTTTCAGGATGAGCATATCTAGCGTGCCCTGAACGAGATCACTCGGCTTGTCTTGCATAACATTCCTCCCCTTGGCCACCAGGAGGAGAATACGCCTTTCACCTTGGTTGTCAAGAGGAGAGTCAGATTCCTGCTAGGTGCGAACTGTCATCGGCGGTAAGCGAAGAGCAGGCACGGCATTCCCTCGCTAATGCTCGAGATAAAGCTGTGCCCCTACGACGGACTCGAGCAGACTCCCTAAAACTTCTCGATACATCGCCGCAACGGCGAGGAGACCGGTCTAGTCTTTGTTTCTCAGAGCACCAAAAATTGGCAATAGCATCAGAGGGCGGGGCCCTGGTTGTCGATCATTTTTAGAGGCTCGAAGTTGACGCGCAGGTTGGAACCTTCGATCTTGCAATTGAACTCGACACTCTTTTCGTCGGGGCCAATGGTAGGTTCGCCGGAAGCCGTCTTCTTGGGGAAGAAGAAAACGGCGGCGCTGACCTGGCTTTTTTCACCGCGCTCGTAAACGACATGACTGGGGGCGATTTTCTGCTTGGATTTTTTGGGCTCCAGGAAAGAGTTGGCCTGGAAGAATTTTTCATCGTGCCGAACAAAAGGAGTCATGTCCTCGGATTGTATGACGATCTGATACTCTTCCTGCGGCTGGCTTGCGTATTTATCGACATCCACGTCTGTTTTTCCGCCATGCAGGATGGCCCTGCGCGCGGAAGCAGCGCGCATGACCCGGGAAGACGCCCAGTAAACATCCATTTCCAATTCACTGGCTGAAGCCTCGTTTGACCCTTGGGCGCCCGGCATGCCTTTGCCAGAACCAGGAAGCTGCGGATTCTGTGCCTCCTCTTGCGAAACAGCGGGCCACGTGCGTGTAACGGTGGCTTTGCGCGCCCAAGGTGAATCGGTGAAGACCCGCTGGATGTCTTTGTCGTCCCATTGGTCATAGGGCTTGCCTTTCCAGGGGACGGCGGCGGCCCAAGCAAGAGATGAAAAGACCAGAAGAACGAGAAGAAGCTTAATTTTTTTCCGTAAGACGTTTTGCATGGCTGGCCCCCTTTCCTACAACTCACATCATAAAGGGTCCGTCAAAGGGCTGATCCTAGAAATAAGACGCCGAAAGGGTCGCTTGGGTTGCGGAGCGGAATTTGACCAACGAACGAAAACTGTTTTTCCCTTCGGTGATTTCGATCCTCTGGCGCACGGGAATGTTTTGGAAGGATTGGCGCAGGCCACTGGGCCAGTCAATTTGCAGGCGGTCGACTTGCTGCTCGCGACCGAGACCGAGGTGAACAATCCGGGAATTATTGCTGCCGAAACCGTTGCCGCCATTCACCCACTTAAAGACTTTGCGCTTGTCGGCCAGTGCCGAAACTTTAGTGCCGATGGCGTCGCGATTCGAGCGCGTGCCGACCAGCCGAACCTCGAGGGAGTTATTGCCGGAGCCTGAATTGCGGTACAGGCGACTGGTTTCGCGCGTGCCCCAATAAAATCCGCCAAACGAGCCAAAGAGGCTCAGATTGCCGCTGTCGTCGTAGTCGGCGAGCGCTGTGCCATGCAGCATGCCAAAGTGCACGAACCCCGCGGATTCGGCAATGTCCGTGAAGCGGCCTTTGCCGTCGTTGTGGAACAGCGGTTTGGGCTCGGTCCAATCGAGCTCCGGGTTACCGGTGCCGATGGTGATTTCGTCAAAGCCGTCGTTATCGAAGTCGCCGGCTTGCGTGGACATGCCGCCGTACCAGCCCGTAATGCCCACTTCCTCGGTGACGTTGCGGAAAGTTCCGTCCCCGTTATTGCGAAACAGCAATTGGCGTTGCGCGCGGGGAATTGCAGCGCCGCTCATCTTGGCCTCGATCATAGCGTTGACGGTCAAATCTCCGCCGGGGTACGTGCAGACAAAAAGATCGAGGTTGCCGTCATTGTCATAGTCGAGGAAGACCGGCGTATACGCGGCGGCCTGGGTACGGATGCCAGCTGGAACGCTGACATCTTCAAAACGGCCGTTGCCGAGATTGCGGAACAAAAACGGACCGGCATCATAGCTCGTGGCTAGTAAATCCTGCCGGCCATCGCCGTCATAATCGCCCCAGGCCATAGAAATCCAGCGGGCTTTCTGCGCGAGGCCCGCCTGTTCGCCAACTTCGCGAAATTTCCCGTTGCCTTCATTGTGATAGAGGCGGATGCGGTCGCCTCCCTCCGGATCAATGATGCCGGTGGCGACGGCGAGATCGACGCGGCCGTCATGGTCGTAATCCGCCCAAGAGGAGCCGAAGGCATTCACGGGCGCGGCCAGACCAGCGCTATCGGTAACATCGACAAAGCGTTTGCCACTTTCGTTATGGAACAGGAAGAGCCGCCCCCCGCCGCCCCAGCCATTGCTGGTCAGAAAGATGTCCTGGAAACCGTCATTGTCATAGTCAATGAACTGGGAGGCATAACAAAGGGAGCGCGTTCGGCGCCGGTAAGGATGTCTTCGTGACCATCGTTGTCGAAGTCGCCCCAGGCAGCGCCTCGGCCAAGAGCGAGCCTGCCGGCACCGGCGGCATCCGTGACATCGCGAAACTGAAACGTTGCGGGAGAAGAAGGCGGGGTTTTCAGGCGGAACTCTTTGGGAATCGTGCTCTCCGGCTGGCCGGCGTGAAGGGTGAGCGTGCGAAGCATCCATGAGTAGCGGATCTCGCCCGGTGTATCGCGGCAGGCTTGCAGCGCGTAGGGAATGCCTTCGGCGTAGCGCTCCAGGCGGAGATAGATCGTGGCAATGACGTAGGGAACGACTCCGGGACGCTCCTTGACGGCTGGGATCAGCGTTTTTAGAGCTTCATCGAAGCGCCCCGCAAAAAGAGGATGCTTGGCTTCTTCGTACTGAGCCAAATCGGGGAAGTGGGGCAGTCCAGAATGGGGGCTGTCGTGTTGGAAGTTGAGGAATTTTTCGAGTGGGTCGCGAGCCGGGACCCGGCCAGTGAAAAAGGGAGTCTGCCAGATACCGGCTGCGCCAAGCAAGGCATCGGTGATGAAGTCGCGACGGTTCACGGTTCAAGCATTCCTCACTGTGCGTCTGCCCGGTTTAAGGCCAATGGAATTCTAGCACTGACGAGAATAGGACCTCGAAGGCAGCGGTCTGTCGGCTCTCTGGGCAGTCATAGCTTCGCTGCGCTGTCTGGGGCTTTCGGCGATTCAGGTAAGGGCCTTAGTTTTGCCGGCTTCGCGTGCTCGAAATGGACTCTGGTTCCTTCTGGCCGACCGGGCCGGTTTGCGACATAATGCGCGCGGGCGATGACGGCCAGCAACATGGAAAGAGGAAATCTTGCGCAAGCGATGGTCTTGGCAGCCACCGGCCTGCTCTGTTTAGCGGCTCCGGCCACGGTCGCGCAAACCAAAGACTCGCCTGCCGTATCGACGCAGGGCACCGCGCCCCAGGCACACCTTACCGTCCAGACCAATCTCGTGCTGGTTCCCGTGTTCGTTTACGACCCAGCGCGCATGGCCGAAGCTCCCAAGGAGGAGATGCCGTGCGCTCGCGAGATGGTGGTTACCTTCTTCAAGCTAACGCCCACACAACCCTTTTTGCCCAAGGACTGCGACGTGACGGAAGTTCAAGGACTCACAGCCAAGGATTTTCGCCTCTTTGACGACAGGGTTGAGCAGCAAACTGAGAGTTTCGAGGCCGCTGCCTGGCGAACCGTGGTTCGCGATAATTTCGGATGGCACCTACAAGCCTCCGATACACCGACAGGGATATGGAGTTTGAGCGAACTGAGCGGTCTTAAAAAGGTGCCGTTCGTGACCACGGATTTCCACATCCTGGCGTATGTGCCGCGCGACGCAAAGGGAGGGTGTCACAAAATTCGAGTGGAGGTAGATCGCGCGAATTTGCTTGTTTTCGCCCGCGATGAATATTGCACAGGGCAGTCTCCTTCCGATCCTTTGCTGGGAACCCGTGAGGGAAAGGAGTTGGAACGAATTTTGGCTTCGGATAAGCGCGGAAAGATTCCGCTGTCGCTTCAGGCAGCGACTTTCTACACCGGCGGAGACCGTTCCCGCGTGGACATTTGCCTGCAATTCCCGTGGAATGATCTCTATCGCAACTGGGACCTGTCCAACTGGACGCTGTACGCCAGGATTGGAGTGATGGGCGTGATTCGCAGTAAGGACGGAACGGTTGCAGCGCGCTTCAGCGATCTTCTCTATCCTCCTTACTGGCCTACTTTCGATCAGGGCGGAAGCAAGTATATCGACTGGGAAAAGGGTACAACGGATCTTTCGACAGCTGTCCCGCGATTGCTCACGCCAGGTAGCGCCGGGAAAGTGGCTGTCAGCGACAGCGGCACGGGAAATGGCACCTTAGCCCTGGCCTTCAAGAATGCAGCAGGCGCAAGGAATGCAGTAGGCGAGATTACTCCAGATTACGGTGCCATCAAGACAGCTCTGGACAGTTCTGACCCGTTCTGGCTCCCAACTCGCTACGAAACGCAAGTTGACCTTCCCGCAGGCGATTACGATCTTGAAGTGGTTCTCAACGATGGATGGAATTCCGGCCGCGCTAAGATGCCGCTCACGGTTGAACCCTACGACGGCAAGCAACTGGCGCTGAGCTCGGTGG
The DNA here is from genome assembly GCA_003223245.1 of Acidobacteriota bacterium. Lineage (GTDB taxonomy): Bacteria > Acidobacteriota > Terriglobia > Acidiferrales > UBA7541 > Acidiferrum. The sequence continues at coordinate 49,972 of QHYI01000117.1, forward strand.
CTTTGTGCAAGAGCCTGCGGAGCGCAGCCGTCGCCGCCAAAGAGAATGCGCAAGCAAATTTCGCTCCCCAGTACCTTCCGTTGGTCAGCAAAGGCATTTTGTTTAGCCCCGCCGGCGACACAAGCTTCGCTAAAGGCGAACCGCTGTATGCCTACTTCGAAGTCTACGAGCCGCAGCTTACGGAAAATGCGGCCGCGCCCATGTCGCTGCATATGAGAGTTGTCGATTCAAATGCAGGCAACATCAAAGAGAATTTCGCGCCCATCGACGCCGCCCCCTACCAACGGCCGGAGAGTTCCGTGCTGCGTATCGGGCGGAAGGTGCCGATCGATCAGCTTCCGGCGGGAAATTACCGGCTCGAAGTGCAAGCTACCGGATCAAATGGAAGCACCCCGTGGCGGTCGGCAAATTTCGAAGTCAAATGAACCAAGGGCCTATGAGGTAGAGTGGGAGCCGGAGAGGGCGGCACAGCGATCGTATTCGGCTTTGGCTTTATCAGCGAGTCCCCGCTGGCGATAAACAGCAGCAAGCAGGCAATGAAGATTGGGAACTTGCGGCGAAAGCTCAACCGCTTTCTCCAGTTCCACCTGCGCATCGGCTAGCCGGTGCAGCAGAGAGTAAGCTTTTCCGAGCTCTTCGTGCGCTTTGGATACGTTTGGAGAAATAGCAATGGACTGCACGAGGTAGGGCACGGCTTTTTCCGGTTGATTTTGGCTCAGGTAAAGGTGCGCGAGCTCAATGAACGGCTCGGGATTTCTGGCAGAGCTTTCCGTTTGCCAAGCGATAGCATTCTCGAAGGCTTGGGTGGCTTCCTCGGGCCGTTGGAGGCCCTCATAGGACAAGCCCACGTTGTTTTCCGCCTGAACGTTGTGCGGTTCGAGTTTTAAGCACTGCTCAAAAGCCTCAATCGCCTCGCGAAACTGGCCAGAACTATATTTCATCCGACCCAGGTAATACCAGGCTTGCGGATCGCGGGGGTCCGCTTGGAGCGAGCGCGTCAGCCAACGGTCGGCGTCCCCGTTTTCTTTGAGCAGGAGGTAATCGAGGGCAACGATCTTCAGGTCGAATGCGCTAGGAACGTGATATTTTGCTCCGGCGGTAAACTCCGCAAGCGACTCCTTTGCTTTCGCATCGCGAAACTCCGCAACCGCGCCGCTCGCGTCGCCGCTATAGAGCAAATTTTCGCCTCGCCCTTTCCCGGCTTCGAGCCATTTCGCCTGGACTTCCCGGAACAGGATGAAACCCAGCAAAAAATGCGCCTCCGCAGAGTCGGCGTGCGCACGCAAAAAGTCTCTTGTGGCGGATTCCGCTTCGCTCAGCTTGCCTTCCTGCAGGAAAGACCGGGCTCGAGCAAGCGCGGGATCGGGCGCGAGCGGCTCGTCAGGCTTGACAGTGTTTTTGGAAGCTGCGGAACTGAGGCTCGCCTGAGCTGCGCCGGCCGCCGTCGCGGGAGACGGGCCTCGCTGGGTTTTGTCCGGGGAGCTTTGCGCTCTGGCGGCTGCATCATAGGAGAAACAGAGAAAGCACAACAGGCAGGACCGGGAAAGAGAGGCGCCAATCTTCGAGCCCCTGCGAGGCACTGTGCGGGAGCATAGGAAGGAAGGAACGCGCGCAGGAAGTCTGCCGAGACCCACGTCAAAGCGCATAGAAGACACCGCAAAATCCCCTTGGCAATTATAAGGCAAGACCCCACCAACACCCACCCACTGTTGTAAGACACTGAAAAAAAATGGGTTACAAATTGGGAAGTACATAAGTGCAAGAAAACAAAAGAGAGTGGGAAGTGGTGAGTGGTTAGTCGGGAGAGAGAAGAAACAGGAGCAAAGAAGGGAGTGGTAGCGCGCTGAGAGGCTTGGCGAGCTTGCAGTCGAGAGTTTACAACTCATGATAAGCCATTTTTCCTATCTTGTTAAATCTGTCTAAGCCACGCAGGCGGTTAAAGCGCAGGACCGGACTGATCCACCATTTCCAGCGGCGTGAAACTCACGCGCACCGTGGAGTCCGCAATCTTGCAGGAGAATTGCACTTCCTTGTCGTCGACGGAAACTGTGGGAGTGCCTGAAGAAGTAGTCTTGGGAAAGAAAAAGATGGCGTCCTGAACCCTTCCCTTCGTGTTTTTTTCATAGACGACATGGGTGGGCGAAATCTTATCTTTACTCTTTTTTGTTTGAAGAAACGCATTGTCCTGGAAGAACTTTTCGTCATGCTGCGCAAAAGGGGTCATGTCCTCCATGCGCAGGACAATCTGATACTCGCTCTGGGGCTGGGCGGCGTACTTGTCAACGTCTACCGGCTGGCCGTGCAGAACGGCCTCGCGCGCGGTGGCGGCGCGAATCACTCGCGAGGACTGCCAGAAAATCTGAACATTCAGGTCCCTCCACGTTTCCTCCCCGGCCCGCACAGGAGTAGTTGCAGCACCTCCGGCCTGGCCCACTGGGCCTCCAGGCGATGCTTGTCTGACGCCCCCGTTGATCTTTGGTTCGCCGGGAACGTCTTTTTCTGAAACTGGAAGCCATGAACGGTGAATCGTAGTTACCCGCACCCACGGTGAATCGGTGAGGATAGATTGAAGCTCCTTTTCGCTCCATTCTTGATACGACTTGGTCTTCCAAGGCTTGGCTCCAGCTGAAAGGAGGGCAGCCCCAAGAAGCAAAGCAAGGACCAGACCCAAGTGCCTTGAGAAACTTTTCGAATCGACGAAATTAGTACGAAGCTTCATTGCCCCTCCAAAAGGCAAAGCCAAGGCCCAGGGGGCCCTGGCTTTCGAATGCCTGTGAAACCAAAGTTTAGAGCTTTCTTGCCCTGAGGGAATCAGAAGTTTAGCTTGAAGGACGCTTGCCCCACCCGTGGGCCGTTGCCCTGGCAGGGAACTCCTGGCTGGGTGTTCAGACCAAAGTTCGAATCGCCTACATTCGTATCCACGCAAGCGCCGGGGAGCATGCGGTTGAACACATTAAAGAATTCTATACCCAATTCACCGCTATATCGCTCGCCAAAGAAAAACTTCTTGGAGAGCGACATGTCTTCATCAAAGTACGGCGGGAATCGCAGGTCATTATAGAGTGGGGCCGCGTTTCCAATTGTCCAAGCCCCGGGGAATGTGAATTTGTTGGGGTTAAATGCCGCGAATGTTCCTGCGGCGCAGGGCATAGAAGTGCAAGGATGATAGTTTGCGGCTGACCAATTCACATCGAACCCGCCTGCGCTAACGAAGTTGGGTGGGTTGCCCTGCGGAGTATAGGCTAGGGGCGTGCAGTTAAAAGTGCCATTACACGAGGTAATGTTGAATGGCGTACCGCTCCAGTACCAGTTGACCATGGAAAGCTTCCAGCCGCCAGCCACATTCCTCATAAGCGTGCCCCCCTTATTCAGGAACTTTCCCCCGGGGCCAAGAGGCAATTCATAACTCCCGGCCATGGTAAGCACGTGAGTCTGGTCACTATTGCCTACAGACCATTCTGCTGCCTGATTTGCCGGATTGAGACCTTTGGTATTGAAGGTGGAAAAACCGCTGTTCGTATTCGACAAGTACCTCGACAGGGTGTAAGAGACCAGGAAGGTCAGTCCGCTACCCGTGCGTTTCTGGAAACTCATCTGAAGCGCGTTGTACTTGTCAGCGCCGTTCGTTTCGAAGTTGTTCCTGATGCCGCGGAACATGGGGAAAGGCAGAAAACCTCGTAACGCCAAGCCGTTTCCGCCGTAATCACACCCAAAATTCGCGTAGGGAGCGTAATATGGACCGCCTGAGAAGCCCGAGAAAGGAGAGCCGGCTGGGCATCCTCCTGGAGCGATCGTGGTCTGGCCAAAACCTGCCGACTGATAGAGCGTCTGGGCTGCCGCGCTGGTCCACGCCTGCCCGAGAACGCACTGCTGGTAGAAAACTTCGCTGGGACCTTGTGTGCACGTATTTTGGACGAAGCTGTAATTGAGTGCGTTGGTCGGGTTTACAGCCGAGGGAAGGTGCAGATCGTGCGTATGCACGCCCGAAACGGACAGAAACATATTCCAAGGCAGTTCCCTTTGAATGCCGACTGTAAATAGCTCGTCGTAGCCCTGTTTTACGTGCCTTACCATCTGGTGGGGGAACTGGGTGTCCAGGAAGCCTGGCGTAAGGGGAGGCGCCGAGGGCGCAACCAGTGGATTGCCATCCCACTGTCCATAGCCGGGAACCTGATTTGGAAGTGCGTCAAACCCGACGGTGCCAAGCAAGTTGTTTCCGTAGTTTACAGCCGTTTTGTTGACGCCGTACTCAAAAGCACCAGTGTCCAGCCAGTACCAGGAGAGGCCTCCCAGGACGACCGTTTTGGGCGTCAGTTGGTAGGTGAACCCGGCACGTGGACTGAAATGGGTCCAGATCATGTCCATGTGGCTCCAGCCAACACAGAGCGTGCATTTCGAGCTGGTCGTGCCCAATTCCGTCATGCCGCCCAAGAGAGGCTGACCTGTCTTTGTGCTAATTGCAGAGGTGTTGGGAACACTGGCATCGAAGAATGAGAGCTGGTTGTACTTGTTGTCATTGGTGAAGGGAAACGCCAAGTCCCAGCGGGCTCCCCAGTTTAGCGTGAACTTCGGTGTGATCTTCGTATCGTCTTGGAAATAGGGGGCGACGTAGGTATTGCTCAGTCGCGTGTCGCCCGCGAACTGGCGGTTGGCGGAGTCCGCGTTGCCCAACAGGAAACTGGCAAATCCATTGCCAGTGTTCGTACCGGGAGAGGTTCCAAAAGTGGTCGGTTCATTGGGATCGGCGGTAGTTTCCGAATCAAAGCTGAAATTCCCAGCACACTGCTGGCATTCATAGTCCCGCTGCCACGTTTTGCGAATGTCCACGCCAAAATTGATGGTGTGCTTGCCATGTTGCCACAGCCAGTTGTTCATGATGGAGATACCATACTTATGATTGATCGAGTATTGCCAGCCGCCCGTGCCCCAGCTAATGGGTTCCCAAGGACCGCCTCCAAAATTAATCCCAGGCAGGAAAGATCCGCCATAGGGACCAGGCTGAGTGGCATTAAATGAGCCGCTGGGAGGGGGAGGAGCCGTCTGGTAAAAGTCGTTGTTTTGGTGGACCCAAAGCACTCCCGCAGTCATGACCAGGCTCGGCGAAATAGCATAGGAGTACCTTGGCTCTAGTCCATAAGCAGGCTCGTAGTTCCAGGTCTGATTGTTCAATGTACTGGTAGTCCAGCCTGCGGGAAGGTAGTGATACTGTCTCCAATAGAGGAAATGAAGAGCCTGTTTCGTGGTGAGATTATGATCGATGTTGAACATCCAATCTTTATCTGTCTGTACCGGAACGTAGGAGGGACTGAAGTTGAGCCTTTCCGATCCCGGTGTCGAGAATGGAACTGTGGGTTTCGGGATGAGACCCAATAGAGCCTTAGAGTTGGCGCTGAAGCAGCTGGTCGGGATTTTATTTCCGGTCCACTGTGTTCCCGGGCTGCCAGGTCCTGTAGAAGGGACTACACATCCCGACGGGATGAGGGAAGGGCTGGACGCCCAAGCAATGGGAACAAAAATAGGGATCGGCGTGCCGGTGCTCGGGTTGACTAACGCGCTGAAGTCACCGCCAACTTCGGCTGGAGTGGGAAGTGTTACAGGGCTCTGTCCCAGACCGAACCGGTATTTGTCTATGCTGAAGAACAAAAGCCCCAGTCATTTTGAATGTTCGGGCAGGCTTCGCCCACGACGCCAACGCAGTTCGGATTTATGTCATTGAAAGCGCCTGCGGCACCCATATACTTATCATCCCTGTAAAAGAAAAACGCATTGCCGTGAAACGCGTTGGTGCCGGATTTCGTGTTGTACTGCTCGACGCCCTGGCCCAAACCGTATTGCGCAGAAAATGTGCCGGTCAGTATATCCACATCCTTGATGGAGTCGTAGGGAGGCTGATTCCAACTTGTAAAACCAGCCGTCTCTGAGAAGGCCTCCGGGACGCCATTGAACATGACTTCCGTTTGTTCGTCCACGCCGCCATTGATGCGGTGGCTGAACGCGCTACCGGTAACGCCGGGCACTAAAAAGATGAAACTGTCAATCTGGCGAAAATCTCCGCTGATCAGGTTTGGCAGGTCTTGCTGGAGCGCTTGGGTGATGGTCGTGCCGATCTCCGGTTGCTCTGTTTGGAGCGCAACGGCAGGCGCTGTGACCTCAACAGTTTCCGTGACAGTACCCGGAGTCAACGTGGCATTGGCAGTCCCAGTCTCCCCGCCTGTTACCACGACATTTTTGCTCACGTAGGCATTGAACCCGGTCTTTTCCACTTTTACTGTATAAGTCCCGGGAATAAGGTCCGTGACCAGGTACGTGCCAGCCGAAGTGGTCATAGTCGTCTTCGACACATTAGTGTCCACGTTTGTCACTGTGACCTTGGCATCGGGAATTGCCGCACCGGCTTGGTCCGTCACTGTGCCGTTTATTCTAGTTACGGCTTGGGCGCACAAACTGGATGGCGTCAAAAAGACCAAGAGGGCTGCTGCCAGACACAGTGGCAGCCAAGGTTGCCGCGTTTTACCGAGAAAACTATGGGAAGGACCACTCAAACCGATCATATCCGCCCCCTTCAAGTTTAAGTCGCTGTAAGCGACGGGATGGACACCCCTCGCGGTATCCCCAAACGTTGGCGCGAGTCTTGAATGGACAAGGTTAGGAGTCAATGCCCCGGTGTGTCATCTTCACATTCCCACGTAATTAACTGAAAAGAGTGGAGATGTGCTGAAATATTCCCGCGGCGAAGTAACAGCTACACGGGAGTTACAAATGGCGTTGGGAACAGCGAGACTCAGGGTTCAGCGGGTTACGGTGCCTTTCCCTTCCACAATTTGGACGAGGCAGTCGACGCATGGGAGCGCGACTTCCTCGCGAAGGCCGCTGGGCCAGAGGATTTCAACCTTGTCGACTTTGGAGGCGGAGCCAAGGCCGAAGTGAAGGCGGAGGTCGGAGGTGGAAGCGTAGCTGCCACCGCTAAAGACGTCGGCGCGCTGGCGGACGCCGCCAGCGGTGAGAAAAACTTTGGCGCCGATGGCGTCGCGAGAGGAATGAAAGGGCACGTCGACCGGAAGGGAGAGGGGCTGGCCGCGGTCGGCAGGCGCTGAAGAAGAAGCCGCGGGGCTAACGGCCTGCGCTACAGAAGAAGAGCGGTCAGGCAGGAGTGTGTGTCCTACCAGTTTCAAAGTGATCCAATGGTTGGCATTGTGGACAACATTGCGAAGGAGCGTGGGTGTGGAGTCGAGGTTGTTGAGGACGACGTCGATGTGACCGTCGTTGAAGAGGTCGCCGAAGGCGGCGCCACGGCCGCAGACGACCGAGGCGAGGCCGCTGCCGGTGGCGGGGGGCACTTCCTGGAACTTGGCGCCGTTGAGATTGCGAAAGAGCTGCGGCCGCTGCCTCCAAGTCGTGCCCCAATCGCGCTGGTCGGCGATGGGATAGACATGGCCGTTGGCGATGAAGAGGTCGAGAATTCCGTCGTTGCCGAAATCGAGAAACCCGGTGCCCCAGCCGAGAAACGGGATGGTGGGGCTGCCGAGGCCGACTTTGAAAGAAACGTCGGTGAAGCTCGAGTCGCCATCGTTGCGATAAAGAGTTTTGTAGTCGTCGGAGAACGTGGTGATAAAGAGATCCAGACGGCCGTCCCGATTGTAGTCGCCGAGGGCAATGCCCATGGATGCCTGTGCGCGACCTTCTTCGTTGAGTGCAAAGCCGCTCATGTAACTGATGTCCTCGAAAGTGCCGTCATGACGATTGCGATAGAGATAGTTGGGCGTGGAGTCGTTCGCGACGATGAGGTCGGGCCAGCCGTCGTCGTCGATGTCGGCGAAAACAGACGCGAAGCCGTAGCGACCCTCACGATCGGAAACGCCAGCTTTGACGCTGACATCGGTGAAGGTGCCGTCACCGTTGTTGTGAAAGAGATGGTCGCCCTCGCCGAGCAGCCCTAGGGGGCCGCAGAAAACGTTGACGCCGCGGTATTGGCACGCGCCTTCGGGCACGCCGCCCTTCCCTGCCAGAATGGGATGGTCGAGATCGTAGTGGACATAACCGGGAACAAAGAGATCGAGCCAGCCGTCGCGGTCATAGTCGCCCCAGGTTGCGCCAGTAGACCAGCCGCCGAGAGTGACGCCGGCTTTTTCGGCAACATCGATAAAGGTGCCGTCGTGATTGTTGTGGTAGAGGCGGTTTTTGCCGTAGTTGGAGACGTAAATGTCGGGCCAGCCGTCGTTATCGTAGTCGGCCACGGCGACGCCAAAGCCCCAGCGGTCGTTGGAGACGCCGGCCTTATCGGTGACGTCGGTGAAGGTGCCGTCGTGATTGTTGTGGAAGAGCATGGCGTGAGGGGCGGGCTCTGCGCCCTTCACGGCGGCAACGGTGGAACCGTTGAGGAGATAGACGTCGAGCCAGCCGTCGTTGTCGTAATCAAGAAAAGCGACGCCGGAGCCGGGCGCTTCGATGATGGTGGATTTTTCGGGGGAGCCGGAGTGATGGTGAAACTTGTCGAGACCGACTTGATGCGTGACGTCAGTGAAGATGACCGGAGCGTCGTCGACGAAGCCGCCCGCGGTGATGGGGCGGGAGTGGGAATCTTTGATGGGAGCGTGAATGCCGCCAGTGGCCATGCCGGAGGGGCGAGGGAGCGGGACATTTTGCGACTGATCCGAGCCTGACGAGGATTGCTGGCTGAGAGCACGTTGCGTGAGGGCCAAAACAGCGAGAAGCAGCAGAGCCAAGAGAAACTGTAGCGGGGAGCGGCGAAACGCAGGAAGGAAGCTCATTTTGCTGCGGTTCCGGATGGCGGCTCATCCACTTGGAGAATTTGATCGGGGCGCACGTTCTTCAGAGTTTGCTGGATGCCACTGGGCCAGCGAATTTCGATGGATTGGGCGAACGATTCGGAGCCGAGACCGATGTGGACGCGCTTGTCGCTTGAGGATAAGTAGCTGCCGGCGGTGGAAACGGTGGCGCACTGCTGGCCTTTGGCGGTGACGAGTTTGACTTCGGCGCCGATCGCGTCGCGATTGCTTTTGTGGCCCACGAGTTTCAGCGTGAGCCAGTGATTTTGCGCAGGAGTTTCGTTGTGCAGGATGTGAGCCGGGCCGTCGTTGGTGGAGACGACGGCGTCGAGACGGCCGTCGTTGTCGATGTCGCCGACAGCCATGCCGCGCCCGAGCCACGGTTGACTAAAGACGTCGCCGGAAGCGGAAGAAACGTCGAGAAACTCTTTGCCGGTGTTGCGGAGCAAGAGCATGGGCTCGCGGTAGTGGAGATTGGGATAGCTGAGCTCCACGGTGTCGAGGTCGTGGCCCTGAGCGATGAGAAGATCCTTCCAGCCGTCGTTGTCGTAGTCGAGGAAGCGAACGCCCCACCCAGAGTGAGCCATGGTGAGGCGAGCGACACCTGACGTGAAACTGGAATAAGTGAAAGTGGAATCGCGATTGTTTAGATAGAGTGCGTAACGCTGATTGGCGAGATCGGTGATGACCAAGTCGGGCCAGCCGTCGTTGTTGTAGTCGGCGAAATCGACGCCCATGCCAGCGTAGGTGCGGCCGTCGCCGTCCACCGCGACTTCGGAGACGAGCCCCGTTTCTTCGAAGGTGCCATCACCCTTGTTGTGATCCAGGAATTCAACCATAGAGTCGTTGGCGACGAAGAGATCGATGTGGCCGTCGCGGTCGTAATCAGCGAGAGCGATGCCCAGGCCTTTGCCCGGTTTTGAGAGGCCGATTTTTTGCGAAACTTCGGTGAAGTGCCCCTTGCCATCGTTGTGATAGACGAGAGGAGAAATGGGCTGAAAAACATCCGGATGACAGTAGGCGCGGTAGCCTTCCTTGTGCTCGCCGCACCAAATGTCGTCGAAATCCCACTGAAGGTAGCGGAGGACAACGAGGTCGAGCAGGCCGTCGTTGTCTAAGTCAACCCAAGCGGCGCTGGTCGACCAACCGGAGCCGGCAACGCCGGCTTTTTCGGCCACGTCAGTGAAGGTGCCGTCGCCATTGTTGTGGTAGAGCTTGTTGCCGCCGTACGCGGTGACGTAAAGATCTTCGAAGCCGTCATTATCGTAATCGCCGACCGCGACGCCCATGCCGTAACCAACACCTTGCAGGCCGGCTTTTTCGGTCACGTCTTCGAAAGTGCCATCGGCTTTTTGGTGGTAAAGGCGATTCCAGTAACTAGGGCCGGTCTTCTGCGGGATAGTGCCCTTGGGAGTAGGGTCCTGGAGGGGCGCGCCATTCACCAAGAAAATGTCGAGGCGGCCGTCGTTGTCGTAGTCGAAAAGCGCGACGCCGCCACCCATGGTTTCGAGCAAGTAGTGCCTGGGCGTATGCGAAGAGAGGTAATCGAAGTGGACGGCGAGGGAGGATGTAACGTCAGTGAATTTGCCTGGCAATGGCTTTTCTGAACCCGCGACGGGCCCGGTCTGGCGGGCAACGGAAACTCCGATAAAAACCACAACCAAGGAAAGGCCCAAGAGAGCACGCATATTTGATTGATATTACAGCATGACAGTCGGACGGGCTGCGTCAAGGGCCGGTTGAAAGTGGTTCTGGAAAGGGAATGACGGCAGCTATCTTTTGGAGATAGAACAACTTCGGTGGGAAGGTTCAAATGACACCGAGGTGGATTGACAGCGGGAAAGAGTCTCGAGAAGAGTGCTCCGTGTGACGCAGACGAGTTGGTGTGCCCTGATGGAAGACCACACCAGCCGCGAAATTCCAGCAACTTTAACTGGCATACGTCGGGGCACGTTTGGAGGGAACGATGGGACCAGCGCGTAGGATTCTAATTGCGGCTTTATTGGCTTGCTCCATTTTCGGTATTGGGACTTCCGGGCAGACGACAGATAAGCCCGATCCAAATAAGCAGGCCCAGGACAAGCCTGATTTGAGCAAGGAACCAACGCTTTACGTCGTCGGTTACGCGCACCTGGACACGGAATGGCGCTGGGAATATCCGCAGGTCATCAACGAATACCTGCGCAAGACCATGGACCAGAACTTTGCCTTGTTCGAGAAGTACCCGCACTATGTTTTTAATTTCAGCGGGGCCAACCGCTACCGCTTGATGAAGGAGTATTACCCAGCCGAATTTGCCAAGCTGACCGAATACGTTCATGCTGGCCGATGGTTTCCGGCGGGCTCGTCGATGGAAGAAGGAGACGTAAATGCGCCAAACGCCGAGGCGATTATCCGGCAGATTCTCTATGGGAATGAATGGTTTCGCAAAGAGTTCGGCAAAGCCAGCGCGGAATATATGCTGCCCGACTGTTTCGGATTTCCCGCTTCCCTCCCGACGATCCTGGCGCATTCAGGAGTAAAGGGCTTCTCAACGCAGAAACTCACGTGGGGCTCTTCGGCCGATGCAGGAGGGCCAGAATCAATTGAGAAAACGCCGGAAGGAACACCATTCGACGTGGGCGTCTGGGTGGGGCCAGATGGAGAGAGCGTGTTGGCGGGACTCAATCCGGGGAGTTACAGCGGGGGAATCTACACGGATCTCAGCAAGCCTCTGCCTGAGGGGCCTCCCACCCAACCAAAAGGACGTCGACGAATTCATAAATCTGCGGGACGAACGAGAGGGGCTCTCCAAAGTAGAACAAGACCAGGAACAAGAGCGATATCAGAACGACTGGGCGGCGCGAGTGGAGCACAACGGCAAAGTGAGCGGGGTATATACGGATTACCACTATTATGGGACGGGGGATGTGGGTGGATCGCCAGATGAGGATTCCGTGAAGCGGCTGGAGGCCATCGTTACCAAAGGCACAGCCAGCTTCCCGCCCGAGGAGGAGGCCTCCTTTTTCCGCGGGCAGTCCCATCCCGAGTGGCCGGAGGTGAAAGTGGGCGACGGACCGGTACACGTGATCTCGTCCGAAGCCGACCAGATGTTTTTGGACATCACTCCTGCGGAAGCCAGAGGGTTGCCGCGGTACACGGGCGAGATGGAATTGACCAACCATTCAGCGGGCTCGCTCACGTCGCAGGCGTACCAAAAGCGCTGGTTGCGTAAAGAAGAATTGCTCGCCGACGCCGCGGAGAAAGCTTCGGTCGTGGCGGAATGGCTGGGGGCACGGGCGTATCCGCAGGAGCGATTGAACAACGCGTGGACGCTGGTGATGGGTGGGCATTTTCACGACATCGCCGCTGGAACCGCTACGCCGAAAAGCTATGAGTTCGCGTGGAATGATGACGTCATCGCGATGAATCAGTTTGCTGGGGTGCTGACCAACGCCACGGAAGGCGTTGCTGCGGCTCTGAATACGGAAGTCAAAGGCGTTCCGGTGGTGGTCTTCAATCCTCTCAACATTGCGCGAGAATATGTAGTGGAAGCCAGCGTGGAATTCCCCGGCGGAATGCCGAAAGCGGCTCACATAACCGGTCCCGGCGGCAAGGAAGCTCCAGCACAGATTTCACGTGGAAAGGTTCTCTTTCTTGCGGATGTCCCGCCGACAGGCTACTCGGTCTACGACGTACAGCCGGGCGAGGCAGCCGGCGATACCGCAACGCTGAAAGTCTCCAACGACTCCCTCGAAAACCAGTATTACCGCGTAACACTGAATGCAGACGGAGACGTCGCAAGCATCTTCGACAAATCGCTCGGCAAAGAACTGCTCGCCGGGCCGGTGCGGCTGGCGATTTCCTACGACAATCCCGGGCAGTGGCCGGCGTGGAACATGGACTGGGATCAGGAGCAAGCAGTGCCCAAAGAATATGTGAGCGGGCCGGCAAAAGTTCGCGTTGTGGAGAATGGGCCCGTGCGTGTGGCGTTGGAAGTCGCACGCGAGACTGCTAGCTCGGCGTTTGTCGAGACGATCCGGCTATCCGCAGGGGACGCCGGCAAGCGCGTGGAGTTCGGCAACGTGATCGACTGGAATACGAAAGAGTCCAATCTGAAAGCGACATTTCCGTTGACGGCATCAAATCGCATGGCGACCTATAACTGGGACATCGGCACCATCCGGAGGCCCACGGCTGAGCCAAAAAAGTTCGAAGTGCCGTCGCACCAGTGGATCGATCTGACCGACATGAGCGGCGAATTTGGCGCCACCATCCTCACGGATTGCAAGAACGGGTCCGACAAACCGAACGATCACACCATCCGGCTCACGCTGATCCGTACACCAGGCACAGCCGGCGGATACCACGATCAGGGCACCCAGGACCTCGGCCACCATGAATTCGTTTTTGGCATCACCGGACATGCCCAGAGTTGGCGCGACGGGCAAACCGACTGGCAGGGACAGCGGCTAAACGATCCGCTGATTGCGTTCGAAACTTCGAAGCACTCGGGCGCGCTGGGCCAGGAATTTTCTTTACTGAAAGTGAGCAATCCACGCATTCGGGTTTTGGCGCTTAAGAAAGCGGAGCAAAGCGACGAGATCATTGTTCGAATGGTGGAGTTGGACGGCAAGCCGCAGGAGAACCTCCGGGTGTCGTTTGTCGCCCCGGTCACAACTGCGCGCGAGGTGAACGGCCAAGAGCAGCCAGCGGGGCCAGCAACTGTAACTGATGGCGTACTGGTAACTTCGTTCTCCGCGTATCAGCCGCGAACCTTCGCCATTAAGCTCGCCGCGGCACCCACAAAGGTCAACAGCGTACGTTCTACCCCGGTAAAGCTCCGCTACGACCTCGCAGCGGCTAGCAACGATGGGACGAAATCGACGCAGGGATTTGACGGCAAAGGCAATACGCTGCCGGCAGAGATGCTGCCTTCGCAAATTCAATTCGATGGTGTGGAATTCGAACTCGCTCCGGCAAAGACGAGCGTCCCCAGCGCGCTTGTAGCAAAGGGCCAGACGATTGAGCTTCCTTCTGGCCCGTATAACCGGCTTTACCTGCTCGCCGCTTCCATTGATGGCGACCAGAAAGCCACATTTGAAGCAGGCCGCAAGCGCGTCGAGCTGAACATTCAAGACTGGGGCGGATTCATCGGCCAGTGGGACGACCGGCAGTGGACCGCAAAAGAAGTAACCATTCCCGCGAGCGGAAACCGGCCAGCCCGAACGCAGCGCGATGATTATGCGGAGATGACGGGCATCAAGCCGGGATACATCAAGCGCGCGGATTTGGCATGGTACTGCTCGCATCATCACAACGCGACGGGCGAAAACGTGGCCTATTCTTATTCGTACTTGTTCGGCTATTCCATCGATTTAGAACCCGGGACAAAAACCATCAAGCTGCCGAACGACCCCAAGATCCGCATTCTGGCAATGTCCCTAGCGGAGGAAAATCCAAGCGTCAAGCCAGTGCAGCCTCTGTACGACGTTCTTCCTCCAGCGGCGGCGGGCGACAAAGATTTTCTGCTTTCTAGCTCGACCACAAGCCTCTCCATCACCCAGGGGCGAAGCGCAACGCTAGGGGTGGGTGTGACTCCTCGGAATGCGTTCGACAGCAGCGTAAGCCTGGCGGCGACAGGACTACCTGCCGGAGTAACGGCAAGTTTTGCTCCACCCAACGGCTTTGGAGCGAGCACGCTCACGCTGAAGGCAGACAGTTCGGCACGCGCGGGGAATGCTCCAGTCACTATCACGGCAACGTCTGGCGGCTTGTCGCACAACCTCCCCCTGCTTTTGAAAGTGGTTGCGGTGAAAACGGCAACTGTGGCGGTCGATCTCGCGTCGGCCTACAACGTAACAGGCATCTACACCGATGGCTCCACATTCGACGAGATGTCCAGCCTTGATGGCGGCGGATTCGCGTTTCCCGAACAGTCCGTCGGCGCTACGCAAGAATGGGACGGCGTTTTATTTCGGCTTGGGCCGGCCAATGCGCCGGACGCAGTCAGCGGAAAGACGGTTGACCTGCCGTCTGGCAAGTTTGGCACTCTGAAGGTTCTAGCGACCGGCGTGGAAGGCAGCCAGAAGTCGCAAGCGTTCACCGTCGCGTATGCGGATGGAACTTCTTCTACTTTCACGCAGAGCTTGAGCGATTGGTACTCAGCGGGAAACTTTAGCGGAGAATCTACGGCCGTGACTGTTCCTTATCGCCTGAGCGCCGACGGAGAAACTGACGACGGGACGTTTCATATCTTTGGCTATTCGTTCGATCTAGACAATGGAAAGACAGTGCGAAACATCAGCTTGCCGAACAACCGCAATGTCGTGGTGCTTGCCATGACTCTCATACCTTGAGGTGATCTCACAGACAGACCTCAGGTCAGCAGGAGGGAAGGTGCAGGAGTTGAATTAGAAAGACGGGCGGCCTAAGAGACCATTTCAGAACTTAGCCTTAGACGCAAAATATTTATCAATTCATCCGCGAGTGCCTCACGTGCTATCTCCTCGATAAACGTGAAGCGGAGTGTGTGGGCATGGTCGGGTCAGCAAGACCAAAACAGAATCTCGAGAAAATAGTCTGCCATTGCTGCCGATTGTTCGAGAGGCTTTGGAAACCCACAAGGCGCGAAACGGATACAACGAGTGGGTCTTCCACGGCGAGACAGGCAACCGCTACGATGGATAATTTCAATGCTCGGGTAATCCGCCCAGCTTTAAGCGCTGCAGGGGTGGCGTGGTACGGATGGCATGCGCTGCGGCGTGGGTTGGCCTCGAACCTCGTAGAGTTGCGCGTGGATCCGAAGATTGCACAGGCAATCCTCCGCCACGCCAATGTTCGCACGACGACGGACTTTTACATCAAGGCTCGGCCAGAGAAGACCGCCGCCGCGATGAGTCAACTCGAGGCGGCCTTCAAAAAGGGGCGAGAAGCGTTTGAGCAGAAACTGAAGGCGGTGTAAACTGAAGAATAGCGCGCCCGTAGCTCAGATGGATAGAGTACATGCCTCCGGAGCATGGGGTCGTGAGTTCGAATCTCACCGGGCGCGCCATCACGTTTTAAGACCTTCATCGAACGAACACACGACCTCAGACTTCTTGAAGCGAACGTATTTCCCAACGCGATGACAGGGCAACGGGCGCTTTGTTCGTTTGCGGGTTAATTCCTTGATCTGCTCTACGGAATCCAGTTTTAGAAACTGGCGAACATCCTCGTGCGCCTAAACCGGCCGCTCCGGCTCAACCTCCAGGGAATTGCTGACCTGCGGAGTCGAATTGACATTTCGGCGAGCAACCTGCGCGAGGACCGGAGCTCTACTGCTTGGTGAAAAGCTTGAACCCCGCGCCTGTCTCCGGCTCTTCCACGAATGCTTGGGTATTCAGCGTTTCGAAAAGGTCTTCTCGCGACAACGGCTCGAGCGACAAGGAGAAACCTCGATACCCATTGGTTGACGGACGGGAGGCGTGTTGGCTTTCCATAAAGGCATCCATATTCTTGTATTTCGTCAGCAATACAATTGAGTCTTGGTCCCAAACCTTGTGGCCTGGAGTTACGATTCCCGCATTTGAGATGAGGTAATAGTCGAGAAGTGCACCTTGGCGTTTAGCTTCCGCTCGGACGTGCATCCAGTGGTCGTCCAAGTATTGCATTGTGAGCGCGAAATTTTCAGGCGTTACTTTAATGAACTCCAACGCTCAAACCGGTTTTTCAGGAATGTTCGGGCTTTGGGCGTCTCCTCCAACAACGATGAAAAGGGAAAAAAGACAGAGACCTGCGAGTATGCGTCCGTTCATGGTTTTACGCTTCATACTGCACCTCTTCATGGCATAGGCAGCCAAACCGGAGACCACAACAAGTAGACTCGACACATCGCGACTTCGACGAACCGGTCAGCGAGACGCGAGTTGGATCGCTGCGTTTAACACCGCGTCCCGTCCGCTCGCGACGTCTTCCTTCGTTCGGGACACTTCAACATCCGGCAAAATGCCAACTCCAACGAATTCCGTGCCGTCGGGAAAGCGGTCCCACTTAGTACAGATGCGGACATCAGCTCCGTAAATCGAAAGAAATAGTGGCTGGCCTGAAGATCCGCAGGTGGCTTCACCTACGAGGGTAGCGCGCTTCTGAACCTTGAGCGGAATCAGAAAGTCCTCGGCGGCACTGCAAGTCCTCGCGCTAATAAGCACGTACACCGGCCTGGCGTAACGCGAGCCGTCAGCCAACTTGATCACGTCCGGGGTGCCTTCATACCACGGCTGCGGCTGTTTCCATGCCCGAAACATCGGGTTATACAGACGAGTCCGCCAGGCTTCTCCCTGCCCTGGTTCTTTCAGAAAATGACCCAAGATGCGATATCCGATGGAGCTGGTACCGCCGCCATTCTCGCGGAGGTCCAGAATCCAGGCTCGAGATTGCAGTGCGTTTTCCAGCTGTGATTCAAAATCGTCGGCGATTGTCTCGTCGGCGAAATCGTTCAATGCCATATAGCTGATGTGACCGGGCAACTCCTTATATTCGAATTGTGGCCGCCTCTCGGTGGGCAGCGCTGCGCGATTCTTCGAAGCATCGCGAATCAGGGCGAGTTCCGTGATCTTGCCGTGGAGGTCCAACCACTTAGTGTGCAATGAGCTGCCAGGTTGACCTTTCAGAAGCATGCGCATTTCGCGAAGTGCCCGATCTTGCGCAGTGCTCGATGCAATGTAAGGGTCGAGGTCACGTGTAATGACGGTCTGTACAGGTGTGTGATCGATTTCAAGCAACTCCATGCCTGGCTTCACGGGGCTCAGTGCAGGGAGATTGCCTACTGCCACTGCGACGGGCTTGCCTTGAATGGGCTCCAGTCTGATGAGCGGCTCATCCTCAGGATCAACCGCTGTGGGATAAACGTTGGTGTGACCATCTCTTAACAGCGCGATGACTTCTTCGAGGATACGGCCATATTCGACGTCGTCCTTGGCCGCAGCAATTCGGGGCATAAAACGTTCAAGCACGTCATCCCAGTTCAATTTCTGCCGTTTCTCCAGATATACAAAGCTATATTTCACTTCGGCCCAAAGTCGCGAAAACCCCTCCATCCTCAGCAAACGTGCTGCCTCAGGTTTCACCGAAATCTTTGGCTCAAAGGTGACGAATGCCGGGTCGAGGACCTGCGGAGCAATCGCCAACAGCAAACGAGAAAGGCGTGAGATGGCACTGTCCAGATTTTGTAAATCAGCCTGTGTAACGGTTCCAGTCGCACAGACCGCCATCTTCAACTTGATGCCCACATTTAGCAGTTGTCCGGAGCGACCGAGCAGGGCAGCGCCTAGAGCGTCTTTGTCGGCGTCGCAAAGATTTGTGAATAACAGTAGCTGATTTTCCCAATGATAGCCTGAATGAGTTTGACCAGCAGAGCCAAGCAACGCGGTCGCGGCATCACGCAACGGGAAATCCAACAGATCTACCCAAACGGTGCGATCTGCGCTCTCCCAGTGAGACCAGCGGTTGTAGCCTGAGACTGGTCGCTCAACGGCTGCAATCCGAATCGCGTTGCCATGCGGAACGTTGCTTAGCTCTGTGAGGGAGACCTGCAGATTATCTTGCCACGGATACATGACGAGCGCAGAAACCGTTTCATTCGGCTCACCCATAAGCCGCCGAAATTGCGCCTCATAGGGGAATGCTTGGGCGTGTGCAGTATGAGCCATGCTCAAGAAGAAAATCATCAGTGCCGACTTCATCCCAGCGGACATTCGTCTTCTCCTTCAAGTCGTGATACGGCCCTTCTGGTGCGCGCGTCGACTCAGATTATAGCCACTCACGTCAATGGAAAACGGGGGTTCCGAGAGGGTTCCGGATCTCTGAACGCGCCAGCCTCCAACGACATATCGCTTCTGATCACCCCAGATGGTCAAATGTTCGTCGGTTAACATTTGAGTTTGCCTGAGGACATTGAACTACAAATGCTCTCGATTGGGCGAACAGCGAGTACCCGAAACTCCTCGGGCGTGCTTCCTGGGTGGATTCGGCACGGGATTTTCAAAGAGAAATTGGTTTCGATCGTTAATGGCAAGCGCACGGATTCGGCCCTTTCGTCGCCAATCGGAAATTGTGTTTATTGAAACCCCGCACGCCTTTGCAATCTCAAGCTTCGTAAGCATCCCTCGTTCACGGAGCCGATCAACGCGACTCTTGAGTCCGTGGCTGTTCGAATGTAGCCGACGCTGGTGATGTCAACGGCAAATCGTCGCCTGTCTTAAACCCCTTCTCGTTGAGAATTCGCGCCACGTCTGCGTATTTGTAATCATCCAAGAGGTGGTCCAGTTCGGCAACCATAGCCAGATTTTGCTTGTGGCTTTCGCAATAACTCAACGGCCGAGGCAACATCAACGTTTTCGACTTGCCACCGCGGAAGCGAACGTCAAGCTGTACCTGCTCGCCTTTTCGTACAGTAACGTCTTCGATGAGAAGACGAACCATCCGCTTGCGTTCGCGGTCCGCAGTGCCAGGATTGTTCCACAGTTGTAGGAAGTTTGTGGCTGGGGCCGGCACCTTACCTGAAATCGTTCAGAAAATGTGAGATTGGTGTGCCTTGCTTGAAACGGCGGGACCGGGCGGACTTGAACCGCCAAAGCGCGATACGGGGCGAGCTTTGTGGCAAAATGTCTGAAATCGGAGTAGCCGCATGACCGAGGACGAACTCTTACGTTTCAATCCGCTGATTGCCAAGGCTTTCACTCAGTTCGAATCTGAAAACGATACCCGAACGGCCGACGTGATGCGAGAGATCATTATCGCCAGCCTCAAGACCGGCGCGGCCCCAGAGAAGATCTATGCCACCATCAAGACTGGCAGGATGTTGACCAAGGACAATATGCAGTTTTTGACGCCGGCTGAGATCCAAGAATGGGCGGACGCGGCTGAGGAATATAAAATCCTGGCAGCTTCCCGTTGAGTTTGACGCGGAGCATCATCGAATTCGTTCTACGAATTTCTCTATTGCGGTCCTAGCAATCCAAAACTTCCCACGGCGGCCTGCCCGAGTCGCCGGCAATCTTTCTGCGCCAACCTGTGCCCATTTTGTGCCCACCTGTGTCCACAAGTCGTTTGTTTACGTCGCTGGACGCCACTTGATGCCACTCGTAACCTGTTGATTCCATTGAGAAGGGTTGATTCCGGAGACCAGCGCTCCACCCAGCTGAGCTACGGGCGCGCGGTGAGCATTCCACTTTTTTCGCGGAACGCGCAACGTGCAAGAAAGCAATTCGACTTAATTGTTCTATTCCTCTAATTCGCTCGCGCCAGCATACATTCCTTTTCCGCTTTTGGCTTCCCTAAAATGGCAGCGCCGCATTACCCGATCGCGTGGGAACGTATACTCTTCGCAAGCTTCTCAATTTCCTCGACCTTTTTGAGCAGAATCACGGAAAGCACCTGCACGGAATCCGTTTTTTCCACTTCGGCCTTCAATTCACTGGCCAATTGAAAGAGTTTCTCGACACTCTTCTTGATGTCTTTCTGGTTGGCCTCCAGGACCATTTTGGCGTCGATCTTGGGTTCATCGGTGTCATCATCCTTCTGCAGCGGCTTTGGAGCGGGCTGAGCTCCGCCTCCACCTTGCGCTTGCATAAAAGAATTCGTGAATCCGATGGGCACGCCCGAAGCCAGAAGCAAGGTAAGAAATTCTCGTCTGGATTCCATCATTCAAAGCTCCCTTACGCATGTTCCTTCACCTCGAACCAACACGCGACTGCACTTCCACGGACCTCTTCCAATGTTATACTCCCCCTCGCCTAGAAATCATGCCAAGTTCTTTAAGCCATTGGGTGGACTTGACCATACCCGCTGCCCTTCGCTTGTTGGGCATCTTCGTCATCGCGTTGGTGGTCAACCGGCTCCTCCGCGCAGTAGCAAAACTAATCGTCAAGCCGGCCCCTGCGCAGACACGCCATTCACAACTTCGCGAGCAGCAGACACGCACGCTGGCAGGAATCGCTTACAGCGGGGGAAGTAAAGTGGTCTGGGCTATTGCGATTCTCACGGCGCTCGACCAACTCAAGATAAATATCCTGCCGGCAGTAACATTTGCGGGCCTCGCCAGCTTAGCTTTGGGTTTCGGTGCACAAACCCTGGTTCGCGATGTAATCGCCGGCTTTTACATCGTGCTCGAAGACCAATACGTCGTGGGCGACACGGTGCAGATCGCGGAGTACACCGGCCGGGTGGAACATCTCACGCTACGGCGGACGGTTCTGCGCGACGCTCGCGGAGCGCTGGTGACCGTTGCCAACGGCGAGATCCGTACCGTGAGCAATCTTAGCCGCGATTGGTCGCAGGCGTTCGTGGATGTTTCGCTTGCTCCGGAAACACCGGTCGAAAAGCCCCTGAAAGCCCTGGAGGCGGCAGCCGCCGCGTTGCGAGGAGATCCCGCATGGTCGCAGGCGCTGGTGGATGGGCCGCGGGTCCTGGGTGTTCATGACTTTGACCGAACCGCTTCCACGATTCGGCTGCAAGTGCGAACGGCGCCGACGCGCCAGGATGAAGTGGCACGGGAGCTGCGGCGTCGCATTCAAGCAGAGCTTCTTAAGCAGGGGATACCCGTTTCGAGCGTGCAGCGCATCGAACTTACTGGCGTTTCTCATTCCTTGCAGGAAGCCGCACAACCGGACACTGCGGATTAGCCCAGGAGGACTCGCCATGGCCCAGATTACCTACGACGAAGTCAACCTGATGCTGCGGCTATACGATTTGCGCCGCGAACCGCGCTTGCGGCAAGCGCGGGCATGGTTTACCGACAACTTTCATCCCACCTCTCCCGAAGAGATGATGGAAAAGTACCCTCAAGGCAGCGAAGAAAACACCTATATCCGCATGGTGATTAGTTACTGGGAAATGGTGGCGAGCATCGTGAATCGCGGGCTCATCAACGACGAACTGTTCTTTGAGAGTAACGGAGAGATCTGGGTCGTGTGGGACCGCATGCGCACGATCGTTCCTACCTGGCGCGCGGCTTTCAAGAACCCTCACCTGTTCCAAAACATCGAGGTGACCTGCAAGCGGCTGGAAGCCTGGAGGGAGAAGCGCGCGCCGGGCTCTACCGTGGCCATGCGTCAGATGTTGAGCCAGTCAAAATCGAAGTCCAAAGCCAGCTAGAATCGCTTAGTTCCCTTTCAAACGCGAGTTCACTTCGCACCGGTCAAAAGTTCGGGAGCCATCGCGGGCGTATCATCCGGCTGGTGTCTTCTCCGGCAGCCGCCGCGACATTAGCTAATTTCCGGTGTGGAACAACGCCAAGCAATGTGGTCAACCTGAAGCGTCAGCTTGCACGGTCAGAGCACTGTGGAGACCGTTGTGCCTGCCGCGGCGAACACCGTGGGCATCTCCTTCGCGGCAAAGGAGAGAAAGCACTTCACGACCGTGGGATCGAACTGCGTGCCGCTCGATTCCGAAAGTCGGCGCATGGCTTCTTCGAAGGGCAACCCTTTGCGGTAGGGCCGCGATGAAACCATGGCGTCAAAAGCGTCCGTCACTGATACGATGCGCGAGACAATGGGAATTTCTGTCGCTTTGAGGCCTGCCGGGTATCCTTTGCCGTCGAAAAATTCATGGTGGTGGAGGATATCAAGCGCGGCACGCTCAAACCCGGGAAGCATGCGGAGCACCGCCCAGCCGTATTCGGGGTGTTTTTTCATCAATGCGTATTCTTCATCGTCGAGGCGCCCGGGCTTGCGAAGAATGGAATCCGGTATGCCGACCTTGCCAATATCGTGAAGCAGCGCCGCGACTTCAAGATTCTGAAGTGCTGCTTCTCCCAGGCCGAGCTCCTGCCCGACACGCATGCCCCACTCGGCGAGGCGTGTGCTGTGGACCCCGGTATTAAGATCTTTCAGATCGAGTAACTGGTTGAACGCGCAGATGACGGAACTGCGAAGTGCGGAAGCTTGCTCTTCAAGCTGCTTGATCCGGAGGGACTCCGGCGCCGAAAGAAGCGGAGAGCTTCCTATCGGCGCCGGAATTTGACCCTTGAACATCAGCAGTTACAAGCAGAGCAACGAACATGAGCTTGAAGTAGAAGTCGAACTGGAGCCGTTCACCCACGCTGAAACGGCTTGATAGACGTTGAGTCGGCCGTGATTCAGGTCCGGCGTGAGAACTTGTGCGTTCGCCAAGGCGTTGGCGGCCTGCGATTGATTGAGGCCCGACGGCTTGGCACTGAGCAACAGCGCAACAGTGCCGGCAGCCAACGGCGAACTGAAAGAGGTGCCCGATTCGCTGGCATACGTCCCGCCGGGATAGGTACTGATGACGTATTCGCCCGGAGCGGCGATCCAGACGTCCGCAGGGCCATAATTCGAGAAAGAGGAGCGGGTGTCCCAATCGGTGGTCGAAGCAATCCCGACAACGTTGCCGCTCATGGCCGCAGGGTAGACCGGAGCGCTGGTGGTCTCGTTCCCGGCGGCGGCTACCAGGACTGCGCCAGCCTTACTGGCATAAGAAACAGCCCGAGTCAAGGCAGACGACGATGAACGCAGGTCGAAGCTCATGTTCACAACGTTGGCGTGATTTGCGCCCGCATAGTAAAGAGCGGCAATAATGTTTGAAAGGTAGCCGGTGCCATTTGCTGAAAAGGCCTTGAGCGGCAGGATTTTGGCCTTGGGAGCGACAAGGTGAAGCAAACCCGAAGTCATTGTGCCGTGCCCAAAGGCCGCGTAGGGCGTGCCATCCAAGACCGCTGCGGTGGACTGATCCAGGACGGCGGCAGTTGATTGCTGGACGTAGACGGGTTGTTGATTCGATGCGTTTGTGTCCGTATAACCGCTCTGCATCCCGGTCACATCGAGCCATTCGGAAGCACCGGGCTGGTTTCGCGTGAAATCGTAGCCTTGCAGAAGGACCGGATACAAAACAGGGTGATAGGGATCGACGCCGGTATCGATGACTGCTACGATACCGGTGCCCGAAATCCCAAACCCATTCTGCGCATCCTCAAGCCGAATAATCTGAGCGGCAGACTGTGCCGCATAGCCATGCCACACGACAGTGCCGTAATAGGGCACCGGTGACCTGTCGTAGAGACCGTATGGAATGCTCGGGAGAGCGGGCTGTTGTAGAAGCAGGAGATGATCCAACTCGATGCTCACAATCCCCAACAACGACTCGACCAAAGTCAACGTCGTGTTCAAAAGGTTTGTGGAGGTTACCAGAAAGGTCTGGCCACCGTTACCGTCCAGATTCCCTTGAACCTGGCACCCAAGCAAAGAGCACAAATTCAAAACCGAAGAAAGACCGCCCGTGGAAACAACGATATAGCGCTGCTCGGCAGCCGCCGGCCGGGACCAAGCCAACATCAGGACGATCATTGCGAAAAGAATGGTGGTCCTGCGTTTCATTAGGTTGTGACCCTGGAAAGGGCCTCCGTTGTTGAATTCCTCAGCTATCGGTTGGAGGATGGCCGCACCAGTTTTGCGGGAGTGTCCTTCCGATCCAATAGTACGACCAGGCCTTCATGTCCACCCGGATTTGCCATCGTCTCCGGTACTTTCGTACCAAAGCCGCGCTGCGATGCAAATTCGGGCGGCGTGGCGATCATCATTTGTCATCCTGCGAAAGACGGCCGAGCGCATCGCGCAGCGAAATCACAATGGGCTCGCCACGCGAACTTGCAAACGTCATTTGCAGGTCTCCGCTGTTCTTAATCTCGCACGTAAATTCGCCGTGTTGATTGCTCACCGCATGCGCCACATGACCCCGCAGATCAGAAAGCGTGATGTTCACGTCCTTCCCGGCAATTCCCGGATTGCTCAGGTCCAGGAGCTGGCCGGTAACCAGCAGATCGCTGCTCCCGGGCTTCGCTTCAATCTGCAAGTCAATTTGAAATGGGTCCGCGCGATAGAGCATCTGCCGGGAATCGATAGCCGCCGACCGGGCCCCTGCGGCAGCGGGCTGCAAAAAGCTGTCGAAGAGGACCGAGATGCGGCTCCGGGATTTCTTTCTTTGGCTACCCAGCCTAGAGGCCGCAAAAGCTGCCTTAGCGATCCGCAGGGTCGCGGCAGGCGGTTGATAACTCGTTTCCGCCGCCGCGAACTTCTGTACGCGTTGCCACAGCGAAACCGTTTCCCGGCAGCGTTTGCACCCTTGTTTCAGGTGGTTTCCCATTTCCTCCCTACCCCGGGGAGAAACCGCCTGATTTACAAAATCGATCCACTCCTCCGTTGTAAAGTGCTTCATGGTTCCCCCCATGTCCTTTCCGTGCCCCGGCCACTCCCCAGTAGCTGGGGGTCGCTTGCCAACACTCGTTGTATAAGGGCACAAAAATGCTCAAAAAATACGTAAAAATGCGTGGGACCAGCTTTTAGTTAAATTCCTTGGAATCAGTTAGTTTGCCAACAAGAACGAACGGCGCCCAGAAAAAGGGGTGGGGCTTGTTTTGGCGGAGCTCCCGCATCGCGTGCTGCAAGGAGGCGGCCATGTCGGCGCTGTCTATGTAACGCTCATAAAAATAGGCCATTAACTGGGCCGTGCTTTCGTCGTGAACGTCCCAAAGAGAAAGCAGCAACGTGGTCGCCCCGGCACAGAACAGACCGCGCTGCAGGCCCAGTAGTTCGTCGCCGGCGGCCACGAAGTTCATGCCCGTGGCACAACCGCTCAAGGTGACCAGCCGGGCATTCAATTTCATCTGGTAGAGGTCATACAGGTTCAGGTATCCATCACCCAAACGGATCCCTGAAAACATGGGGTTGTCCTGGCGATATACCCCGTGCGTAGCGATATGCAGGATTCCGCTCTCGCGGCCTTTCTCGCGAAGCAAGGAAGACGTGGCTTCGTCCCCTAGGTGGAGGGAAGATCCCGGCAACAGAGAACTCACACAACGAACCTCGTCCAGGATTAACGGCGCCCGCTCATCGGCGATCCCAAATACAAGAGAAGCAGGCCCATCGCTAGCCGGCTTCTGCTGACATAGGGAAAAAACTGTCGCGCTCGGCGCATAAGAGATCGTGAACTCATCGCAAAGGTAAGCGTCGCCGTTTTTCAAAGCGTGGAAGGGCAAGAAATGAAGAGGGCCGTGAGGCACGAAAATGAGATGGTTTCCCTGGAAGAACATGCGAAGAGGCGCAATCAGCTCGCCGTAGAGCGATTCCAAATGGCTCTGCGTAGCCCGCAACAGCGGTTCTTCAAATCGCCGCACATAGCTATTGCCCATGCGAAACTTGGAGACTTGGAAGCGCAGCAACTGTAAGAGATGAGTAACGCGGGAAAGCATGGTCAACGGTAGAATCCGCTCCGAGTCGCGCGACACGACGGCGGCAACCAACTGCTCACCAGCAATGAAATATTCGATCATCGTGCTGTTCTGCGGCAGGGCCGCCTGCAGTTTCTTCAGGGAGAAGTCGGCGGGAGCTTCCAAGGTGGCGTTTTCCCGTTCGTGAGCAGGCAGCTCCCGCAATGTGCGCAGCAGCTCTTTTTCGCGGGACTGCGCGATTTCCTGAAGGTTTTCTAGTTTCTGGCGCGACTGCGTTTCCGGCCGCAATTGTTCGAGTTCAATGCGGTGATAGTACCAGTTGAGTTCTTCCCGCAAATCCCGGATCCGCCGAACCAAATCGCTTTGCCCGGTCTCGCTGCCAAGCGGGAGGCTCTGGCCGCTTTGAAAGATCATTTCGATCATGTTGCGCGATTTCGCGGCTTCGATGCAGGCAAATGCTTCTTCGCCGGAAGCCCCAGCCTCGCCATCGCTGAGATAAAGAGAGACCAGCGCCTCGTAAACTTGCATCCGGTTCTTCACGAAGGAAATCTTGAGCTCTTCGCCCTGCAGGCGGCTGCGCAGCGTCTCAAGCGCCTTGCGGGCCTCCAGATAGGCGCGGCGCGCCGCTTGCCGGTCGCCCCGCGCGCGAGCGATCTCCCCTTCGAGGAAATGCGCGTGATAAACGAGCACGGGCGTTTGAAGCCCAGAGAGCTTGGCAAGGGCCGCGCGCGCCTCCTGGTCGGCCGTCGCGAGATCATCCACCTTGAGAGCAATCTGGGCCAGCAGAAGATGGGCCAGCACGGCTTTTCCCGAAAGCGCCGATAGATCGAAGAACTCCGCGGCCGAAGTACACAGCCTCCTGGCCTCGAAATACCTGCCTTCCTGGAAGAGCAACAAACCTTGGTACAAATCAATGAGCCAAGGCCAAACCAGATTATTCTCGCGCACGAAGATTTCACGCGCTCTCGCAAAGCGTTCCAGCGCCTGCACGGTTTTGCCTTGCTGACCGTAAGCGGTTGCCTCATTGGCCAGAGTTTTTGCCGCTTCGTATGCCATGCCCAGCTTCTGGAAACGGAGGAAGCCTTCGTGGGCCATTTCGCGGGCTTCTTCGCTGAGGTTCAGCTCCAGGTAAATGTCGGACAAGTCCAAATGGCAAAGCGCAAAGTGATAAGCGTCGCCGGTGACCTCACAGGCGCGCCTAGCAGCGTAGAGCGCCTCAATCCCGCGACTGTACTCGCCGCGCAGGTAATACAGGTAAGCAATGTTGTAATCCGCCTGGGCCACAAGCAGCGGCATGTTGTGCTGCTCGCAAAATGCGCGGGCTCGCTGGTAGGTGGCCAGAGCGCGCGGAAAATCGTTCAGGCTTATTAGGCAGACCGCCATATTGCTCAGAACGACGGCGATGCCTTCCACATCCTTGTAAGGCAGCAAGCCCTCATAAGCGCGCTCGTAGTGCGCGATGGATTCTTCAAAGCGGTCCTGGCGGTGATAGATGTTGCCGACGTTGATTTCCAGGCGCGCGAGACGGTGCTGGTCGCCCAGGCGAGTGAATATTTCTCTGGCGTGTTCCGCGGCGCGAAATGCCTGGTCGTATTCCCCGAGCAGTATCAGAGGTTGAATGGAGGTGCTCAGAGTGCGCGCAGCTTCCTTCCAGTCGCCCAGCGATTCGTACAACTGGAAGGCTTGCTGGTGATGCGCGATCGCCGCACGGTTGTCGCCGGAGGAATAAAGCGCATTGGCCTTCGCGCGCAAGCTAAGCGCTAAAGAATCCTGGCGTTTCAGGCGCTGGGCGATAAGGATGGCCGCTTCCGCGAGATGTAACGCCTCTTGCGTGCTAACGCGGACTCTTTCAACCACCGATTCAGCAAGCTGCTCGACAAATTCCTTGCAAATTGCGCCACGGTGCGAAGCCAGAAACTCAGAACGATCGGCTTCGGTGGAAATTTGCGCCAACCGAGCAATCCATTTTTGACTGGAAGCCTTACTACGGGTTGCGGGCATCAGAAAAACCCAATTCCTCGAGTTGCCGGCGGAGCCGCTCGATGCACCGCTGACGCGTGAAACCAATCGAGCCTACGGCCAATCCCAATTCTTTGGCAACTTCCGTATACGGCCGCGCCGGCACCTCATAAAAAAGCAATTCCACCAAGCGGCGGCATTGCGGGGTGAGCGCGGCCATGGCTTCGCGCAACATTTGCTGTTCCTGAGTCTGCCGCACCAACTCTTCCGCGATAGCCGGAATTTCCGGCTCCGGCAAGTCGGGATCCGCATCGCGGCTGACCACCCGCTGCCCCAGCCTCTTCCAGCGGTAGCTTTCATGGTGGGCCACTTGCATCAGCCATTTTGGGAGCGCGCGCGGCTCACGCAGCTCCGGCAAGCGCACCAAAAGCTCCGTGCAGGTGGCCTGAAAAACGTCTGCGGCTTCTTGCGGCGGGAGTCCGTACTTCACCGGAATCGAGTAGATCAAAGCCTTGTATTTGTCGATGAGCGCCGACCAAGCTTCTTCGTTGCCCGCAAGGCACTCTTTGACCAGAAGCGCATCGCTCCACGCGACGGGTTCTTTTTTTCCAGCTCTTGCGCTTACCGGGCTCATCGACTGGCATTCACCGCGTCATTTTCGAGATACAGCTGCTCCACGTTCCAAAGCACATAAGGTTGCAGCACCGCTGGGCGAAAGTTACCGACCGACTTTCTGGCCCCCGTTAGGATATCCGGGCTGGCCAAAAAAATCATGGGCTGATTGTCCCAGAGGATTTCCTGCATTCGGTCGTAAAGTTTCTTGCGTTCTTCGAACGTGCGGGCGTACATCTGCGCGTTGAATAGCCGATCGATCTCCGCTTCCCAGGGAGTCGCAGGATGGGTTTGCGACGGATTCCAGAGATGCAGCCTGCCGCTCGATAGCCAAACGTCAACGTCGGCGTTCGGATCGGCATCCGAGCTGAACACTCCCAGCACGCAGGCATCATATTCTTTTGTTTGGGTGACGCGATCAGCCAGCGAGCGCGACTCGAGCTGCACAAGTTGTACGCGTATTCCAAGTTGCTTCAAATCGTCTTGCATCAAGGCCGCCATCTTGGAACGTTCGGCACTCGACGATTGGGTGATGATCGAGAATTCCACGGGCTTGCCAGTGGAGTCGAGCAGCGTGGATTCGCCGTTGGATGCCGTGGTCCAGGAAAAGCCGGCCTCTTTGAAAAGCGCGCGCGCCCGTTCGAGCGAACGCGGCGGATGCGGTAGTTTCTCATCCTGCCAACGGCGATCGCCGGGCGTGACCAAGCCCCACAGCGGAGCGCCCCGCCCTTGGTACACCAGCCGTACAATCGCTTCCCGGTCGATCGCCACCGACACGGCTTGCCGAAACTTCACCTCCCGGAACCATTTTTGTTTCTGAAGCAGGTCGGCAGACGTTTTTTCCCCTAGATCATTTAAATTAAAGAAAAGAAAGTTGTATTCGAGCCCCGGCCCCGCATCCACCATCGTGTAGTCTTTTTTATCCCTGGACAACACCGAAAAATTCTCCGCACCCGTACTGCTGATCACATCCGTCTCGCCAGACTGAAACCGCAAGACCTGTGCATCCGCATTAGGCACAAATAGAAAGACCAATTCGTCCAGATAGGGCAGGCGATTCCCTTTTGTGTCCGTTTTCCAGTAAAACGGATTGCGCTCCAACACCAGGCGTTGTCCGGCCACGTATTCCTTCAATCGGAAAGGACCAAGGCCCGCCCACTGATTTGGCGGCGTCGTCAGCGCGCCGAGCTGGGCAATTTTCCCTTCTTCGTAAGGCTTTTCAAGCAAATGTCTGGGCAAGATCGCCAAACCATCAAAGAGCCTTTCTTCTACGGCGTAAGGTTTCGCGAGCTGAAAAACAAGCGTTTGCGCGTCCACCTTGCGCAAGGAAATTGGCTTGCCATCGATAATCAAGAAGGGGCGCTGCGATGCATGCACCTTTTCATCGAGATACACGCGAAACGTAAATAGCACGTCGTCGGCATCGAGCGGGTAGCCATCAGAAAACTTTAGCCCGCGCCTCAAAACTAACGTGTATCGCAATCCGTCCGGCGAGATTTTCCAAGACTTCGCCAAAGCAGGTTCCGTCAACTGCGTCGCACGGTTGATATGCACCAGATCCGCTTGCATAGTGCCAATCACTTCGCGTGACGGAATATCCACCGAGGTGAGAGGATTCAGTGTTTTGGGCTCGGAGCGCAGCGCAACCACCAGCCGGCCGCCAGAACGGCCAATCTCGCCAGGAAGTACCAGCAGTTCTTCTTTGGAACTTTTCCGCGGCGGAGAAGCAGCCATGGGCAGAGCGACCAACGCTGCAACTGTGAAAAGCAGAATCCAGACGATTCGCCTGGACGAGCAATTAGCTCTGGCAGGTCTCACCTAATGCTCCCAAATTACCTCCCTATCTTGTACGGCTCGGCGCGCTCCTGCAACTCGCTCCCCAGCCCCAGGTACCCCAGAAAGAAGGGCAACATGATGAGCGCAGGCAAATACATCCACCAATAAGAAACCAGGACACTGTATTGCTGCAAGCTGGAAAGAAGATTGCCCCAGCTGGGGACAGGTTCAGGAACGCCCAAACCAAGAAACGAAAGGGTCATCTCGGCAAGAATGAACTGCGGCACGAGCATGGTCGCCTGCGTTAGAAGCACGCTCGAAGTTTCCGGGAGAATGTGGCGCCGCAATAGGTATCCGTCGGCGGCTCCAAATCCGCGCGCCGCGCGGACAAAATCCCGCTCCTTGGCGCTCAGGACGACACCGCGAACCAGCCGCGCCGGACGCGCCCATCCCACGATGCCGAGCACCACGATGATGAGAAAGAAGGCCTCGAGCGGACCGACGGCCAGGGGCAAAAAAGCACGCAAGGCAAATAGCAAATAAAGCCAAGGCAAGGCCAAAAAGAGTTCCGCGAGACGCATGAGCAAATCGTCTCTCCAGCCACCGTAATAGCCCGCCGCTAGGCCCACACACAGGCCCAGAAGAAGGGTGACACTTGCCCCCAGCAGGCCGGCAAATACCGAGACTCGCCCGCCGTAGAGAAAGCGCGACAACTGATCCCTTCCGTAGGAGTCGCTGCCCAGCAGATAAATTCTGTCGGTTTCCGTCCCGAATAGGTGCAGCCGGCTCGGCACAAGTCCGAGGAACCGATAGCTCGCTCCGCGCACCAAAAATTTCAGCGGAAAGGTTTCGGTCCTATCTTCCTCATACTGGTCGAACGACCCCTCGCGCAGCTTCACCCCATACGCAAACGGGCGGGCATGAAAATGCCCTTGGTGGTCCACGAGATGAAGACGCATCGGCGGTAAGTAAGGATTTTTGCGGTCCTGCTCTGCCGGATCATAGGGCGCAAAGAAACCGGCGAAGATCACCAACAA
>QHYI01000117.1:81420-98316 GCA_003223245.1 Acidobacteriota bacterium
AGAGCAAAACGCCTCCAATCACCACATAGATATCGCGCGCCAGAATGGCTTCCAACAAAAATGGCCCGAGCCCCGGCCAGCTCATCACCACTTCGATGAGCAGCGAGCCGCTTAGCAGCGTCCCGATGCTGAATCCGAAGAGAGAAATCAGCGGGTTTGCCGCAGCGGGAAGCGCGTAACGATAAAGGAGCGTTCGACGCCGGAGGCCATGGCCCTCCGCCGCCAAGACAAATGGGGCGTCGAGCACTTCCGCCATTGCGGCGCGCACGTGCCGGACAAGCGTGGGCAAAACCGAGAGCACCAGCGCGGCAACCGGCAGCGCCATGTGCAGAAGCAAATCGCGAAGCTTCCCGAAAAACGGGAGGCGATCGAAATTCAGCGATACCATGCCTCCGGTCGGCAGCCAACCACTCTTTACTGCAATCACTAAGAGACCCAGTGCTAGAGCCAGGTCCGGAACGACCAGAAGGGCCGCCGTTCCCCACGAAACCAGGCGGTCGGGCAAGCGCCCAAGATGCTCCGCGCTCCAAATGCCCAGAGGAAGCGCTATCCCCCAGGCCAGGAGCATGGCCGTTACGGTCAAAAGCAGCGTGTTCCGCGCGCGCACCAACAAAAGCGGCGCCACCGGAGTGTTGTAGGCAAACGAAAAGCCCATATCTCCGTGAAGTACGGAACTCACCCAATGGACGTAGCGGACCGGCAGAGACCGATTCAGCTCATATTGCGTGCGCAGCGCGGCGATGGTTTCCGGCGCGATCTCGGGATTCAAACGCATTTCATCGAAATAATTCCCGGGGGCGAGAACGGTAAACGCAAAGGCAAGCAGCGAGACGCCGATGAGCAGGAAGAAAGCGTGAGCGGCTCTTCGCAGCAAATAGCGCATCATGATTCCGCTGTCCGGTCTGCTTCAGGATTTTTTCCGGCGCCCCCTGCTCGACGATCTGTCCATGGCTCATCACGGCGATCTCATCAGCCAAATACGCGGCCATCGCTAAGTCATGCGAAATGAAAAGATAGGTCATCTTTAGCGAGCCCTGCAGGTCCATCAGCAGATTCGCGATTTGCGCCTGCACGGAACAATCCAGGGCCGAGAGCGCTTCGTCAAGGATAAGCAGCTTGGGTTCGAGAGCTAAGGCCCTGGCGATCGCAAGCCGCTGCCGCTGCCCACCGCTTAGTTCCGAGGACAACTTCCCTTGCATGTCCGGGGAGAGACCCACTTGACTCAATAACCCGCCGGCGCGGGACCTCATTTCCTCTCCTCTAAGATTTCCCGTCAAGGCCAGAGGCTCGGTCAAAATTTCCAGCACCGTCCATCTGGGGTTAAAGGAATTTGCGGGATCCTGAAAGATGAGTTGGATTTGCCGGCGAATCACTCTGCGATCTTTTTCATGGAGCCCACTGATTTCACGCTCTTCAAACCAAATCTTCCCTGACGTGGGCCGCTCCAGGCAGGCCAGGCAAAGGGCCAGGGTGCTCTTGCCGCAGCCCGATTCACCCACAATTGCCAGCGTTGTTCCTCGCAAAATGGAAAAAGAAACTCCAGCGAGCGCCCGCACCTCCTGGTTTGGACCCGCGAGCCTTGTCTTCGAAAAGCGCTTCACCAGATTTTCCACTCGCACAAGGCCGTGCATGTTTGGTTCGCTTTTACCTGTCTTCACGGGCTTTCATACCGGAAGCAAGAAACGGTGTGCGTTTCGCTTACGTTGACTAATCCCGGCTCCCGAGATTTACAAATTTCCATTCGCTCCGGGCATCGGGGCTCGAAGGGACAACCTGCAACAGGCAAGGAGGATTCGAGCGAATCGCCCGAAATTGTGGGCAGCTTCTTTTTGCTGCTGTCACGCCGCGTATCGAAAAGGGGCGCAATCGATTGGAAAAGAGCCCTCGTGTAGGGATGCTTCGGCGAAACCAATATGTCCTGTGCCGCTCCCAACTCCACGACTCGCCCGGCATAAAGAACAAGAACACGATCCGCAAAGTCGCCGAGCAACGCCGGATTGTGTGTAATGAAAATCATGGTGAGGCCCATGCTTTTTCGCAGCGTTCGAAAAACTCCCAAAGTTTCCATCTGCGTGGTGGGATCGAGCGAAGCTGTGGGTTCATCGGCAATCAGCACCGAGGGCCCGCAAGCGATCGCTTGCGCGATGAGAACGCGCTGGCGCTGCCCTCCGCTGAGTTGATGCGGATAAGAGCGCGCGATGCGTTCCGCTTCCTCCGCAAAAAATAAACGCCCGAGAACCTCGCGCGTTCTTTTCTCGAGCGCACTTCGGCAATTCATTCCGTGTGCGGCCAACACTTGGCGAACCTGCCGGCCCGCTCGTAGGGTCGGGTGAAGGGCAACGGATGGCTCCTGGAAAATGAGGGAAATCAGCTTGCCGCGGATTTTCTGAAGTTCGTCCGCTTCGGCTTGAAGAAGGTCCTGCCCCTGAAACAGTACTGACCCGGATATATCAACGGCGTTGGCATGGAACAGTCTCAACAGCGACGTTGCCAGCGTGCTCTTTCCCGATCCGGATTCTCCGAGAACGCCCATGACCTCGCCCGGCTCGAGAGAAAAACTGATGCCATCGAGCGCCCGGAAAATAACACCTCCACGCGAGCGATAGGCAACTCGCAAATCTCGAACTTCCAGAATGGCTCCCATGCACCGCATGTTGCAGCAGGAACGCGAAGTGAACAAGCCAAACCTGCTGGGCAGCAAACCCAAGGTGATGCTTGCACGTCGATCCGGAATTTTTGGATGCCTCGATTCAGGGAGTTTAGCCTGCTAGGCGTCCATCGCGCCACTCGGTTCATTCTTGCAATCTCGGCACCGTATGGTTACTCCAGAGCATTAAGGTAATCCCCTGAGCTGGAATCTGCAGCTTTTTCTCGAGTATTCCGGCAGTCAATACTTCCCCTTTTCATCGACAGGGTTAAACTCCAGCATTAACAGGAGATAAGCTCATGAGCGCGCCTCAGATGAGTACTTGGTAATAGCTATGTCTCAAGCTGAGACGAAGCACAGATTGTTACCAACTGTTACCATCATTCGGGAATGGATTAGGGTCTTTACCTGAGGAGCTTTCAGGCGTTAACTTGCTTGAGGCACCAGGTTTTTTGGTGGTATTGGCTATCTGTTTCTTACCCTAGCGGGGTGTGAGCCGCCGGATCCCGTGCGGTTTCAGACGAGGAGAATAACCTTATGGCCAAGCGAGATGAATCGTCCGAGCTGCTTCGAGAACTGGTGGCACACCTCCGCCAGAACAGAACGCAGCTCCGCGAGGAGTGGGTCGGCCGCATTTCGGAAACGCGCCTGCTGACGGCCATGACCAAGGAAGAAATCTTCGCCGAGGCCACCTCAGTATACGACAGCTATGTGGAGGCCCTTGAGACAGAGACCTTCGAAGCGCTGCAGGCCTACGCGCGCAATCTTTCCGAACGCATCATTCCGCGCGGCGTCGAGACCCACGAAGTCGTCGGCATCGTTCTTCTCCTCCGCGACGTGCTGGCGCGCTCTCTGTTCGCAAAATACCAGACCGATTTCAAGAAGCTGAACCGCATCCTCGACGCCTACGAGCCCGCCGCGAACCGCATTGCCAACACCGTGGCGGTCGGTTTCGTCCAGGAACGCGAGCGCGTCATTCGCCAGCAGCAAGAAGCGATCCGCGAACTGTCCACACCCGTCTTGCAGGTGCGCGAACGCCTGCTGATTCTCCCCATCATCGGCGTGATCGACCCGCAGCGTGCGCGCCAGTTGACCGAGCAACTTCTGCGCGGGATCCGCACGAACCGCGCGAAGGTCGTGGTCATTGATATCACAGGTGTGGCGGCGATGGACGTTACGGTTGCCAACCACTTGGTGCAAACCGTGGAAGCTTCTCGCTTGCTTGGCGCGACAGTCATTGTTACCGGCTTGTCTCCGGAGATTGCCCAGACTCTCGTGACCATCGGTGTTGACCTCGGCAAGATGAACACCGTCGGCGATCTGCAAGGTGGGATTGAACAGGCCGAGCGGCTGTTGGGTTACAAAGTCATGGCCTTGGCGGAGCCGAACTGAGACTTGAGCTGAATAGCCAAGGGAAAGGGCAACGTGGAAGTTCCTATTCTTAAGCAAGGGCAGGTGCTGATCGCAACGTTTCAGGCCGCCCTTTCCGACGCAGATCTCAACCAACTGCGTAGCGCCCTGGTGCAACAAGTCGTGAGATTTCGCTCGCGCGGAGTCATCGTAGATGTGACGGCGATGGACGTCATGGACTCTTTCGCCTCACGAACCTTGCGGGAGATCGCCCACATGATCCGCTTGCGCGGGGCGGAAACCGTCATCGTGGGGATCCAACCGGAAGTTGCTTTTGCCATGGTGCAGCTCGGTTTGACTCTGGAAGGAGTCGCCACAGCCCTCGATTTGGAGGAAGGCCTGGCGTATCTGAACCAGAAGTTCAAAACCATGAAGTGAAAGAGAGCTTCAGTGTCCCGCGTGGAAATCCGGGTGACCATTACTTCGGACCAGGACATCGTCCTAGCTCGCCAAAAGGGCCGGTCCTTGGCATTGGAACTCGGCTTTTCCTCCGGGGACGCTACGCTCATTGCTACTGCCATTTCGGAGCTTGCGAGAAACATCGTCTCGTATGCCCGGAGGGGTGAGATTGTCGTGAAAGACGTGCAGGGAAGCAGCCGCGTAGGTATCGCGGTCACCGCCTCGGACAACGGCCCGGGCATTCTCGATGTGGGACAAGCCTTGCGAGATGGCTTCTCCACTTCAGGGAGTCTGGGGCTAGGACTGCCGGGCGTCCGCCGGTTGATGGACGAATTTGAGATTTTCTCCAAGCCAGGCCAGGGGACGAAAGTTATGGTGAAAAAATGGAGACCATAAAGAGCCCCATGGCCGAATATGGAGTAGCGAAGTTCGTGCTTGCTGGCGAAAGCGAATCTGGCGATCAGCACTTGGTGTGCTGCAACAACACCGCGCTTCTCGTCGCCGCGGTAGACGGAATCGGACACGGAGCAGAGGCTGCCAGCGCGGCCCGGGAAGCAATTGCCTGGTTGAGGAATGGAATCGGCGAACCGATTATCTCTCTGGTGTCGGGATGTCATGAGCAATTGCGGTCGACCCGCGGAGTGGTTCTGAGCCTGGCCTCCATCGACATGAAACAGGGCTTGATGACCTGGCTGGGTGTGGGAAATGTCCATGGGGTGTTAGTCCGCGCTGACAAAAAGAGCAACGCGCAGGAAACCCTTTTGCTGCGAGGAGGCGTCGTCGGCGATCACTTGCCACAATTACAGCCCTCAATACTTCCGGTAGCCCAAGGAGACCTGCTGGTCTTCGCCACGGATGGCGTTCGGACAGATTTCTCGAGAACTCTATCCACCCTTGAAAATCCGCAAAGAGCTGCAGACAGGATTCTGAAAAACTTTAGTAATGGAAGTGACGACGCCCTGGTACTGGCCTTGCGCATAACGGGGATTCATTCATGAAGGCGGCTAGGGGACGAAAGAGCGGTGAGCAAAGCAAGTTCGAAATCGAATACGCCGCAGCTTTGCGCGAATACGCGATGGGAGGAGGCGAAGCCGTGTTGGGCCAGGCCTACGAGCTTGGGCGTCGCGCCATCGCAGAACGCAAAAGCCTGCTCGAACTGGTCTCCCTTTACCATCAGATCCTGAGGGGTTTGTTCGAGAGTTCGCCCGACAGAAGTTCGCAGGAACACTTGGTCAGTGCCGGCGCTGATTTTTTGTCGGAATGCGTTTCGCCCTATGAGATGGCGCAGCGGGGCTTTCAAGATGCGGTGAAGGCGCTGCGCCAACTAAACGAAACACTGGAAGAAGAGATAAAGCGTATTGCGTACTCCGTGCACGATCAGGCCGGGCAGTTGCTCGTGGCTGTCCACTTGGGGCTGGCGAATCTGGCACAAGAATTGCCGGAGGCGCGGCGACAACAAATTCACGAAATTGAAGAACTGCTCAATGAAGTCGAAAAACAGCTGCGACGCTACTCCCACGAACTTCGGCCGACGATTCTGGATGACCTGGGCTGGATTCCCGCCGTCCGGTTCCTGGCCGAGGGCGTTTCCAAGCGCGCGAATCTGCCGATACACATCGAAGCAAAGATTTCCGGCCGGCTGCCGGGCACAATCGAAACCACGCTTTATCGCGTCGTACAAGAGGCACTCAACAACGCCGTGAAGCACGCCAAGGCCAAAAATGTTTGGATTCGGGCTTGGCTTAAGGACCAGGTGCTGCATTGCTCGATCCGTGATGACGGCGCGGGGTTTGATGCCCAGGCAGCCCAAGCTGCCAGGGGGCGCAAGGGATTAGGGCTGATTGCGATGAGGGAGCGTTTAAGCGCAATCGGGGGAACTCTTTGGATTGAGTCGTCGCAGAAACACGGCACGGAACTACTAATCAAGCTTCCAATGGAGGACAATCATGTCAATTCGAGTAGTGCTAGCTGATGATCATGTCTTGGTGCGGCAGGGATTGAAGTCCCTGCTCGAGCGGGAAAAATTGCAGGTCATTGCGGAAGCCTCGGACGGCCAGGAAGCCGTTCGTTTTTCGGAGTCGCTGCATCCGGACATCGCCGTTGTCGACATCAGCATGCCGACACTGAACGGCATCGATGCCGTGCGGGAGATGAGCCGGTGTTGCCCGAAGACAAAAACCATCTTGCTGACGCAACACGAAGAAGATCAGTACATCCGAGAGGCCCTGGAGGCCGGCGTGCGAGGATATGTGTTGAAAAGCCAGGCCGCGAACGACCTGGTCCACGCCATCCAGCAGGTCTCGCGCGGCCAGTTCTATTTGAGCCCGGGTGTTTCGCGGGCGGTCGTCGAGGCCTACCGCACGAAATCGCAAATGCCCTCGGACCCGCTCACGGTTCGCGAGCGGCAAGTGTTGCAACTCATCGCCGAAGGAAGATCCACGAAGGACGTCGCGTCAATTCTGGGAATCAGCGTGAAAAC
Source organism: Acidobacteriota bacterium (assembly GCA_003223245.1). GTDB lineage: Bacteria > Acidobacteriota > Terriglobia > Acidiferrales > UBA7541 > Acidiferrum. The sequence continues at coordinate 88,356 of QHYI01000117.1, forward strand.
CGCGGAGTCTCATCGAACCAGACTCATGCAAAAACTGGATATTCATGAGACCGCAAGCCTGGTGCGCTATGCAGTGCGTCGCGGCTTGGTCCAGCCCTGAACAGCGCAACACTCGGCCGGGCCTTCCGATTCCCGCTACGTGCAGTTTCGCCTGCAACGAGATTATCTGCACCCTCTGGCGGGCAGCCTTTGCAACTCTCGCCGGGCTTCGTGATTTCCCCCCTTGACGGCGGCGCTCAAAAGGATTCGGGCTTGTTCGCAATTTCGAGGAACACCTTCGCCCTCCAAATAGAGTTGCGCAAGGCCCACTTCCGCTGCGGTACTGCCTGCCTCCACTCTAGACCAAAGGCTCGCTGCCTGCGCGCTTCCCCCGTGGACAAAATGCGGAGCGTGGGAGTACCAGGAATGTTCTGCGCTCTCCTTTGCTTTAGGAATTTGGGATGCTTTAGGAATTGTGGATGCTTTAGGAATTTGGGAGACGGGAGTCTGAGAACCGGCTTGCCCAGAAAAATCAGGTAAAGCAGAATTTACCGGCGTTTTCTGTAGCGGGGCGTCTGGAGCCGGCTTGCCGGTAGCGGTTCCCGTTCAGTTTCTCACCCAGACGAATAAGCGAATTACCGACTTTCGAGCGAAAATCCGCAAACGAGCCGAAGTTCTCCAAGAGCGCAACAGACGCCAAGACAAAAACCACAACCAGGAACCCTGTCGCAAGGCCGTTTCCGAGTCGCCCTCGAGTTTTTTGAGAATCCTGCGAATCCCAGTTCAGGTCGGGCGAAAAAAACGGAGGAAGCGCCTGCTCCTGCTTTGCGGGCGGCACGTTTGCCCGTTCCCCGCGAACCTCAGTGCGGGCCGGTGAGGGAGCCTTGGACGAGGAAGGCTGGGACGAGGGAGATCTAACGTCTTGGTAATGAGCCGCACTTGGGAAATTACGCACTTCGTTCACCGCCCAGGCCGGCAGCGGAAACTCTTCATTTCGGCGAGACGCTCTTGATTCGCCTGTTTGCTTCAGCCATTCACGGATCCGATTACGGTTATCACCGCTAGGCTCGATAAATCGCAAACCGCCCGTTTTTCTTGACCTGTCGATCCACACCACCTCGCCGTTGACCTCGATCCGCTCTTCCGGATGTGGAGAGATAAGAATTCGGCTGGGGCCCACTTGGTGAACCGCATCGGCGGCCTGGAATGCAAGTCCTTTTTCAGAGGCATCGAGGACAATTCCGCCGCTTCCCCCCTCAAACTCAAAGTAGGAAATTCCCCCTGGCCGCTTCCGCGGGGCACACCGTCGTTCGGTCCTCATAGTTACGTAGGATGCCATTGGCTTTGCGTGGCTCGGGTTTTTTTTGAATACATTTCCGTCCTATATTTATATTTATTCCCGCCCCCCAAAGCTGCAACCGAAACGAACGCTCGATAAATCAGAGCTTAGAATCCCACGATGGCCATCTTACAGCCTCACCCAGAAAGCCAGGAGACACAGAGTGAAGACGGCCGCTTGGCAAAATTCCCTTTTTCGCTGACCGCCTCTCTAAAAACTGAGGTTTTAACGTACTAGGGATCGCAAAAACAATGGAAGCTCGGATCGTTTTGCACCACCTAGGGTGTTCGCCTTAAGCGAATGAAAGCAACCACCCGATTGCCTGGTGTCGCCCTAACTTCATAACCTGCAGGAGAAGAGTACGATGCCGACTCGAGTTTTGCTTGCGGATGATCACGCGCTGATCCGTCAGGGCCTAAAAGCCTTGCTGGAGAAGCAAGGAATCCAAGTGGTAACAGAGGCTTCTGATGGACAGGAAGCCGTACGTCTGGCTGAAAAGGCCCAGCCGGAAGTGGCCATCTTGGACATTACCATGCCCCTGCTAAACGGCGTCGATGCCGCTCGCGAGCTCATGAAGTCCGCCCCGAAGACCAAAGTCATTCTTCTCACGCAACATGATGAGGACCAATACGTAACCGAGGCACTGCGGGCCGGCGTCAAGGGCTATGTGCTAAAGAGCCAAGCCGCGGACGATCTTGTACACGCCATACGGGAGGTCTGTAAAGGTTCCGTTTATCTGAGCCCCAGCATATCGCGCGCTGTGGTAGACGCATATTTGTCGAAAACGTATATATCGCCGGACCCGCTTTCGACGCGTGAGCGCCAAGTCCTTCAATTGGTCGGCGAAGGGAAGTCTACTAAAGATATTGCCCAGCAACTGGGAATTAGCGTCAAAACGGCGGAATCACACAGGGCCAGACTCATGCGCAAATTGGATATCCACGAAACTGCCAGCTTGGTGCGCTATGCGATACGGCGCGGGTTAATTCAAGCCTAAACTCCTGCGGAATCAACTATTTCGTTCCTGGCTTTCTCAATCTTTCCCCTAAGGTTCTTTGGGTGATTCACCGGATTGTTTTAAGGAATTGTAAAGCTATTGTGCTCGCAGGAGGGGGGCTGCCTCCGAATTCAGGGCCCCGCCTGAAACACCCCAACATCCCTTTGCCCTGGAAGGGAGGCGGCCCGTCCCCTAAACCTATGGGGGTTATGGCGAAAGTACTCTGGCATGGGCGCAACGCCAAGAGTCTAACGTGTAGGAAGGACTGGCAAATGAAGCCTACCACCGCGAGCCAGGGGGCCCGCTTGGCCGTCAAGCGACGGCAGCACCTCTTGCCATGGAGCGTCACGCGAGGGAAACAGTTAAACGAGGAGAGGCGGAGTAGGTAGCAGCCTTCGACCAATGCCCATGTCTTTAATCCGAAACAAGTCCCAACGGAGTTCCCAGGGCCGCTCAGGGATCTTACAAACTGTAAGAAAGCTAAAGGATTTTGCCAAGGAGCTCATCTCTATTGACCCCAGGACTGAGTTTTACCTTGAAAAAGGAAAAAGGAGAGGGCGCTCTCGAGGAACAGACGAGACATTGGATAGAGTTTTTCAAGGCTTGCTGCGCGATGCAAATCGAGAACTTGCCAGTCTATTACGTGATATACGCAACGGTTCTGACACTCGACTGCTGGAAGGCGCGGAGAATGATGCGATTCGCGACCTTCTTCGACGCGCGCTGCAGTGTGCGACCAAGCAATATGTGGTACAAACCGAACTCAGCAACCTTGCCCTCAAAGACGCACTGACGGGCCTGTACAATCGGCGTGGCTTTCTCGCCGTTGCGGATCGCCAGTTAAAGCTTGCCCGCCGGTCTGGCCGCAGCCTGCTTCTGTTTTTCATCGACCTGGACGGCTTGAAGGAGATTAACGACGTTTTTGGCCACACCGCAGGCGATGCCGCTTTGAAATGTACCGCCGAGGCTTTGGAAGCCACTTTTCGCGATTCGGACGTGGTTGCTCGGTTTGGGGGGGACGAGTTCGCCGCTCTGGCCATCGAAGCCTCCGGCCAAAGTGAAGCCTCCATCCGCGATCGTCTGACCGAGTACCTAAAATCGTCCAGCGGCAAGGATCCTCACTACGAGTTTTCCGTGAGTGTGGGCATTGCCCGGTTCGACCCATGGAACCCGGTGTCCATTCGAGAGCTCATCGCTCAGGCAGATCAGGCGATGTACGAGCAGAAACGGTGTCGTTCCGAGCTGCGCTTTGCGAACGCTGCGTGCTATCCATCCTAGAGTGCGAAGCGTGGGCAGGCACTTGAGTTCAAACGACGCCAGAAAGCACGCGGCATGAATTTTGAAATGGATTGGATGACACAAAACGTTCTTGCGTATCCACTCGACCCGGCTTTGTGGAATGGGACAGGATAATACGTAGGAAAGGTCGAGAAACCCATGGCTGCGCGGTCTGGTCGAATTGAAAAACGCATTCAGCTGTCCCTCCCGGTTCAGATTTCGAACCTTTATGATCCTTCCACGACCGAGCGGACAACCACAGAGAACGTCTGTTCGCTCGGAATGCGCATATTGACCCAAAAGGCCAGAGAGCTAAACGAGCGGCTGATGATTAACTCCCTGGCGGGAGATTTGCGAGCTCTCGCACGTGTTGTTTATTGCCAGCGCTTGTCCGACGGGCGCTTCGGGGTGGGCATCCAATTTCAGGGACAATCGGTCAACTGGCAGGGTGGTTCGCTCGCAGGCGCCACCCATTAAGCCGTACACGTGGAGAAATCCCATTCATGGCGTAATACCACGGATGGCGCTCCTGCTGGGGCTTTGACTAATGGGCTCGTCATGGACATAAATGGTTGCGGTTCGAGGGGTCAATTCTCTCGAATCGTCGTTGACGCTCCATTGGCAGTCCCCGTCGTCGTACTCCGCGCGGACGTTCTCGACGTTCCATAGTGGTGTGCCATCTTGCCAGACGGTCACACGTTCTGCACCGCGTCCATCGTACTGATAAAAAGCCTGAACCGCCCCGCTCTTCCGGCCGGGGGGATCACCTGACCAGTTTTCGGTATTCCCCCCGGGTCAGGCTCGATGATGTTACCGATTGTCCGCGACACCCCTGGTTCGCTAACTTTTACTTAGTCATAGAGGGGTGATTTGCGATACGTACCTAGGAAGGAAAAGAGCAATTCAGCAGTAAATTTTTGCCAGGCTCCTGCGGCAAACGATTGTGCCTCGGCCGGGAATGGCCAATGATTACCTGTGACATAGCGATCGTTGGCGCCGGCCCTTATGGGCTCTCCGCCGCAGCCCACTTGAGGGCGGCCAACGGACTGGATCTCCGCGTTTTCGGCGAGCCCATGTCTTTTTGGGAGCGCCACATGCCCAAATGGATGTTGCTTCGCTCTCCCTTGGCGGGTTCGCATCTTTCCGATGCCAACAGAGCGCTGACGCTTGAAGCCTACCAAGCCGCAACTGGAAACGCGATCACTGCTCCATTGCCCTTATGCCGGTTTATTGATTATGGCCGGTGGTTTCAATCCCAAGCCGTTCCTCACACGGATCCTCGAAAAGTTGCGCGCATAGACAAAAACGGCAGCGGCTTTCGGCTTACTGTGGAGGACGGCGAAGTCTGGAAAGCCCGGCGCGTGGTTGTCGCAGCAGGTATTGAGCCTTTCGCCGAACTGCCGGAGGAGTTCCAGCACCTTCCAAAAGAGTTGGCCTCGCATTCGTGCGACCACTGTGACCTGAGCCGCTTTGCGGAGAAAAAGGTGGTAGTCATCGGAGCAGGGCAGAGTGCGCTCGAGTCCGCAGCTTTGCTCTATGAAGCGGGAGCGGACGTGGAAGTATTGGTGCGTGCGCCTTTTGTGCGCTGGCTCTGGCGGCAGAAATGGTTTCACACCTTTAAGCCGGCCGCACGCTTGTTGTACGCGCCTCCCGATGTCGGCCAAGCTGGCCTCAGCCACCTTGTGGCGCGCCCGAATTTATTCCGTCGCTTGCCTCGCTCCCTTCAAGATGGCTGGGGCAAGCGCGCCATCCGCCCGGCGGGCGCGGCCTGGCTGCATCCACGTTGTGAGCCGATTCGCATTACGACCTCCCGCGTAGTCACCTCGGCCGTTCCGCAAGGCGAGCGACTGTCCCTTACTTTAAACGACGGCACTGCCCGTCATGTGGATCACGTCCTGCTTGCCACTGGTTTCCGCGTCGACATTTCCCGCTACCCGTTCCTCCCCGCGCCCTTGCTGAAAGCCATTGGCATGGTGGACGGCTATCCAAAGCTCAATAGTCGATTTGAATCTTCCGTTCCGGGGCTTCACTTCCTGGGCGCTCCTGCCGCTTGGAGCTTTGGTCCCTTGATGCGCTTCGTCGCCGGGGCGGAATTCGCGTCGCGCAACCTGACGCGCGGCATCCTGGGTCGCATCAAATCCATTGCGCTTCACAAATAATCTTGGCGGCTACAGCGACAATTCCGGTTTTGGCAAAGCACCGCGCGCAGGTCGCGGAGCGCGCCGCCGGCTCGCCCGGCGCTTTGCTGATGGGCGCGGATTATCGCGCCCTGGGCGTGGCTCGGAGCCTCGGTCGCCACAGAATACCCGTTTGGATGATTAAACAAGGGGGCCATCTCGTGGCGGCAACGTCCCGCTACGTCCGCCGCAGAGTCTCCTGGCCCGAAGCCGAGGATGCGAAGAGAATCGACTTCCTCCTGGACCTCAGCCTCAAGAACGGTCTCCAAGGCTGGGCGCTCATTCCCACCGACGACTACGCCGTTACTTTGGCCTCCGTCCATCATGACCTCCTCTCCAAGCAATACCGGGTCACTGTTCCGCGCTGGGAAAAATTGCGCTGGGCCTGCGACAAGCGTCTGCTCCACGAATTGGCTGGCAAATTGGGAATACCTCAACCGTGGACAAGGAGCGTTCCGACCGAAGAGGCACTTGCCAATCCCGCCTGCCCCTTCCCGGTAATCCTCAAACCCGCCATCCGGCTCAAGCCCAACAGCCTTGCCATTCCCAAAGCATGGCGCGCCGATAACCAAGAGGCTTTGCTCGCCGGCTTTAAAGAGGCCAGCGCGCTAATCCCTGCGGAAAACCTGATCGTCCAGGAACTGATTCCGGGCGGAGGCGAAACCCAATTTTCCTACGCAGCCCTTTGCAAGGACGGCCTTCCCCTCGCATCGGTGACCGCCAGGCGTCTGCGGCAATACCCAAGGGATTTCGGCCAATTCAGCACCTTTGTCGAAACTGTGGACGAGCCCCAAGTCGTCGAACCTGCCGAACGCCTGCTGGCCGCAACGCGTTTCACCGGCCTTGTGGAAGTCGAATTCAAGAAGGATCCCCGCAGTGGCCACTTCCAGCTTCTCGACGTCAATCCCCGGGTTTGGGGCTGGCATACTCTGTGCGCGCGCTCGGGCGTGGACTTCTCTTATCTTCTATGGCGTCTCACAAGAGACGAGCCAGTTCCCCGCCTGCAAGGCCGTGCGGGAGAGCGCTGGATCCACCGGAGCGCCGACCTGCGTGTGGCGCTCGCGGAGATTTTGCATGGCGAATCTTCGCTTGCGTCTTACTTGCGCTCCACCCGGGGTCCTTTGGAATCCGCCATTTTTTCTTGGGACGATCCGGTGCCCGGATTTCTGGATCTCCCTCTGTTTGCGTACTCGCTTGGCGAGCGTGCCATCGCGCCGAAGGATCCCTAGCCCCTTAGCCGGCAGTTTCAGCGGGCCCCATAAAGGAATCAACCCGCGCCAGTTTGCTGTATTTACTGGATTGAGCAGTAAGCCCGCATGTCTTACTTTTTTGTGTCCAGGGGACCAGCAGTTCAAGTTTCGGAACTCGCCGCTCGGGGAAATGTTGCAAGTTGGAGGCTCAAATTGCGAATCACAGTTATTGGCTGCGGATATGTCGGATTGGTTACGGGAACATGCCTTGCCGAGGTTGGACATCAGGTCGTTTGCACGGACAACGACCGGGAACGCATCTCGTCCCTCAAAGCCGGAGTCGTTCCCATCTACGAGCCGCACCTGGACGCGCTGCTCGCCTCCAACATGCGGGAAAACCGCCTTTCGTTCACCGACGATGCCGCTGAAGCGGTAAGATCCGGCGATGCCATTTTCATCTGTGTCGGCACGCCTCCGAAAGAAAACGGCGAGGCCGACCTCTCCGCCATCGACAATGTGGCGCGGCTCATTGCCACCGAAGCTCATTCCTCAAAACTCGTGATCGAAAAAAGTACCGTCCCCGCCCAAACCGGCCAGCAGTTGAAGCGCGCGCTCAGCGTCTACCGTCGTCACCCCGCCGTGGAATTCCGCGTGGCCTCCAATCCCGAATTTCTGCGTGAAGGCACGGCCGTCGAGGATTTCCTCCATCCCGATCGCGTTGTGCTGGGGGTTGAGGACGAAAAATCCGAAAAAGAGCTTCGCGAAATCTATCACCCCATCCTGGAAGCCACGGCTGAAAAAACAAATTTCCGCTGCCCTGTGCATTTGAGCGGATGTCCCCCGGCAAAATCCGCGCAACTCGTCGTCACCACCATTAACAGCGCCGAACTCATCAAACACGCTTCCAACTCCTTCCTGGCCTTAAAGATTTCTTACGCCAACATGATTGCGGATCTGTGCGAGAAAGTCGGTGCCGATGTCCAGGAAGTCGTTCACGCCATGGGACTCGACCCGCGAATTGGCCGGCAATTCCTCAATGCGGGCCTCGGCTTTGGTGGTTTTTGCTTGCCCAAGGACGTCCAGGCCTTTGTCCGCCTCGCCGAGCATTCCGGCGTGAACTTCAACATGCTGAGGGAAGCCGAGCACGTGAACAAACGCCGCATCGACTTGTTCACCGAAAAAATCCGTCAGGCGCTGTGGGTGATCAAAGACAAACAAATCGGTATACTGGGTCTCGCGTTCAAGGCCAACACCGACGACATTCGTTTTGCTCCATCCTTAGAAGTAATTCGCCGCTTGCTCGCCGAAGGCGCGCACCTTCGCGCCTACGACCAGGAAGCCATGGACAAAACCGCGGCAATTTTTCCTCAGGTCCGCTTCTGCCGCGAGCCCTACGACGTCGCGCGAGACGCGGATGCGCTCCTAATCCTCACGGAATGGCCCGAGTTCCGGCAACTCGATTGGTCTCTCATTTACGACAAGATGAGTCGCCCGCTGATCCTCGACGGCCGCAACCTTCTCAACCCACAAGCGATGACGCAACTTGGGTTTGAATACCATTGCTTTGGCCGGCCTCAGGAAAAGCCCTTGCCGCAATTCCTGCCAGCGCCCGTGCTGCGTGCCTCTTCCGCAATCGCCCAACAGGCTTAGTCACCACTTTCGGTGAGTAATGCCCTGCAAAAGTAGCCGCTTGTCATCCTGAGAGCGCGGTTTGCGGTCGACCGCAGATTGCGGCTCCTGCGGGAACGGGTTTCAAGGAACGCTGCGGTAGGACTGGCACCTTTGTAGGATAGACCCCCACTGCCCCCTTCATAAAAGCCTCACGTCCCATTTCTGGCCCGACGAGCAGTTGTGGCTTCGAAGTTCTTCCAATTAATGTCCTCGGGAGCGTCCACAAGCCCATGGGGTGGGCTCGTGAGCTGCATCCCCGGCGCGGGTTCCTTTTCGTCCTGAATCACCAATGCCGGGATGCCTCGTCCTAAGAGAGATCCTTCGTGAAGCGTTGGGGTGTGATTTCACTTGTCCTGTCCTTGGCCCTTGCGGCTGCGGCCTGCACTGGAGGCGTTGCCGTCAATGGCCCAGTTACTCCTCCGGTGGCGCCATCGATCACCACTCAGCCATTCAACCTGACAGTTACCGCGGGTCAGACCGCTACTTTCACAGCCTCAGCGAGCGGCACGGCGCCACTCGGCTATCAGTGGCAGAAGAACGGGACGAACATTGCCGGCGCAACTTCGGCGAGCTACACCATCTCGGCAACTACGATCGCGGATAGCGGCTCAACCTTCGACGTAGTCGTGAGCAACAGCGCGGGATCCACAACCAGCAATTCCGCAACGCTCACAGTCAACACCACACCCGTCGCTCCGGCCATCACTACAGAGCCCGCCAACCAGACTGTGACCGCAGGCCAAACCGCCACTTTCTCCGTGGTCGCCTCCGGTACGGCTCCTTTGACCTATCAATGGAACAGGAATGGTGCGGCCATCAGCGGTGCCGCCTCTTCTTCCTATACCACTCCCGCCACCACTTCCTCCGACAACAGCGCACAATTCACCGTGTCGGTCAGCAATGCCAGCGGTAGCGTGACCAGCAACACGGCCACGCTCACCGTGAACGCAGCTACCTCGACCCTGCAAATCACCACGACGCAGCTTGCTGGGGCGACCTTGTCCGGCGCTTATAGCGCCACGTTTGCAGCTTCCGGCGGTACCACTCCTTATACCTGGTCTCTTTCAAGCGGCTCGCTGCCGACTGGCCTTACGCTGAGTTCTTCCGGCACGATTTCCGGCACGCCGTCCGTGCTGGGCTCTTTTCCCTTCACCGTCCAGGTAAAAGACGCCGCCGCACACACCGCGTCCAGCAATTTCACCATTAACGTCGTCAATCCTGCTTTGTCCGTGAATGTTAGCTCGCCTGCCAACGGCGCCACGGTCTCTGGCACGGTTACGGTTTCCGGAACCGCTTCGGACACCGTCTCCGTCAGCTCGGTGCAAGTCTC
>QHYI01000190.1:0-14714 GCA_003223245.1 Acidobacteriota bacterium
CGGTGGATTCCGCGAAGAACAACGCCCCCAACCGCATGGTCGATTTCGACATCACCGAGTAGGGCCATGAACGTTGGAGGCTTTGGAACGGGAGGAGAGACCTTAGGAACCCTGGTTTAAGAAACCAAGCCTGGTACCCTTCCGTCTCCTGGTCGGTCGGGCCACCCGTCAGCCTGAGGGTTGAAATGACAGATGCGGGCCCGTGACCGGAACAAGGTTCGTCGAAGTCGGATTTTCACAGTGTAACCACTTGAAAATACGCGAAATACCATCGTGTACACAGTCTTGGATGCCTCCATTTCTGACGGATCTTCCCTCCCGTAAATTCAGGTAAGTAGCGATTGCTGTTGGAGTTAAGCTTTTTTTGCACCTCTTTACGTAGTCATGTAATATATAGATATGTGTTGACAATAGCTGTATTTGTGATAGTAAGTAGGTATGTACATCTCCTCCATCCCCAATCGCAAGTCACCTCCTGCCATCCTCCTCCGCGAATCCTTCCGCAAAAACGGCAAAGTGAAAAATCGCACCCTCGCCAATCTCTCCCATTGGGATCCCGCGCGGATCGAGGCTCTCCGTCGCGCCCTGCGTGGCGATTTCGATCATGTCGAACCTTGCGAAGCGGCCCTGGGCCCCATCTTCGGCATGCTCTATGTTCTAAAACAAATCGCCGAGGCCCTGGGGATTGCTGGCGTGTTAGGCAACACGCGCCTGGCCAAGCTGGGTTTATTTTTGATCCTGGCCCGCGTGGCGCATCAGGGTTCCCGTTTGTCGGCGGTGCGTTGGGCCGCGGACCACGCCGTCAGCGAAGTTCTCGGCTTGGGTTCGTTCGACGAAGACGATCTCTACGCGGCGTTGGACGATCTTTGTGCCCGCCAGGAGAAGATTGAACAAGCACTGTTCCGGCTGTACCTGCGCCGGAAAGCCGCGCCGCCGCGACTGTTTCTCTACGATGTGACCAGCAGTTATCTCGAAGGGGAGCAGAACGAACTGGGGGAATTCGGCTACAACCGCGATGGTAAAAAGGGCAAATTGCAAATCGTCATCGGCTTACTGACGGACGCGGAAGGGGAACCGCTGGCGGTACGGGTGTTTGCGGGCAACACCGCGGATCCCGCGACGGTCGTCGAGCAGATCAAGATCCTCCAAGAGCAATTTCAGGTGCAAGAATTCGTCTTTGTGGGCGACCGCGGGATGGTGAAGAGCAAGGGCATCCAAGCGCTCGAGAAAGCCAACCTGCATTACATCACGGCACTGACCGATCCACAGATCCGCAGTCTCCTGGGGCAGAAGATGTTGCAGCTGGAGTTGTTCAGCGAACAGATCTGCGAGGTGCAAGGCGAGGGAGTGCGTTACGTACTGCGGAAGAACGAGAAGGAAACGGCGCGCGAACGACATCGGCTGGAGGACAAGCTGGCGAAGCTGGCAGAAAAGATCGCGGCACGCAACCAGCAGGTGAAGAATAAGCCGCGCTGCCGGCCGGAAGCGGGGCAACGCCAACTGCAAGCCTGGGCGGAACGGCACAAGCTGACCGGCTTGGTGGAGTTGCCGTTGCACGGCCGCACGCTGGTGTTGCAGCGCCAAGAGGAGAACATCGAAAGGGCTTTCGAGTTGGCGGGCTGCTACGTGGTGACCACCAACGTTTTGAAAGCGAGCATGAGCGCGCAAGAGGTGCACGACAGCTACGTGAGCCTGCAACGAGTGGAGCGCGACTTTCGAGCCTTGAAGACGGGTTTGCTGGAAGTGCGCCCGGTGTTCGTGCGCAAAGAGAGTCGCACGCGAGGCCACGTGTTCTGCAGCATGCTGGCACTGAAATTGAGCCGAGAGGTGGAACGTCGGCTACGAGAAAAGTTCGGCACCACGGACAGCAACCCGCACGCGATCACGCTGCCGGATGCGCTGAGGGCATTCAGCAGTCTGTGCCTGCTGCACTACAAGATCGATGAGAAAACGACGGTGACAAAACTCCCGCAGCCCACGGCCAACCAGCAGCAGATTCTGGCGGCCTTAGCCCTGTCACTGCCCACAACCACGTAGGCAGGCGCTTTCCCCTCGTGGGTTACAACAAACTCTGCAACATCAAAAAGTTACCAGGAAAACCACGACTGACACAGGGAGGAAGATCCGCCCGAGTGGCGCGCCTCCCGGCAAACTGAAGCTCCTAAGGGAGACACCTATGAGCTTCACGAGCACGACCAAAGTAGGGGACATTGCGGCAGCGAATCCCGCGGCGAAAAAGGTTCTGGAAGAGGCCGGAGTCGACTATTGCTGCGGGGGCGCGAAATCGTTGCAGGACGCCTGCCTGCATACAGGCGTATCGGCCGAAGAGATTTTGAAGCGGCTTCAGGAGAACAGCCGACAAGGGCGCCCGGAAGAAGCCAACTGGGCTACGGCACGCCTGGCGGATTTGACCAAGCACATCGTGGAAAAGCACCACAAGTATGTGCGGGGAATGATTCCGCGCGTCAGCGCGCTGCTCGCAAAGGTAAGGGCCAAGCACGGGGAAAATCATCCGGAACTGGCGAAAATCGCAGCCCAGTTTCTCGGCGTGGGGCACGAGATGTACGCGCACATGCAGAAAGAAGAGCAAATCCTGTTTCCGTACATTGCAAGGCTCGAGCGCGCGGAAGAAGGCAAGGAGGAGCTGGAGCCGCCGTTCTTCCAGACCGTGCGCAATCCCGTGCACATGATGATGCAAGACCACGATACGGCGGGCGCGGCCCTCGAGGCCATGCGCAAACTGAGCTCCGGGTACCACTTGCCGGCGGAGGCATGCGAGAGCTACCGCGAACTGTACCGTTCGCTCCAGGAATTCGAGGCCGACATGCACACGCACGTGCACCTTGAAAACAACATCCTGTTTCCGAGGGCGGTAGAGCTGGAAGCCAAAGTCCTGTAAAGCGAGACCGAACCATGGAGACAGCAACCGAAACTCTTACGGGTAGCGAAACAGGCGCGCAGAATTCCAATCACGGGAAATCTGCCGAGGAAGTATTCCGTATGACGCGCGCCCGCGAACTGGCGCTTTCGCGTTTGTTGATGGCGTACATTACGACGGGGCTCTTGTTCATGCTGTTTCCCGGAACGCTCCTGGGCGTCTGGAATCTACTGCAAATCTGCGGGCGGGAAAGCGCGGGTCTGGTTTCCCCGGCGTGGCTGCAGGCCCACGGTCACGCGCAGGTGTTCGGGTGGATCGGGAGTTTTCTGCTAGGTATCGGGTTCTACTCCATTCCGAAACTGCGCGGCGAGGCCACGCAAGCGGTGCGCGCAGCGTGGATTTGCTGGGGGCTTTGGACCGCAGGCGCGGCGCTCCGATGGGGTGCCACGGTGTACTTGTGGCAGTGGCGTCTGCTGCTGCCACTCTCGGGCATTTTAGACTCAGCGCGGTTTTGATTTTCTATCGTGTGATTTCGCAGCATCGGCCTCAGCATCCTGCCAAGCCCGGGCTTGACCCATGGGTATGGGCCGTGCTCACCGCGACGATAGGATTTTTGGCCGTGGTGGGCACGAATGCGGCGGGAAACTTCTATGTATCGCTCCGAGGCGACAGTCCGGCATTTCCTCACCGCTTCGACCAGCGCTACCTTGCCCTGATGGGCTGGGGATTCCTGGTGCCGTTTGTGTGGGGATTCAGCGCGAAATGGTTGCGGGTGTTCCTGGGGCTGAAATCGTTAGGCACCGGCGTCCTGGCCAGCGCCCTGGCCGTCAACGGCATGGGGGTTGTTCTGGCGGTTGCGGGACAACTGGCGTTGGCGACATGGCTTTTTGTCGCCAGTACCACGCTGGCGATTGTGGCGATTCGCGTATTTGAACCAAGCGATCAACCAGCAAAAACAAAAGGCGTTCACGCGAGTTTCCCTTTTTTTGTGCGCGTGGCCTACGGTTGGCTGCTCGTGGCGGCTTTCCTCGGAGTGGGCGCCTCGATTTGGGACACCTCTGGCGGGATTTGGGGTGCATCCCGCCATGCGCTTACCGTGGGATTCATCTCCGTGATGGTGCTGTCGATTGGGCAGAGGATTTTGCCCGCGTTTGCGGGAATGCGTCTGCTGTGGAGCACCAAGCTGATGTTCGTGGGCTTGCTGCTGTTGAACATCGGTTGCGCGTTGCGGGTTTCCTGCGAGGTGCTTGCCTACCAAGGCTACGCCGGGTGGGCCTGGTCGGTTCTCCCTGGCTCCGCGTTGCTGGAATTGGCGGGGTTGACGGCTTTTGCGGTCAACATCCTGGCCACGTTTATTCTGCAACCGAGCCACGTGGCCAACCAGCCGGTCGTCCTAGGGATACCGGAGTTGCTCGCCGAGGGAGTCCGTCGCTGAGATTGCCGCGCGAGTCCTCGCTAGGCTAATCTTCTGCCGCGGGTGCGCTTCTGTTGAGGAGGACCGCCGCTTTTCCGCCGGCGCACGCTGCTCTGTATTTTGCGATCCTCGATAGGTCCTAAAAGATGAGCCGGGGCCGAAGTTAGTGTACGCCGAAATATTCAACGTGGACGTAGCGTCCAAGACGTGCATTGAAGAGGAGATACCAGCCCGGATGATGGTCGTCGTTGTAGACGTAGACTTGATCGCGGTCCCACTCCCAATCGCGGCAGCGATCCACGTCGTAAGAAGCGACCACCCAATCGGAATTGTCGTATAGAAAGATGTGGCGCGTACGGGAATCAAAACGTCGCGCAACGAAGACTCCCCTCGCGTGCTCGTAACGCCCGTGGGGATACGCGCGGCCCGGCTTGATGCGATCGTGGTCCGCATCCCAATGCTCGTAATGCGGGTTCTTCGGGTTGTCCCAGCCCTTGTGTTTGCCGTTATCGTGGCGATCGCCTTCCTCGCCGTGTTTGTCCCAACCCTTGTGCTTGCCATTGCCACGACGTTCGTCGCGGTCGCGCCGGTCGTCACGGTCCTGAGGACGTGCGGCCAGTGCGAGCGTGCCCGCCAGGGCCATGAAAAGAATTCCTGCAAGAAGTTTGCGCATGTGCTATCTCCGATGGTTTCCAAAATTACAGAATCGTCGCTTCGCAGGACAAACCAACCTTCCCTTATATTAAACACAGTTCTCCGCGAACGGTTTTTGTGGTGTCCATTCAGTACGCCTCCGCGCGCGCGCGATGACGAGATCCGGCGGCTTCTGCCGAAAAGGGCTCAAAACCTTCGCCCAAAGCCTTATAATCCCCTCCGCTTGGAGGCTCCCTTGCTCACGAGAATTTTGATTTTTTTGGGATGCGTCGCGGTTTTTGGCGGTGCGCCTTCGCTAGTCTGCGCGCAGCAGAATTCGCCCGAGAAAGAGCAAATTCTGTGGCAGAAGCTGGCGGCCGCGGTCAATGAGGTCGATAGCAAACTTGATGGCGTGCTCGGCGTGGCCATCTTGGACCTAACCACCGGGCAGAAATATTTGCTGCACCCGGACGAACTGATGCCCACGGCGAGCTCGATTAAAATTGCGATTCTCGCGGAGCTATATCGCCAAAGCGAGCAAGGCAAGGTCAAACTCACCGATTTTTATACGCTGCAGCAATCCGACATGGTGGGCGGAAGCGGCATCACCAGCGTGCTCACGCCGGGGATGACCAAGCTGACGCTGCGCGACGTCGCGGGCCTGATGGTTTCCGTCAGCGACAATTCAGCCACCAACGTCATCATCGATCGCATCGGGTTGGAGAACGTCAACGCGCTGCTTGATTCGCTGGGGCTGACGCATACGCGCTTGCGGCGCAAAATGATGGACCTGAAGGCGGCTTCGGAGGGACGAGAAAACCTGGCCACGCCGCGCGAGATGATGCTGCTGCTCGAAAATCTTTATCGCGGCAAGGTTTTGAACAAGCAGATGACGGAGGACTTCTTCAATTTGCTGAGCGTGCACAAAGAGAGTTATATCCCGCGGGACTTGCCGGAAGCCATCAAGGTGGCCAACAAGCCCGGCGAACTGGAAGGCGTGCGCAACGACTCCGGAATTGTGTTTGCCGGCAAGCGGCCCTACGTGATCAGCGTCATGACCACCTATTTGAAGCGCGAACGAGACGGCGGCGATGCCATCACGAAGATTTCCGACGCCGCTTACCAGATGTTCGACCGCCTGGGCCGCTCCTCGGAACTGGGGCGCGTCATTTCACTCCGCGACACCGGCAACCCCTGAGCATTTTCCGCGCTGAGCTTTTTCAGGGTGCGACTACGTCTGTTAGCTTCGTTTTGATGTGGACGGCCGCGAGACTCGAAGCATCCCAGCCGCCACCGAGCGCCTTAACCAGCAGAACGCTGCTTACCAGGCGTTGCCCGCGAATCACGGCCAGTTCTTGTTCGTTGTTCAATAAACTCTGCTGCGCGTTTACCACATCGAGATAGCTCACGAGGCCTCCCACGTAGCGGCTGGTGGCGATATCCACCGTGCGGCGCGCGGAATCCACAGCCTTTTCTTGCGAGTGGAAGGCTTGGTCGAGAACGGTCAGGCCGGTGACGTCGTCCTGCACTTCCCGAAACGCGTTCAAAACCGTGTCGCGATAAGAAGCCACGCTTGCGTCGTAACCGGCTCTGGCAAATTGCGCTTGCGCGCGCCGCGATCCGCCAGTGAAGATAGCCTCCGCCGCGTTCGCTCCAACGGCCCAGACGGTGCTCTGCACGTTCAAAAGCTTGGCGATGTCCGCGGCTTGCCATCCGCCATTGGCAAACAGATTCAGCGAGGGGAAATAAGCTGCGCGCGCGATGCCGATTTGCGCGTTGGCCGCCGCCGTCTGGCGCTCGGCTTCGGCAATGTCGGGACGGCGCTCCAGCAAATCCGAAGGCAGTCCCGCATCCAGAGCAGGAGGCTCGGCGCTCAGTTCTTTCGGCTCAAGATGAAAGTCAGGCGCGGGCTTTCCCAGCAACACGGCGATGGCATCCTCGACCTGCTTGCGTTGCTGCTGGAGCAAAACCGCTTGCGTCTTTGTCGTGTTCAGCAGGGTTTCTTCTTCGGCCACGTCCAGCCCCGAAGCCAGGCCGCCCGTGTGGCGCGACTGGACCAGCTGCAAACCTTTTTGAAGCGTCTCGACGGTGCGATTCAGAATGTTCAGTTCGGAATCGAGTTGGCGGAGGGTGAAGTAATCGCCCGCAAGCTCCGAAGTGATGACCAGGCGCACATTTTCAAGATCCGCGGCGCTGGCCTGATAAGAAGCCTGGGCCGCCTCGATGTTGCGGCGCCGCCGCCCAAACAAATCCGCTTCGTACCCCGCGACAAAAGGAAGGGTTATGTTGGTTTGAGACACAGGGCCGGTAATTGGGAAATTGCTGCTGCTCGGCCGATTGCCGGAAAGACGCTGGCGCTCGGCGGACGGCGCACTGGAAAGCGTCGGAAACTGCGTCGAAATCTGCAACGACGCAGCAGCTCGCGCTTGCTCCAGGCGCGCCACCGCAACCTTGATCGTCTGATTTGCGTCAAGCGCTTGCTTCTCGAGCGCGGACAGTTCGTCGTTCTCGAAAACACTCCACCATTCGCCTTTGGGCACACCGTCCTTGGGCGCGCTTTCGTGCCACGGCGCGCTGACGTCCCAATGGGCCGGAACGGGTGCGGAAGGCCGCTGGTAGGTCGGCCCCACGGTGCAGCCCGCCGCCAATAGAAAGACAAAGCTGGCGTTCCATACGGCGCGATGCTTCATTTTTGCCATTTTTATTTGTTGGAACCCTGCGTGGGCGCTTGCTGCTTGCCGGGAGCCTGCGCGGCGCTCGGATTGTTCATGGCGATTTCTTTCACGCGAACTTCCTGGCCCTCTTCGAGGGAATCCTCAGGATTGAGGACGATCCAATCCTTTGTATCGAGGCCCTGCAACACCTCGAGGCTCGTGCCATAGTCGCGGCCCACAGTTATCTGCCGCAGATGGATTTTATGGTTGGCGTCCACGACCACGGCGCGGAGTCCTTCTGAGCGGAATAGCAAGGCGTTCACCGGAACTTGCAGCCGCGAGCCGGTAACTTTGACTTCCAGATGCACCTGCGCGTAGCCACCGGGGAGCAGCGCTCCATCACGATTCGCAACGTCCACCTCGGTGTTGAGCGTGCGCGTCGCGAGGTCAATCGCTTGCGCAGTACGCACCACTTTGCCTTCGATCTTTCTGCCCGGGTACTGCGTAACCTCCAGATAGGCGCCCAAGCCCGGATGAATCGTATTGGCGTAGATTTCCGGGACGCGCACGTAAACACGCAGGGGGCTGGTCTGCGCCAAATTAAAAAGCTGCTGCGACGAGCCACCGTTCCCCGCGTTAATGAGTGTGCCGATGTCCACGTTGCGGCGCGTGATCACGCCGGAAAACGGTGCGTAAATGTGCTGGAAGGATTTCATCTCCTCCAGGCGGTGCACGTTGGCTTCGGCGGATTGCACGATGGCTTTTTTGGCCGCAAGATCGCCGGCAGCGTTGTCGACTTCCTGCTTGGACACGCCGTCGGTTTTCAGAAGTTCGGTGTAGCGTAAAGCGGTAATTTCCGACAGATGCGCATTGGCTTGCGCCGTCGCGAGGTCCGCGCGCGCTTGCGAGAGCTGCTCATCCACTTCAGGAGTGTCGATATCCGCCAGCAGGTCGCCTTTTTGTACGCGGCTGCCGATGTCGTGATACCACTTCTTCAAATAGCCGTTGGTGCGCGCGTAAATCGGGGATTCGACAAAGGCTTCCATGGTTCCCGGCAGCACCAAATCTTCCTCGCCGGTTTCCGGCGTCGGATGGATCACTCCAACGGTCTGAATCGCCAGCGTTTCCGTCTCTTCGGCGAGCGTTCGGTATTCCGAGCGGCGCTGGAGCATCGTGAGCGCTCCCAGCACCACAAGGACAAATACCCCGCCCATGAGCATCTTGAACAGCTTGCCCCCTTTTTGCGCTTCCTGACGGTCGTCTTGAGAACTCATCTCAACTCCATACTGTTTCTTCCCGGTTTGCTTGCAATCCCGAAATCGCCCCGATTCCCTTGGTTCAGGGTATTACGGAAGTGGCGCCCGTTTCCAGAGCCCGACGCCGTTCCCGCCGTCCGTGAATGATGGAAAAGACGGTCGGGACAAAGAAAAGCGTGGCGAACGTGGCAAAAAGCAAGCCGCCAACCACCGCGCGCCCCAGGGGAGCATTCTGCTCGCCGCCTTCCCCAAGCCCGATGGCCAATGGAACCATGCCGATGATCATCGCCAGCGCGGTCATAATCACGGGTCGCACGCGCACGAAGCCTGCTTCGAGCGCCGCTTGTTCGGCGCTTTTTCCTTCTTCCAACTGCTCGCGCGCAAAGGAAACCACCAGAATGCTGTTGGAAGTGGCCACGCCCATGCACATGATGGCCCCAATCATCGAAGGCACATTCAAAGTCGTATGGGTGAAGAACAGCATCCAGCAGATACCCGCCAAAGCGCCCGGCAAAGCCATGATGATGATGAACGGGTCGAGCCACGACTGGAAATTCACGACAATCAGGAGATAGGCCAAAACGATCGCGCCAAGCAGGCCAACCGCCAGACCCTGGAAGGAATACTTCATCGTTTGCACCTGCCCACGGATGGTGATGTGGCTGCCGCGCGGCAATTCCTTCTCGATATTCTGCACGCGCTTGGCGACTTCATCGGAAACCGCGCCAAGATCGCGCCCGTCCACCGAAGCGTACACATTGATGAGCGGCTCGATGTCGTAGTGGGACACCACCGCGGGCCGCATGGCCGAAGATATATTCACGAGGTTGCCAAGAATCTGCGGTGGATCATTCGCGGGGGTGCCGGACCCGGTGACCGGGGTGTTTTCGAGCGCCTGCATCGAATCCACCCGGTATTGCGGTGTCTGCACCGCTACTTGATAGGTGGCGCCGTTCTTGGGGTCCATCCACAGCACTGGCGCTGTTTGGAAGCTCGAACTCAAGGAGATGAGCAGGTTCTGCGCAATGTCCCTCGCCTGCAAACCGACCGATTGAGCGCGCGTGCGGTCGATCTCCATGTGCAGGGTGGGATCGTCAAAGGCCTGTTGCACGTGGACGTCGACAGCGCCAGGGATGTGCTGGATCTCTCCAACGAGCTTTTCCGCAATCTGATAGTTGCCGGCCTGATTCTGTCCCATGACTTCAATATCAATGGGGGCAGGCATGCCGAAGTTCAGGATCTGCGACACAATATCCGCGGGCTGGAAGAAAAACTGCGTGGAGGGAAATCGTTGCGGCAGGACTTCGCGAAGTTCCCGGATGTAACCCTCGGTCGAAGTTCCGCGGTCCTTTTTCAACTGCAGGAGAATCTCGGCATCGGAAGTTCCAATCGTACCCGAATTGCTGTACGTCATATTGATGCTGCTGTAGGGCAAGCCGATATTGTCGAGAATGGTCAGCAAATCTCTCTTGGGAATGATTTCTTTGATGGTTGTTTCCACCTGGTCCGCCAGCCGCGCGGTTTCCTCGATACGCAGGCCGGAGCGCGCGCGCATGTGCAGGCGAATCTGGCCGGCATCCACGGTGGGAAAATAATCGCGGCCGACGAAGAAAATCAGCCCGCCGGAGAGGACACAAAAGCCGAGAAAGCCAGCGATGAATAGCGAAGGATGGTGCAAAGCCGCGGTGAGCGCCCGGCGGTAGCCCTCACGAAACCTTTCAAACCGCCGCTCGAATCCCTGCTGGTAGCGCCGGAAGAACCCCATGTTTTCCCCAACGTGTTCATCGGCACGATATTCATCCTCCGCAGTGAGAAGATACATCGCCAGCGTAGGCACGATGGTTCGCGACCAGAAATAGGACGCCAGCATGGCAAAAATCACCGCTTCCGCGAGCGGCACGAATAGGAATTTCGCCACGCCGGACAGGAAGAACATGGGAATAAAGACGATGCAAATACAAAGCGTGGAAACGAAGGCTGGCACGGCAATTTGCGCCGCGCCGTCCAGGATCGCTTGCATGGTGTCTTTCCCCATGGCCAGGTTGCGGTTAATGTTTTCAATTTCCACGGTGGCATCGTCGACCAGGATGCCGACGGCGAGCGCCAAGCCGCCCAGGGTCATAATGTTGATGGTCTGGCCCAAGGCACTGAGGGCAATGACACTCACAAGAATGGACAAAGGGATGGAAACGGCAATGATGAGCGTGCTCTTCCAGTTGCCAAGGAAGAGAAGAATCATGACCGCAGTCAAGCAAGCGGCGATCAGCGCCTCGCGGATCACGCCTTGAATCGCGGCGCGCACAAAAAGTGACTGATCAAAGAAAGTCGTGAGGTGCAGGCCTTCCGGCAAAGCTCCGGAGTAGTACTGTAAAATTTGCTTGACGCGCGAAACGACCTCGAGCGTCGAAGTGCCGCCGGTCTTCAGAATGCTCATGATCACGCCGCGCCGGCCATCGGCGCGCACAATGTTGGTTTGCGGCGAGAAGCCGTCGCGTACGTGCGCCACTTCCTTCATGTAAATGGTGGTGCCGTTGACCGTTTTGACGGGCAGGTCGTTGAGTTCCTGAACGGTTTGCGGGCTCCCGTTCATCTCAACGTCATACTCCAACGGGCCGAGCTTCGCCGTTCCCGTCGGCAGGATGAGATTCTGCTGGTTCATGGCGTTGACGATGTCCACAGGAGAGAGCCCCTTGGCTTGCAACGCTTCGGAATTGATGTCCACCGAGATGAAACGCTGTTTTCCGCCGTACGGCCAAGGAATGGCGGCGCCGGGCACGGTAGTCAGCTTCGGACGAAGATACGTCGTGCCCAGGTCAAAGAGTTGCTGCTCGCTCATCGTGTCGCTGGTGAGCCCGATCTGAATGACCGGCACCGTCGAAGCCGAGTAAATGATTACCAGCGGCGGAGTCGCCCCCGGCGGAAGCCACTTCATCATGGTCTCTGTGGCGGCTGCTGTCTGCGCCAACGCCGTGGCAATGTTGGCCCGGGGATGAAAATAAAGCTTGATAATGGTCATGCCCGGAAGCGACTGCGATTCCAGGTGCTCGATGTCATTGACCATGGTCGTCGCGCCGCGCTCGATCGTCGAGGTGACGCGCCGCTCCATCTCGAGCGGCGAGAGACCAGAGTAGGTCCAGGCGATGCTGACCACGGGTATGTTGATTTCCGGGAAAATGTCGGTCGGTGTGCGCATGAGCACGAGCGGGGTGAGCAAAAAAATGGCAAGCGCCAGCACCACGAAGGTATATGGCCTGCGCAGCGCTAATCGGACAATCCACATAACTTAACTTCTTCTCTTTCCCTGGTCGGCTCGCGTGATCCGCGCCGGTTTACCCCGGGGCAGGGTAGGGTCTTTTGCCGGTGGGTATTAGATTCCTCGGTGCCCTGTTTTGGGTACGAGCCCGCTTTAGGGACGATGCAGCCCGGGGACAGCACTTCCCGGTTTCCGACCGCGCAGCTCCCGGCCATGAACGGTCCGGAATCGAACGGGCGGGCCTTGCTAATCCAAGCCGAACACTCCAGGCAGCCTTGGCGCCCAAAACCTCGACTGCGCCATTCGATGCGTTCATTCTGGCACAAGGCACATCCAAGGCTGCATCCAAATTGGCAGCCGTTCAGGCGGGGCGGCGTCGACACTTTGATCCGCTTCGTTCTATGTCCGTTTTTGGTTGAACTTACAATTGGCGGGTCAAAAAAAGTTGCGGGCGGATGCGCCCTGCTTTCCAAGTCCTGCTGACCACGCCTGTCCAAAAGACAGCTTTGGCGGCGGTTGCTAGATTGTCGGACAAACCCCGCCTTTGCCAAAAGCCGACTGACAAAGGCACGAGTTCGGTTGGAAAGCTACTCGCGGAAAATAAAGTTCAGCTTCACGCCGCACACTTCAATCAAATCGCCGTCGTTCAGCCGCGTGGGTCCGCCGATGTGCCGCCCGTTCACCGAAGGCACTTTGTCGCCGGGGCCTAAAACGTACCCGTCATCGCGCTGGTTGATCTGCGCCGCCATCTGCGGCTTGAACCAGCCCTTCAATTTCACCGTGGCCATCGACGACTTTCCAATGACCGTCAGCTTGTTCGTCAGGA
Organism: Acidobacteriota bacterium; assembly: GCA_003223245.1. Lineage (GTDB taxonomy): Bacteria > Acidobacteriota > Terriglobia > Acidiferrales > UBA7541 > Acidiferrum. The sequence continues at coordinate 12,915 of QHYI01000190.1, forward strand.
TGTATTCTCGTTGGTCGGTATTTCCGCCGAGCACCATCAACGTCGCCACTTTCACGCGCGTGGAGGCAAATTGCATGGACTCGCCCATGGCCGCCGCTTGTTGCAGCATCTGGCGCCGCTCCTTGGTGTCGAGGACCATGGTTTCGTTGATGCGCGGCGCCGCCGTTTTGCGGGCCGGTTGCCACGGCACAGGCGCATCGCCGCTGGTGTCCACCTTAATGATGTGTTTGCCGATGTGAACTCTATCTCCGTCGTGCAGCGTAGCGCGCTCGACGCGGAGATCGTTCACAAATGTGCCGTTGAGGCTGTTTAGGTCCTCAATCACCATTCGCCCCGCTTCAAAATAAATCTTCGCGTGGTAACTGGAGACGGCGAGATTGTCCACGGACAAATCATTGTCCGGGGCGCGCCCGATGGTCACCGGGCGGCTTCCCACCGGCACCTCTCTTACAAGTTTGTTATCGAACATGAGGCTGAGTTTCGGCATTTTCACTTCCCTCCCGCGTTGCCGTTATTGCCTAAATTGTTGCTTAGGTTCTTCCACGCCCCGCGGCGCCACAACCACGAAAACCACCATCCCTTCGATTCCTTGAGCATACGCGCAATTACCACCGTGATGTTGTCCGGACCGCCGCGCTCATTCGCGATGGACACCAGCTCTTCCGCTCCGCGCATCGCATCGGTTTCTGCTTGCAGCACGCCGGCAATTTCCGGCTCCGTGACCACGCGCGTCAACCCGTCGGAGCACAACAGCAAGACGTCTCGCGGAAACAGGACATGTTCCTCCGCATCCACCTCGATTTCCGGCTGCGCGCCCAGCGCACGCAACAACACGCTTTGCATATCGCTCTGTTCTGCTTCAGCCACGGTGATCATCCCTTGGCGCACCTGCTCGGCCACCAGCGAGTGGTCGCGCGTGAGCTGCAGCAGCGTGCCGCCGCGCAGCAGATACGCCCGGCTGTCGCCGACGTGTGCGATGCTGAGTCGCGAGCGGTCAATCCACGCCGCTGTCAGCGTCGCCCCCATGCCGCGCTGCTCCGGATGCTCCTTCGCGGACTTGCAAATGCTCTTGTTCGCCAGGTGCAGCGCCGTCGCGAGCCGTTTCGTTTTCGCGCTCCAGCCCGGCTCCACTTTTCCCAAAACTTTCGCTGCCGGATTGGCTTCCGCGTCCAGACAATGCTTCACCACCGTTTCCACGGCCAGCGCGCTGGCAATTTCTCCGTGCGCTTCTCCGCCCATCCCGTCGGCCAGCACATAGAGGTTCAGCGGCGTGATGATGCGGAAGCAATCTTCGTTGTTCGTTCGCACGCGACCCACGTCGGTCACGCCGCCACACAGAATTTGCACACCTGCTCCGATGGCCTGCTTGAAATCACACCCCTGCCTGCTCTCCCAAGACTGGGCCTCCTCTCACGCTAGCACACCCCAAGCCCCGCGAAATGCCCCTGAACCCAAAGCATTACTCGCATTTACGCCACACTTCGCCTCTGGGTCATACCGCTTGCCCTTCGGGTCTTTCTAGAGGCCGGACCCGGAGCGTGGTTCTGCCACCAGCAGGAAAAGCTTCCGCGCGCAGAGTAGCGAGGTGGAAACAGAATGGCGGTTTCCTCACGCTAAAGCGAACCGTAGGGCGCTGTTCGTTCATGGTGCCCACGTTTTGTCTTGTTGACGGGGTCTGATTGGTCATCGCCGGCAGAGGAGGCAACCCCCTTCTACTCTTTCGCGGGCGCCTTTGGTGTTCGTCGTTCACTGAACCGGCGGCCTGCGCTCTCGGGGTCCGGGCTCTAGGCTCATTCAGCG
>QHYI01000190.1:14822-20923 GCA_003223245.1 Acidobacteriota bacterium
CGACAACCCCCAACCTAGAAGACCTCCTGCCATCACGCCGATCGCAGCCATCCTCAGCCCGTCGATGAGCACGCCAGCGAGAATGCGGCGAGGCTGGGCGCCCAGAGCGAGCCGGATTCCAAATTCGCGCGTGCGCCAGCTTACCGCGAAAGCCAGCACGCCGGCCACTCCGACCACGGAAATGGCCAGGGCGAGGGCGGCAAACCCGCCGAAGACGATGGCATTCACGCGGTTGTTTGCCAGAACTTCGGTGCGGACATCTTCGAGGGTGCTGGCGTGCTCGACGGGTTGAGTGGAAGCCATGGCGCGAATGGTTTTCGTGATCGTCGGGACAAGTGCATAGAGATCGGTCTTCGCGCGAACCAGCAGGCAGCCCCCGAACAGCGGCCCCTGCGCGAAGGGAGTGTACACGGTCAGGTTGTGTTGGGGGATGATGTTGGCGTCGTCGACGTCAGCCAGGACCCCGACGATACGGCGAGGCGCAGGGCTGATGCCGGCGTACTTGATCACAGGATCGGTCCACTTGATGTGCCGGTTGAGGGCGTCCTGCCCGGGGAACAACTGCTGCGCGATGGATTGGCTCACAATCACCACGGGCTCGGCATCCTTCCGATCGGCCTCCGTAAAATCACGCCCCTCAAGAAGCGGAATCCCCAGAGTAACGAAGTAGCCCGGGGAAACAAAGCGAAACCGGGCACGGAGATCTTCCCTGCTGCTCTCACTCTCTCTGCCCTCGACCGCGAATTGCAGAGTGAATTTAAGGAAACCAGTATCGCGCCACGGGGCCACCATGCCGACCGCGGCACCTTCCACTCCGGGCAACGCGCTTACTCTGTGCGCGGCCTGCTGGTAGAATTCCCCGACCTGCTCCACGGTGCGGCCATCAGAAATCAAGGGCAGGCTGGCCACGAGAACGTGCGCGGTTTCAAACGTGGGCTGCGCCTTTTGCAGCGTGAGCAGTGTCTTCCATAGCACCCCTGCGCTCGCGAGTAACAGGAATGACGCGGCAATCTGGGTGATGGTGAAAACGCGAATCCGGCGGCGGCTCCCGGTGACGCGGCTTGTGCCGGTGCTGGTGAGCTCCAGCCCTCGCGAAGTGTCGGCGGAGGGCAGCCGGGGAACGAAGGCGAGGAAAACGGCTGCTGCGAGCGACAAGGCCAAGCCCATCCAAAGTACGCTGAAATCGAAAGTGAGATCCGCTGCTCTCACGGAAAATCGCAACGCGTAACGCGCAAGCACGGAGAACATCGGCACGGCGAGCAACACACCACCCGCGCCGCCGCTGCCACACAGCACCAGGCCTTCGGCCAGCAGAGAACGGCGGATGGCGCCCGAGCTTCCTCCGAGGGCGGCCCGTATGGCCAGTTCCGACTCACGGCGAACGGTTCGGGCAAGAACCAGGTTCGCCACGTTCGAACAGGCAATCACAAAAAGCAGGCCGGCAGCGCCAAACAATAGCCATAGGATGATCCTGGCCCGCTCGTTGATCTGGTCTCGCAACAGCCGGGCGCTGATCTGGAAGTGATACTGCGGCTTGTAAACCTCTGGATGCGCCGCCATCATTGCGGCGTACATGGTGCGCAACTCAACGCGAGCGGAGTTCAGGTTGGCCTCAGGGGCCAGCCGGCCGAATACATCGGTCATTCGATGCTCGCGGCCCTGGACCATGGTCGCCGAGAGGTGGTGCGGGCTAGTGACGATGTTGGCGATAATGTCTGTGTTCGCCGGATAGGGAATCGAAGGTTCCAGGACCCCGACGACGGTCGCGGAGCGGGTCTGCATCATGCTCCCCAACTGGAGCACCTTTCCAAGCACGTTGGGGTCGGCATGCAGGCCGGTGACCCAGAACTTGTAGGTGAGCACCACGGCGCCCGCAGCCTTTGGGCCATCGTCGCGCGCGTCGAGCAGGCGTCCGAGCTGTGGCTTTAGCCCCATCACCTCGAAGTAGTTGCCATCGACAACTCCCGCGTGGATTTCGCGCGTCTCACCGAATCCCTCGGCCGTGAAATCCACCGTCGAGAACGTGCCGATTTTGGAGATAGTCTTCAAATGGGCGCCGATGTCCGCAATCTCAGGAACCGAGAACGAGGCGTTGTCCACCTGCAGACCCGGCGCGCTCTGCTGGATGTAAATCAGGCGATCCTCATCGCGATTCACCAGCGGGCGCAGCAGCACGCCTCGCAAAATGCTGAAAATGGCCGCGTTCGCGCCAATGCCGAGCGCCAGCGTCAGGGCTACCGTCACCCACAGCGCCGGGGTCCGTCCCACCGAACGCAGGGCTACTCTTAAATCACCGAACAACGCAAAGGCATTTCTTTTCAAGGACGTAATGCCTGGCACGTCACGTTTTGACTCGTTGATGGTGTGAGCCGTCATTTCGCCTCCTCTCGCCGACTGCCCGAGGGCCAACGCACTGGAGCAGTAGCGTCGATCGGTCAGCCGACAGGGTGTGTCTTCTTCCTTGGTAATCAGACCCGAAAGCCCAGATTTGACCATGAGCACTCAGCGGCCCGTAAAGCAAAGGCAGCCGAGAGACCATATAGCTCGCAAGCGGGCTGCCTCTACTACCCTATCCGTAAGTGATTGGAAATTGGGGCAAATACTGCCAATTCCGCGCGCCAGGGCTGTCGCCAATGTTCGGTTGTCGGACGGCCTTTCCCAAAAGCGAACACTGCGGGAACCCGTTGGCTTCATTCCAGGGCAGCTCTATCCTTTCAAGCGCATCTTGATCTGCCAGCCTTGGCAGAGAGATTCCTTGTCGCTCTGCCGATCCGTGCGGAAGGCACAAAGCGTGTCGCTCCTCGGAATGACAAGTAGGGTGATATTCTTTGCGTCGGGGTGTTTTCCTTTCTCATCGGGCCATTTTTGGCGGTGCTGCCGAAGCGGTGGCGGCAGCAGTTGCCCATGGTGAAATCCCGAGAATGGCGCACGCCCTGTATGCTCAGCGCATTCGGCGAATTCCTGGTGGCCGTAATCGCCATGCTCTATTGGTATTCCTATTCGGTGACCACCTGGGTTTCGCGTGGCTTGCACGCCGCTCTCCCTGGCAGAATGGGCCCCAGCATAAGCGACCAGGAGATCGGCTTTACTGCGATCATTATCTTTGCGACGCATCCGCTGACTTGGCTGATTGGATTCCTCGCCGTCGCAGGCAGCGTTCGGCTTGTTGGCGCGGCATGCACGGAAAGCAATCTGGGGATTCTTCCGCTTTTTGTTCTGGACAAGATGTTCCTGAAGATGCTACACGGAGAGGAACCTAACTTCGTATGTCGGAGCGATCCGCGAAAAGGTCCGCGTTTCTCGGACCGGCAGCATTCCCGATGTGCTGTGCGTTTGCAAAGAAGGCGCGGAGGAATTTCTCGAGATTCGCGCTTGCCGGAGAAAGCCGGATTGGGTGCCGCCGCGAACCGTGAAGTATCACGACACCTTTTATCGGTTGGAAGATTGATCTGCGGGTTCGGGACCGCGGCCCTACCGCTACCGTTTGCGGCGGCTGTCGGCGGGCGTCATGAGTCGGACCGTGCTGGTGTATTCGCCGGAGCAAGAGCCGGTCATCGCCGTAAAATGAATGGCCTTCGCGAGCGACTGCACGGCCACAGAGCAAACCGGCATCAAGTGCGGAGAAGTGCTTCACGCGGGCCAGGATTCACTTCGCCGCGAAGAAGGGATTCACGAAGAAGCACGTCCCCGCGGCGCACAGGTCTTTTCCCTGCAAGCGCTTTTCCACTACAATCCACGCATGGCTGCCTGCGGCCAATTCTCTATCGCTGTATGTCTGATCGCCGGCAGCTTGGTTCCCGCGCAGGCAGCGCAGCAAAAGCCTCCCGCGCCTCCTTCGCCTGCTTCGGCGCGCATCCTGCTTCTTCCGCGCCGCATTGTTTCGGGGGAACGCGCCACGCTCGCCGTTTTGGACGTGAGTGGACGGCTCACGCCCGGCGTCACGGTCAATTTTTCCAATGGCGACCATCTCAAAACGGATGCCACGGGCCGCGCGCTATTCGTGGCGCCGCTGAATCCCGGCGCAATTTTTGGCTCCATCGAGGGCCGTCCGGGGCGCGTGTCGACGGTAATCCTCACGCCCGCCGAGGCCGCGACCCCAACGATGGAGATTTCCGCGGCCCCGCACGTGGCTTCGCTGACCGACCGCTTTGAAATTTTCGGCAAAGGATTCTGCGGCGACGCGGATGCCAACCAGGTGACCATCGGGGAGCACGGTGCTTTGGTGCTGGCCTCTTCTCCGCTTGCGCTGACGGTTCTTCCCTCGATGGAGCTGGACCCCGGGCTCGCGAAAGTGACGGTCTCGTGCGCGAAACGCGACGCTCCGGCGTTCTCCGTGGTGTTCGTCGAATTGGAGCTGCAGGCGGATTCTTCGCCGCTGAAGCCCGGGGAACATCGCACGCTGACCGTGCGCGTGCGCGGCACCGCAGAAAAAATCTCGCTGGAAGCACGCAACCTTGCGCCGGATATCGCCGACCTGGCGGGCGGCAATCCCGTGCGGCGGCTGAGCGCCGGCGGGGAGGAAAACGCCGCGGAGTTCGAAATCACCGGGAAGAAGAACGGCGCCTTCCTCATTTCCATCCGATTGGTACCGGCGATGGGCCGCCCGCAGCCGGTATCCGGATAGGGTCGTTCAGGCGCTTTTCTTGGCGGCGGCTTCGGCGGTGAAGCTGAGCTTGTTCTGGCCGTTTTCCAAAACCGGCTCGGCAGGGGCGGGCGCGAGCATCCCTTGCAGGGCATCTTGGGTTTTTTCGAGGAGTTTGTCGGCTTGGTCGTAGCTCTGGGCGGCCTTTTTCAGATGTGTGCCCAAGGTTTCGAACTTATCGCCAAATTTTCCGAGCTGTTTTTCCAGGCCGGAAAGGCTTTCGAGCAGGCGCCGCACATTCTCTTCGGTTTGCATGCCGCGCAGGCCCATGGCAATCACACAAAGATGGGCGTAAAGCGTATTCGGCGAGACCACAATGACTTGCTTGTCGCGGCAATAGGCGTCCAGGGGCTGGCCTTTGGCGTCTGCGGTCATCAGAAGTTCGTAGTAAACGCTCTCGGAGGGGACAAACATCAGCGCGAGATCGAGCGTGCCTTCCTCGGGAACGATGTACTTTTTGGCGATGGCATCGGCGTGGCCTTTCACGGCCGTGGCAAAGGCGCGCCGAGCTTCGTCGCCCTCTGCGGCGATGCGGCGATAAGCATCCAGAGGAAACTTGGAATCGATGGCCATTAATTTTTTGTCGCGGAGAAAGACGACTGCGTCGGCGGCTTCACCGCTTGAAAAGCGGTATTGCGTGGCGTAAAGGCCTGGAGGCAGACAGTCTTCGAGCAAACGTTCGAGAGTAATTTCGCCGAGCGAGCCGCGGGACTTCGCCCCGCCCAGGATATTTTGCAGCGTTTGCGCCGTCTGTGACATCTGTTGCCCCGCCTGCTGCACGGCGCCGAGTTGCTGTTGAATGTGGCCGAGTGTTTCGCGCGAGTTCTTGAGTTCGCCGGCCATCGCCGATTGCGCCTGCGCCGCGATGGTGGCGGAGTCGGTGATCCCTTTTTGCAAGGCGCCGGTCACGCCTTCGAGGCTTTTCGTTACGTTTTGGCTAAGCTGCCCAAGTTGCTGGCTGAAATTCAAAGTTTGGCCCGCCAGGGTTTGCAGATCGCGCTGTAACTGTTCGATGCGCGCGCCCGCCTGTTGCTCTTTTCTGCGTCCTTGAGCGCCTTGCAAGAGAGCCCAGCCGGCCAGGAGAACCGCAACTGCCACCACAAGCACCAACAGCAGATTCATGCGTCCACCTATTCATTTGCGGGAAACGGTCTTCCTACTTTAGCAGAGGTCGCGAGTCGAAGTTGAAAGTGAAAAAGGAAACCTGGGAATGAAGGCCAGGTCGGGTTGAGGGCCAAAGGAGAGAAGGGACAAACGATTAAGCCGAAGTTCCACGAGGTTTGAGAGACTATTCTGCTGATTTCCGGAGAGATAGCGCAAAATTCACCTGGCGGTTACTGGGAACGTCCGAACCAATTCGTAGGCTCGGGCCTGCACCGGCGTTGGCTCCGGCACCTGCCGGAACGTTAAATTCGTTTTCTCCTCCGCCTTCTGCGGTTTGAGCGCGTAAGTCACTCGG
>QHYI01000191.1 GCA_003223245.1 Acidobacteriota bacterium
CTCAGCTGGTGAAAACCAAGCTCTAAGTAGGAAAGTCAGGCTAGCAGCATTGCAGAAAGAAGCACGAAAACTTACCAAGGCGAAAGCTGACCTGGAACGGCAGTTGAATGCAATCAGTGCAGCCGTGAAAGCGTTTGGTAGCACTCTAGCCGCTGGTTCTACGAATGGCCGAAAGAAGAAAAAGCGTTATGTGTCCGCTGCCACGAAAGCACGTATTGCGAAGGCGCAACGTGCGAGATGGGCGAAAGTTCGGACGGCGAAGAAAGCCGCGTAGGGTGAGACTGGCTATCTTCCTCACTCATTCTCCCCATTCTGTTTGATATCGGTCGGAATTCTTTCGCAGTGTCCGAATGCCGGAGGAAGGGCTTTTGGCTTCTCAAATATCCATGCAAAGCGTAACGTCTGGCGTTGGAACCAGAATCTTTCTCTTCCTTTTCCATCATTACTTATTTTGACCCATGAGGAGAGGTCGTCCTTATACATCACGACGCCATTCAAGAAGATGCCTTTGTTGTAGCGATAAATCCCGGCGGACCTCTTTCGAATGAATTCCTGATCTTGCTTCGGTAGCAACTTGAGCATCTCAGTTCCCAATGGAGTGCTCTTCAGTTCGGCCAACATTTCGTCGGAAAAGATTACCGTGAAGAAAAAATCTCGGATCGACGCCACGTCGTCATCGAAGAAGCAAGCGTACTGACTATATTGTTGCAGGCCACCAGCTACATACAATCCCTTGTAATAGTCGTGAGCGTTTTTCGATTGGATTTGTGGTCTGGCGTCAGTGCCGATGGACGCGAAGGTGAGACCCACCACAAGAACGACAACAACAAGTTTCATTTCATCGCTCCTAACGGCAGCACGCACGGCTTCGCCAGGTCTCGCTTCGCACGGCCCATTCTGGTCAGGCAGAACGACTCGTTCAAGTTGTAGCAGCACGACTCGGTCTTTGACAGCGGACGTGCTCAGTGGGTAAACCGCTGCTGGCTCGCAACGACCATGGTCGCGAGTACAAGAGTTTGATCTACGGCTACTGTGTTGGGGTGTTTTTCCTCGCGCAAGATCCAGAAGAAGTTGCTCGAGGATGCGGGCTTTCGGATGTTGGCGGCGGGAAACGAACCGGACTTTCGAATGATCTCCGACTTTCGGAAGCTACACCTGGAGGCGTTGCAAGGGTTGTTGATCAACGGCTGCAGATCGCGTTGCGGACCGGGACGATGAAACTGGGGATGGTGGCTTGGACGGGAGCAAAGTGAAAGCCAATGCCTGCAAGCACAAGGCCATGAGTTACGGACGGATGCAGGAAGACGAAAAGCGCTTGAAGGAAGAGGTGAAGAAGCTGTTGCGGCAAGCGGAGAAAGTGGATGCGGAAGAAGACGCCCGCTACGGACGCGATCGCGCCGGCGACGAATTGCCGGCGGAATTGGCGCGACGGGCAACGCGGCTGAAGAAGATTCAAGAACCCAAGCGAGCGTCAGAAGAGCGGGCCCGGGAGCAGGCCGGCGAAGCCTGAGGGGAAGGCGCAATACAACTTCACGGATCCGGAATCGCGCATCATGAAAGGAGCGGACGGATTTGCGCAAGCCTACAACACGTAGACTGCCGTCGAACCAAACTTTCAGTGGATCGTAGGGCAGCGGGTGGCCCAGGCGGTTAATGATAAGCAGCAGATGGTGCCGATGGTGGAGGCCATCGGACTGCAATCGGGACAAAGGGCGAAAGGAATGCCCTGCGAGCCTCTCGCCCGGGGAAAACACTCCAACACCCCAGCGCGCTCTACCCCGGGCCTCCACCGTGGCGCTTTCGCCCGATATAGCGCCTTCAATACTCAAATCTCGGGCAAGCTCCTAGCAGCGTAACCCTGTGGTCGGAAACTAGCCAGTGCCTGGGTCTCATCCTCAAAAGTCGGAATAAAGTCCGCTACGCGGATAACCCGCAGCACATCCTGCACTCGACCACGCGGACAGGCCAATTTCAGGCTACCGCCCTAGCGGCTAAGGGAAACATATGTCCCAACGACGGCGCTGATGCCCAAACTGTCCAATTGCGTCGCGTCTTCCAGGTTTAGCAACAACTTCCGCACGCCCTGCGCGACCAGTTTTTTCAGATGGACGTTCAGCAAGTCGCTGTCAACGCCGATTGTCACCCTTCCCTGAAGGTCCAAAATCGTGACATCATCGGATTCCCGGATTGAGATTTGAAGGCTCGCACAATCCCCATGAAGGTAAGCGCGGAATCAACTCGCCATGGTAGCTAGGAGGGATATCACCTCGTCCCAATCATTCAGCACTACATTGTAATCTGCGCGAGGTAACTGACGATTGGCTGACGGAATCAGAGCAACAATTTTGACCTTTGGGAAATTCGCTTTCAACCAATCGACCATCTCTTTTCTCGTTTGTTCCGGTGCCGAGTGCCCAACAACGAATACATCAACATTTTGAACCGAGGCTAGAATTCGCTTTGCCGCCTCATTATCAGCGACGGACATAACCTCATGGCCGACGCGCCGAAACAGTTCGGCCCTCGCGTTCAGTTCTTTTTCGTCGTAGCCGATCTGAAATATCCGCTTGGGCTGTGATTTGACCGAAATCTCCTGGCCCGTCAAATTCGTGATGACATACTCACCGGGCGAGGAGGCTGCAAGCACTTTCACACGTGCTCTGGCATGTTCCACATTTACTGCCCCTTCGATATAGCGACGGCTACGGTCACTTTGTACCTTGAATATGTGGAACGGGGACAGCATGGCTGGTTTCGTAGTAACGATTCAATCATACGGCCGACGGCCTGTCCAGCGAAGGTTCAGGTAGAAATTCCCTGACACATCAGCACCCACGGTTTACCCTAGTCCTTGCTCCGGGCCAGCATGCAGATCACTTCACATACCCCATCCAATTCGCGGACGAACCAGACACCGGAAAACAGCCTGACGGGGGAGGGACTCGAACCCGCTAACCTGGCTTTGCAGGCCAGCGCCTCGACCGCTTCGGCATCGCCCCAAATGTGAACAGACGAAGCAAAGTTCTAGTCCATCCGTCCTATTTTCTAGATGAGTCGTCCTGCCGTAGTCTTTTAGCGGCATGGCACCGAAGCGAACGTCCAGTTGAACGGAGGCTGGAACAAATGACGCCGAAGCAGCCAAAGTATCAAGTCAAGATCGACGGTGAATGGGTTTTTTGCAGGTATGCGGAGCGTAATCCCAGCGGATGGCTCCATTACGAACTGGAGGATGGCACACAAGGCTTGAAGCGCCTCGGAACTTGGCGCACTTGGCATTGGACCAATGGTGTGTGGGAACTCAAGGAAGAAAAGTGAAAAAACCGCAGAAGCGCAAAATTGAGCTGATGGTCGCATGCGACACAGAAGCCGTATTTGAATCTGGAGGCGCGTGGCGGAATCGAACCGCCGAATAAACGACGAGTCGCGGAACGGCCCGCATCGGGCGCTGTAGAAAGCGCCTCCCTAGGGATGGAAGCCCGTGTCACGCTAGGGTTCCGCTGTTACGGTGTATACGATACACCCCCAAAATGCCGGAATTCGCTTCATTTCGTTGCCTCGCTTTGCACAACCGATCGTTGCCCCGCTTTGCGCAGCCGAATTTGCAAAAAGCCGCGTAAATCGCGGTTTCCTTAGGTTTTTCAAGGCTTTTCAAAACGGCGGGTGTAAAATCGGCGGATGGACGCGGAATGGTTGCGCAAGGTGTGCCTGTCGTTTCCGGGAACCACCGAACAGATTCAGTGGGGATACGACCTGCTATTCAAAGTGGGCGGAAAAATGTACGCGATCACGCCGCTTGAGCCGGCGCCGGTGTGCCTGTCGTTCAAAGCGTCGCCGGAAAGGTTTGCGGAATTGACGGAGCGGCAAAACATCATCCCGGCGCCGTACCTGGCTCGGGCGCAGTGGGTGGCGCTGGAAACGCAAGACGCGTTGGGGCGAGAGGAATTGGCGGCACTGCTGCGGGAATCGTATGAAATAGTTTTGGCCAAGCTACCGAAGAAAATGCAAGAGGCGGTTGCGAACCGAGAAAGCGTGGGGCGCGGCGGTCGAGTTGTGGCACGAAAAAAGAAAGTTGTGACACGGAAGAAGTGATTGTAAAGCGCCAAGACAGATTGGGGAAAAAAGCAGATTCCTAGGCCGCAAAAATCGCGGCCTAGGAATGACAGTCGAAGGGTTGTGTAAATCGTGACGTTGAGGTGATTTATGTTGGCAAGGGCGATGTTGGTCGTTGTTTCACTAACGCTAGGAAGTATGTGGATGCTTCACCATGCGGACGCAAAGCCGGCGAGCGGCGGGTTGCTGGTGGTGGCGAATCAGAAAGAGCATACCGTGCTCGTTGTGGATCCGGATGCGCGGCGCGAGTTGGCGAAAGTTGTAGTTGGAGTGAACGGGCACGAAGTGATGGTTTCAAAGGACGGGCGATTCGCGTACGTGCCGATCTACGGAAACTCCGGCGTGGGAAGGCCGGGGACGGATGGAAGGACGATTGATGTGATTGATCTGCAGGCGAGGAAACTCGCGGCGACGATTGATCTCGGAAAGCCGTTGCGGCCACATCGCGCGGAGTGGGGGCCGGACGGGATGTTGTATGTGACCGCGGAACTTGGGGATGCCGTGGATGTGCTGGACCCGAGCGCGCAGAAAGTGGTAGCGGAGGTTCCTACGGGGCAGAAAGAGTCACACATGCTGGTGATTTCGCCCGACGGGCGGCGGGCGTACACGGCTAATGTGGGAGCGGGGAGCGTTAGCGTGCTCGATCTGGCGAAACGCAGCTTGATTACCACGATTCCGGTGGCGAAGATGGTGCAGCGGATTTCGATTTCGCCGGACGGCAAGCGCGTGTTTACGCACGATCAAGATGCGCCGCGGATAGCGGTCATTGATACGGCGACGAACAAGATAGCGAATTGGATTGAAGCGCCAAGCCCAGTTTATGCGTCGGAGCCGACGCCGGACGGCCGCTGGCTGGTGACGCTGGACCGAGGCGGCAACGCTTACGTGATTGATCTGCAAACGATGAAAGTTGCGCGAAGGCTGAAAATTTCTGACGGGGCCTCGGAGATTCTGATTCGTCCGGGAGGAGACGTGGCGTATTTGAGCGGAACGGGCGCGGGAAGAATTGACGTTCTGAATTTGCATACGTGGGAATTGGAGAAGCCGATTGAGCTGACGCCGGGGGTGGACGGGATGTCGTGGCTGCCGAGCGCGGCGAAGTAACGAATCGAGGAGGAACGATGGGGTTCGTTTCGAGCGAGAGGTTTCTGGAGATTTATGCGGGGGTGCTGACGGCGGCGTTTGCGATTACAGTGTTTGGGGGATTTGCGGAGTCGCGGAAGACGGCGTTTGACGAGATCGACGTACACCGGATCAATGTAGTGGAGCCGGACGGCACGCTGCGACTGGTGATTTCGGATAAGGCGAAATTCCCGGGCTCGTTCGTCAACGGGAAGGAAATTGCGCGGCCGGACCGGCACGACACGGGATTGCTCTTCCTGAATGAAGAGGGCACGGAAATGGGCGGGCTGACGTTCGATGGCTGGAAAGACAAGAACGGCGAGATTCAGAACAACGGGCACCTTAGCTTCGATCAATACATGCAGGACCAAGTGTTTTCGCTGGATGCGGGGCAGGACGGCGGAAAACACTACTCGATGATGAACTTCACGGACCGGGGCGACTACTCGATCATGGATGCCTTCGAGGCAAAGAAGAGAATTGATGCGCTGCTGGCGGACCAACGCCAAGCGGAATGGAAAAAATTTATGGAAACGCATCCGGGGGACGCGCACCGGATTGTGTTGGGCCGTGCGCGAGACGAGTCCGCAGTGTTGAAGATGAAAGACAAGCAGGGGCGGGACCGGCTGGTGATTAAGGTGGCGGCGGACGGATCGCCGACGATCCAGTTTCTCGACGAGGCTGGCAAAGTACTAAGCCAACTGCCCGCATCCAGATGATCGAGAGAAGCGAGCAAAACGCGGGAAGAATTACGCGAGGAAGATGATAACCGCCGGAGTGCCGATGGGCGTGTATTGCCCGAGGAAAGACAGCGCGGCGGTTTGGCGGTTGATTCGATACGTGGTGATGGCGTCGGCTCTTTGGTTGCAGGAGTAGAGATAATTTCCTACCGGATCGATGTTGAAACTGCGAGGATAATCGCCTCTGGTCCATTCTTCCCCGGCAAATGTGAGCAGCCCTCCTTCGCCGATGGAGAACCAGGCGATGCTGTCGTGCAGGCGGTTCGCTACGTACAGGAACCTGGCATCAGGGGAGATGAGCACTTCCGAAGTAAAATTTGTGCCCTGGAAACCTTTTGGCAACGTGGAGATGGTTTGTTTCGGAGCCAGCTTTCCGGTTATGGGGTCATAATCAAACGCGGCCAGCGTGGAACCTTCCTCCTGCAGAGAGTAAAACCAGCGGCCATTGGGATGAAAAGAAAAATGCCGTGGGCCGTCGCCTGGAGGCAACGCCACGCTTGCTTGGGGAGCGGGTGAGAGTTTGCCGCTATCCACAGCAAACTTCCAAATGAAGATCCGATCCAATCCTAAGTCGCTCGCGAAGACGAATTTCCCTGTCGCATCGGATTGCACCATATGCGCGTGAGGCTTATCGTGGCCGCTGATGGCAAAGCTTCCAGAAGGCGCGCTGGCCGCCCGAGAAGGGCCAATCGTACCGCTGTCATGTATGACGTCCGTGGCAGGACCAAGTTCACCGTTTGGCTGCACAGGCAGCACGGCCACAGTTCCGCCATGGTAGTTGGCGACGAATACGTACTTACCGGACGGATGAACGCTGAGATGAGCCGGGCCCGCGCCCTCGGAACTGACAGTATTCAATAACGTCAAATGACCGCTCGGAAGGCCGATCGAGTAAGCGCTCACAGAGCCGGAGGGTGTGCCCTGGTAGTTCGAGATTTCATTCGCGGAATACAGATGCGTTCGGGCAGGATCGAGAGCGAGCCAAGACGGATTCGAGTCATTTGGAACAACATCGCGTTGGCTGAGAGCTCCCGTTTCCGGATGCATCTCAAATAAATAAATTCCTTGCCCATGACCAACGGCACCCTCCGGACCTTGTGGGGAGCTGTAAGTACCGACGTAGGCCAAAACGGGGCGGACGCCGCGACTGGGCTTACTCTTCGCGACAGGCAGGAACAACGGATGCGCTACGGCCAGGGCCGCGGCGCTTCGCAGGAAGTCGCGGCGCGAGGTCTTACCGACCTGATGGAAGAGAGGCGGAACGGGTTCGCTTTTCGCGGCAGAAGCGCGATTGTGCGATTTCGTCTTTTTCACGCGGCCATGCTACGACAAGGGGCGCGAAAGCGAGATCCCTTTTTTGCGCGCAAGCCGCTGGTGCGCTCCCCTTGACATTCTACCGGGAGGGGGGCTATGCTTGCTCACCTAGAATGTCTACTAAAGAAGAACGCGAACGCATCGAACTGCTGCAAGGAACGCTAGACCTGTTGATTCTTCGCACGCTCGTGCGCGGGCCGGCGCACGGCCACGCTATCGCAAAAGCCATCGAATTCAATTCCGACGAAGTGCTACAGGTCGAGCAGGGGTCGCTGTATCCGGCGCTGCACCGCCTGATCAAGCGGGGATGGATTGCGGTCGAAGAAGGAACTTCAGAGAACAATCGGCGGGCGAAGTTTTACCGGCTGACAACGAAGGGCCGAAAGCAATTGAAGGTGGAAACCAGCAAGTGGGACAAACTGGCAGGAGCGATCGCGCGGATTCTCCGGCCGGCGGAGTAGGGGAAGAGCCATGGGGCGTGGGAAGCGGATGCTGGAAGAGCTGGACGCGGATATTCGCGAGCATATCGAGCGGGAGACACAGGACAACATCGAGCGCGGTATGTCGCCGGAAGAGGCGCGGTATGCCGCGATGCGCAAATTCGGCAATGTGATGCGGGTAAAAGAAGAGACACGGGAAGTGTGGTGCTCCACGTGGCTCGACGAGCTGTGGCAGGACCTGCGTTTCGGGCTGCGGATGCTCCGCAAATCTCCCGCGTTTGCCGCGATTGCCGTCCTCACGCTTGCGCTCGGAATCGGCACCAATACAGCGATTTTCAGTGTCGTGGATGCCGTTTTGCTCCGCCCTTTGCCCTACAACGATCCCTCACGGCTGGTGTGGGCCACCGAACACTTCGGGTTTGGTCCATCCACGGTGGTCAGCGCTGACTTCCCGGCGTGGAAGGAGCGCAATCACGTTTTTGAGCAAATCGGCGCCTCCGGCGGAACCGGCGGGGCCAACCTCACCGGCGCGGGCGAGCCAACACGGGTCACGGTCAACAACGTCACGACCGGCTTCTTCTCCATGCTAGGCGTCGAGCCGATTGTGGGCCGGGCGTTCTTGCCGTCTGAAGGCAAGAAAGGCCAAGAACACGTGGCTTTGCTTAACGAGGATCTCTGGCGCAGTCGTTTCGGTGCTGACACTCGGATAGTCAGCAAGGCCATCCAGCTAGACGGTACCACGCATACCGTGGTCGGAGTGATGCCGGCCAGCCTTCGTTATCCCCGAGCGGATGTCTGGACCCCGCTCGCGCTCGATGACGAAATATTTTCGCCTCACTCCCCGCGATGGATGATGCTGGCCGTCATTGGACGCCTGAAGCCCCGGATGGAAATGCGCCAGGCGCAGTCGGACCTGCAACTCCTTACTCAGGCAATGAACAAGCAATACCCACCGCAAGCCTCGCGGTTTCGAGAGCATGTGGCTGTGGAAGTCATCTCTTTGCACGAGGTGCTGGTCCACAACGTGCGCTCGCTTTTGATGATTCTCCTGGGAGCGACCGGGTTCGTGCTCTTAATCGCTTGCGCTAATGTATCCAATCTGTTGCTCTCGCGCGGCGTTGCTCGCGGCCGGGAGATTGCGGTCCGCGTAGCCCTCGGTGCGGGGCGCTTGCGGCTTGTCCGGCAGTTGCTTACGGAGGGTTTGCTGCTGGTCGTGATTGGGGCGCTTCTCGGGTCGGTAACCGGTCTCTGGGCCACAAAAATTTTGAAGGAACTCATTCCTGCAGGCCTTCCGGCTGACATGCATCTGGACCAGCGCATCTTCGCTTTCTCCGCCGTAATCTCCGCCGTCGCACTGCTGATTTTTGGGCTTGTTCCTGCCTTCATTGCTTCCCGAACCGACGTGAATGAAACCCTTAAGGAAGGCGGCGTGCATTTAAGCGCTATCTCGGGAACGCATCGTTTGCGCGGCCTGATGGCCGCCGGCGAAATTGCTTTATCACTGATTCTCCTCATTGGCGCCGGTCTTCTGTCACGGAGTTTTTTGCGTCTGATGGAGGTTCCCCTCGGTTTCGATCCAAACCATCTATTGATTGCCACGGTCGCGAGGCCCCTGACCGTAGACTTCAACTCCCAACTGCATGCCGCGTTCTTCCGTGACTCTCTCCAGCGAATCCGCAGTCTTCCGGGAGTGACTCAAGCGGCTTTGACAGAGCGCTATCCCTTGGGTCCGTTCAGGAACGCCACGCGGATCGTGCATGTCCAGGGCGCGGAGGATTTCCGTCCGATGCAGCCGGTCTCGGTCACGGCCATCAGCCCGGACTATTTCCATCTAATAGGGGTTCGCCTATTGAGCGGGCGCACTTTCAGTGAAGGGGACGTGGCGGACACTCAGCGCGTTGCGGTGCTCAACCAGCGGCTCGCGCACATGATTTTTGGCGACCGCAACGCGCTTGGTCAGCATATTGGCTTTGGACCGCCGCCTGCGCCTTGGAGCGAAATCGTGGGCATCGTCGCTGATATGCGGGAGGATGCCATTGAGCGCGAACCCGCGCCGGAACTTTTCGTTCCGTATACGCAGCATCCATCTTTCGTCATGTCCCTCATGCTGCGAGCCGATTCCAATCCGGAGGCGCTCGCGAGCGCCGTGCGAAGCGCCGTCGCAAGCGTAGATAAGAACCAGCCCGTGTCAGAGATCATGACCATGGATGAAGTCCTCGCTAATTCCGTGGCTCCCCGGCGCTTCCGGGCGCTGTTGTTGGGGCTTTTTGCGGCGCTCGCCCTGCTGCTTGCCGCGATCGGGATTTACGGCGTCATCGCGTACTCTTGCAGTCTGCGTACCTGCGAATTCGGCATCCGCATCGCACTCGGCGCGGACCGCACGGACATCCTCAAGCTCGTCATTCGGCAAGGATTCGGCCTTACCGTGATCGGCCTGGGAGCCGGGATCGCCGGGGCCATTGGGCTGACACGCTACTTGTCCAGCCTGTTGTACGAGGTGAAGCCAACCGATCCGCTGACGTTTGTTGCCGTCTCTCTGATCCTGAGCGCTGTGGCGCTCGTTGCCTGCTACATTCCCGCCCGTCGCGTGGCGGAAGTCGATCCCATGGTGGCCTTAAGTACGAATAGGTCTGGACCACAATGAGCAATGGAAACTTATGTGGGCCGCTTTCTGCCTGCGGATGGCCATGATTTGAGCGAGGCCGTGGCACTTTCCGCAAAGAGTGTACGGACCGTTGACGCTGAGATCTGGGTTGGGAAAAAGATTGGTGATTAACTCGCTGGGCGCGGGAGCCTGGCTAGACTCGTAGCGGCGCTCGAGGATGTGGGTCCACTTTGAGCCGTGCGGGCCGTTCGGCCCTACGCCGCCAAATTCCCGATTGTCATCGCTGTTGTGGCAGTCCGTGCAGAGGATCTGCGGGCCCATGCTGCGGCCTTGCATGACGCCGTCGAGATTCAGCGTGTCGGCCAAAAGGCTGGGCTGTGGCAGAGCGCCGCTGCGAACATTAATGGCAGGGTTGGTAACCTTTCCTGCGCTCGTGCCGTGGCAGCGCAAGCAATTTTCGTACTGATTCACGGACGGATTCACGGCGGACACGCCATCAGACGCGTTGACGCCAGATACGCCTGCTCATTAGCACCGCGAAGAAGACGCGCGGCGCCCGCGGCATTGTGAGGCGTATGGCAAGAAAGGCAGGCATTCTGAGCGTCCGTCGGGTAGCTGCCGACATTGGCTTGAGCAATGGTTTTGTTCACGGCGGTGCTCAAGCAAAGGCTGCTGCCTGCCGAGGGGCGGCTGGGGGTTGCCGGTCTCCACGGAGGTTGTGCTGCTGTACGGAGTGTAGGTCTGAACGGAGAGGGTTTGATTCCACAGGGGAGCATTGCCAATGCCGGAATGAGGCGCATGACAATGCTGGCAGGAGCCGGCGCGTATACCGGTAACGGGAGTTGCTGCCAGTGGTCAGATCGTGGACGCCAATCACGTCTCCGGTAGATTGTGACTGAGCGCTGGCCGCCATCAAGAAAACGACTGAGCACGGGAAGAGGGGATTCGCTTTCATGAACTCCCTCCTGCAGCGGGTTGCTTCGGCAAACCGAAATAGTGGAACACCTGGACACAGCGGTTGAGGGAATCGACGAGTTCTGAGCCTGTTCCGAAGAGGGGCGTACACCCCAACTGCCCGCGCCGCATTCGAGGGAGAAGCGTCATGGCGACCCCCTATGTACCTCTGCAGGGCATGGCCCGTAATGGAGCAAAATCCATCACGCCTCTCGAATTTCCCTGTGCCTTTGAACCAGAAGGTGTTGCAATCCCAACAGATTGTTGGGAATTCCGACAGGTCCAGTCCTTTTGGTCCAGATTGGGCCAACTTGCAGGGAATCTGCGTTAAATCACGCAGTAACTTCGAGAGGGGTCGTGTCGGTTTTTCGGGCAGTTAGCATTCGCTGGAGTTTGTAGTAGCGCACCAAGCGTCTCAACTCGCGGACTTCACAAATCCCAACTCGCGGGCGATGCAACTCCCTGCCAATGCAATCTGCACTGGGACAGGTTCCTCTATGAACGAGGCCAAGTCCAGGACTGCCCTGTGAACTGGCCTAGAATTGGACCCTCGGACAGTTGTTGTATTCCCATCTCTAAGCGCAAAGTCTAGCCAACAGTTTTTGCATCCGTACAGTTTTTGTATCACTGCACCTCCGGCTCACGAAGCACGGGTGAGGGGTAAGTCTACATGTAGGGGGCAGTTTTGCAGACGCTACTTCAAATTGTAAGTTGGTGCCTGCTCTTTCTGTGGCAGCCGGTCAATGTTTCAACTCCAGCGCCTGACCGGCAAAGCACTCGTAGTCCCCATGGAGCGCTGGCAATCCCTTGCGAGAACTGTCATACAGCCACGGCTTGGCGGCCCATCAAGGCTGTTCCCGAGTTCGACCACAACAAAACGAGATATCCGTTGCGGGGCATGCACGAAAAGGTCGAATGCACGCAGTGCCATGTGAAGCCCGTTTTCACAGATGTGGGAAAGAATTGTCAGGATTGCCACACGGACATCCACCAGAGAAAGATGGGCACCAATTGCGCGCAGTGCCATACGGTGCAAGGCTGGAACATTGCCGTGCAGCAAGTGAAGGATCACCAGAATCGCTTCCCGCTGCTAGGGGCGCATGCGGCGCTGCAATGCGAAGACTGTCATAAGGGCGCAGCGGTCGGGCAGTTCCAGGGGCTCTCGACTGCCTGTATCTCGTGTCACATGAAAGATCTTCAGCAAACCCAAACCATGGGCGGGAATGTCCCGAAGCATGTCAGTGCCCAGTTCCCGCAAACGTGCGAGTCGTGCCACACGTTCGATAGTTGGCTGGGAGCGACTGTAAACCACGCTGCCCCGCCGATCAATTTCCCTTTGACGAACGGGCACGCGAATGTTCCCTGCGAGAGTTGCCACGTCGGTGGAAACTACAATTTGCAGATTGCGGCGACCGACTGCGGGCATGCGGGCTGCCACCTTACCACCTGGCAACAAACCAACAATCCGCAGCATTCGGCCGCACCCAGCGTATTTCCGATCGCTACTTGCTCGAATTGTCATAATACCGTGTCGTGGCTCAACGCGACGTTCGACCACTCGACGACCGGTTTCCCGCTGGCCAATTCGCATCAGTTAGCGCCAGCAGGTAAAGTGAATTCCTGCGCCGACTGCCACATCAACAACAACTACACGTTGCAGATTGCGCCGACGGACTGCGGAAATTCGCAGTGCCACCTGAATACCAACTACGGCGGCGGCTGGCAGGGAACCAATGATCCCCCGCATCCGACGGCCGGCGCAGCGTTCGCAGCGGCAAACTGCTCGAACTGTCACAATACCGTGTCGTTCTTGACAGCGACCTTCGATCACTCGACGACTGGTTTCCCGCTGACCAATTCGCATCAATTAGCACCAGCAGGCAAAGTGAATTCCTGCACCGACTGCCATATCGGGAACAACTACGCTTTGCAAATCCAGCCGACTGATTGCGGAAATTCGCAGTGCCATCTGAATACCAACTACGGCGGCGGCTGGCAGGGAACCAATGATCCCCCGCATCCGACGGCCGGCGCGCCGTTCGCAGCGGCAAACTGCTCGAACTGTCACAGTACCGTGTCCTTTTTGACCTCTACCTTCAACCACTCGATTACGGGCTGGCCGTTGCTGGGCTCGCATCAGATGGCGCCGGCGGGCAAGGTCAATGCCTGCACCGACTGCCACGTCAATAACAATTACACCTTTACGTCGGCGAATACGGATTGCTTCGGGTGCCACCAGGCGGCGTGGCAGAGCACGCCTTCCTTCGGCGGGAATATACCGAATCACATTACGGCAGGTTTCCCGACATCGCTATGCTCGCAATGTCATGACACCATTGTGTGGACCGATTCGACGTTCAACCACGCCAGCACCGGCTTCCCGCTAACGAACTCCCACCAGATTGCACCCGCGGGGAAAGTGACGGGTTGCGATCAATGCCATCTGGGCAATTATTCCTCACTTGCGATCCAGCCGACCGATTGCGGCAACTCACAGTGCCACCTAACCACTTGGCGGCAGACGAATAATCCCACGCACTCGACCGCGGGCGCGCCTTTTGCGGTGGCGAATTGCTCCACCTGTCACAATCCCACGTTGTGGACCAGCGTCGTGTTCGACCACTCGGTCACGGGGTGGCCGCTGACGGGTTCGCACCAGTTGGCTCCCGCCGGCAAAGTGGTGGCCTGCACGGATTGCCATACGGGTAACAACTACAACCTTACGGCGGCAAACACAGATTGTTACGGATGCCACCAGACCGCGTGGCAGAGCACCACCACAGTCGGCGGAAATGTGCCGAACCACGTTACCGCGGGATTCTCGACTTCCATGTGTTCCACTTGCCACGACACGGTTCTCTGGACGAATGGAAAGTTCGACCACAGCGCAACCGGATTCCCGCTGCAGGGTCCGCACATGCTGCCGCCGCGCACTGCGGTTACCGGCGCAGTCGGGCCGATGGTCAACGCATGCACGGACTGCCACATCGGCGGGAACTACACGGCGGGATTCCCAACCACAGACTGCTACGGCTGTCACCAAAGCTACTTCACCAATGCGCAGACCTACGGAGCGTCCGTGCCGAATCACATTACCGCGAACTATCCGACGACGTGTGCTACCTGCCACACGCCGTGGGTGACCCAAGCGTGGCTAGGCGCAGTATTTAACCACACGTGGTTCAAGCTTCCGCATGGCAAGGTGTCCTCCAACCAGTGCGTTGATTGCCACATCAATGCGAACAACTATACCAAGTTCTCTTGTGAGAATTGCCATACGGTTCCGACTGCGCACCAGCCCGGGATGTCGCATCCATCCGTTTGCTCGCCATCCCCGGCGTGCTGGTATAACCCGCCGACGAGGTGTTACGACTGCCACAAAGGTTGATGAAGAAA
>QHYI01000029.1 GCA_003223245.1 Acidobacteriota bacterium
CTTTCACAGGAGCGACTCGGAGGGCTGCACCATCGTTATAATCGAGCGGCATAGTCCGGATCGATTCTCGACCGGTCCTTTATATGTGCGCTCTACGCGCACGCGGGTTGGCCCCCTCCAGAGTCTTCTTGCTCTATCGAACCGATAACCGCCTGCCTACTCCACCAAGAACCGCCCCGTCTTGGATCTCGGCTGGAGTTTTGGCGAACGACATGTGCTTATCTTATGTCCTGTTAATTATGCGCGGATGTATACCTGCCGGTCTTCCAGTGCCTTATCGAGTAGCTGTGCATCCTCTCCTGCGCCACCTTCTAAAAAGGCAACCCATGTGCTCGTATCAGCCGCGATCATCGGTCGGCTTTCAGTTCTGCTAAAGTGCGTGTGAAGCGAACCTTGCCTCGGAGTTGGCGTAGGCGAGCGTACGTGCGCGATGCCGCGACTAGCTGCAGCCCGGTACGGACGGTCTGGGTGATACCGGTACCGCTGGCTTGTCGCGCTTTCTTGAGAAGCTCGAGCGGTACCTCCACGGTGATTTTACGTGCTGTCTCCATAGGATCTCATCATACCATACTCAAGACCAGCACTGAATATGCTTGCCCTCCCCCACTTTTAAATACCCGCCAAACAGTCATTTGGCTTGACAAGGAGGTCGCTTTTTTGTTTCATACAAGTGAATGAAACACAAGGACATCCTCGATTCCCGCGATCGACTCGCCCAGCACCTCCCGGACCCTGCTCAGATTGTGCGCGGCACTCTGCTGCGGCGAACCATTCGCCACGCTCGAGGCTGTCCGAAGTGCCGGGCCGGAGGAGGACATCCGGTCTGGGTGCTCACGGTAACCTACCCTGGGGGAAGGACGCGGCAGTTCAGCATTCGTCCCGAGCAGCGCGCTCAGGTCCAGCAGTGGGTGCGTAATTACCAACGTCTGAAAGAGGGATTGGAAGCGATCAGTGAATTGAACCACAAACTGCTGCGGCCTAGCCGGTAGGCTTTTTTTTTGATGTTCGTGTGTTTCATTTATATAAATGAATCACGAGACGGATCTTCTTCTCGCAGTCCGACAGCTCGTCGATACGCACTTCTCCCGCCTTCGCCGCACGGTCCGCAAGAACCTCTCCCGGCTGACTTGTGCCTTCCTCCAGCTGGCTCTGAGCGTCCGCTTTGGCTATGGCGGGCTGCATCTCACTTCCATCGCCCGCGTCCTCCCCGAGGGCAAAAGATGACTACATCTGGCTTGAACCAGCGTGAATGGCGTCGAGGTCGTCAATGCCGCCACGACTTAGTGATTTTCACCCGCGGCTGTTAACCGAAGGGTTGCTAGTTCGAATCTAGCCGGGGAGCCATTCCTTGCGATCACACGGAGTAGTTTCTCTCGGCAAGGTACTACTGAGCGGAGCAGCTTGCAGAACGCACGGAGTTCGTTGGTCAACAAACTGCCGCCCGACCCAGTGAAAAATGCAAGTCCTCGGTTTAGCGATTCGCCATTCGGTTGGCACGCCCGGATGAGTTTCGTAGTTTTGGAATGCGCACAGGGCTCAACGGCGACGAATTGGCGAGCACAAGCCGCCTGACGCCGCGGGTCGACAACAATGCCATTGCCGATGGCTTTCAGTTGTACCTACATTCGTTCGTGGTTTTGTAATCCGGCGCGTGTGCCGTCGTCCAACAAGACCTACGCCTACGGAGCCTGCGTCTCCCCCCATCCGACGCCGATGCACTGGAAGCCGGCACCTTCGCCACTTGCTCTTTGTACAGATTTCTGGTGAAAGCGCCGCATCAACAGCGCCGTCGAGAAATCATCCACCGCCCACAAGCTCGCCACCACCGTCTGCGCTCCCGTCACAAGAAATGCGGCTGCCAGCCCCTGGTATTCATCCACCATGTCCTGAATCTCCGTCAACCCCGTCTCGCACGCGCTCATTACCGCCAGCCACGTCCCGTCCAACTGCAGCTGCACAATTTCCGGTATCGTTAGTCCCCTAGAATCGTCCCCAATATCCCAAAGTTTTGGCTTTCGGTGAGGGCTGTCTTGCCATGAAGCTCCTCCGCGGGCTGCTCTTTACAATATGTCGGCAGTTGTATATAATTATCGACGTTTAGTAAACAACTCGTGTCTAATGGTCGTATCGCCGACGTGGTTAGGCTCGTCAAGAGAGCGGGAATACTCCGTCCACGAGACCTCGAATCGCACGGCATTCCTAGGCTGTATCTTCGCATGGCTGCTGACGAAGGCGCGATCATGCGCGTGGGCCGGGGCCTCTACGTCGCTCGTGGTGCGCGGCCAACTGAGCATCACAGTCTCGCACAAGCCTCTAAGCGCGTTCCTCATGGCGTCGTTTGTCTCCTCTCCGCACTCCGATTTCACGACCTCACAACGCAGTCGCCCTTCCAGGTGTGGCTTGCAATCAGCGCCAAGGCTCGACTTCCGAAGACCGACGAGCCGCCCCTGCGCATAGTTCGATTCTCACAAAAAACGCTTGCCTACGGAGTTCAAGAACACCGCATCGAAGGCGTCCCTATCCGCATCTTCACCCCGGCAAAAACAGTTGCGGATTGCTTCCGATATCGAAATAAAATCGGACTCGACGTTGCCCTTGAAGCCCTTCGCGAATGCACACGCAAGCGCCGAGCGACTTCGGACGAACTCTGGCAAGCCGCCAAGGTATGTCGCGTGGCGAATGTAATGCGCCCCTATCTGGAGTCGCTTTTGTGAGCCGGGAGAAACCCAGAAATCTTGCCGCCTCGGTTCGTCAACGGCTCTTTAATATCGCCCAGGAAAGACACGAGGACTTTGGCTTGGTTCTAACGCGCTACGGCCTGGAGCGCTTTCTGTATCGTCTGGCACAGTCACAATATCGGGACCAATTCATCCTGAAAGGCGCGCTACTCTTCGAGCTGTGGACGCATCATCCGTATCGCCCAACTCGCGATCTTGACCTCGAAGGGCAGGGCGAAAATAGCATCGCACGAATCAAACGGTTATTTACTGAAATCATGAGCCAAGCTGTCGAGGACGACGGATTGGTTTTCGATCCTAAATCCCTCCGAGTCGCGAGGATAAAGGAAGAGCAAGAATACGAGGGCCTCCGCGTCAATCTTGTGGCTCGCCTGGAACGCGCCAAAATCCACCTGCAGGTTGATATCGGTTTCGG
The DNA here is from genome assembly GCA_003223245.1 of Acidobacteriota bacterium. Lineage (GTDB taxonomy): Bacteria > Acidobacteriota > Terriglobia > Acidiferrales > UBA7541 > Acidiferrum. The sequence continues at coordinate 3,154 of QHYI01000029.1, forward strand.
CGACGTGATCGTGCCCCCGCCAAAAGAAATTCAATACCCCGTGCTATTGAAATTTCCGAGCCCGCGCCTACGCGCATACCCACGTGAAGCCGTCGTCGCGGAAAAGCTCGAAGCTCTCGTGAAATTGGGAATGGCTAACACACGTATGAAAGATTTCTACGACTTGTGGAGGCTCTCGCAGGATTTTGATTTTGACGGCGCGCTGTTGATCGAGGCAATCAAGTCAACTTTCACGCGAAGAGGAACTGAAGTGCCAGGCTTGCCGTTGGCCCTAACGGACGAATTCTCGCGCGATTCGCAAAAAGCTAAACAGTGGCAAGCCTTTCTAAAAAAGAGTGGTCTTGAGCAGGGCCAAGCTACGCTTCAGGCCGTCGCCGCCGACCTTGCGAGATTCCTGATCGCGCCCCTGCAAGCGGTTACCACTGCGCAGCCCTTCCCGATGACTTGGCCCAAAGGCGGTTCGTGGTCTTCTAATAAGTAAGCCATTTAGTGAGTCACAACCTGCGCTTTTGCCGACAGGGCAAACGGGCTGCAGGATCCCAATGAGGAGAGAGACCGACGCAATCGCGCCCTCTCCTGTCCCAGCCACGAATGAACTCAGGCTGCGTTGTCTTCTGCCACCAACCGGAATGTCAGTTTTTCCGCGACCGATTCTGGCAAGGGAACCCTAGAAGCTAGCTTCTCCGTGTTGCGAGCGTCCACCTTAAACTTTTCCCCCATATGATTCGATCGTGAGAAAGCAACTCATGGAAATGATCGAGAAGCGAGTCCGCGATGGAAGCGTGCTCCGACTGATACGGAAGTGGGTACAGGTAGGTGTCATCGAAGAGGGCAGGCTGCTCGTGAGCGAAACAGGTACGGGACAAGGGCAGACGATCAGTCCGCTCCTGGCCAACATTTACCTGCACTACGTGCTCGATGAATGGTACGAGAACGAAGTGAAACCCCGGTTAAGGGGCGAGGCGCACGAGATCCGCTTCGCCGATGATGCCGTGCTGTGCTTCCAGTACAAGGAGGACGCGGAAAAGGTGATGGAGGTCTTACCGAAGCGATTCGCGAAATACGGTTTGACGCTCCACCCGGAGAAGACGCGACTGGTG
>QHYI01000192.1 GCA_003223245.1 Acidobacteriota bacterium
CGCACGACAACAACGTGGCCATCTGCGGGAAGGACTTCAAGACCGGGCAGACGCTGATGAAGACGATTCTCGCGCCGGGGTTCAAGGCGCGAATGCTGGGGCTCGAGGGCTGGTATTCGACGAACATTCTGGGAAACCGCGACGGCGAAGTGCTGGACGATCCAGGCTCGTTCAAAACGAAGGAAGAGTCAAAGCTAGGCGCGCTCGAATACATTTTGCAACCGCAGCTCTATCCGACTCTCTATGGGAAAATTCATCACAAGGTCCGCATCAACTACTATCCGCCACGCGGCGACAACAAAGAAGGCTGGGACAACATTGATATTTTTGGCTGGCTCGGCTACCCGATGCAGATCAAGGTGGACTTTCTGTGCCGCGACTCGATTCTCGCGGCGCCGATTGTTCTCGACCTAGTTTTGTTCCTCGACTTGGCGCAGCGTGCGGGGATGCGCGGCATCCAAGAATGGCTGAGTTTCTATTTCAAGTCGCCCATGACCGCGCCGGGACTTTACCCAGAACACGATTTATTCATCCAGTCCATGAAGCTGAAAAACACTTTGCGCTGGATGATGGGCGAGGATTTGATCACGCACTTGGGGCAGGAATACTACGACTGAAGCATCGATCAGGGAGCGGAGAGTCGCAAATCCTCTGGGTTTTGCCTCTGATCTCTGATCGCTGGTCTCTGATCGCTGGTCTCTGTTCTGCGATCTCCTCACGCGCGTGAGGGACAGACCGGCCCTCGAGGCTGCTTTGAGATGCAGATGCCGTGCTTCGGCACGGCACTACGCAAGGAATCTCCGCTTTCAGTCGTTGGCTGATGCGTGGGAGACCGACTTGGCCTCGACGGCGTCGAGGACGCGGGCGGAATAAATCAACGCCGCGCCGGCGTTCATGCTTACGGCCACGCCCAGCGCCTCCGAGATTTCTTCCCGCGTCGCCCCCGCCTTGAGCGCCGCATCGGTGTGAAACACGATGCAGCCATCGCAGCGCGTCGTGACGGCCACCGCTAACGAAATGAGCTGGCGGGTCTTCTCGCCGAGCTTGCTCGTTTTCGCGTTCGCGGCATTGAGCGTCTGATAGCCCTTCAAAGTGTCGGGCGACAGCTTTCCAAGTTCTCCGACGCGGGCGCCGATTTCCTTGTGGTATTGATTCCAATCCATGACCATGGTTTTTCTCCTTGGGTGAGAATGAGCAGTGGACCTGGATTATACGCGATTAGCCGGGGAGATCAGAGATCGGAAAGCAGAGATCAGCAAAGAGCGACCTAAAGCTGGAATAAGTCGATCCCCGGTCACCGTTCTCCGATCACTGTTGAATTATGATATCTTCTCGAGTTCACCCCGGCCTGCCTCAGGTCAGGGAGTTGTTGCAGAGCGGTGCAGCCCTTTCCTTTTATGCCCGCAAGAAGTCGACCCAGGCCTAAGGAGCAGTTTTCCATGAAAAATTCCTACAACGGCAAACCCATACCAGCCGACGGAGAAGCCATTGGCTACAGCGGCGGCGAATTGCAGGTGCCGGACACGCCGATCATTCCGTTCATCGAAGGCGACGGCACGGGGCGCGACATTTGGAAAGCGTCGCGGCGGGTGTTTGACGCGGCGGTGGAGCAAGCGTATGGCAGGAAGCGGCGCGTGGCGTGGTTCGAGGTCTTCGCCGGCGAAAAAGCGTTCAACGCGTTCAAGGAATGGCTGCCGAACGATACCGTGGATGCCATTCGCGATTTTCGCATCGCCATCAAAGGCCCGCTGACAACCCCGGTAGGGGGAGGGATTCGCTCGCTGAACGTGACGCTGCGGCAGGTGCTTGATCTTTATTCCTGCGAACGGCCGGTGAAGTACTTTCCGGGAGTCCCCTCCCCCGTGCGGGCGCCGGAAAAGATGGATGTCATGATCTTCCGCGAAAACACGGAGGACGTGTACATCGGGATCGAATGGAAGTCCGGCTCGCCGGAAGTGAAGAAGCTTCTAGAGTTTTTGAACAACGAGATGCTGAAGGACACCAAGAAGCAGATTCGCTGGGATTCCGGCGTGGGCGTCAAGCCGATTTCGCCGACAGGGACGAAACGGCTGGTCCGGAGAGCCATCAAGTACGCGCTTGCGCATGGACGGAAAAGCGTCACGCTGGTGCATAAGGGGAATATCCAGAAATTTACGGAAGGCGCGTTCCGCGATTGGGGCTACGAACTGGCGCGCGAAGAATTTCGCGCGCAGACCGTGACAGAGCGCGAGAGCTGGATTCTCGACAACAAGGACAAGAATCCGGCGCTAACCATCGAGCAAAACGCCGCGATGATCGAGCCAGGGCTCGAGCAGGCGACCCAAGCGTTCAAGAAGACGGTGTATGACGAGGTGAAGAAGACGCTGGATGCGATTTACGCGACGCATGGCAAAGGCCAGTGGAAGCAAAAGCTGATGATCAACGATCGCATCGCGGACTCCGTGTTTCAGCAGGTGCTGATGCGCGCGGATGAGTACAGTGTGCTGGCAACTTCCAACTTGAATGGCGATTACCTTTCCGATGCGTGCGCGGCACAGGTCGGCGGCCTGGGCATGGCGCCGGGTTCGAACATCGGCGACGGTTACGGCATTTTCGAAGCGACGCATGGCACTGCGCCGAAGTACGCGGACAAAGACGTCATCAATCCGAGTTCGGTAATGCTTTCGGGCGCGATGATGTTCGAATTCCTGGGATGGAAGGAAGCCGCCAAGCTGATTGAGGACGGCATTGCGCGCACGATTCAGCAGAAACGGGTGACCTACGATCTGGAACGGCTGATGCCAGGAGCGAGCAAGGTGGGAACTTCGGCGTTTGCCTCGGCGATCATCGAGAATATGCGAGGAGCTGCGGCGGCGAGGCGGTAAACCTAAGCCATGTAAAATCAGCGTCTTAGAGAGAATGCGGGCTAACGGTCGCGTAGCAAAAGACTCCGCCATGTAGTTTGTAAGGCCAGGTGGTTTGCGAATAGATGCGGCCTGGCCGCTTGCGTTTTCGCAGTGACCTACGACACGCCAAACTGCAAGAGGAAACGGCTTCCAGCAAATTCTCTGCGGAAGGGTAGACTCGCAGGCGAGGAGAAAGAGGAGACTTCATGCGGAAGAAAGTAACGGTTGTAGGAGGCGGCTTTGTGGGATCGACGACGGCGCAGCGCATTGTGGACAAGGAGCTGGCGGACGTAGTGCTGACAGATATTTTGGACGGGCCACCGGCGGGAAAAGGTCTGGACATGCTGGAATCCGGGCCGATTACGCGGACGGATTCGCACGCGGCGGGCATCTGCACCGCGAATGGAGATTATTCGGCGACGGCGAACAGTGACGTGGTGGTGATCACCGCGGGCTTTCCCCGGAAGCCGGGAATGAGCCGCGACGATTTGCTGAAGGCAAACTATGACGTGGTGAAAGCCGTCGTCGAGCAGATTGTGAAGCATTCGCCGAATTGTATCCTCGTGATGGTGACGAATCCGCTGGACGCGATGGCGCAAGCGGCGCTCAAGATCAGCAAGTTTCCGAAGAACCGCGTGATGGGCATGGCGGGAGTGCTAGACTCGGCGCGGATGAGCTCGTTTGTCGCCATGGAGTGCAAGGTGAGCGTAGAAAACGTGCATTCGTTTGTGCTGGGTGGACATGGCGACGACATGGTGCCGCTGCCGCGGTATTCGACAGTGGCGGGAATTCCCCTCCCCGATCTGCTGCCGAAAGAGCGAATCGACGCGATCGTCGAGCGCACGCGCAAGGGCGGTGCGGAGATTGTGAACTTGCTGAAGACGGGCTCAGCGTATTACGCGCCGTCGGCAGCGGCAGTGGAAATGGTGGAAGCGATTCTGAAAGACAAGAAAAAGATTCTGCCATGCTGCGCGTATCTCGAAGGCGAGTACGGGATCAAGGGATTGTTCGTCGGCGTGCCGGTGAAGCTCGGTGCAAAGGGCGTGGAAGAAATCATCCAGATCAAATTGACGCCGGAAGAAAACGCCGCGCTGCAAAAGTCGGCCCATTCGGTGAAAGAATTGGTGACCGTGCTGGGGCTGTGAAATAGCCGGATTGCGCTGCGACATGTCGCGCGGGAGAACGAAATGAGGTTTCTCTTGCTCTTTCTTTTGATAGTAGTTGGTGGCCTCCTTGGATGTTGGTTTATGGTTTGGTGCGTGGGAATTCGCCTTGGAGAGGACGAGACGAAGAAATTTGTCCTGTCGATTCTTCCTCCTTATCTTCTGACTCTGATTCTTCTCGCCGTCCCCTTCTTTCACGGCGCGGCATTTCGGAACTTACAGTCCGGTTTGAAGTGGGACCTAGACAGCGTATGTGAGCTGGCGGGGCTTCTTGGATTTTACCTGTGCGGTGTGCTGACGTTGATTCACCAAAGGCTTGCGGCGATGGAAAAACGACTGGCCGCGAGAGATCAGCAACCATGAAGATGACGAGGAGAGCGATGAGATATTGGAAGGCTTTGCTGATTGCTTGCCTGCTGGGGTTTGCGGCGATGTCGTTGGCGAAGATTGGCGAGAGCGAGACGAAGCCAGTGCGCGTGGCGCTCGTGAAAATGCCGTATGTAGGTGAACGGAATGTGCCGGACACCTCGCGCGGGCCGGATTACCTGGAAGAAGGCGGCATTCGAAAGTTGCTGGAACAGCAAGGCGTGCAGGTCGCGCCGACTGACGCGGTGCGGCTTACTGCGGATGAGGAGAAAGCCTACGGTTCGTGGAATCATTTGGCACTGGCGGCAGGCGATATGGCCAAGATAGTTGCGGAGGAGCGGCGCAAAGGCGATCTCCCGATTGGGCTGCTGGCAAATTGCAACGGGCTTCTGGGAATGCTGAGCGGGCTGCAGCATTCAGGACCAACCGCGAAGCCGCTGCGCGTTGGCATGGTGTTTATTGACGCGCACGGAGACTTCAATACGCCCGAGACGACGCTGAGCGGCATGCTTGGCGGAATGCCCGTGGCTATCGCCGCTGGGCAGTGCTTGACGCGCATGCGCATGAAGGCGGGACTCGAACCAGCGATTCCCACGAAGCACATCGTCGAAGTGTGCGTGCGCGATACCGACCCGCTCGAGCAGGAACTGCTCGACCGCTCGGAGATTCAGCAGCTCACGCTGGAAGATGTGCGCACGCGCTCCGCTAACTTGCATCGCGAAATGAAGCGGCTCTCCGAGCTTACCGACGTAATTTACGTCCACGTGGATATGGACGGGCTCGATCCGAGCGAAGTGGCCGGGGTCGCGCTTCCCGTTCCTAACGGGCCGACAAGCGCGGAATTGGCAGCGGCGCTGACGGAGATGTTCAAGTACGAAAAGGTGGGTGCGTTCGGCGTGGCGGCAATGCCTTACGACGATCGCGACAAAACCGGCATTTCGCGCAAGGCGGCGTACAACTTGATTCTTGGCGCGGTGAAGGGCGTCGAGGAGCGGAAGAGCGACTAATAGAAAGCTAAGCTCGCAAAAAGCCGCGGGGCTTCGGCTAGGCGGCGCACTCGCCGCGGCCAAGTTTGAGAGAGAACGTTTCCGTGTCGCCCCAGTCGAGGAAAATGTCTTCGGTCGAGCCGGTCACTTCGACGAGCGGGTGGAGACGCTCGACAATCGCTTTGTCGGGGGTGCGTCCCACCCAAGAGGAGAAGGATTCGCCGGTCTGGCGATCCTGCTGATAAAACGAGAGAAGCTCGCGGACGATGGCGGGAATGGGACGCGCGGGAACGGCCATAATCTGCCGGCCGAAGCGTACGCCGTCGCCGTTCACACGGCCGCCCAAGAGCAGTTGGTAGTAAGGCGCTTGCTTTTCTTCGATCTTGCGAACGTTTCCGTAAAAGCCGATGTCGGCAATGTGATGCTGGCCGCAGGAATTCGGGCAGCCGCTGATTTTGATGCGCAGCTTTTTGATTTCGGGATCGCCGTATCCATCCAGTGCGCGCGAAAGTTCATCGGCCAGGGTAAGCGAACGCGTAATGCCAAGATTGCACGTAGTGGCGCCGGGGCAGCCGGTAACGTCGGAAATCGTGCGCGCGCCAGGAATGGCCAGGTCGAGAGCGCGAAGGTCGTTGTAAATTACGCGCACGCAGTCGAGCGGCACCCAGGGAATCACCAAGTCTTGATTGATGGCAATGCGCACGCCGGTGAGATTGTGATTTTCGAGAAGATCGGCGAGGCCGCGCATCTGCCGGCTATGAAATGTTCCCGCGGGAAGCTTGATCCAGATGGCGCCATAGCCGGACTGACGCTGCTTCATCAGATTGTGCTCGGCCCAGCGGTCGTACTCGGAATCGGATGCGCCATTGTCCAAGGTGAGGGTCAAAGGCGCAGGAGAGATATTGACGAGAGTGGGGCGAATCGGAGAAGGCAAGGTAAAAGCTTCGGCGGGCGCTTGCGAGGTTTTGCGTTTTTCGAAGACCAGACGCCGAAACTCTGCAATGCCCTTCTCGCGCAGAACAAATTTCATGCGCGCTTTGAATTTGTTTTTGCGATTGCCGGTTTCGTTGAAGACGCGCAGAACGGCTTCGACGGTGGGCAGCAATTCTTCTTCCGGCAGAAAATCGGTGAGCACCGCGGACTCGGTTGGGAGGCTGCCGAGCCCGCCACCGACGAGAACCTTGAAGCCGCGCCGGCCGGTGCCGTTCGAACCGCGGATCTGCGCGATTAAGCCTACGTCGTGGATGCCGGCGACGGCGCAGCCTCCGTCGTCCTCGCAGCCAGAGAATGCAATCTTGAATTTGCGCGGCAAATCGTGAAAATCCGGATGGCGCAAGAGATAGCGCGAAACGCCCAGCGCGTAAGGCGTAACGTCAAAGGCCTCGCCGGGGCAGATTCCTGAAAGCGGGCAAGCCGTAACGTTGCGCACGGTGTTGCCGCAAGCTTCGCGTGTGGTTAGGCCGCAATCCGCGAGCAGGCGCATAGCCGCGGGCACGTCTTCGAGTTTGACGAAATGGAACTGCACGTTTTCGCGCGTCGTGAGATGGCCACGGCCGGTGGAATATTCGTCGGCGATGCGCGCAAGGACACCAAGTTGCGACGGCTTGACCACGCCGGCGGCAACTTTCACGCGCAACATCTGGACGCCGGGCTGCCGCTGGCCGTAGGTGCCGTGCTTCAGGCGAAACGGGCGGAATTGCTGTTCGGTGATTTCGCCGCGGCGGAGTTGGTGGACGCGCTCTTCAAAGCGCGCGATCTCCGCTTCGATGGCTTCGCGCCTATGCCGTTCTTCTAACTCTGTTGTTACCGTGGTCGCAACGCTCATAAAACGTGGCCCCCAAATCTGTTCCTGGGCGAAATTTCCAGCCGAAAATAAAAAACCCACTCGCCAGTTGCTCTGGCAAGTGGGCTTCGGAACTCTTATGATTACCTTATGCTAAGTCCGGAAATTCCTCTGGCCAGAGATGGGTGTCATGTGACACATGGCGCTACACGCGCAGGGACAACACATCATCTGGCAGCAGTTCTTCATACTTTAACAGGATACTTTCCGGGGGCTCCCTTTGTCAAAGGAAATCCCTACCAAACCTTGGATGCATCGCATTCAGAAAAGTAATCCATGAACGGCATCTTTTTCTGGACATTTATTGCGGCTTTATCGGCGAAGACGCTGCGGCCTTATGGGCCGTGGCAGCGGGCTTTGCTGGAGCTGACGCGGCGGCGCCCACCAGCGTGGCGTGCTTGATGACGTCCAGCTTCGGGTATTTGTGATCAAGGTACGGCTTGCCAAGTTTGGCGATCTGGTCCTGCTCGCCGGTGGGCTGGTCGCCATACTGGTCGTAAAGCATTTCCACAACTTTCATCCCTTCGGCGTCCACAACGCCAAACGGCGCAAAGCCCTGCGAGTCCAGAAACGAATTGTCCTTGAAACTAATAAAAATTTGCGTGGAGCGCGAATTGGGCTGCGACGTTTTGGCATAGGTTACGTAGCCGCGCTTGTTGCTCTGCGTGACCGGATCGTCCTTGATATTGGCATTTTCCCAAACAGCAGAAACAGGCGGATAGGAACTGATGCCGAATTGCACTACGAAGCCGGGGACGGCGCGGAACACCACCATGTTGTCGTAGAAATGATGCTTGACGAGGTTATAGAAGCGGTCCACGCCGATGGGCGCCCAGGCGCGCGTGACGTTCATGGTGAAATCACCGCGCGTGGTCTCGAATTTGACCTGGAAGGTTTCCGGAGCCTTTTCTTTGAGCAAAGCGGGATGCAACAACGAGCGATCGTAGCCGGCCGCAGCGGACCTTCTGGCGGCTGGCGCCGTGGGTTTTGCTGGAGCCTGTGCCGGAGTTTGCGCTTGTGCGTGCAACGCGAGTGCGAATACAGCTACGAAAATTCCCATTACTGGCTTTCTCATTCCGTTTCGTCTCTCCTTTCAAAATCGACCGCAAGAAATCCTACTTCGGCGCTTGCTTGAACAACTCCCGGCTGACCCGCTCGACTTCCGCCATGACGCGGAGAGTATTTTCGCCGAGAATCTTCTTTACGTCACCCTCGGAGTAGCCCTTTTCCAAAAGAGCGTCGGTGATTTTGGAAAGCTTTGAAGCGTCTTCCATGCCATAGGGCATGTTCGCGCCGTCGAAATCGGAACCTAGGCCGACGTGGTCCACCCCCGCGACTTTCACCGCATGATCGATGTGCTCGATAATCTTCGTCCACTTCACGCGCGGGAGCTTCCCTTGCTCGACGTATTCGCGCGTGAGACGGTCGCCTTCGAGAAGTTGGCAAGCTTCGTCTTCGCCGCAGCGCTTCTGCACTTCTTCGCCGATGGCTTTGTTGATTTCGGGTTTGGCTTTCTCGGCGTTGCGAAATTCCTGACTAAGGAAGCCGACGTGGTAGTTGATCTGGATGACGCCGCCCTTTGCGGCCAGGTCCATCATCATCTGGTCGGTCATGTTGCGCGGAGCGTCGCAAAGAGCGCGGCAGGAAGAGTGCGAGGCAATCATCGGAGCTTTGCTGACTTCCAGCGCGTCATAAAAAGTCTTGTCGCTGACATGGGAAATGTCCACCATGATCCCCAGGCGATTCATCTCGCGAACGACGTCTTTACCGAAATCTGTGAGGCCATTGTGTGCAGCGGTATCGCTCGAGGAATCAGCCCATTCATTGTTGCCGCTGTGAGTCAAGGTCATATAACGAACGCCCAGGCTCGCGAATTCCCGCAGCACCTCGAGGTCGGAATTGATCATATGACCGCCCTCGACGCCCAGCAACGCCGCAATCTTGCCTTGTTTGCGAGCGGCGCGGACTTCATCCGCGGTAGTAGCCAGAACGAGGTCTTTCGGCTGAACTTGTACCTGCTCGCGAACTGCCCCGATCTGATGCAAAGCGCGGTTCACTGCTTCTTGCCCGGTAATTTTGCTGGGAATCCAGATGGAAAAGAAAATGGCGCCCAGGCCGCCTTTGCGCATGCGAGGAATGTCAATGCTTCCGTCCGTGTGGCGCGCGCCAATGTCGAATTTTCTGTCAAGGAAGCGCTGCGTGGTGTCGTCGTGCGTGTCCACGACGATAGAAGAGAAATGCAGTTTTCTGGCGCGCGCGGAAATGTCCTCGGACTTCACGGCCACCGCCAACAAGCCACCCGCCGAAACACAAAGCGCGGTGGTGAGGAAGATTCGGAGCATCTCAATTCTCATTTCTCCATAAAACACAAAAAGTTTGCTTTTTATTGCGCCTGCAGCTCCCTGCTGACTTTCTCGGTTTGCTCCATCACCCGCAGCAAGTTGCCGCCAAGGATTTTGCGGATGTCCTCGTCCTTGTAACCTTTGCGCATCAGCGCTTCGGTGATTTTCGGCAGCTTCGAACAATCTTCCATGCCCTCAGGCATGGTGGCGCCATCGAAGTCGGAGCCGAGGCCCACATGATCGGGGCCGACGAGCTTCACGACATGATCGATGTGGTCAATGATTTTTTCCCAGCTAACATGAGGAAGCTTCCCTTCCGCGGTCAGCTGCTTGTTCGCGTCGGTCATCTTGTGCTGGAGGCACTCCTGATCATCACCGCAGCTCTTGGCGATGGCCTCGAATCCTGCAACGATGCCCCCTGACAATTTATCGTAGGCATCTTTGTAGGCCTGGTCGATGAAACTGCGTTCGTAATTAACTTGGATGACGCCGCCCTTCGCTGCCAAGGCCTTGATCATGTCGTCGGACATGTCACGCGGATGATTGCACAGAGCGCGGCACGAGGAGTGGGAAGCAATGAGCGGAGCCTTGCTGACTTCGAGGGCGTCGTAGAAGGTTTTGTCGGAAACGTGCGAAATGTCCACCATAATGCCCTGGCGGTTCATTTCGCGGACGACTCCCTTGCCAAAATCGGTGAGCCCGTTGTGCGCCGGCTTGTCGGTGGAGGAATCCGCCCACTCGTCGTTGTAGAAGTGGGCGAGGGTCATGTAGCGCACGCCGAGATCGCCAAACATGCGCAGCACACGAATGTCGTTGCCGATCATATGGCCGCCCTCGACGCCAATGAGCGCGGCGATTTTCCGCTGGGCGTGCGCGTGGCGGATTTCGTCAGCAGTGCGGCAGAAGACCAGGTCTTTCGAATATTTAATGACGTTTTGGTGCACGGCATCAATCTGATCGAGAGCTTTCTGCACCGCGGGCGGACCCATGATGCGGCCATCAATCCAGATGGAAAAGAAAATGGCGTTCATGCCTCCTTCGCGCATGCGCGGGATATCGACGTGGCCATCGGGGTTGCGCCTGCCGAGGTCGAAATCCTTGGAGAAGAACCGCTGCGTCGTGTCGTCGTGCGTATCTAGCACGATGGAAGAAAAGTGCAGCTCCCTGGCGCGCTCGGCGATGTCCTCCGCCTTCGCGGGCTTGCCAAGCCGCGAACCAGCAAGCAAAGCGCAAAGACACAAACCCATGGCGAAACCATGGCTCAATCGGGTCACATGACACTCCCCGGGGCTACCAGAAAAATGCCCCCTCAAAAATGTCCGCGAGATTCTAACTCAAGCGCCACGCGGTAGCACTGCAGAAAAGCCGCCTGAGGCGCGATCAGCCGACGCCGCTGACGACCGTTTCCGGGCGTTCGCGGAACGCTGCCCTGATGTAGTCCGCGTTGCTCTGGGCGATGACTTCCAGCTTGATCTGTTTGGGGCAAGCCGCTTCGCATTCGCCGATGTTGGTGCAATTGGCAAAGCCTTCGCGGTTCATCTGCCGCACCATGGACAGGGCGCGGCGATTGCGTTCTGCCTGCCCTTGCGGAAGATGCGCGAGATGCGAAATCTTCGCGCCCACGAACAATGCCGCGGCAGCGTTCGGACAAGCGGCTACGCAGGCCCCGCATCCGATACACGCTGCTGCATCCATCGCGAGATCGGCGTCCTGCTTGCGCACGGGAATGGCGTTCCCGTCCGGCGCGCTTCCGGTGGGCACGGAAATAAATCCGCCCGCGGCGATGATGCGGTCGAAGGCCGATCGATCCACGACCAGGTCTTTTACAACCGGAAACGCCGCGGCACGCCACGGCTCGAGGTAGAGCTCGTCGCCATCCTTAAAGTGGCGCATGTGCAACTGGCAAACGGTGGTGCCTTTGAAGCCGCCGTGGGCCTTGCCATCGATCATGAAGCCGCACATGCCGCAGATCCCTTCGCGACAATCGTGGTCAAACGCGATGGGATCCTCGCCTTTCTCGATCAGCCCCTGGTTCAGCACATCCAGCATCTCGAGGAACGACATGTGCTCGTTCACGCCAGGAACCTCGTAGCGAACCATGCGCCCGCGGTCCTGCGCGTTTTTCTGCCGCCAGACGTGAAGTATCAGTTTCATCTCACTTGTAGCTCCGCTGCGAGGGCTTCACGTAATGGAAGACCAAAGGCTCCTTGTTCAGCGAAGCCGGGCGGCGCGCGCCCTGGGATTCCCACGCGGCCACGTAAGAATAATTGGCATCGTCGCGCAAAGCCTCGCCCTCGGGCGTCTGGTACTCCTCGCGGAAATGCGCACCACAGGATTCGTTGCGGTGGAGCGCATCAGCGCACATCAATTCGCCGAGTTCAAAGAAGTCGGCTACGCGGCCGGCTTTCTCGAGGGACTGGTTGAATTCCTCGTTCGAGCCCAGCACGCGTACGTTTCTCCAGAAGTCTTCGCGCAGTTCCGCAATCATGCCGGCCGCTTTCTTCAAACCGGCGGCGTTGCGCGACATGCCGCAGTACTCCCACAAGATTTTGCCCAATTCGCGATGGTAAGAATCCACGGTTCGCTTGCCGTTGGCGTTCAGAAGCTTCTTGGTGATGATATTCACATTGGCCACGGCCTCTTTTGCCGCCGGAACGTCTTCAGAATATTTTTCGTGCTTGGTGCTAGCCAGGTAGTTTCCAATGGTGTACGGAATGATGAAATAGCCGTCTGCGAGCCCCTGCATCAGCGCGCTGGCCCCCAGCCGGTTCGCGCCGTGATCGGAGAAATTCGCTTCGCCGAGTACGAACAGCCCGGGAACCGTAGACATCAAGTTGTAATCCACCCACAGCCCGCCCATGGTGTAGTGCGTGGCGGGAAAGATGCGCATCGGCACTTCGTAGGGGTTTTCGCCAGTGATGCGCTCGTACATCTCGAATAAGTTGCCGTACCGCTCGTCAAGCTTGTGCCGGCCCAGGCGCTTGAGGGCATCCGAAAAATCGAGATAGACCCCCAGCCCTGTTTCCCCCACGCCGCGGCCCTCGTCGCATACGGCTTTGGCGGCGCGGGAAGCGATGTCCCGAGGTACCAGGTTACCGAAGCTGGGGTAGCGGCGCTCGAGATAGTAGTCGCGCTCGTGCTCCGGGATAGAAGCGGGCGGACGTTTGTCTCCGGCCTTTTTGGGAACCCAGATGCGGCCGTCATTGCGCAGCGACTCGGACATCAGCGTGAGCTTCGACTGATAATCGCCCGAATGGGGGATGCAGGTGGGATGAATCTGCGTGTAGCACGGATTCGCAAACAGCGCTCCACGTTTGTAGGCACGCCAGATGGCCGTGGCGTTGCTGCCCTTCGCATTCGTGGAAAGATAGAAGACGTTCCCGTAGCCGCCGGTGGCTAAAACCACCGCGTCGCCGAAGTGCACGCTCAGCTTGCCGTCGCAGAGGCTGCGCGTGACGATCCCGCGCGCACGCCCGTCAATCACGATCAAGTCGAGCATTTCCGTGCGGGGATACATCTTCACGGTACCCAGCCCGACTTGCCGCTCCAGCGCTTGGTACGCGCCAAGGAGAAGCTGCTGTCCCGTCTGGCCACGCGCGTAAAAGGTCCGCGAAACCTGCGCGCCGCCGAACGAGCGATTGTCCAGCAGCCCGCCGTACTCTCGAGCGAACGGCACGCCTTGCGCCACGCACTGGTCGATAATGTTCACGCTCACTTGCGCCAGGCGATAGACATTGGCTTCGCGCGACCGAAAGTCTCCGCCTTTCACCGTGTCGTAGAAGAGCCGGTACACGCTGTCGCCGTCGTTGTGATAGTTCTTCGCGGCGTTGATCCCGCCTTGCGCGGCGATGGAATGCGCGCGCCGGGGCGAATCCTGGAAGCAGAAACAATCTACGTTGTAGCCCAATTCTCCGAGGCTAGCGGCCGCAGAACCGCCGGCGAGGCCGGTACCAACGACGATGATGTTGTGTTTGCGCTTGTTGGCGGGACTGACCAACTTTAGCCCGAACTTGTGCGTCTCCCACGACTTTTCGATTGGTCCGGTCGGGGCGTTGGAAACCATTTCCATGTGTCCGCCCCCCCTCATACCGGCTTGATGAAACCGGCCAGCACCGAGACGGGAATCGAGATATAGCCGGCGGCAATCAGGATTGCTGCGATCTTGGCCCCCCGCTGGATCCAGGGCGTGTACACCGGATGGCTGTAACCGAGCGACTGAAACATGCTCCACAGCCCATGATACAGGTGGTAGCACAACATGATCATGGCAATAATGTAGAACGCGGAAGACGGCCAGAACTGAAATCCGGTAACCACGTTGTTGTATACGTTGTGCTCATCGAACGGGCCGCCCGGATGGACCGTGCCAAACGTAAAATTCAGCAGGTGGTAAATCACGAAAGCCAGAATGATGGGCCCGCTCCACATCATCGTCCGCGAAGCGTACGTCGAATGCGCGTTAACCTTCTTCACGTAGGAAACCGGACGAGCGGCACGCTGCAGCAGCCACAGCGCGAACGATGCCCAGATGTGCAGGACGACGGACACGAGAAGAATGATCCGCGTGCCCCACAGTAGCGACGGCATGCTCTTCAGCAGTTCGGAGTAATGGTTAATTTTCTCCGGAGGCTCGTAGATTTGCAGATTCCCAAGAAGATGTCCCACGATAAAACAGAACAGGATGAAGCCGGTCACTGCCATGACGGCCTTTTTGCCGACCGTCGTATCCCAGAAGCGCAACTGAGCCAGAGGGAGATTAGTGGCAGCGCTCATCGAGAAAAGCCGGGCGAGGCCGCGCTGCCGTGGAAAACATGCCCTCTCCGCCGCGGGATTCCTCGCCGGTTGAAGCTTCACAAACCGGAGGAACGACCTGCCTGCGGCAGGCCAACAGAATCGCGGCTAAATCAGTATAGGCAGATGCTCGCATCGATGCAAGCAAACCTGTCCGATGGAACGGTTTTTTTTCAAACAACTGCGCGCGGGAAATTTTGTTGAAGATGACCGCGCGAGGGGAAAATAAGATTGTTGCCGGACGGGATTCACCGGGCTAAGCCCCTCCTGGTTGCATTCCCAGAATTTCAAGGAATTTGCAATGAGCACAACCCGGAGTCTGGTGTCCGAACTGGAGCGCATCGCCCGCGCGCTGGAAGCAGAGGATGCTGGTGCGGCGCAACCTTCTCTGCCCGCCATCGCAGAGAAAATTGCAAAGATCATTGGGGTACGAGGCGACGAAGTAGCGATCCTGGCAGTATCTACCCGATGGAAACATTTGCATTTTCTCGTACCGGAAGCGCTGAAGAATGTGGGTTTCATTCCGCTCTCCAGCAACTCCGCCCTCGCGGCAAAAACGGTGCGCGGGAGCCGCCCGGAAATTGACAATAATTTCAGCGCTGCCCGCCATGCAGTGGTTTTCGAACACATAAAACCTACCGGCGAAAGCTTGGAACCCATCCAAAAGATCATCAGCGCGCCGATTCTTGCCGACGGCAAAGTCGTCGGCGTCATCCAGGTCAGCCGCAAAGGCCAAACAGCGGCGGGCGCAGGCCCGGATTTCACTGCGGAGCACCTTGGAAACCTGCTCGCTCTCTGCAAACCTCTGGGAAAGTTCGTGCATCGCCTCACAGGAGAGTAACGCGACGGCAACTCCTCTGTTAATAGCCATTCACAATTGCGCCGCCCGCGTGAATGCCACACCCAAAATTCACTCAAAATTCACCTCGAAATGCATTGACACTCGAAAACGTTTCTTGTTACTTTTGCGTTGCCCGAAAAATTTTTCTTGCTCTCAATCCTGTCAGGGAGGCCCGAAAAACCGGCACCATGGCTTTCGTCGCGAAGAAGATCTTTCTCACGAAAGGTGTCGGGAAACATCGCGAAAGGCTCTCCAGCTTCGAGTTGGCCTTGCGCAACGCGGGGATCGCCGCCTGCAACATTGTCCGCGTTTCCTCCATCTTCCCGCCAAATTGCAAACTCATTTCGCGCAGTGAAGGTTTGAAACATCTCAAGCCTGGCCAGGTCGCCTTTACGGTAATCAGCGAAAATTCCACCAAAGAACCGCACCGCCTCATCGCCGCGAGCATTGGATTAGCGCTGCCGAGCGACAAAAGTATGTACGGATATTTGTCGGAGCATCACTCCTTCGGCGAGACGGAAGAAGTTGCCGGGGAATATGCGGAAGAGCTTGCTGCGGAAATGCTGGCCACGACACTGAACGTGGAATTCGATCCCGATTTGTCGTTCGACGAGAAAAAAGAGGTCTACCGCATCTCCAATAAAATCGTGCGCACGATGAACATCACGCAATCCGCCGTGGGGGACAAGCGCGGCCTGTGGACGACGGTGCTGGGCGCCGCCATTCTGATCGGCGAAGACGACTGATACGCTCGCGCATCCGCCATATAGATCGTGATTTCAAGTTCCGGCCACCATTTCAGATTTCACCAATATCGCCAGAACGAGGCCCATCAAGGCGTAGCCGATGATTTGTGTGGCCATGTAGCCGACGATGTAAGTGGCGGGAAATTCATACCAATTCCACTACTCGACGTTGGTTGTCAGAGTAGCAAGGATGCCGACGACTACGACGAATCCGACCCGAGCGCCGTACCCTCTTCCTGCGGCGGCCCAGGAAAGCAGCCAGGCCGCAAGCACGGCCTCCACAAAGTCTAGGGCACCTTCTCGCGCCAAGGCCGCGCCAAAGGGAAACGTACCCGACGCGGGATGGTAGACCAAAACGCCGTGCGGTGATTGCTCATACTTTTTCATATACGCTAAGGTGGCCGCGTTGCGCTGCTCGGGAGTCGGATTCGGTCCGAGGCCAAAAGCGGGAAAGAGATAAAGGCCAGCTTGTGGGATGGCCGACTGCATGGCGCTCAACACCGGGGCTTCATTGGGGATTTCCCGCACGCCCATCTCGCCCAACCGAAGAAACTCATGCGCCGCAAACAACACTCGTTTGGCCATGACAATTCCCTCCCGTGTGCGAAAATTCCACTGTCGCCAGTTTTCCGAGTTCCTCCCTGGTCCTTATTTAGAACCGGTGTGAGATACGATGATTTTCTTGCTTATTTTTCTCGTTTGAAGTGGCCAAGGCGCTCGAGCACGGCGCCTACAATCAAGGGCAGCGCCACAGTGGCATCATCGAAGACTTCCGCAAAGCGCCCGCCTTCCTCGAGTGGAACAAATTTCCCCCACGAAACAGCTTCGGTGTAAGTGCTGCCGCTGAGCCCGCCCCAACTCACCGGCTCTGGGCAGATGCGCAGACCGTAGTTGTAGCGTTTGAGAGGAAGTTTCTTATAGCCGCGCCGCGCGAGCAGTTCGGCGTAAACGCCGAATTGCTGTGACCAGTTACGCGGCACGCCGCCGCCAACGGTAAAAATTCCCATGTGCTTCGTTGCCAGCATGGTGTTGGCAAATTTCTCGAAATCTTCGAAGGGATCAAACCGCAGGACCGGACGATGATCTCTTTGCCGCGCGATCTTGTGCAACGCAAAGTCAATGCCCAATTCGGAATCACTGAACGCGGGCACGAATACCGGAACATCATGTTCATACGCCGATTTCAAGATTCCTCGCTGTTCGGCACAATGTTTGTGGAGAAATTCGCCGATGCGGCGGTGCAGCTTCCAACTGCAAACTGCTTCATTCGCGTCCCACTCGTTGAGCAAGGGCTGCATCACTTCTTCGACGTGATCGAGATTCACCTCAGGCTCGAGGGAATCGTAGACGCGATTGTACCCGGCTTCGAACAACGTCTTGTCATCCATCCTGGGGTCGTAGCGGAAATGCGAGCGACCGGTCGCTTCCACGAGGCCGTGCGCCATCAGCGCGCCAGTCGAAACCATGGCGTTCACGACCCCGGATTCGATGAGGTCGCAAAAAATCAGGCCCATTTTGCCGACAGTCAGCGCGCCGGAAAGCGTCATCACCACGAAACAGTCTTTGTCGCGCGCCATGGCTTCGAGCACGTCAGCCGCGTCGCCAATTTGCCGGCCGGTAAACGCGGTGTTGCCCATGGCGCGAACCAAATCATCGATGGTTCGGCAGCGCGATAAGTCCAATGGAAAAATCGGCTGGAGCTTATCTTTCGCCGGGTCGTGCAACACCCGCCCGGTCACAGTTTTCTTTTCCTGCCTCCCCATCTTGTCTCCTCAAACTTAGCAGGTTAATTGCCTGGAGCGAATGAACTGCATCTTGTCGGCAACACGTGATGATGCTTGAACGTTCTCAAGATTTTTAGTACAAACGCGGCACAAAGGAAAGCAAAATCGCGTATGCAAAGCCGCTTCCAGGCTCATGCTACACTAAATTTCATGGCCGACAAATTCACCATTGGGCTCGTGCAGATGAAATCCACGAAGAATGCGGCGGAAAACCTGGAGCGCGCCATCGGTAAAATTCACGATGCAGCGCGGCGCGGTGCGCAAATCATCTGCATGCATGAGTTGTTCGGCGGCGAATATTTTTGCCGCACCGAAGACGCGGAGCTTTTCAATCTCGCGGAACCCGTGCCGGGACCCACGACGGAAAAACTGGCAAGGGTTGCCAAAGAAAAAAACGCCGTGCTCGTCGTCTCCATCTTCGAGCGTCGCGCACCCGGCGTTTACCACAACAGTTGCGCGGTCCTGGACGCCGACGGAAGCTTTCTTGGGAAGTACCGCAAGATGCATATTCCCGATGACCCTCTCTATTACGAAAAATTTTATTTCACGCCCGGGGACTTAGGCTTTCCGAATTTCGACACAAAGTATGCCCGCATCGGCGTGCAGATTTGCTGGGACCAGTGGTATCCGGAAGGCTCGCGGCTCACCGCGCTTGGCGGCGCGCAAGTAATTTTTTATCCCACCAGCATCGGCTGGCATCCTCAGGAGAAGGCACAATTCGGCGCGGCGCAGCTCGATGCTTGGAAAACGATCCAGCGCGGCCACGCCATTGCCAACGGCGTGTATGCGGCCGTGGTGAACCGCGTGGGATTCGAAGGTAACGCGGAGAATGGCGATCCCGGGCTGGAATTCTGGGGCAATTCCTTTGTCGCGGATCCTTTCGGGCAAATCGTTTCCGAAGAGTGAAGAAACTCGCCGCAACTGGCCCTTCCTGCGAGATCGCCGCATTGATGCGTATCAGCCTATCCTGAACCGCTGGCTCGGCGAAAAATAGCGATGAGCTGAGCGAACGCTTCGGGCGCCTTTTCTTGGTTCTTCTCGTGTTCTCTGCGCCCTCGGTGTTAAACAACAGCCGCTCCTCGAGGCACATCTACAATGACCACTGCCGCTTCCGCCACTCCTCGCGCCCTTGGCTTTCGCATGCCCGCGGAGTGGGAGCCTCACGAGGCGACTTGGCTCGGTTGGCCTCATGAATTAACCGACTGGCCAGGCAAATTCGCGCCGATTCCGTGGGCCTTTGCGGAAATTGTCCGCCACTTATCGAGAGTCGAACGCGTTTTCCTGTTAGTCGAAAACCGTCAGGCCCAAGCACGCGTGCGCTCCATGCTGAAAAAATCGGGGGCGAATCTTGAGGCTGTCGATTTCTTTGTCGTGCCCACCGACCGCGGCTGGATGCGGGACTCCGGACCAATTTGCGTTCGCAATGCATCGGGAGAAGTGGCGTTCAACAATTTCCAGTTCAACGGATGGGCCAAATATTCGAATCACAAGAAAGATGCGGCAGTTGTGGCAAGAGCAAACAAGGAACACAAGCGACGTCTCTGGCAACCGCAACACAAAGGCCGCCGCGTCGTTCTTGAAGGCGGCAGCATTGACGTGAATGGCTGCGGCACGCTGCTCACTACCGAAGGATGTCTCTTGAGCAAAATCCAGGAGAGAAATCCCGGCTTTACCAAAACAGATTACGCAGCGGTCTTTCGCGAATACCTCGGTGTGACAAATATCCTTTGGCTCAAGAGCGGCATCGCCGGGGATGACACCCACGGACACGTGGACGATCTCGCGCGCTTTGCAAATCCCTCCACCGTCATCACCATTGTTGAAAGCAATGTGAAAGACGCTAATTACGAGCCACTTCAAGAAAATCTCGCGCTGCTAACGACCATGAAAGATCAGGCCGGAAAACCTTTGTGTGTGGAGACGCTGCCTATGCCAGCTCCAGTCTATTTCGACGGTCAACGGCTTCCTGCGAGCTACGCGAATTTTTACATTGCCAACAAACTCGTGCTCGTCCCCACGTTTAACGATTCGAACGACCGTGTGGCTCTGAACACTCTGGGGCGCCTCCTCCCGGATCGCGAGGTCGTGGGCATTCCTTGCCGCGATTTAGTGCTCGGCCTTGGCACAATCCACTGTATGACCCAGCAGCAACCGGCCGCGTGGTAGCGCCAGTGCTTAAGCCTTAGGAAAACCCGATTTCTTGTCTGGACGTCCAAACAGCGTTCCCGTCCACATGGAATCCGCCGCGAAACGGAGCCTCGTCAAATGGACGGGAACGCCACAAATCACGGGTTAAGGCGCTGACTGGCATGCTTTCGGCGATGCTTTTGTCGATTCCAAGGCCATAGCCATAAGCGGAATCTCGATAACTGCTATCAAAGGAAACCAAGCCCTCGCCATTCAGGATACATACGGAGTACGACCGCGAATCCAGCAACATGAAGAGCGAGAAGGACCAAAAACGCGACCCAAAAGCTCGTTTGTCTTAGATTGGACCTATGCTGTCGACAAATTATCCAAATCAAAAATCCTGTCCAATAGAAGAGGCCGAACCACCTCGATGGAATACTAGGTGATAACCGCCTTGCCGGGGCACGGAAAGAGCCGCAACGCTCGGATTCCGGGGTCAGCGCCCGATTAGTGGGGTTCTCGTCCATGTGACCGGCAGCCTTTCGCGATGGATTTCAAGTCTAGGATTACGCTGTTAACCAGGACCTAGCGGTTTATCTGTTTCCAGAGTTATGCTGTTCGATGATTTCGCACGTCCAATCTGAGTTCTTCCTGCTCACGATTAGCTTCGGAATACAGGACGACCAGCGCGGCAAGCATTCCGGTAATGTGACCCCAAGGGAGGTCATAGGCTTCTAGGCGACCGCATCCAGCGCTTGGGTAGACTCGTTGGCGCACGCGCTAGTCTCGCTCCAGAGTAAAGAAATCCATGTCCTGGTAACTCGGATACAATCCTGGTTTCTCAAGGAGGCTGCATGCTCGCTGCTCACGTGCTCCTGCAAAGAATCTATGGCATGTGGTTCGAATCGCACGGCATTGTTTCGTGGCTTATTCTTGGCCTCATTGCAGGCTGGCTAGCGGGAAAAATCGAGCGCGGGCGCGGCTTCGGCTGTGTCGCGGATATCGTATTGGGATTAGTCGGTTCTTTCATCGGGGGCTGGGTTTTTACGAAGCTGGGAATCTTTGGTGGCGGCTTCTGGTATTCGCTCGCGGCTGCAACACTTGGCGCCGTGATTCTTGTCTCTATCGCCCATCTCTTCGCTGGCGATTCCCACCATTAAGGCTCCGAAGGACCTCTTTTTGCACTGTTCGGACCAGCGTTTCCAGTCACGGGTCGCTGGCGTGTGATACGATGCTGGTTTAGGTTGTGGAGTCGATGTTTCCTTGAGCAAGACCCCGAGCAGAAGCGCTCCGAAGACTGCACACACTCTCACTGCCATTCCCCTCGGCGGGCTCGGTGAATTCGGCATGAACATGCTCGTGCTGCGCGTGGGCGACGATATCATCGTCATCGACGCCGGCATGATGTTCCCGGAATCCGAGCTTTTGGGCGTCGACCTGGTTATCCCGGACATTTCCTACTTGAAGCAGAACCGAGCGAAGGTTCGCGCCATCGTGCTGACGCATGGCCATGAGGATCACATTGGAGCACTGCCATATATCCTTCGAGATTTGAATGTGCCGGTCTACGGAACGCGCTTCACGCTGGCCTTGGTTAAAAAGCGTCTGGAAGAAGCGGGGCTGCTCGAATCTACCACGTTGCGCGAAGTTCTGCCCGGCCGCCTAGTCGAAATCGGCCCGTACGAAATTGAATTTATTTCCGTCACCCACAGCACTTTAGATTGCGTGGCGCTTGCCATTCGCACGCCCCTCGGCGTGGTGATTCATACCGGCGATTTCAAGATCGATCAAACGCCGGTCGATAGCGCGTCTTTCGATTTGCACGCTCTTGCAAAGTACGGAAGAGAGGGTGTGCTGGCGCTTTTCAGCGATTCCACCAACGTCGAGCGTCCCGGTTTTACGCCATCGGAACGCGCCGTCGTGCCGCGCATTGAAGAATTGTGCCGCTCGGCGCCGCGGCGGGTGATTCTGTCCTGCTTTGCTTCCTCGATTCACCGCATTCAGCAGGTGATTGACATCGCGGTGCGTGTCAACCGCAAGGTTGCGTTCGTAGGGCGAAGCATGATCGACAACGTCGAGATCGCACACTCGCTCGACCTGCTTCGAATTCCAGATGGCATGGTCGTGCGCCCGCAGGACATTCGCGGCTTCGATGCCAAGCGCCTGGTGATTCTCGCCAGCGGTAGCCAAGCAGAGCCGATGTCGTCGCTTTCGCGCATCGCCGTGGACAACCATCGCCACGTTTCCGTCGAGGAAAACGACACGGTCATCCTTTCCGCCCGCATCATCCCGGGCAACGAAAAACCAATCTTCCGCATGCTCGATCACATGTTCCGCCGGCGCGCGCTGGTGTATTACGAAAATTCCGGGGGCATGATCCACGTTTCCGGCCACGCCAGCCAGGAAGAACAAAAACTGCTTTTGCAACTGGTGAAACCGAAATACTTTATTCCGGTCCATGGTGAGTATCGCCACCTCTTCCGCCACGCGGCGCTGGCGCACCAGCTTGGCGTGGTCTCCGAAGAAATTTTCCTGCTGGAAAATGGGCAAGCCGTCGAGTTCACGGAGGATCGCGCTCTGCGACGTGATCCGGTGCCGGCCGGCCGTGTACTGGTCGATTCCGGCTCGCTGGAGGAAATCGAAGAAGTTGTGATCCGCGACAGAAAACATCTTTCCGAGGACGGGGTCGTTGTGCCCATCATTGCGATCGATAAGCACACGGGAAGGCTCGAATCGCAACCGGAAATTGTCACGCGCGGCGTGATGAGCGAAAACGGTCAGGAACTCTTGCTCGGCGCGCGCGAAGTGTTGATGAAAACTGTGGCCGAATCGAACTCCGAAGAAAATTCCGACTGGAGTGTGATCAAGGAAAAAATCCGCGTGGACCTGAAACGCTATATCAATAAGCAGACCTCCAAGCGTCCTCTGATTCTCCCGGTGATCCTCGAGGTCTAACTGCAGAGAACTCGATGGCTGCGAGCACCGCCCCTCCTCGCTCACAACCGTCGCCTCGCCTTTTGAGCCTGCTGTTGACAGCCCAGGTGACGCTTCCCCGCACCGAAATCGCGCCAGCCATAGCAGCGTAGGGCTGCTTCTCTCGATTCGATTCCTTCGACTGAAACTAAGGCCTCGCACGGCAATAGCTTTTCGCGCCGAAGGGCGCAATTTAAGGTTGGACCTTAGTCAGTACTTGTCTGAACCGCCCCGACCGCCCCGCTATTGAAACACATTGCCTTAAAAGGAGATAATCTTCACAAAGTCGCAGAAAAGGGCGTTGGGGTTCAAAAAAAAGCTGAGAATACTCTCCGGAAGGTGAGACTGGAGGAGTCCCGTGAGTGAAATCAAGCCAGACAACAAGAAGAGGGCCCCCGGAAATCCAAATGGCCGGCGGCACATCCCGGAGCCTTCGCGAGAGCTTTGCCTATGTGGCCATCGCGCCACAGTCCACGCAGCCTACCGCTACGCGTGCCAGGCGCCAGGCGACCGCAAGGGCTTCTGCGAATGCATGCGCTTCATCGCACGCAACTCGCCTGTCGGAAAAAGACTACGGACTCTGGAGCGCTCGAAAGTGGTTCCACCCGTTAAAGCCGAGTAAGCAAAAAGAACCTGCCGCATCCTTTTACCGACGGCCTGGATTGCCTCCGTGCGGTCTTCTCCCGACACCCCCGCCCCCAGCCAAACCCTTTCTGTGGAAGACCCATAATAGCCTAGACGCTCAGGAGCGGGCTCACTGAAAGAAGTCCGCCATGGGGACGCGCGTGGATGCCCCGCCCAGGCCCGACGTCTTTACCCCAAGGGCGTCTGCAATTGTGCGCAGAATGCTGGCTTCATCGTAGGTGTTGTTGTAGTTGGCAGGATCACCGGCCACGGACTGGTAGCCCATTTTGCTGACCGCACTAATCATGACGGTTTCGACTTGGCCGCCGCAGCCTTGGCCGACCGTTGTAGTGCTACAGTCCGGACTGCCCGAACCTTCATCGAAAGTGATGATCAGCAAACCGTCTCCTCCCGCTTGAAAATAGCTGCTCGCCAGGAGCGGGCCGAGTTCGGTCTGTAGCCATTTGTCGAACGTGCCGATCGAGCAGTCATGCGCGTCGTCGCAGCCGTTTGGCGAGAGCCAAGAGAGATTCGGAAGCGCATTATTGGCCAAGTCTGTGGCGAATTGGCTGAAGCAAACAATGTTGGCCTTATTGATGTTGGTAAAGTACTGGAGCGGGTCGTGGCGCACATAATAGGTCCCGTTGTTCAAGGCGCTGCAGCCCTGCACGCTCGCACCTGAACCCCCCGTCTCCACGTAGTCTTTCCACGTCTTGCCCGCTTTCTCCACCTCGGCGGCAATATTGTCCGAGGAGAGGGGCAAACTGGACGGCGTGTCGCTGTCGGTATTCGTAAAGATTTGCCCTGCCGTGAGTGCCTCGTAGTTGCCGATGGAAGGATGCGTATCGGCCCAATACTTGGTTGACAATCCGTACTTGTTGGCCAGCGACGTTAAGTACGGCATATTGCTGCTGTTATAGGTGCCGCTATAGCCGTCGTTTTCTCCGAGAACAATAAAGACGTGGCCGAACGCCGGCATGGTTCCGCCGGATGAGCTATTAATCGTGATGCTGAAGCCTGTTGACGCTTTGTTCCCGGCGCTGTCGGCCACTT
The DNA here is from genome assembly GCA_003223245.1 of Acidobacteriota bacterium. Lineage (GTDB taxonomy): Bacteria > Acidobacteriota > Terriglobia > Acidiferrales > UBA7541 > Acidiferrum. Next base: position 24,528 of record QHYI01000192.1, read on the forward strand.
GAATTGTGAAAGCGGATGAGCCTGCGGTCGTGGGCGTCCCGGAGATAGTCCCCGAGGGAGAGAGAGTGAGGGCAGCAGGAAGACTCCCGCTTCCCACAGACCAAGTGTACGGCGCAGTGCCTCCGGTCGCCTGCAGGGTTGCAGAGTAAGCCGTTTGTACAGTGCCATTTGGCAGACTCGTGGTGGTGATGGTGACCGCGCTTGCGGAAGTCACCGTAAGCGTCGCTGTGGCGCTCGTGACGCTGCCCTTGGCATTGCTGACCACGACGTCGAATGTGGCGCCGTTGTCCGCCGAAGTGGTTGGGGGCGTGGTATACGTTGAGGAAGTTGCTCCACTGACCGCAGTTCCGTTTTTGTTCCATTGGTAGCTTAAGGAGGGAGTTCCTGTAGCCGTGACGCTAAAGGAGGCCGAGTGGCCTGCCGTGACCGCTTGGTTGGCCGGCTGAACGACGATCTGTGGTGCGGTTTGCGGGTTGGAAGCCGTGGTAGCAGAGCATCCTGTGAGTAAAAGCGCGGCCAAGCTGATACTATACAAAACAACCAGAGTCCGATAGCGCATTACCAGCGATACCTCCCTATTTGATTTTTTCCGGTTGGAGACGCGCGCACGGCTTGGGTCGGCGCGGAAGTTCGTGCCTGCAAACTTCTGATCCCTATGCAGGGCATTAGAGTCCGCGAAATGCCGCAATTCTGTCAAGCAAATAAATACCCTACCGCAGTTGGATTCGGGTAAATTTCGGCAAGATAGTTGAAAGCCTCGGAGACGCAGAGCTGGGTGCAAGTTCGCTGCCGGCTCTTGTGTGCCTTTCATCAGCGGTATAGGCTTCTGGACTCCGGAATGCAAGCCCCATGAGAAACAGGACAAACAAGTTCATGGCTGGTGGTAGGATGCGCGCTCGCGTTTTTGGTGCGATGCTCGGAGCGATGTCTCTGTTTGCGGGAGGAGCAGGCTTGGCGCAAACATCTCAGGATTCTGGGACGGCACAAAGGCGCGCAGCGCATTTGCGCCACGGTATCAACCTGAGCGAATGGTTCGCGCAAGTGAATGACCCAAAAGGCTATACGAACGAGCATTTCGAGACGTGGACCACGTCGCAGGACATCAGGCTGATCAAGGCCATGCAGTTTGACCATGTGCGGCTAAGCGTGAATCCTCAACCGATGTTCCGCCGAAAGCAGGCTGATCGCATTCCCGAAGACTACTTGGGGTTCCTGGATGCCGCCGTGAAGACGATTCTCGACGAAGGGCTAGCGGTGATTGTCGATATCCACCCGGATTCGGACTTCAAGGAAAAGTTGGCGACGGACAACGAGTTTGTAGAACAATTTGCCGATTTCTGGCGGGCGCTCGCGAGGCATTATTCTTCTTGGAATACAGATCTTGTGTTCTTCGAGGTTCTAAACGAGCCGGAATTCCGCGATCGCTACCGCTGGGAGGGCGTGCAGTCCAAACTCGCCGTCGCCATCCGTGAAGGCGCTCCTTCCCAGACCATCATCGTCGCGGGAGCTAACTGGTCGGCGGACAACGAGTTGCTTTTCATTGAGCCACTGCGCGATCCCAACATCATTTATAACTTCCATTTCTATGATCCCCACCTCTTCACCCATCAAGGCGCCACCTGGAGCACAAACTTCGTTCACTACCTGAAAGAGCTGCCCTACCCCTCGACCCCTGAAAACGTACAGCAAGCCGCGGCCTTGGTTCCCGACGCGGTGAATCGCCTTCAGGTCATCCGCTACGGAATGGACCGCTGGAACGCGGCGCGTGTCAACGACGAGATCGGCCAGATCGCCGCCTGGGGGAAACGCTGGGGCGTGCCGTTGACCTGCAATGAGTTTGGTGTGTATCGCAAGGCCGCGAATCCCAGAGACCGCGCTGCCTGGATTTTCGATGTGCGCACGACCCTCGAAAAATATGGCATCGGGTGGACCATGTGGGATTACAGCGGCGGATTCGCGGTCGTTGTCAAACAAGAGGGCCGCACAATCCCCGACGAATTAACGATCCAAGCCCTTGGCCGAGCCATGCCGCCAGCTCCGCCGCAAAGATGAATGGCGAAGTGCCTATGACGTCGCCCGTCAATTCTTAAATGGATTGCAAAGATCAACGCCCAGCAGCGCAAAAGCAGAGGTATTGCGCGTCGCCACTCTCCGGCCGTAGACGCGGGCAGTGGCCGCAATCATAGCCTCTGCGAGGAGATGCTCAGACTTGCCTTCCACGAGCCGCGCCCAGTCCCGAAAGCAAGGTGCATCCATTGGGAGCAAATTCCGCGAGGCTTCAACTTGCTCTAGCCAGAGCTCAATCTCTCGAGCTTTGCTTGCATCCTGCTTTCGAACGCGCTCGACCCCTCGTTGGAGTTCACCCAAGGTAGCGGCCGAAATGTAGACCTGATCGTCGCGAAGATTACCGAGCCATGCGACGACCGCGCCATGTGGTTTCATCTTCCGAAGTTCGGAAACTACACTCGTATCGAGCAGGTAACGGATCACTTGAATTCCACCAGCTTACGGCGCTTCAGAGTCCCTAGCTTGGGAACTGGGTATGGGAACCGAGGCCCGGGAGCAAGCAGCAGTGTCTTCAATGTGGGCCGCGTGGCTTGTTGCAAGCGCCTCCAGTCTTCTATGGGAACAAGCACAGCCGTTTCCACCCCTCGCCGCGTAACGATTTGTGGGCCCTTCTTCAGGGCAGTGTTGAGGAATTTCGTGAAGCGCGCCTTCGCGTCCTGCAGTTGCCAAGAAGCCATAATTTTCCGTCCCTACCGTAGTTTTTCACAATAACTAGTCAGATGTCTAGTCACTTTATTGTGACACTGCAACTCAGACATTACAAGGGCAAAAGCGAACGGGCGGAGCCAGCTCGGCCCCGAGGGAGAGACTGCAAGGGCGAGGGGCGAACTCGAGGGTGAGGAAGATCGGGGATTTTGCTTTCGGTGACAGCAGTCGTGAAAGATTTTGCGCGGCAGAAGATGGCTCAGCCTTTTGCCTGAGCGACGAGAGATCTTTCGGATGGCACTGCCGGATTCCCCGTGCGGTTAGGGAGCGCGAGCGTGATCGAGCTGATGCACGAGGCCGCGGCGA
>QHYI01000193.1 GCA_003223245.1 Acidobacteriota bacterium
CTCAAAATATGCCGCGCGATCTTTCCACTCGACGTGTGCGTTTTCGTGGATCGGAATCGGCACAGACATGGCATTGTGCGGGTCGTAGCCTAAATCCGTATTCACCAGCTTGAGGAAGCCCTTCCCCGCCGCGCCTGCTGCGGTCAGCATCAGCAGCGTCAACGCCACTTGCGCCGCCACCAGCGCGCCATGACTCCGCCGCGCGCCCACGCTGCCCGCCAGCCGCCGCGAAGTGCTCTGCATCAGCCGCGCAATTTCCGGCCGAGAAAGCTGCAGCGCCGGCCACAACCCAAACAAAATCGAAGTCACAAACGCCAGCGCCACGCTAAAGAGCAGCACCGGCACATTCATCCTGGTCACCGACTCCGCCGGAAACGAATTTTCCGGCAGCGTCGCCACCAGCAACGAAAGCCCGCGCCACGCCAGTAGTACGCCCAGCAGCGCGCCCGTTGTGGCGATCCCCAGCGACTCCGTCAGCAGTTGCCGGATCATCCGCATCCGGCCCGCTCCGATGGCCGCGCGTACTGCCAATTCGTGCTGACGCTCCGTGCCGCGCGCCAGCAGCAAAATCGACACATTCCCGCAGCCAATCAGCAGCAGCGAAGCTACCGCGCCTAGCAGCAAATACAGCGTCGGCCCCAGCGGACGCGCATACACCTCCACGATGCTGCGCAGCTTCACCTTGAACTTGTCCGGATAATTCGCCGGCGCTGCCTTCGCGAACTCCTCGATAATCGGCTGCAGCTCTGCGCTGGCCTGCTCGGGGTTTACGCCGGCTCGGAGCTTGATGGACGCCGCGTAGCGAATGTTCGCGTCCTGCGTGACCTTCAGCGGCACGTAAATATCCGGATTGCCCCACTTGAACCGCGGCGGCATCACTCCAACCACCTGGTACGGCTTGTGCACAAGCCGGATGGTCCGCCCAATCACGTTGGGGTCGCCCATGTAGTAGCGGTGCCAAAACGCGTTGGTCAGCACCACCACCGCCTGCGGCGTTTGCCCCGGCGGCGCGTCGGAAGGAATCAGCCAGCGGCCCATCTGCGCACGGATGCCCCAGTGATTCGGCGCGTTCGGGTCGATATACATGGCTTGGACGTCTTCAGGGAGGCCGCCGTCCGTGGTAGTCAGGTTCCACCAATCCATCAGGACGACGTCTTCGATGGACCGGGCCTGGCGCAGCACGTCCGCTTGCGGACCCGTCGGCCCGGCGAAGCGGTCGTGGCCTTCCCTGTCCACCAGCCGAATCTCCATGATGCGGTCCGAGCCGGGGTAGGGGAAGGGGTCGATGAGCACAGCGTAAATCACGCTGAACACAGCGCTTGTCGCGCCAATGCCCAGCGCCAGAGAGAGCACTGCCGTCAGCGCGAACCCCGGCCGCTTCCGCAACTCCCGCACCGCAAACCGCAAATCCGTCCAAAGCGAAGCCATCTCATGCCTGCTTACCGGGCAACCCGGGACTCTCCACTCGCTTTGTCCGGCGGCCTGGAGTGCCCCATGCTCCCGCGCTTGTAGTACTCGCTTTTCTGCTCGGCCACCGTGCGCGGGAACCGGATTACTCCAGTCTCCAGCTTCCAGTGCTATGTATACGTACCTAGACGAAAGTCGTTCCCCAGAAGTTAGGTCGCGAAGGACAGACTCGGCGCTTTTTGTAGCGGCCGCCCACTCATGTGTTTCCTCCGGGCTCGCCAATCTGCGCGAACCCCACGGGCTGAATGCAGGGCCAGAACGTCCGTCGGCAAGCTTGCGAAGCGCTAAAACGCCCGGAGCTGACGCGAATGGATTGGGTGTGGAATGGCGTGAAGCCCTGAAGTGTGGCAGGTGCTAGTACGCTCACAAAATCGGACCCGACGATTAGGTGCGAGTGGCCGACATAACCGGCCAATATGCTGGATCATTTTTCTAAAAGAGGTTTAGGGAGGAAGTGTTATTCTTTTCCGAGCTGTCTCCACGAACATTCTGCATTTTTTCGCGCGAGTTGTCGTTTTCACCGTCTCCGGGGTCAGAGGCTGCCCATGGAACAGCCCCTGGCCGTAAACACCGAGAACTCGCGCGCGAAAGTGCAGAATGTCGGTGGAGACAGCTCGGGTGATAATCGCATCCTATAATTAATCAGCATCGAAGGCTCCTTCCTACCGATAGCTTCGGTCCTCCAAACAGAAGCATACCGCTTACGCGAACGGAGCCTTCGCTCTTATCCAATCAGCCCACGAAGGCTTGCCCGCCGTTCGATGGTGGAGGTCTTAGTGTGCGGCGATTCCTCCCCAGAGCTGAGCCCCAGCCTGATAGGGAGACCCGCCTAAAGGAGTGAGCGCCCCGGAAGAGCTGATGCTGTAGCCGAGGATTTCATTCACGAATGGCGGAAATACGTTATTCACGCTCGTCACGTAAAGATATTGTCCGTTCAGCGTAGCCACCCCTGCTCCATACGGTGCGCTGAATGGCGAACCTGAGATTTCACTGAGCGCGCCGGTGTTCTTATCCCATGCGAGCGCGGAAACCGTGCCATTCGTGTTATCGAGGACGTAGAGGGTGGTTCCCGTAACCGTCAGAGCAGCAGGCCCCGTGCCCACCAGAAATGGTGAGCCGCTGACCGCGGTCAAGGCGCCTGACACGGCATCAAAGGAAAATGCATCCACATGATTCGTGCCATTGACGCCGATGTAGAGAAAATTACCGGTTGGAGTGGTGGCCGCCATTTCAATCCCGGCAAGGCTCGAGCCGGAAAGCGCGACCGGCGGCCCGGCGGCGAGTAGAGCTCCGCTGGCGGAATCAATCGTAAATGCCGTCACGCTGGAGCTATTCACGACAAACAGGAACTTGGTGGAGGCTTCAGTAACTGCGGCAAGCGACTCGCTTGCAACAGGGAAGGGGGAACTAGGAATCGGCGTGAGCGAACCGTCGCCGGCGATGGAAAATCCGCTTATTTCTCCGGCCAGCCCGATGACATAAACGAATTTGCCGTCTGAGGTAGTGGCTACACCTTCCAAAAAGCCGGTGCTTGATCCCAGCGCGTAAGGCGATCCGGGAGCTGCAGAATACTGGCCAGTTCCAGCAGTCGTGAACGCATAGAGAGTTCCCTGGGCATGATCGGCAACGAAGAGTTCGCGGCTGGGCGTGGAAACCGAAATACCCCCTGGGAGGAACGGCCCGGGGAGCGAGCCGGGCAGGCCAAGTCCACCATTTTGCTCAACAGGAAAGAGCAGGACCTGTCTGGCATTTGTAGTAGCGAAAACGTAGCTCTGCGCCTGACATGCAACAGGGGTACCACACGTGCAGCTGCTAGACAGGGGACAGGGAGCTGGCGTGGAGCTTCCACACCCGGAAAGCGCGAAAACCACAGACAGCCCGATCAGCGAGAAAGAGAGAACCCATTTGCGCATGTCGAACCTCCTAACGTAGGGGAGGCAGGTGCTGCTAAGCACTCTGGGCAGCTTTAATACCACTACACAGAAGCCTTTAGAAACGACGGAGTACGACCGTCAAAGCGAGTCTTTGCGTTCAACTCTCTGACAAATTTGCCCGTCGCCTGTCAGCGTGGCAAGGCACCTATCTTACATCCACAAGTCCTGTTTCAAAGGCACAACTCCTAATCTAAAGGTTGCGGAGAAATGACAGTAGCTGATCGTCTGGCTTAAACCGTCCGATCGTTGCATTCACAGGCGACGTCTTCCTTAGGGCATCTTCCTTCAGCGCGAGATTTGCGTCGAGGTAGACCAAATCTACTGCAGTAGATTTTTATATGTGCAGTGGGTGGCCTAAGTCGCCAGTTGTCAACGCGCGCGCATAGCTGGACTCAGCATAATATCCTCAGTTGGTAGGCGAATCTCGACTCAGACCTGACATGCGCAGATGTCCGGGGAAGAGTTACAAAGTCGTTTCCATGATCCACTTGCTGCAGCCCATCAGCTCGATTTCGCCCAGTGCTTCAGCGACAAGTCGCTTCAGCAGTGGCAAGTTTCGCAAAACCAAAAAATGAATTGCTCCATGACGGACCTCCTCTGAAAAGCGGCAGCCTTTGTGGCCGCCAAGAGGTGCATCATGAAATCTTATGTGCTGTGATCCAAGAAAATTCGGCCTCACGTACTCCTACGGCGCGGCGGGAAGCAACAACGGCCAAATCGCCAGCATCACAGATTACGTGGACAACGGCCGCAGCGCCACCTACACCTATGACGCACTGCATAGGCTAACCAGGGCCATAACGGCGGGCTCTGGCAACTATGCTGCCTGGGGCCTCTCCGAAACTTATGACCGATACGGCAACCGCTCCGCGCAAAGTATCTATTCGGGCTGCACTGGGATCACTTGTCCGACGAATTCGGTGAACATCTCCGCCACGACGAACCAGATTACCGGCTCGCCCTATGCGTACGACCTCGGCGGCAATATGACCAACCATGGCTCGAATACGCTCGTCTATGACGCGGAAAACCGCGCCGTCAGCGCCAACCACGGCGGCGCCTCCGGCACATATACCTACGACGGCAACGGTTTGCGCGTGAAAAAGATCTCCGGCAGCACGACCACCGTTTACGTTTTCTCCGGCTCCAAAGTCATCGCCGAGTACGACAACGGCGCACCCGTCGGCTCGCCGTCCCGCGAGTATATCTACGGCGGCGCGCCCCTGCTCGCCAAGATCGATTCCTCCGGCACCAAGTATTACCACCAGGACCATCTCTCGAATCGCTTGGTCACCGACTCCAGCGGCAACACTTACGCGCAAATGGGCCATTTCCCCTTTGGCGAAAAGTGGTACAACGCCACCAACGACAAGCTCTTCTTCACCACCTACGAGCGCGACTCCGAATCCGGCAACGACTACGCCATGGCCCGCTACTACGCCAGCCGCCTCGGCCGGTTCCTCCCGCCGGACGCCCTGTCAGGCTCCATCGATGACCCGCAATCTCTCAATCACTACGCCTATGTCCAGAACGACGCTGTGAATTTCCTCGACCCCACTGGCATGTATGTCGCTGGCCCCGGCCAGTGCGACAACTCGGTCGTGCAGAATTGCCTCGGCGGGGACGGCGGCGGCTGGTCGGAAGCTGCTATCTTTGCCTTCGCCTTCACACCAACAGGCTGGGGAGAGGATGGACCGATCATGGGCAACTTGGGCGCGCTCGACCTCCTCGGTCCTGACCCCGGCCAGTTCTATGGCGGCCCGATGGACGTCGGTGGACTCCGTGGAAATGCGCTGGTTGCACTCCTGAACCCGGATTGCGCAAACCTGTTTGGCGGATTCAAGAATGCCGTGACTTCCTTGTTCAACAGCAGCTACAACATGTATGTCCCCGGGGAGGCGAACCCCTATCCGAATAGAATTTCGAGCCAAGACTGGACCAGCATGGTCAACTATTTTGGGCAGAACCGTGATGCGTACGGCCGCACGTTTTGGTCCTCTGCCAGACGTGGGGGAGTTATATTCTTTACCGCACAATTCAATACTTTCGCTCCGGGCTTTCCCTCTTCCCCGAGTGGCTTTTCTCAAATGACCGCGTTCTTCCACGAGCAGGAGCACGCCGCAAACCACAACAGCGATCTCGACACGGCGATAGACGCGAACACTGCGGCGTATACCGCAGACTACAAAAAGATCAATACCAACTGTACGCCAAAGCAGATTGAAACGCAGAGTGTTCCCATAACAGGGGAGTTAACGCCACCATGACCAACTTGATTGTGAACAATCTCAACCGCCTAAGTTGGAGCGTTGCCGGATTGATTTCTCTTTGTTCGGTCATGTATGGGGCCAAGCGAGATAGTGGCAAGGAGAACGGCGTCGATTTTCAAATCATAGCCGATAGGATGGTCTATAGCCCAGGATCGACGATGAAGATCAAGTTCATTGTTACAAATATAGGCGAAAAACCCTTGTACATCCCGCGGAGTTTGAGTGAGTGCAGCAATATAGAAGGTTCGTTCTTTTTTTGGCTTCTGGACCAAAAGGACCGCAATCTTACGGGGAAAGGATGTTCCTCCGATGTCGGACCGACTTGGGAAACGCACATAATGGAGGAAGTCGTCGATGCCAAACGCTGGATTGCTCTAAAACCAGGAGAGATTTTTGGAAAGACCTCCACATTCGAACTCCCAAGGAAGAAAGGCACCTATCGGCTCAGAGCGGAACTTACTCCGCCTGGCTTTAGCGACAAACAGAGGGAGCTTCTCGCGCAGCAGGAAATAAGGGTCTTGCGCACCTCATGTTGGGCGTCGACCGTGAGCATAACCGTCAAATGAGCGCCCTCAACCGGGACGATTTTGTTCACAAAAGTGATCGCGGAACGCGACAACGGCGCACCCGTCGGCTCGCCCCCTGTGTTTACGGCGGCGCAGCGCGGCGAGGCAAGCAGAACGGGTGGGGCGGTTTTTTAAACTGCCCACACCCACAAAATCCAAAGGAGACCATAAAGAGCGAATTACGGGGCTTTTTAGCCCACAACGCCATGGAGCCACGTGGTTACGAGTGGCAGCGTGAAGCAGATCGCCTACCTTGTTTAATTGGCGTCCCTGCGATTCCTCGACGCCAATATGCCAGAACAAATCGAATCCAATCATGCTGCGCTTGCACGAGCCGAAGTGGAACCGCCAGCCGTGAGCGGAAATCACGGCACCAAAATTCAGACGCGGAAGTTCCTTCCTGACGCTGTATCCAAAGACCCACAGGCACTAGCTAAGCGCTAAGCTAAGCTAGAGACTCGAGGACCAAGCTCCTGTCCGTCTTGCATGCCAACCCAGTGAATTACTGAATCGTGATCCAGATGGTCGAAGACTGAGACACAGGGCCATTTGTAGCCTGCACACCCATGTACGTTGTGCCCGTGGCCACAACGTTGAGTGTCGAGGATTGCGAGCCCTGATTTTGACTGTCTCCGCTGTATTGTGCATAAATCTGATGCGTTCCCACAAACGGCAGGGCCACTTGACTGGACGCCGAATTGGCTACGACGGTTAGCGGTGGCGTGAGCGCTCCGTCGTTGCCTTTCTCCCAGAAAGTAATCGTGCCTGCGACGGTTTTCGTGGACGTTACGTTTGCACTCAGGGTTACAGAGGGGGAAGTCCCTGCAGGAACCTTTGTCGCGGAGACTGTGATTGCAACCGAAGTGGGCACTGGCCCGCCACCTCCGCCCCCGCCACCCCCACCCGCTGATCCGCCTCCACAACCAAATACGTATAGTAGGCTAGAGGCGCCCACCAGAGCGAAAGCGAGACGCTTCGTGCGACTTTGCCTTGGCAGAATAGACAGAAGCAACGCGACCAGGCACACCAGATCAAGCCTTACTTGCCAACCTCGTCCCCCAGGCCAACGAGGCCACTTCACCCCGGGGGAAGCTGGAAACGCCGCTGTCGAGGTTGCTGACGGTGGAAGAGTTCCCAGCGTTACTGTCGCTGTCGTAGGCGTGCTGTTCGTGAGGTTTACGGAAGTCGGGCTGAACGAACATGTGATCCCAATTGTTGCGTCCGGGCTGCAAGAGAAGTTAACTGTGCTGGCCAAGTTGTTTGCAGGCGTAATCGTCAGCTGCTGCGAGCCCGTCTGGCCAGCGGTTATTGTCAGATAGGCAGGGTTCGGCGCAATCGAAAAGTCTGGCAGAACGACCGTCACGAAGTTGCTGGACGCCGAGACAGAGGCGTAATTGGAGTCGCCGGCGTAAGTGATAGAGAAGCTTTCACTATTCGAAGGCGTGACGGTGGCGGCCACCTGAATTTCCCAATTTCCGCTTCCGTCAGGAACCGTAGTGATCGTCAGCCCACTTGTGATTGGCCCATCAGCATTGCCGTAAAGAGTAACCGTGCCGGTCGGTTTCAAGGCGACGTTCGATGCCGGCACCGTAGTATTGATCACGCCTGTTATCGTCACTGTGCTTCCGTAGTTCAAAGTCGTTGGGCTGGCGCTGATGTTCGCGGTCGTGCGGTGAAGCACGTTCAACGTAAACGGACTGCTCACGGAAGAGGCGTAATTCGAATCACCACTGTATTGCGCGGTCAACGTGTGCGTGCCCGCGGTTGGTATTGTTACGTTCGTGAAATTGGGATTGAGGCTGAACCCTGGCGCTGAACCGTTCTGCCCAGGGAACCCGGTCACGGAAAAGGGGCTGCCCAACTGGGTTGTCCCATCGAGGAAAGTAATCGTACCTGTGGGAGCCGCACCCGACTGCGTCTGCGCGCTTCCACCCACGAGAACCTGAAATGGCACGCCTTCTACAGGATTGCTGACCAATGGTTGTTCTGTGGTCGTAGTCGGCGCAGGCGTGATCGTGATCGCATAAGTGCTCGCACTTGCGCTGTAGCTGTTGTCACCGCTGTAGCTTGCGGTGAGGACGTGGGAGCCGCCGGAAAGCTGGATGCGCTGATCCTCAGTGTAGCCCTCACTGTTGAGTGAAAACATGCCTCCGTCGAGGGGCGCGGCAGCAGCACCGTTCAGGGAGTCCGTCCAAGTGATAGTTCCGGTAGGGCAGCTTGGGGGAGTGCAAACCGGCTTGGGTGGAAAGGAAAGAGTTGCTTGCGCGTTGCCTACGTCCATGCGAGCAATGTAGGGAGAGCCGTATACCAAAGAGGTGGGAGTATTGCCTGCTTCCATGCCTGTCTTAACGTCGAATGTAGGAATGCTGATCAAAGTCTTGCTGTTCTCGGCGGTGATGGTTACCGGGATTCCGGGGCTAGAATCACTCGAGCCAAAAGTTGCATCGCCTTGATAGTGGGCGGTGAGGTTGTAGGAACCGCCCGGTAGGATGACGTTCGTGCCGCTTGCCGAGCCGCTCGAAAGGGTAAGAGCTTCGACCCCGAGGGAGCCGCTCGGATTCCCAGGCGTGGGATTGGGTGCAGCGACCAAAGCGACCTGTCCCGTGGGAGTACCGGTGGCGCCGGTGCCTGCCGTAACGTTGCTACTGACGCTGACCGGTGCGCCATGGGCAAGTGTGATCGAAGAAACGACAGTCCCATTCACGCTGGCGGCTAGCGTGGTGGCCGAAGGGAGGAAGTTGACGGAAGACCAGTTATTCACCAGATTCTGCACATTCACGGAACCAAGACCAGTGGCAAGGTCATATCCGGCGCCGGCGTTGTAGCCGGAGAGGACACCGTATTGGTCAATGGAACTAGAGGTCGTGCAACTCAAACTGTTCTTGGCACAAGGCATCGCGATGGTTCCCGACGTCACGTCGTTGAAAATGCATGTGCTAGCGGGCCCTGTGCTTGAGTTGCAGCTTGACGCTGATTGTTTTGTGGCGAGCTTATAGAGAACCACGTTGGCGTTACCCTGGCGAGACTGAGTTTTTTGGTTGACCAGAGCCATAATTGCAGCGAAGGCGGGAGCCGATGCCGATGTACCACCGATAGGAAACAGATTGGAGCTGCTACAAAAACCAAGGACATCTGTTTCGCAAATGGCGTAAGAATTTCCAACGAACCCATTGCTAGCAAAGAGAGAGACATCCGGAACGTCACGCTTGCCATCGAGGGGAACGCCCGTGCCAAATTGCCACGAGGGTTTGGTGTAGCCGCCCGCACATGCAGCAGGGGTTTGGCCCGACGGTGTCGTACAACTGCTCTTGCCGCCGCTGCCGCCGGCGGTGAAGACGAATCCTGTCAATCTTGAGTTATTGCAATTCGTTTCGGCGTTTGTGCTGAAGCCTATGCGGGGATCACCAAAAATGGCGTTGGTACAGGAATCGTTCCATGTAGTCTCCGGGATATACCCGTTGGCGGACTGCTGCGTTGTTGAGTTGTTCGTCGTGCTCCAATAGGTTGTGAAATTGAAGAAGTCATTAAAATCCGTTCCACCCACGGCAATGTTATAGGGCGTGGAGGCAAATCCGCTAACCTGCAAGCCGTTTTGAGCGGGTTGCGGCGTCTGTCCGGCGAAGAAATCACAGCCGGCTGCGCCGTTGTCTCCCGATGAAACGAAAACAGAAATCCCTTGCGCAGCTGCCTGCTGCCAAAGCTGATTATAAAACTGGTTGCCAGCTGCGCCGAGGTTGAGTTCACAGTCTCCGAAACTCACGCTGAGGATGGGGGCCAGATTGTTATCGACGACGTATTCCGCGGACAGATCGACGCCAGCGGTCGTTTCGGTGGCCTGAGAAACGACCAGCTTAATGGTGGCCCCTTTGGCTACTCCGCCTGACATTTCCACGTCGAGGTCGGCTTCCGTTTCGATATTGGGAACAAGCCCCGGGTCAGGGCCGTTAAGAACGACGACAGGGTCGTTCGCGGGTAGTCCAAAGATAGTGCGAAAATCCCGGACATCTTGAACTTTAATGTTCGATTCGTTAGCGATCGCGATCGTTTCTCCTGTGCCGTCGATGGCTGGCGTTGCGTTCCAAAGGGGCAGCACGTTGTAAATGGCGGCAAAATCATAGGGGCCGAGCTCGGAACAGTATATTGGTTGGCCCGTATTCGAGTCAGAGCCGCACTGATAGGTGAAGTCGGGATTTGCAAGCTGAAGCAGGCTCGCCCGGCTGGTGTCCTTCGACCAGTTAAGTACGGCGGCACGGCGGTACTGCGTTTTTCGAGGAAAGTTGTGCAGGCTGACAATTCCAGCCACAACACGGCTAAGTGCCGCGGGGATTTGGGGATCGGACGTGTTGGCGAGGTGCTCTTGACCGTTTACGAAGTAGTGGTGGATTTCGGTGTGGAACGCGTTTCGGACTTGGCCGACGTCGCCGGAAAATTCGATCAAATTTCGGCCGGGGCCAACTTCGACGCCTGTGAACCCATTGGTCGCGAGCCACTGGGTGATGGTTTGGATGTCGGCGTCGGCGGGGCCGAACTGTTTGCCGAATTGATCCGGAGTCAGCCAGGCGTGATATTTTGGAGAAGATTTGCTCTGTTGATCGTCGAGAAGTTGGCGCAGTGCAGACTCTTGGGCTGCGCTTCGTTGCAACAGTAACAGAATTCTGTTCAGCGGCTGCGCGTCAGCAACATGTCCTTGATCGAACTCCGGCCGGGCGAGCGGATGGACGTTTCCCTTCAGAACAACGAGGTTATTCTCATCCACTGCCTGAGTAATGCGAGCGGGGATGCTCGTTGTTTGCGCAGCGGCATGTCCGCAAGAGAGCGCCAAAATGGAAATGAAGGGTAGGGCACCACGGCACAAGCTCACTTTTGGGAGTCTCATGTTCTACCCCACGCAACGAATGGAAGTAGAAATTCTGCAACTCCGGGGACGGAGGGAATGTAGTTACCATTAGATAGTAGCGATAGCAAGTGAATACCGTATTCGATATTAAGGTAAAGACCCTACCGCGATTTCATCGGGAGGCGCAAGGGGCGTCGGCGCTGAATCATCCGAAGATCTGCACGATTTATGACGTGGGCGAGGCGGATGGGAAGGCGTTCATCGCCATGGAGTTTCTGGACGGAGCGTCGTCGAGCCTCTTAACTATCGTTCTCAACTCATTAACCGAGCGTACTCCGAACGCCAGATGATTCAGTCCAATCTGCTCCTTGTCATATCGGCTGTCGTCGGCAGACGCCTTCGTAAAAAACAGCCGGGTGTCCCCCACTTGCCACATAACGCTCTCAGGATTGCGTCGAGGCGGCGATCCCAACAAGTGAGTGTAGAAACGCTCGGATGCCTCCAAATTTCGGACACGGAAAACGAGATGATCGACGAATTGCGGGAGCGCGTTGTTCATAAGTTAGGTCCAGCACGATTCGGCATTACAAATCTTCTTCTCGCAGATTTTCCAGAGAATATCACGAAAACGAGAGCCATCAGCGCCGGGACGCGGCGGCAAGCTTGCCGCCGCGTCCCGGTGTCCCTTGCACTACCCACAGGGCGGATTCCATTCCCTTGTCCCATTCCCCCTTACCCATTCCCCTTCCGGCCATTCCCATTTCGATTCCCATTCTCTGTATTCCCTAAAAAAGGACTCTTCAATCGGAGTCCCCGCATGGGGTCCCAAATCCCAATCTCCTACAAAAATCCAATACCAAGCCACGCTTGAAGACTTATCGACGATTTAGCTATGCTTGCCTCATGCTCAAACGCGACGCCAGAACCAAGAGCCAAGAAACGAGGAAAGAGCATGGCCCGTCGTTCTGGACAATCACCGCAACCTGTTATTCACCGCGGATGGTGGACGGTCAGGTACCGGATAGATGTTTCGGGGCAAGAGAAGCGTATGCATAGGCGTGAGCGCATCTGTCCCATATCTGGTCCCGGCTTGCTTACCAGACCGGAGATTGAAAGGAGGGCAAGAGAAATCATCGCTGCAAGCGGAGCTGATACAGTAGAGCATTTCGAGAAGTGCGAAGCTCTTACTCAAGGCACGACCTTCCGTGAGCAAGCGCGATGGTGGATTGAACATATTCAATCAAGAAAGCGCAGTCCCATCGCACCCGCAACCACAGCCGGATACCGAAGTTACCTGAAGAATTGGCTCAATCCACTTTTGGGAGATGTAACGCTAGCCTCCGTTGACAACAAGACCGCGAAGGACCTCATTGTCACACTCGGCGAAGCGGCACTCGCTCCCAAGACCATCGTTGAGATCGTCGGCGTGTTGAAGGCTGTTTTGGCATCGGCAATCAATAACGATGGCAAGCAGATGTTCCCCCGAGAGTGGAATCACGAGTACATCGACTTGCCAGTTGTTGATCCGAAGAAGCAGCGCAGACCAACGCTGATTTCCAAGCAAGTTACCGATGTAATTGCACGAGCAAAGGGTAGGTATCAGGTATTGTATGCTTTGCTTGGAGGTTCAGGCCTTCGCATCGGGGAGGCGCTTGCCATCAAGCTAGATGATTATTCAGAGGATCACACAACGATTTCATCCGACTGCAAAACAATCCACGTTCGCAAGAGCATCTGGAATGGAAAGGAGCAAAAACCTAAGACGGACAATGCCATTCGCTCCGTCGATATTCCTGCGACTCTGGCGACATTCCTGAAATCTTTCGCTGCAGACCGCTCCTCCGGTTTTCTGTTTCAGACCGAGACCGGTCTGCCTCTCGGGCAAAGCAACATCCTTAGAGATTCGCTCCATAATTTAGGAGTCGAAGGCTTTCACTGTTTCCGACGATTCCGCACGTCTCACCTTCGCAAAAACCGGGTCCCCTGGGACTTGGAGAAGTTTTGGATAGGCCATGCGAACAAGGACATTACGGACAAGTATTCGGAACAACTAAAGGATGATGTGGAGTACCGACGCGAATGGGCTGAGAAGGCAGGACTTGGTTTTGTTGTGCCCCGTGTGCCCCAGTTGAACGTAGAGTCCATCGAACAGCACGCGGCGTAATTTGCTACAATTAGAGGAGATAGTCATTCAGATCCCCGGTAGCTCAACGGTAGAGCATTCGGCTGTTAACCGAAGGGTTGCTAGTTCGAATCTAGCCCGGGGAGCCAACCTAATTTTCAATCCCTCAATCAGTTAAGCGACTTTCTCCAGTTTCGATTTTTGCTGTTTTGGTAGCCCAAGTAGCCCAACTGAGCTTTCCAGAGTCGGCAACTTGAATCCGAGACCAATCTTTTCAGCCCATTCCTTGCGCCACTGGATGTTCTCAATCAGTTGCTTCGCGTATCGCGTGCCCATCTCCCGATTCTCATGGCCCATCCAGTAATCCACCAAAAGATTCCGGGCGTCGGACATCTGAAGCACGGATTCGCGGAAGCGCCTGAAGCAGTGGAAACCCGCCCTCGGCTGCTTGAGAGCGAGAAGCGCGGGATGCAGGTTGTCGCGAACAATGTTGCGTGCTGATAGCGGCTTACCGCTTGCGGAGCAGAACAGGAACCCTTCTTTGCGGTCGCCAGCAAATTCTGATAGCAAAGCGGCGAGTTCCTTTGGAACGTCCACATCCCGAACGGCGGCGTCTGTTTTGGGGTCCTGCTCTTTCCCGCGCCAGATAGCCTGCCGAATGTAGATCGTGGAACAATCGTCGGAGATCTTCGAGTATTCATCCGACAGAGGCCCTAATCTAATTGCGAGGGCCTCTCCGATCCGCAAACCTGTGCCTACCGAAAACTCCGCACGAGCTTTCAACGCAATGTAACATTGTGACATCCTGAGTTGTGCAAGGGAGGTCTAGGTTTCATTTTCTTGGATGTCGCTGATTTCAAAGGCGTTCGCGCCGGACGGCATTTTCGGTAGGGACAATTTCTTTGCGCCAGTGCTGTAGTGGGTTCAGGTATTTCCCGTCATTTGAAGGCCTCAGACCGAGCCCTGGCCACGGGAGCA
>QHYI01000236.1 GCA_003223245.1 Acidobacteriota bacterium
CGAAAGGGACGCCTTGCACAGGTGCTGCATGGCTGTCGTCAGCTCGTGTCGTGAGATGTTGGGTTAAGTCCCGCAACGAGCGCAACCCCTGTGAACTGTTGCCACTCCGGCGTGAGCCGGAAGCACTCTGTTCAGACTGCCCTGTGAAACGGGGAGGAAGGTGGGGACGACGTCAAGTCAGTATGGCCCTTACGGCCAGGGCTGCACACGTACTACAATGCCCAGTACAGAACGATCCGAGACCGCAAGGTGGAGGAAATCTAGTAAAACTGGGCTCAGTTCGGATTGGAGTCTGCAACTCGACTCCATGAAGCCGGAATCGCTAATAATGGCGCATCAGCTACGGCGCCGTGAATACGTTCCCGGGCCTTGTACACACCGCCCGTCACATCATGGAAGTCACTTGTAGCCGAAGTCGGCACGCTAACCGCAAGGAGGCAGCCGCCTACGCTATGAGTGGTAACTGGGATGAAGTCGTAACAAGGTAGCCGTAGGGGAACCTGCGGCTGGATCACCTCCTTTCTAAGGAGAAAGCGGCGGATTTCAGATCGACGATCTCAGATTGAAGATTTGGAAAACGCCCTTAGGTCGACGGCTAACCCCGGTCCTTTCAGTTGATTTAGCGTCGCGCAATCGCGGCGCGCTGTAGCGGCGCTTTCTAAGCGTCGTTCCGCTGTAGCGTGCGCTGTCCCCAGCGCGCATCTGCTCCGCTAAGACAGCGCACGCTACAACAAAGTCAATTGAAACGACCGGGTATGCCGTGAAGACCTCGACAACGAAAGAAGTCGAGGCTCAGAGAGATACGACGAGTAATGCACAATTCAGTCTTTGCTGCACATCGACTAAATGCCGGAGAGCAAACATAATCGCTTTCCGGCATTTTCTTTTTCGCTGGGTAGCCCACGCGTCCCGCGTGCTCGATTTCGCCGTCTCGCCGAATCAATTGGGATCACCCGATTGATCTGCTGCTCCGCGAGACGCGGAGCAGAACAGGCGGGACGCCTGCGCTACCCAAGCGCGACGCGATTCCGTCGGCCCGTTCCACAACGCGTTTGCAATTCCGCATTCCGCAACCACCGAAATGACACCAATTTGATATGTTTCGGGGAGCCGATTACTATCGGCTTCCACAATCCGCAATTCTTTCGGGGGCATAGCTCAGTTGGTAGAGCGCCAGCTTTGCAAGCTGGAAGTCAGGGGTTCGAATCCCCTTGCCTCCAAAGCCAAAGGCGTGGAGGCAAAATCTACAACCCGGGCACACTTCCGGATCACTAGCGGGAGCATAATCCCCTTGCCTCCAAAGCCAATGGCGTGGAGGCAAAATCTACAACCCGGGCACACTTCCGGATCACTAGCGGGAGCATAATCCCCTTGCCTCCAAAGCCCGAAGGCGAAGAGGCAATGTCCAATAAGTGGCTACATTATCGGATGCATCAGCAGGACGCGTAATCCCCTTACCTCCACCTAGCTCCTAGCGTGGCGGAACCTGATTCCATTATTGCCCCTCACGACTTCGAGACTACCCTATTTGCCCGATGGCCCCGAGGAAATTCCGAGGAAAAATTTCCGAGTGAAATAACCTATCGGCATTCGGCGCGCGTTTTCGGTTTGGACTTCCTGAGAGCGGCCGCGATCCTGAGCGTTTTCATCGCGCACAGTATTGGTGTGCTGATGCCGCATCTACCTTGGTGGTTTGTCTTTTGCGGTCACGGCGGATTTTACGGCGTCGAACTGTTCTTTGTTCTGAGCGGATTTCTCATCGGAACGATTCTCATTCGTTCGGGGACCGACCTATGCCAACCGGATCGCATAGCCACGTTTTACATCCGACGATGGTTCCGCACGCTGCCTCTCTTTTGGCTCTTTCTCTGTATCAATGTCGCGATCGAATACGCTTTGCGTTCCCATTATGTGAATTCTGCCGAGATCTGGAGCCACGGATTTTTCCTGCGTAACCTGACCACGCTACGCATGACTTTTTTCCCCGAGTCGTGGAGCCTCGCGATCGAAGAATGGTTTTATCTCCTCTTTCCCGCTGCCCTCTGGCTGGCCTTGCGATTTGATCGACGCTTTGATCGCGCATTCTTAACCGTCGCGATCGCCTTCTTCCTCTTTTCCACCATCGGCCGAATGGTGACGTCGCCGCATGCTTACGCGACCTGGACAGAATGGCAGCGCAAAGTGGCTATCCTGCGATTCGACAGCTTAATGATCGGAGTATTCGGCGCATGGATCGCCACCCGTTATCCTTCCGTGTGGCGAAGACATACCAAGCTTCTCGCCCTGGCCGGTGCCATCCTCCTCATCGCGATGTATGCCTGGCTGTGGAAATTTGTCGATCACCAGGTGCAGTGGAGCGCGGACGCTTATTTCGCGCGCACGTTTCGTTTTACTCTTGTCTCGCTCGGGTTCGCCTTGCTCCTTCCGGCGGCGTCGGACTGGAGCCTGAAGCGCGAAAATATCTTCAGCACGAACATTCGCCGCATCGCTCTCTGGTCGTATGCGCTTTACCTCGTCCATTTACCGGTCATTGCGCTTTTTCAGCAATACTGGCCGAAACAATGGAGTGCGTCTGCATTACAAGCTTCCGTTACCTTTTTGCTGCAGGTTGGTTGCGCGATCACCGTTAGCGCATTGCTTTATCGTTTCTTTGAATCGCGCTGCACCCATCTTCGCGAAACAGTTGCTCCTATCGTAACCGACATTTTGCGCGGCAAATTTCGCCGCGTCGTTAACGTAATTGGAAACGCAAAATAGTGGGAATCCTGTGCGAGAACTCGCCAGGCCCTCTTGCGAATCCAAGTT
>QHYI01000194.1:0-23446 GCA_003223245.1 Acidobacteriota bacterium
AGAACAGCCGCGGAAGGAAACCGCAAACCTCTATACATGAAACCCCCTATTTCTGGGCAGGGTCTATATAGTAACTCAGAAAGGCATCAATCTGCCTGCCAAACTCCGTTCAACGACCATATTTTTCGATGTTTCAAGTTGAGACTGCTTGGCTGCAATCGTAGCTGGCTCGATTCTTTGTCGCTCTTTTTCTCCTGCGTCGGCTACTCACGCCACTCCTACTTACTTCTACTTCGGCTCTGCTAGACTCAAACAGACCTCTCGTCCGTGCACCATGCAGGTCTCTCCCATTTCGTGAGCATCCAGCCGCACTGACTTCAGCTTCAGCAATCCTCCCGTCCTCAGGCCCTTGATCATCTGTGGCTCCAGCGCTGCGTCGCGCAGGCTGCCGCCCGAATAGATTCCCACCGGCGAGACCATCTCCGTCGCATATCTTCCGCTCGACAGCGTGATTTTAGTCATCACTCCCTGGCCAATCGTGGCATTCACAGCCATCGTAAATGGCACCACCAGCCGCCCGCCTTCCCGTAATCGTTCCAGCCATTTCGTCTGCGGATGCGTCACGCCGCAGTTCACGAACATGGCGTTGCATTCACCGGGATCAAACGCCACGCCATCTCCTGCTTCCACCATCACGTTCCCATAGCCCGCCAGATTCTGTTTAGCTCGCGCTGCTAAGTCGGGCTGCAACTCCAGCCCCACCACGCTACCGCTGGGTCCCACCACTTCCGCCATCATCGCCGTGTAATAGCCGACTCCGCAGCCCAGATGATACACGCGCTCTCCTGGCTTCAGCTCCAGTGCGTCAATCCATCTCCCCAGCGAACCGGGTTGCCCGTTATTGATGTCCTTGGCGCGGTCCAGCGCGATCACCACGTTGTGATAGACGTCCCGCGGATCTTCCACGGTAATGTAGGACAATTGTCCGAAACCCTCCGCGGACATCGCCCGCGCGTTAACCGAGCCGATCTGCCACGGTCCCGGCCCCAGGAATTCCTCTCTCGGCACTTTGGCGAACGCCTCCAGCAGTCCCGGCGTCGTCAAGCTCGCGTCAAACCTCACCTCTTGCGCGTAAAAGGCCCGACACTCCGCGATCGTCATCATCCTGGGGTCCACCCTTTCGCCGCATCTGCTCTTACGGTACATCAATTCCGATCCGTCAAGCTGCGTGCTTCAAAAGGTCATGGGATAATGACCTTATGAAAAGTACAGTTCAAATAGCTCTTTCGACTTTGATCCTCTTTTCGTCCTGTCTCGCCTCTCTATTCGCGCAAGCCCCCGCCCAGCGCCAGCAGCCGGAATTCATCAAGCAAGGTCAGCAATTGATGCGCGAAGGAAAGATGGAAGAAGCGCTCGCGCTTTATCGCCAAATCCTGCAATCTCAGCCGCTGTCGCTCCCCGCCAACATTGCTGCTGGAGACGTCCTGGATTTGATGGGCAAAGGCGAGGAAGCTCGCAAATATTTTCAAAAAGCCATCGACGTTGCCGAAAAGCCCGAGCAAAAGGCCTTAGCGAATCGCGCCATGGCCATGTCGTACGCCTTTGAAGGTAGCTGCAAGAAGGCCGTCGAATACGAGCAAAAAGCTTTCGATTACTTCGTCACCGAGCAGGATTTCTTCCAGCAAGGCGAAATCGCCGATGAAGCCGCACGCGTTTGCATCGATGCCGGCGACTTGGATACCGCCCTGCATTGGTACCAGGTTGGTCACGAGACCGGGCTGAAAGAATCCAACATCAAGCCCGCTCGCGTAGATTTGTGGAACTTTCGCTGGGAGCACGCGCAAGCGCGCATCGCCGCGCGGCGCGGAAATCTGGCCGAAGCGCAGGACCACGTCACTGCCGCCAAAGCCATCCTCGACAAAGGCACAAATCCAGAGCAAGCGCAGTTCTTCCCGTATCTCCGGGGCTATGCCGCGTTTTACGGGCAGGATTACAAGACCGCGCTCGAGGAACTGCTCAAGGCCAATCAGAACGATCCGTTCATTCAATGCTTGCTCGGCCAGACGTACGAGAAACTCCACGAGAAAGATAAAGCCATCGAGTCTTATCGCAAGGCGGCTGCCGCCATTGCCCACAATCCTCCCGCCGCCTACGCCGTCCCCTTCGCCAAGAAGCGCCTTGCTTCTATTGGGTAGGCCGCCTCGCGCGTGGGATTCAGTCCATGAGCAGAATCTGGTGTTGCAAGGAATTTGAATCGCACGCATCTGACACGGCAGAGAAAGGTGGCTTCCGAACCGTTCTCGCGTGGGCCAGCAAAACCGGATCTCTGTCTCTTCTGGAGTTCTGGCGTGTCGGCAAGCAGCCACCTGACCCCTGCGAAGGAAGTTTAAAAATCAGGCTCTGAGAGGTTCTGAGAGGTTCTGCCCTTGACGTGGAGCCAACCTTGAACGGTACAATACGGGTCGCTGAATCGCTGAGAACGCCCGCTGAATAGCGAATACTCGCTTCGCGCGCTTCGATTATAGTTCGATTATCCGTTGACCCTTCCTATTTCCGTGCTACTCTGACAAGAGATGTCGAGCTGCCCGTGCGAAAGCGCGGGCGGTTTTCTTTTTGCGCCATAAAATCATTGAATTTGCATCACGAAAGAATCCAAAGGAGGCATACGATGACGCCTATACGTCCGCCCGGAGGTATCGAAACGCTCAACGGCAAAGAAATCTATTTCGAAGTTCACGGAACCGGGGAGCCGCTTTTGTTACTGCACGGTTTTTCCGGCTCCAGCCAAGATTGGATTCCTTCTCTCGCGCAATGGGGAGCCAAATTTCAATTGATCTTGCCGGACCTGCGCGGTCACGGCCGCTCTAGCATGCTCTCGAAACCCTTCCGCCATGAGGATGCCGCCAAAGACATGTTTGCTCTGCTCGATCTTCTCGGAATTCACACCTGCAAAGGCGTGGGCATCAGCGCGGGCGGCAACGTCCTGCTCCACATGGCCACCAAGCAACCGGATCGCATGACCGCCATGGTGCTGGTCAGTGCCACTCCTTACTTTCCCGCGCAGTCGCGCACGATCATGAGTCAATATCCTGACAATCTGCAGCAAGAACAGTGGGAAATCCTGCGCCGTTGCCATCCCGGCGGAGACGAACAAATCAAAGCCATCCTCGCGAGCACCAAATCTTTCGCCACCAGCTACGACGACCTAAACTTCACACCTCCCCTTCTCTCCACGATTCAAGCCCGCACGTTCATCATCCAAGGTGATCGTGATCCTCTCTATCCCGTCGAACTTTCCCTTGCAATGGCCAAGGCCATTCCGAACTCCCGCCTCTGGATCATCCCCAACGCCGGACACGGCCCGGTTATCGGCGCGCGCTGGCCCGAATTCATCCAAACTGCTTCCGCTTTCCTCCAGGAGTGAAGTTCTTTGCTTTTCGTAGCGCCGGACTTTAGTCCGACACGTTTGTGTATAATCTCCGTCCGTTTGCCTGAACTTGTGCCGTTTTAGTCCTTTCTGCTGGTGCGGCCTCATGACCAATCGCTATGACCGCCGTGACATCCTGAAAGGCGTCGGTGCCGTCTGCGCCGCGCATTTCTTGTGGCCGCACGACACCGAAGCGCCCCAGCAAAATCCCCGTCAGGTGGCCGGCCGTCCCGTGGAAGTTCAGATTGCACCTGTGAGCGCCCACACTTTTCGGCTTAGCGTTCTGCCCGTCGAAAGCGGTCAACCGCAACCCGTCAAACGCAACGGCTCGCTCGTGCAAGACTCCTGGGGACCAACGTTAGCGAGATTCACGGGCGGAGAACCAGAACACACCGTCAAATCCGGGGAACTCCGCGTAAGGCTTTCTTCCGATCCACTCCAGGCCGTCGTTGAAAATGCGAAAGGTGACACCGTCCAGCAGCTCACCATCGATTCCGAAACCGGCGCGGTTTCTTTTCTTCTCGGAAATTCCGCGCTGCTAGGTCTTGGCGAGGGCGGCCCGCAGTTTGATCGTCGCGGGTCTAAAGACGCGATGCGCAGCGGCCAAGGCAGCTACCAACTCGGTACGCATGGCGGACGCGTGCCGATTCCCTGGCTCATCGGCACCGCGGGTTGGGCTCTCTACTTCCATCAACCTTTCGGCACTTTCGATTTCACTGGCCCCGAAGGCCGGTTCTTCCCCAAAGACCCCGCCAGCGCTCTGCCACTCGACATTTTTGTCGTGACCTCGCAGGAGCCACGAGTCCTCATGTCCGAGTATGCCAAACTTACCGGCCATCCCGAGCTACCTCCGCTCTGGGCTTTTGGCTACCAGCAGTCTCACCGCACCCTCGACAGCCACGAAGGAGTGCTTGCCGAAGCAAAGACCTTTCGCGATAAAAAACTTCCTTGCGACACGCTCATCTATCTCGGCACGGGGTTTTGCCCCTCGGGCTGGAACAGTGAAAACGGCTCCTTCTCCTGGAACAAGCGCGTTTTTCCCGACCCCAAGCAGGCCATCAACGAACTTCATCAAGAGCACTTTCGCGTTGTCTTGCATTCTGTAATTCTCGAAAACGACTTGCGCGGAACGGTCCGCGATCCTTGTAACGTCACTCGCTTCGATAAAGAGCAAGTCAGTTGCGCTTGGGACGCCCATCGCAAAACCTTCTCGCTCGGCGTGGACGGCTGGTGGCCCGACGAAGGCGATCCTCTCAACATCGAAGCGCGTCTCGCGCGCAACCGCATGTATTGGGAAGGTCCGCAACTCGAACGCCCCAATGAGCGCCCTTACGCCCTCCATCGCAATGGCTACGCCGGAATGCAGCGCTACGCTTCCTTCCTCTGGTCCGGCGACGTCTATTCGACCTGGGAGACCCTGAAGACTCATATTCCCATCGCCATCAACACAGGACTCACTGGGATTCCTTATTGGGGCACAGACATCGGGGGCTTCGTTCCCACAGAAGAATTCACGGCTGAGCTCTATTTGCGCTGGTTCCAATTCGGCGCGTTCTGCACGCTATTTCGCTGCCACGGCCGCGCCTGGAAACTCCGTCTGCCTTGGGGCTGGAACACTGGCGAAATCGGCCCAACCGAAATCAGCGGCTACAATGGCTCCGCGCTGCCCGATCCGAGCGAACTCCACAACGCGCAAGTCGAGCCCATTTGCCGCAAATATTTGGAGCTGCGCTATCGTCTGATGCCGTACTTGTACAGTGCCGTGCGTGAAGGCGCGCTCACTGGAATGCCGGTGATGCGCGGCTTGTGGCTGCATTATCCCGATGATCCCGAAGCGGTGCGACGTGGTGATGAATATCTCTGGAGCCGCGACCTTCTCGTTGCCCCCGTCGTCGAAAAAGGCGCGACTGCGCGCCGTCTTTATCTTCCGCGTGGCCGCTGGTTCGACTTTTGGACAAATGAACGCGTCGATGGCGGCCGCGAAATCGATCGCCTCGTGGACCTGGAAACTCTTCCGCTTTTCGTCCGTGAAGGCGCAATTCTTCCGCTCGGTCCCGTGAAACAGTACGTGAATGAAAAGGTCGACGCCCCGCTCTCCATCACCGTCTATCCCGGCGCGCACGGCGAGTTTCTCCTTTATGAAGACGACGGCGTTTCGTTCGATTACCGCAGGGGCAATTGGATGGGACTTCAGATCGAGTGGAACGATGCGCAGCGCGCGCTCGCAATGCGCCTCGCTCCGGGCTCTCGCATGCGTCCGCCTCTGCGACGCAGCATTGAAGTCAAGTTCGGCAATTTATCGAAAAATGTCGAATTCGATGGCCGCCCTCTCGAAGTTCATTTGTCATGAGGCGTCCTGCTGATCCGCCGCTGTTCACTCCAGCTCTTTTCCCGCAACGTTGCCGAGCTTTCCATCTCTGCCGCGCAAGCCGAAATAGTAGACCACGCCCAAAGTGGTGCGCAGATCGTATTCACCGGCAACCTTCATCGAGCTGTTGAAGAAGGAAGTACGCACTGCGTCGACGTCCACGCGCAGCGCGATCGCGTCCGAGAAGAACCATCTCTCGACGCCGCCACCGAGCGCCCACGCGCGGTTGTCGACCGCGCCCTTGACGAATCCCGCTGAGTTAGGCAGGAGCGTCGCCACGCCCGCAACTCGCGCGCCTCCGCCCAGCGCGTGGAATGAGGTTACAAGACCATCTCGCCGGTACGGATAAAATGCGGGTCCAATGAGGTAGGTAAATGTGCTGTTGGTCTGTCCGGTCGCGAATACGTTAAAGGCTCGCAGGTAACTCACCTCGATCATCGCACCCAGACGGTCCGAGTATTGCTTCGTCACGCTGCCGCTCAGGCCCGTATACAAAACTCGGTCGTTCGATGCAGCCACGCGGGAGAGCATCGAGAATCCCACCCGTGCTTCGAGCGCTGGAATATTTGCCGCGGGCAAAGCGCCGTGCGCGGAAGCGAACGGCTTAGGCGCGGGCGCCGTCGGCCTTACAGCGGTCAAAACGTTTTCGGTTGAAGTTCCCGGAGCTGGTGTAGCTAAATCGGACGAATGATCCTGTGGCAAAGCCTCTGAACGCGGTATTGCTTTTGCAGCAGCCGCATCGCCCTGTGCGGAATCCTTGGGAGCTGGAGGCGTTACAGCTTGCGAGGCACTCTGCCCGAGCGCCACGGAGGCCCCAAGCAGCAGCAGCGTCAAAGATAAGCAAATGTTCTTGGCCGCGGTTTTTATTCTCCGCAGCCCAATCCGTATGCCCGTGCAGTTAATGAATGTGCCCGAAAGACTCCTCACGCACATGCCTCCCTTTAAGCTTCGGGCACGACGGTAGGATGACGGAGTGTGCGAAAGAATCAATCCGGTTATCTACTGAATAGAATGAGCGGGAATCCCTGAAGCCACTTCTTGCTACTGCAAGTGGCCACGCTGCTCGATCGCGGCGGGCAACTACCCTGGTGCATCGTCCACATCCTCATCGAATTAACCTCCGTTACCTTCGTTGTGGCTCTCCGAGAGCTATGAGCTACTCGTGGCGCAGCGCGTCCATGGCATCGATGGACGAAGCTCGTCGCCGAGCGGCGAGCAGCGCCGCCAACGCCGCCGTTAGGGCCAACAACACCATACCTGCCAGGAAGAGGACGGACTTTGCGAAAAGAGAAACTCACTTTGACCCTCTTCGGCATTACGCCAACGATGCTATAGGTCTTGTGAACCACTTGAATCTTCTTGCCCACCACCGCGGGATCTAAATTGAAGTGCTTTTGCCAAAACGCATAGCTGAGGACCGCCACGGGCTGCGGTCCTTGCCCTTCAGGCGCGTCGGAAGGAATCAGCATCCGGCCGAGTAGCGCAGGCACGCCGAAATAAATCCCCGCGTTGCTCGCAAAGTAGACCGAAGGGGCATCTTCCGGGAGTTCCTCGTCGGTCGTCGTCAGATTCCGTACACCAAAGATCGCGGCAACGTTTTCAACGCACTTGGCTTGGCTGAGCAACTTAATTTGCCAAGCCGCGAGGCTGGGCCACATCTTGGAAGAGAGCTCGCATGAGCACCTCTTAGGCTGAATACCGGAATTGCAAGACTTTGTTCCACCAGCCAGAACAAAGAGGCATTCCCTGACGAGGAAGAGACGACGGCGGATGCCTGATGTTAGGGCTTGACCGCAAAATGCCCTACAGCAAGAGCCCCCCAAACCGGGCGGACCTTTCTTCAACTGTGCCCGGCGGTAGGAATCCCCGTCCCCAGGCCGGAGGGGAATGCATTGGGGGTCGAAAACTGTAAACGGGAATGAATGCGAACACTGTAGAATGGCTCGGCTAGGATGGAAGAAAGGACAGCGACGATGGCCCAATTTGTTCCTACTTTTCAAAGAAAGGCGAGCCGGTTCGCGGCCCTCTCGCTAGGAGTGGTATTTTCTCTTGCGCTTTGCAACTCTGATGCGCAGCCCCAGGCCGCCGCACAAGACTCTGTCGCGCAGAATTCCGCCGTTGAGCGCGGTCGCAAACAGTTTGAACAATCCTGCGGATTCTGCCACGGCGCTGATGCCACCGGCGCTCGCGGTCCGGATCTTGTCCGCTCGCCGCTGGTGGCTCATGACGTCAAGGGCGACCTGATCGGAGAAGTCATTCGTCACGGCCGCCCGGACAAAGGCATGCCCCCTATCCCAGCCATGACCGATGAACAAGTGGCCGACATCGCCGCATTTTTGCATGCGCGGGCTGCGGAAGCGCTCGAGTCAGCAAGCGTTCCAAAATCTTATCCCGTCGAAAAATTGCTTACCGGCAATGCTGATGCCGGCAAGGAATATTTCAACGGACCCGGTGGCTGCAAGAATTGCCACTCGCCCACCGGCGATCTTGCGGGGATCGCAGCCAAATATTCTCCCATCGAGCTCGAAGCGCGCATGCTTTATCCCGGCGATCGCAAAGACGGGCCTCAGACGACCGCCGTCGTAACGCTTCCTTCCGGCGAGCAAATCAAAGGTCAAGTGGTGCACGCCGACGACTTCGTCGTTGGCCTGCGCGATGCCTCCGGTTGGTACCGCTCTTTCGCGCGCGATCGAGTGAAGGTGGAACTCCACGATCCGCTCGCAGCCCATGGCGAGCTGCTCGGCAAGCTTACAGAAGCAGATGTGCACAATCTCTTTGCCTATCTCGAGAGTCTGAAATAAGGGATCGTAGCCGTAATCCAAAGGGGAGTCGCAATGCTTTCTCACGTTTTCCCAACGATCAAGCGCCCGTCATCCCGAGCGAACCGGGGGCCCCGGCGAGCCCGGTTTTGCCTCGCTGGGGTGGGGGAGCGAGGGAGCTGCGGTTGTCGTTTGCTTTACCGCGCTTTGGCACTCCCGATGAGCACCATGCAAGGCCGAGTTATGCTCCTACTGCTTGTTTTCTTTCTCGTTCTGTGCGCGCCGTTCGTGGTCGCGCAAGGCCTCGATCCTGCCGCGCTGCTCAAGCCCGCCACCGACACCTGGCCGACTTACAATGGCGATTATTCCGGCCGCCGCTTCAGCCCGCTCGACCAGATCAATGCCGGCAACATCGGCTCGTTGACGCTTGCCTGGGCCTTCCCGGTGCGCGTCGCCGCGATCAAATCCACTCCGCTGGAAGTGAATGGAATTCTCTACTTCAGCACGCCCGACAACGTTTGGGCCGTCGATGCCCGCTTCGGCCGCGAAATCTGGCATTACGAGCGTAGGTCGGAAGGCGACCACATCGGCCACAGGGGCCTGGCCATGTACAAGAATTGGCTTTACTTCACCACTCCCGACGCGCACATGATCTGTCTGGACGCCAAGGATGGAACAGTGCGTTGGAATGTAGAGCTCGCCGATCCGAAGCTCGGATACTTCGCGACGATGGCTCCGCTCGTGATTCGCGATCACGTTATCGCCGGTGTCTCGGGCGACGTCACTGACGTTCGCGGCTTCCTCGATTCTCTCGATCCGGAAACCGGAGCGCTCCAGTGGCGCTGGTACACGGAGCCGGACCCGGGTCAGCCAGGATCGGAAACTTGGCCTAAAGAGAGCGATGCCATCCTTCATGGCGGTGGCATGACTTGGATGACCGGAACCTACGATCCCGGGCTGAATCTTCTTTACTGGGGCACCGGCAATCCCAATCCCGTGCTCGCGGGCGAGGGCAGACCGGGCGACAATCTTTACACCTGCTCCATTGTGGCCCTCAATCCGGACACCGGTAAGCTCGTGTGGTTTTTTCAAACCTCGCCCCACGATGTGCACGACTGGGACTCCGTTGAGACTCCCGTTCTGTTTGACGCCACGTTCCAAGGCAAGCCGCGCAAGCTCCTGGCGCAAGCCAGCCGCAACGGGTTTTTCTTTGTGCTCGACCGCGTCAATGGCCAGCATCTGGTCACCGCTCCGTTTATCGACGAGACTTGGGCTTCGCGCGTGGACTCTCGCGGCCGCCCGGTCGCCAAGCCCGAAGCGGCACCGAGCCCGGACGGCGCGCTCGTCGAACCGGGCTCGGACGGCAGCACCAACTGGATGGCGCCCAGCTTTGATCCGCAGACGGGTCTGTTTTACGTCAATGCGCGCCGACTCTTCAGCATTTTTTATCTCACGGCCACGGGAAAGGCGGAAGGCTGGGGCGGTCGCGACCATAATTTGTGGGCCAATTCCACGTTGCGCGCGCTGGACTACCGCACTGGCAAAGTCGTGTGGAATCACGAACTCGGCAATAGGGAAAGCATCGCGGGGATCTTGACCACCGCCGGGCATCTGCTGTTTACCGCGGACAATTCCGGCAACCTGCTCGCTCTCGATCCTGCTACGGGCAAAACTCTCTGGCACCTTAACATGGGCGGAAGGCTGGTGGCCTCGCCCATGACCTACCTGCTCGACGACCGCCAGTACCTCATCATCCCCGTCGAAGACATTCTTTACGCGTTCGTCTTGCCGGAGCACCTCGTCGCTGGCCCGCAATCGCAGACTACCGAGACTACCAACACCAGGCCGTTCCACAGTTCCTCGACCCCACCCGGCGCCCCGTGGAATAAGGGACTGACAAAGTAAGGAAGGGCTGCTTTGGCAAGCACCTGTTTTTGAAACGCGGCGGCGTTTCCTCCGCGCAGGCCTCCACGCCTGTTTCTTTGCTCGTTGGGAACCTTCAGGAACAGCCTTCCGTGGTTGAAGGGGCGCTTGCGTGGGCCCCGCGGTAAGGTATTGGCCCATTTGTGATTACAGCTTTTTCCGGATTTAACTACGAGACGCGTTATGGATAATCGTAGGAGTTCGCAATCTGGAAAGGTCGTTGCCCGTTCGATGGGTGCAGAATTTACGCCGACGCAGCCCAAAGTCCTGATGATCGGAGTCTACCGGCTAGTGCTAGACAATGTGCGCGTTCTGCTGGGGACAATGAGATGCCAGTGCGTCATTGGTTCAAGCATCAAAGAGGCGCTTGGATTGCTCGAGGAGGAAAAGCCAGAGGCCGCCATCATTGACATGCAAGTGCTCGCCTCTGCCCCGGCCCAAACGCTATTGGACCTCCACAAATTCGTCCTCGGATTACGAGGGCGCGCGGTGGTTCTTACAAGCGCGGAGTGGGATCTCCAATTGCCGGTGCTAGATGCGTATTGCCTTCCTAAGGTTTCCGTTGATCTCCTCTTCCAGGAGCTTGTGCCCTGCCTGGAGTTGTTGCTCCGCGGAAATATCGCCCCTCGTCAGAAGATACACAGCGCGCGGCTTGTTTTTGATAGTTCTCTCCAACCCTTGCCCGCAGGAGTTCGCTCAGCACCGCCCACAGATCATCGGCTCCTATACGAGTCGGGAGATGTAATGGTCGACCTTTGGCTCGAGCCGTACAGAGATTCAGGCCGCATCAACCTCGTGGGTCAGATTTTGCATGAGATTAAATCAGGGTCTCTGCTTTATTGTGCTCCCGTCGTGCTGCAAAGCAAAGTAGAGCCCATTGAGGCTACAACAACAAATGAGCTTGGTGAGTTTCACTTGGATTTTGATCCTCATCCCCACCTGAGGCTGGAAATAGGGGTTAGGGAAAATCAGTGGGTATCGGTCGAGCTACCTGATTCCAGTAACGCCGCCCGGGAAAGCCAGTAAGGGTCTCGTTCTTCGGGGATCACTCAGGACATCGAGACTCCAGAAAGACCGGGTTTCCAAGAGAAGAGAAGGCCATAATCCATGAGGCTGAAAGCACTTTTATTTTTCCTTTTCCTGTCTGGCTTGTGGCCCCTCAGTGCCTCGGCCCGTAACCGATTCATTGTACGCGACACGTCAGGCATCCATGCCCTTAAGGAAGCCTGTGAGAAGCTGGATTGCACCGTGGTCAGCACGGTAGACGGCAACCAGAACCAACTTTTCTTTATCACAGCCCCCAGCAAGATTGATCCGACGGATCTTTTAGAGGCGTTGAAAAAATTACATGGAGTAACCAACGCCGAATTAGATCAAGGGGTGGCGTTGGACACGGGATTGAATCGCGCGGCCACGCTACCTGAAGGGCTCTCGGACAGCGCTCCCGTAGATTACTTCGGCGCTTCGGTCTGGCATGGCTATGTGAATCAGCCCGCGGCCGAAATTGTTAGATTATCTGAAGCGCGAAGCACGTTTCACGTAGCCGGAACCAGCATTGTGGCGGATATTGGCACAGGAGTGGATCCCAATCATCCGGCACTTCAAGGTGTCTTGCTGCCAGGCTGGGACTTTACTCGGGATCTTCCGGGCGGTTGGGAAATGAGGGATCTTCAGCCTGGAATTTCGCAGCGACCGCCGTGTACAGATTGCCCAGTGGCGGTGGTGAATCAATCCACAGCCGCAGTGCTGGACCAATCAACGGCGGCCCTTCTAAGTGGGAATCTACAATATGCGGCATTTGGTCATGGAACGATGGTGATGGGCATCATCCATCTTGTCGCCCCTGAAGCCAAACTCCTCCCGCTAAAAGCCTTCCATGCGGATGGGACGGGGTTCCTTTCCGATATCTTGAAGGCCATTTATTTTGCAGTGCGGAACCAAGCCAAAGTGATCAACATGAGCTTCGACCTGACGACTAACTCGCCCGAGCTGTCCAAGGCTCTCAATTTCGCCAGGGAGCACGATGTCATTTGCACCGCCTCGGCGGGCAATGACGGACAAATGGAGATTGTCTATCCGGCGGCGCTGCAAAGCGATGTGATGGGAGTAGCATCAACGGACGACCTGGATCAGCGGTCCACTTTCTCGAACTTTGGCGATGGCATTGTGTGGGTGGCGGCCCCCGGTGAGGCCATCATTACCACTTATCCTTTCAGCACCTATGGGGCTGCTTGGGGAACCTCCTTCAGCGCGCCTTTCGTAGCTGGGGCGACTGCCTTGTTGTTAGATCAACGGCCCAGTACGAACGAGACCCAGGCCGCTGCTGCCGTGGCTCACGCGGTGCCTATAGGCCCCAACATGGGCAACGGCCGGTTGGACTTGGTGAAGGCGCTGGCCGCCAACGACCCGCCCGGAGGCAACTTCTATCTCGCTCCATCTGAACATCAAAATGCCACAATCGAGCGCGGTCGGGAGGGGACCTTCACTTTTAACGTCGTGGCATTGCGGGACTTCGCGGGGACCGTGGATGTCAGCGTGGCTGGTCTGCCCTCCGAAATGTCCGCGGATATCGATCCGCCGAACATCGCTGGTTCGGGCACGTTTGGGCTCACCTTGCGGGTAGACGAGGACACGAGGCCTGGACCGTATCTATTGACCATCACCGGGGAGAGTGGAAGTCTGCGGCACTCCGTTGCCATCGAGTTGCGGGTTCAATAGAGGCTGTGGGATCCAAAAGGTCTCCAGTCCTAGGACATGGACCTTCCAAGGGACTGGTATCATTGTCAACTTTTGAAATTGTCCGCTGCCCGCCAAAGACCGGAATACCGGCCGGGCCCCCCCTGCGCTCGGGTGTCGGCGGCTCCTGAACAGTGGGACGTAAAAAATCAGCTTCGGTATGTCCTTAGCCTGAGCTCCGGGTAAATCGTACTTCAAAGCAGACACACCTAGCTCGATACTTGGTCCCTCCAGAACTGTTCGACCTGTTCGCCCTACTTTGCTACCCTTTTGCGGGATGCTAATTGATGCGGAAAGATTATCTGCAAGCGGCGGTGGAGATTGCTCAGGAAGCGGGAAAGATCCTTATCGAGGAGTTCTCCCGGCCGCTGGACATTCGCTACAAGGGCGACGAAGTCGACCTCGTCACGCAGGCGGACAAGCGCTCCGAGCAATATATTGTTTCCCGCATCAACGAATTTTTCCCCGGCCACGCCATCACCGCGGAAGAGGGCACCGGCCAGGACACCGCTTCCGAATTTCGCTGGCACGTCGACCCGCTCGACGGCACCACGAATTTCGCCCATCACTAGCCCTGCTTCTGCGTTTCCATCGCGCTGGCGCAGCGCGGCCCGCCGCTTGCCGCGGCCATTTTCAATCCCTACTACAATGAGCTGTACACCGCGGCGCGCGGCGAGGGCGCCACTTTCAACGGCAAGAATCGCAGACTCAGCCCGAATCTGCAGTATTACGGCGAGTTCACGCAGCAAACGCACGGCGTGCGCCGCGACGGCTCTGCCGCGCTCGATCTCGCCTGCGTGGCCTCCGGCCGCTTCGATGGTTTCTGGGAATTCGGCCTCAATAAGTGGGACGTGGCTGCGGGCGTGCTGCTGATTGAAGAGGCCGGTGGGAAGGTCAGCGACTTCGAGGGGAAACCCTACCAGCTTGGCGGCCCGGTCATTCTTGCAACGAACGGACTTATTCATGAGGAGATGCGCAAAGTAGCGCTGCAAATTTACCGCCGCACACGCACGCCTGGCTAAGATTGGATTGGAAATACGAGATTTGAATTTACGCCGAGCAGAGGATTTCTGAACAAGGGAGTTCAGGTGTCGAGATACCAGGGAACGTTGATGACGACAATACGCTGGTTGCCGCGAAGCAACAGGAGCGCCTTCAAGACGGAAGCACGTTTGTTGTGGAACAGATAGTGATACCAATGACGTTCCACCAGTTCCGGGATGATCACGGCAATCTGCTGGCCGGGATTAGCGCGCTCGGCTTCGAGAACGTAATCGATGATCGGCGACAGGATTAATCGGTAAGGCGAAGGCAGGACGACTAACTCCGGGGCGGGCACGTCGGCTTCCATGGCGGGCTGCTCGACAAAGCGACACCATTCGCCGCGAAAAATTTCCGAGCCTTGGCCGCAGTCGACATGGACGGCGCGAATGTTCGGCGAAATTTTGAGTGCGAAGCGCAGCGCTTTCTGGACGATGCGATTCCAGCCTTGCACCGGCAAAATGACCAGCGGCGGCGTCGTATCGGTCAGATCGAGCGGCGTCGGGCTGCGCACTTCCACGAAAACCGCGTGATAGTGGCGGCGCACCAGTCCCATGGCCAGCAGGAGTCCTGGAATCAACAGCACGGTAATCCAGGCGCCTTCCACAAATTTCGCCACGAGTACGACAATTACCGTGATCCCCGTAGCCAATGCACCCAAACCGTTGATCAGCATGCTGCGCGTTGCACCTTTGCCACCGACCCGCCGCCAGTGGCCCACCATGCCGGCTTGCGATAGCGTGAAGGCGAGAAAGGCGCCCACGGCATACAGGGGAATCAGGCGATCGGTGACCCCGCCAAAAATGATGAGCAACAGGCCAGCGAAAACTGCGAGAACCAGGATGCCTTGCGTATAGACGAGCCTGCGGCCACGTATCGCAAAAGAATGCGGAAGATAGTTGTTCTGCGCGATGGCGCGGCAAAGGCGAGGAAAATCCGCGAAAGCGGTGTTGGCTGAGAGCGCCAGCACGACCAAAATGGAAGCCATCGAAAGGTAATAAAACACGCCCCTGCCCGAAACGGCGGCGAGCAGCAGCGAAAGAACGCTTTGATAGCCGGGTTGGCCGGGAACCGTGGCTTGGATGCCGTACACGCGCACGAGATAGGCGATTCCGGCGAGAAGAATCATCAGCAGAACGATGATCACCGTGAGAGTGCGCCGCGCGGTAGCAACAACTGGTTCGCGGAAGGCTTTCACGCCGTTGCTGACGGCTTCAACGCCGGTCATCGCGGTGCAGCCGCTGGCAAATGCCTGCAGAATGATCCAGGCGCCGGGAACGGCCGCGGCCTGCGCGACCTGGGGAAGAGGTTCGACGGGGACCGGATGCCCGCCGGAAACGAGCGTCCTGAACAAACCGATGAGGATGGCCGCGAGCAGCGTCCCTACAAATAAATAAGTGGGCGCCATGAAGACCAGGCCCGTGTCGCGCATGCCGCGAAGATTGATCATGGTAATGAAGACCAAAATCCCCAGGCAGATCGCTAACGTGTGAGACTGAAGGCTTGGGATGGCGGAAACTAGCGCGCCGACACCGGCCGAGATACCCACCGCGACGGTCAGAACGTAATCAATCATGAGCGCCGCCGCGGCTAATAGTCCTAGAGAGACGCCCAGGTTCTGGCGCGCGACGGTATAGGAGCCTCCGCCGCCGGGATACGCGTGGATCGTTTGCCGGTACGAAAAATAAACAATGGCGAGCAGGACGATGATGCTCGCGCTGATGGGAATTATGTACGCGATTCCCACCGCGCCGAGAGGAGCCAGTAACGTGAGAGCGGCTTCAGGACCGTACGCCGCCGAACTCAATGCGTCCAGGCCGAATATCGGAATACCCGTCGCAACGCCGATGTGCTCGGCGCGCGCCTGATCCGAGGCGAGCGGCTTGCCCAAAAGCACATCGAACAACGACATGAGGGCATTGTCCTATAAGTCGGCGTGATTGCGGAAAACGAATTACGCGGAAACGTGGAATCAAAGCTCGGGGAGTTCGGTTGCTTCGTCAAACATGAAAAATATTGCTTCGATTTAGCCAAATTATGACGAAAAGCTTAACAATTTCCTTACGCGGATTCTTCTATTCTGGCGGTCGGAAAACAAAGTGAAGAGCAAGACCAGTGGTTTACAGATTAAGGAGAGCATTTCGCTCTGTCGGGCTAACGTTGCTATCGGTGACAAGCTCGCTGACAGCTGCACACGCGCAAACAACATCGAGCAGTGTTCCGTCTTCTGACCAGAGCATTCCTTTGGGCTTGTCATCCGAGATGGGCTCATCCGACTCATCCTCCCAGCAAAAGGAAGCCTACGGCCGTTTCTTTCACCGTCTTTCGAAAGCTTATAGGGATGATTGGAAAGGGACGGCACCCGGCGCTGACCCCGTGCGGCGCGGTTATCCTGCGCCGGTGGACGGGCCGCCGTTTCCTATTTCCGACTGGCCGTACGGAGGTTCTCCGGTTATCGGCGCACCCTGGACGCAATCGTCGCCCTTTATGGAAGCAATTTGGAGAGGGCCGCATGGCGAAGCGTGGAAGAAAAGCGGAGTGCAGATTTACGGCTGGTTCAATGCGGGCTGCAACGTCAGCACCTCGCACAAGTCCAGGTACGCCAATTTCCCGGAAGCCTACACGGAGGTCGCTGACGCGTGCATTCCCGATCAGCAAGTTTTGCATATTGAGCGCCAACCAGACACGGTGCAAACGGAACACTTCGACTGGGGCTTCCGCGTCACCAATCTTTATGGCCTCGATTACCGCTTCACGACGGCGAAGGGGTATTTTAGCGACCAATTGCTGAAGAAAAATCGAGAATACGGATACGCCCCGGTGATGGCCTACGTGGACTTGTATTTTCCGCAGTTTGCGGACGGAATGAACGTGCGCATCGGGCGGTACAGCTCGCTGCCCGACATTGAAGCGCAGCTAGCGCCGAACAACTACACCTACAGCCATTCGATTCTTTACACCTTCGACGCCTCCACGCAAACGGGAATCAACGTAACCACGCGGCTCAACGACCATTGGATGATTCAGTTAGGGCTCTCGGCGGGGAATGACGTGGCACCCTGGGTAGGTGAACCAGATGCCCAGCCGACCTTCAACGGTTGCGTGCGTTTCACTGGGCAGGAAGGGAGAGACAACCACTATGCTTGCTTGAATTCGCTGAACTCGGGCAAGTACGCGTACAACAATCTGCAGAGTGTTTATTACACGTGGTACCGCAAGTTCGGCGATTCGCGATGGCACACGGCGACAGAGTGGTGGTACATGTGGGAAAAGAATGTGCCGAATATCGCACCTTCCGCGCCACCGGGAGCTGCCGCACTTCTCATCACCGGTGCCAACGGAGCGTTTTGTGACCATCCCGCGGCGCTAACCTGCACGGCGACGGAAACAGCGGTGGTCAACTACGTCGAGCGGCAATTTTCGAAGCACAACTACATGACCATTCGCAACGAATACGTCGATGATATGGCTGGGCAACGGACCGGAACGAAAACAAAATATTCCGAGCACCTCCTTGGCTGGGGTCATTGGATCGGAACAACGATTCTCTTGCGGCCAGAAATTCGTTTCGAGCATTCTTACAATCGGCCCGCTTATGATTCTCCGTGCTTGCCCTGCGGTCTCCCGGGCACGAAGAAAAGCCAGTTGACCGTAGCGTCCGACGCAATGTTCTTTTTCTAGGCTAGCAAGAAATTGTTTTGCGAAAATTGAGCGCCACCGTCGCGTTTCGGAAATGGCGTCCCTATTCGTAGCGCAGGGCGACCAGGGGATCGACGTGGGACGCGCGGCGCGCCGGATGGTAACAGGCGGCAAAAGCCACAATCCCAAGAAGCACTGCAACTGCGGCGAACGTGAGCGGATCAAACGGGCGGACTCCATAAAGAAGGCTGGCAAGATAGCGCGTCACGCCGAGCGCTCCCAAGATACCGAGGATTGCGCCAACGGCTGACAATCCGACGCCTTGGCGCACAATAAAGCGCAAAACGTCCGAGGGACGTGCGCCGAGTGCCATGCGCACGCCGATTTCCCGCGTGCGCCGCGCCACTTCGTAGGAGAGCAATCCATACAAGCCAATGCAAGCCAGCAAAAGCGAAAGCCCGCCAAAGAAGCTCGCTAACCTTGCCATGAGCCGCTCTTGAAAAAGTGATCCTTGAATCTGCGCAGATTGAGTCTTAACGTCGAAAAGGGGCAGATTGTCGTCCAGTTGGCTCACAATGCTGCGCACCGCAGGAATAATTGCTTCGGGGTCCGCGATTGTCCGAACCTCAAATGTCCCGCTGCCTTCTTTTTGCGGCACGTAAACCGTTGGTGAAATGTTACCCCGCAGCGTTTCATATTTCGCGTCACCAACGATACCGACAATCTCGCAGCTTCGGTACTTATCACCGAGACCGCTGATACTTCGGCCAAGCGGATTCTGCTCTTTAAGAAACTGACGGACGAATGCTTCGTTGACTACCATGGGGCACCAGCTGGAGTCAGTCGCAAAAGTGAAATCCTTTGGGCTCAAGGTCCGTCCAGCGAGGACGGGAATATGTAGAGTCTCGAAAAACTTCGGTCCGACTTGCAAAGCATCTGTCATATGCTCTCTGTTCTGCGCGTCACCTGCGATCCTGAAAGTTGACGACCAAAGGTCGCCACTCAACAGAGGATCGAAAGAGTAGCTGGCGGAAAGCACGCCAGGAAGGGCTTCGAGGCGTTGCTGCAGTTGAAAAAAAAGCCCGTGAGTTTGCGCATCCGTATAGCCGTTGAGGGTCGGATCCATTGCAAAGAGCAGAATATTCCGCGTATCGAAACCGGGATTGATGCTTTTCAAATTTTCTAGTGTGCGCACGAGCAGGCCAGCGCCCGAAAGCACGATAACGGATAGTGCCACCTGCACCAGCACCAAGCTGCCGCCGAAACTCACCCATCGGTGGGAAGCGCCGCTCGCAAGCGTTGTAGGGCTTTCTTTGAGCGCCGGCGTCAAGTCCAGACGCATGCCACGGAACGCGGGGGCGAGGCCGAATAAAATTCCGGTGAGAATGGACACCGCTCCGGTAAAGGCCAGAACGCGAAGGTCCAGATGCACCGACAAACGGGAGGGCCACAATCCTCCGTGAGACATAAACGCCACAAGCGACTGAACGCTCCAGTAGGCGAGGAGGACTCCCGAAGTTCCGCCCGCCAGCGAGAGAAGCATGCTTTCGGTAAGCAATTGGCGAGCGATTCTTGCACGCCCCGCGCCGAGAGCCAGCCGCACGGCTAGCTCCCGTTGCCGGCTGGCAGAACGTGCCAGCATGAGCCCGGCTACATTGGCACACGCAACTAACAAGACCAACCCCACCGCGGTCATCAGAATTGTCAGGGGCGTCGAAAACCGATCGCGCAGTCCCCTGATGACTTGTGGCGCAGGCATAAGGACCAGCCGCGGCGCGTCTTCGGCCGTGAATAATTTCTTTGTCGTGTCCAGGACATCGTTCCGGAAAATAGCGCCAGCGGCCGCTTGAGCCTTCTCCAGGGGAATCTCTTGCTTGAGGCGTGCAACAAGGTAGACCCACCAGTTGTCGTCGCCCGCCTGAAGCGACGGCTTGTCGCCGTCCATACTACCATTCAAGTTTTTTCCGAGTTGCGGCTGGAGCGATATGGGTAGCCACATCGGACGTGCCGTGGCTGGGTCCAAGCTAGGGAATTCTTTCGCTGCCACGCCTACAATCGTCACGGGGACATTGTTCAGCCAAATTGTTCTTCCCACTACGGCCGGATCGCCGCCGAAAGCACTTTGCCAGTAGCCGTATCCAAGCACCGCGACCCCTGGCGCACCTGGCTTATCATCCGAACGGGCAAAGGTCCGGCCTAGCGCTGCTCTGACGCCGAGCGTGTCAAAAAATTCTCCCGAGACTAGTTCCCCATGCACAAACTTGGCCGGACCATTGCCTCTCAGATTGAGCCCCACGTCGCCGCCCAAAGCAGTGACACTGGAGAAAGCGTCCTGGAGGTCCCGAAATTTGCGAAATATGGGATAGGAAAACGAGCAGCCGTGTTCTCCGGTGGAATTCGGCGAGGGACAGGACATGTATCTGTATTGTCCCTTTGTGTTTGGCGAACGGAGGGCGGCCCATTGGAACACGACTACCTGCTGGGGGTCGCGGACCGGTAAGGAGCGAAGAAGCGCGGCATCGATGAGGCTGAAGATGGCGGTGTTGGCGCCGATGCCGAGAGCAAGAGTGAGGATCGCGACGGCGGTGAAGCCGGGAGATTTGCGCAACATGCGAAAGGCGAAGCGCAGATCCTGAAGGAGCGTGTCCAGAAAGGGCAGGCCGCGGCGTTCGCGATAGATTTGGCGGGTTTGCTCGACACCGCCGAAGTCGAGAAGCGCTTGGCGCCGGGCTTGCTCCGTGTCCATGCCTTCGGCGAGATTGCGCTCGACCGCCATCTCCAAATGCGAACGCAGCTCGGCATCGAGGTCGCGATCGAGACTCGGGCGGCGAAACAGCTCGAGAAGGCGGGCGGCCAGCATTTGAACGAATTCGATCATGAGGTAGCCTTCAGCACGCGATTGATTACCGCGGCCATTTCGTTCCAGCCTGTGGCTTCTTCCCGAAGCTGCCTGCGGCGCCTTCGCGTAAGCGACTAAAACTTGGCGTTGCGATTGTTTTCCGAGACGCCCCACTTGGAAGAAATCCAGCCGCGCTGCTCGAGGCGCAAGAGAGCGGGGTGCAGAGTGCCTTGGTTCAGGCACACCAGGTCCTCGGGAACCTGCTGAATGCGCTGGGCAATTCGGAAGCCGTGCACCAGCGTTTTCAGGACCAGCAGGTCCAACGTGCCTTGCAAAACCTCGGCTTTCGGGGCCATATCGCTCCTTTAGACGATCAACAGGAAGCGGGGTCGCTAGAAATATCACGACTCCTGTTGGTGGTCAACAGGAAAGTGCGTACCTTTTTGACGCGCTACGGGAGAGAGCTCTTACAATGCGGATTCCGCCTACTCCTACGAAAATACCTTCAGGCGGTCTGAGCCAGCG
Source organism: Acidobacteriota bacterium (assembly GCA_003223245.1). Lineage (GTDB taxonomy): Bacteria > Acidobacteriota > Terriglobia > Acidiferrales > UBA7541 > Acidiferrum. The sequence continues at coordinate 21,198 of QHYI01000194.1, forward strand.
GTTCCAAGGTCACTTTGTGGCCCAGACGTTCGAGCCGCCTGACCAAGGATCGGCGGATGCGGTTCACGTCGATCCGGTCAAAGTGGTCCGCACCGAGTTCCCGGTAGTCTTCCTTACGCTTCAGCATGTGATAGGCAATCTCCAGCAGCGCATGAGCTACGGCCATGACCGCGCGCTTGGCTCCCCGCCGAGCAGCAATGCGCCGATACAGCGCCGAGAGGTAGTTGTTCTTCATCATCGAGATGGCCCAGGCCGCCTGCGCCAGACAACGGCGGAGCGAGACATTGCCCTTGCGCATCTTGCCGCTCAGTCGCTTCCCGGCGCTCTCAAAACTCCCAGGACACAAACAAGCCCAAGAAGCCAGGTGCCCAGAAGACGGAAACTGGTTCATGTTCATTCCCATTTCCGCCAGCATTCCCCAAGCGGTCACCCGATCGACTCCGGGAATGGTGCATAGCCGTGTGACCTTATCCTCAAAAGGGCGCATGCGCTTATCGATCTCCTGCTCGATCTCGTTCAGTTTCGATTCCGTGAAGCGCAGGTGCTCAAAAAGCTGTCGGAGCAAAAATCGATGATGCTCGGTCATACGACCTTCCAGCGCCAACTTTAGTTCTGGGATCTTGTTCCGCAGCAGCCCTTTGGACATCTCGGCCAGCCGGGCAGAGTCTTGCTCCCCGGCCAGCATCGCCTCCAAGATCGCTCTCCCCGAAGCACCCAAAGCATCGGTCGCTACCGATGCCAACTTAATGTTGGCATCCTCCAGCACCTTCTGGATTCGATTCGCAACCCGATTGATCTCCTGTACCAAACTCACGCGATACCGCGTGAGGTCTCGAAGTTCACGTATTGGCTGCGGGGCCACGAAACTCCCGCGAAGCAATCCGTGCTGCAGCAAATCCGCGATCCACTCGCTGTCTTTCTGGTCCGTCTTCCGGCCCGGCACGGCTTTGATGTGCTGGGCATTCACCAGCAACACCTCGAACTGCTCCGCAAGAATGTTCCACACCGGCTTCCAGTACACTCCGGTCGACTCCATAGCCACATGGGTTACGCCGCACTGCCCGAGCCAATCAGCCAACTGAAGCAGATCGTGAGTGAATGTCCCGAAGCGCTTCTTCTCTTTACGGCTCTTCCCCTTGCCCTGAGCCCACAACACACATGCGGTAATACTCTTCTTATGTACGTCCAAACCACAACAGCAGGGATAGACAACTTCCATCGCGCGACTCCTTTCCACCGCGCGGCGTTGGACGCTTCGAAAAAGCGAAAATCTCCTACGCGTGCTCTCCGCAACTTCTGGAGGCTACAATTCGTTGTGCTTCTCAGCGTCCCAGCCATACTCGTATGCGGGCTCTACAGCACCAGAGTAGGTCGGCCTCTGTCGCCAACGCGGCTCCACAAACGCTACGCCATCTCGAGCCCATTTTCATCCTTCGTTGTGGTCCCCGGAGGGGACCATGATTTACTCGTAGCGCAAAGCGACCATGGGGTCGACGCGCACGGCGCGCCGCGCGGGAATGTAGGATGCCAAGAGCGCGACGGCAGAGAGCAAGGCGGCGACGGCAATGAACGTCAGCGGATCGGTTGCGGTGACGCCAAAAAGAAGGCTGGACATCAGGCGCGTGATGGCCAGCGATGCGGCAATGCCAATGACTGCGCCAAAGGCGACCATGCGCGCGCCTTCGCCGAGCACCATACGCAAAATGTTGCCGCGCGAGGCCCCCAGAGACATGCGAATGCCGATCTCCTGCGTGCGGCGTGTGACCGAGAAGGCCACGACTCCGTAGAGGCCGACGGCGGCAAGAGCGAGAGCCGCGGTGGCGAACAGTCCCGCAAGAAGAAGGTAGAAGCGGCGGTCGGCGAGCCAGCCACCCATTTGCTGGGAGAATGTGGAGAACTTCACGGGGCAATCGGGAGTGAGATCGTGAAAGATGCCGCGCGCTGCAGAAATGATTTCTCCGGCCGGCGCGACGGCGCGCATGAGGATCGTGGGCGAAGAATTGGTGTTTATTCCGCGCTGGCGGTAATCGACATAAATGACCGGACTCGGCGGACGATCGAGGCCTTGCGCGCGAACGTCGCCAACGATACCGACGACGGTGAGCGGCTTCAAGTTGCCATCCATATTGCCGAAATTGATCCATTGCCCGATGGGATCCTGATTGGGCCATTGTTTGCGAGCGAGGGACTGGCTGATGAGCGCAACATGGGGAGAATCGAGGTGGTCCTGATCGTTGAACATGCGCCCG
>QHYI01000194.1:23458-30500 GCA_003223245.1 Acidobacteriota bacterium
AGCGTAACCAAGTTGCGAGCGATTCAAAGCCATGCGACCCCATTCCTCCCAGTTCGTAGGCGACTTTTGGTCGTTGAGAATGAGAAATCCGCCGTCGGCGAGGTTGTCGCCAGCCGCGACAGGTATGGCGCCAGCCAAACCCACCCTTTCAGCGCCGGGAATGGCGCGGAGGCGAGCCACGATATCGTCCAGTAGATCGATTTGGCGAGCGATGGTTGATTGCCCCACAGTTATTGGCCTTAATGGGCCGGGAATTGAGAACTCCATGGTGATCAGGTTGTCCTGGCGAAAGCCTGGGTTTGTGGAAATAAGCCGCAAAAAGCTACGGCCAAGGAGACCGGCGCCAACCAGAATCACAAGCGTGACGGCAATTTCCCCGACCACCAAAAAGCTGCGCAGGCGATGGCTGGCGCCGCTGCCACTATGACTGCGAGAGCCTGCACTCAGCGCTTCCTGAAGATCTCCGGTAGCGGCGCGCCAGGCGGAAAAAAGGCCAAGCAGAACGGCGACCGCTACCACCGCGGCTGAAGCGAAAAGCAGAACCGGTGTGTTGACAGAGATGCCTTGCTGCCGTGGCAGGTTGGCAGGAAGAATTACAGGGAGGATCCTGACCGTGGCCATTGCGAGGAAAAGACCCAGCACACCTCCGGTCAAGGAAAGTGCGAAAGATTCCGCGAGAAACTGTTGCATGAGACGGCGGCGGCCGGCTCCTAGCGCCGCACGCACGGCTAACTCTCTTTGACGGGCGGATGTGCGCGCCAAGAGCAGTCCGACGACATTGGCACAGGCCACTAGAAGAAGGAGGCCGACGGCTCCCAAAAGGTTCAGAAGAGCGGTGCGAACGTCGCCAACCATGGCCTCGGCGAGAGGAACTACGGCAGCGTCCGTGAGGTTAACTTCGTTTCCGTATTGCTCCCGGATGCGGTGCGCGATGGTGCTGAGGTTGGCGCGAGCTTGGGCCACGCTAACACCATCGCGGAGGCGGCCGATGCCTCGCCAATTGTGCGCGGTGCGGGAAGCGACAGCGCTATCTCAACGGAGTAGACTCCTCCGTCCATGGTCAAATGGAACTCGGAGAGATCCGTTGCGGCGCCAAGATATCTCTGCCAGTAGCCGTAGCTGACGACGATTGCCGGAGCTCCGTGAAATCGCTGTTCTTCCGGTACAAAGGTGCGCCCTAGAAGAGGTTCAACACCGAGGGATTTGAAAAAATCGCGCGACACCGTAGCCACGTCAACGCGAACAGGCTCAGTTCCTCCTGAAACGGAAGTGAAGTCATAGCCGTATGACGCGAGGCTGGAGAAGGTGTCGTTCTGGGTGCGGAAGTCACGGAAATTCGGGTCTGCTAGGTTCATGCGGTGGCCATCAGGAGCCTGCTCCCACACACGGACGATCTGTTCGGGGCGCGGATACGGGAGAGGACGGAGCAGAACGGCATCGACGACCGAGAAGATGGAAGTTGAGGCGCCGATGCCGAGGGCGAGAGTAAGCACGGCGATAGCGGTGAAGCCGGGAGATTTCGGTAGCGTGCGAAAGGCGAAGCGAAGATCCTGGTGCAAAGTTTCTAGAAGCGGCAGGCTGCGTGCTTCGCGGTGCTGTTCTTTGGCTTGCTGGGCACCACCGAAACGCACAAGGGCCTGGCGGCGCGCTTCCGCAGGCGACAGGCCGCGCTGAAGATTTTCTTCCATGGCGAATTGCAGATGAGCCGACACTTCCGCGTCGAGATCGCGGTCAAGCCTCTGGCGACGGAAGATGGAGCCTAAGCGATAGAGCGCGCGTTGGAGCCAGGAAATCATTTGTCGTTACCTCCGACCTCGAGGGCCTTCCTGAAGGTCTCAACTAACTGAAGAAAAGCATGGCCACAATGTCTGCCTCATTCGTAGCGAAGAGAAATCAAGGGATCGACGCGCAACGCGCGACGGGCGGGGATGTAACACGCCACCAGCGCGACAGACGCAAGCAAAACCGCGACGGTGACAAAGGTTGCGGCGTCGGTGGAACTGACGCCATAGATCATGTTGGTCATGAGACGTGTCAACGCGAAAGCCGCGGTCACGCCGAGCAACAAGCCAAGCGCGGCGAGGCGAAAGCCGTGCGCAAGTACGAGCCGCAGGACATCGTTTCCTCGCGCGCCAAGGGCGACACGGATGCCGATTTCGCGCGTGCGCTGCGCGACGCTGTAGGACATTACTCCGTAGATGCCGACAGTTACCAGGACCAGCGCGAGCGCGGCGAAGAGCGCAAAAAGCAAGAGATTCAAGCGCTGGGGGGCGATGGAAATGGAACGCACTTCTTCCATGGTGCGAACGCGCGTAACGGGCAGATCTTGGTCTACAGACCAGATAGCCATGCGAACCGAGGCCGCCACCGTGAGCGGACCGCCGGTCGTGCGAACGACCCAATCGCGCAAAATTCCGCCGGAGTTGGGGAATTGTGTGATGGGAAAATACATCGTCGGGCGAGGAGGCGTGAGGGGATCGAACTCGCGAACGTCGCCGACCACTCCGGCAATGGTCAGCCAGGGATCATCCGGTCCGCCTTCCTTGATGCGCTTCCCGAGAGGGTCTTCTTGCGGCCAATACTTCCTGGCCATGGCTTCATTGATGATGATGACGGGCTGCTTTGAGGGCGTGTCGCTCCAGGAAAAATCTCTTCCTTCGCGCAAGGGAACGTGCATGGTGGCAAAGTATCGTGGCGTCACTACGTCATAACCAGCCATGGGGATTTGGCCAGGCGCGATGGGCGGGCGGCCTTCGATGACGAAGCCTTTGCTGCCACGAACGAAGGTGAGTGGGAGGAAGGTGACAGCCGCGGCGGATTGCACGCCGGGAAGGGCGCCGATTCGCTCGATGGCCTGCTGGTAAAAGTCGGAGCGCTGAGCCGGATCCGAATATTTTTGGCCGCGGGGAATTGCGCGAAAGGTGAGAACTCCTTGGGGCTGGAAGCCGAGGGGGACTTGCTGGATGCGGAGGAAACTGCGGAGGAGCAGGCCGGCGCCAATGACGACGAGCACGCCCAAAGCAATCTCTGCGACCACGAGAAGATGGCGCAGGCGCAGCCGAGAGCCAGCCGCGGAGTCGCGAGACCCCGACTTTAGTGTTTCTTGGACGTTTTCGCGGCCAGACTGAAGGGCGGGGGCCAGGCCAGAAACCAGACCTACAAGAATCGCAATCGCAAAAGTGAAAAGAAGTACGGAAAGGTTGAGGCTGAACTCGTCCGTGCGCGGAAGCCGCTCGGCGGCAAGCAACTTGAGTGCGCTCACTCCCCAACGCGCCAGGAGCAGACCGAACGCGCAGCCACCAAGCGCCAAGAGAGTGCTTTCGGTCAGCAATTGACGGAGGAGCCTGGAGCGACTTGCTCCGAGCGCCAGACGAATGGCGATTTCGCGATGACGCGCCGAGGCGCGCGCCAGGAGCAAGTTTGCAACGTTTGCGCAGACAATCAGCAAGACTAGGCCTACGGCGCCCCACAGCACGAGGAGTGTGGGCCGCACGGGACCGGCGAGATCTTCCTGGAGGGGAACAATGTTGACGCTCTGGCCGGTGTTCGACTTGGGATAGAGCGCCGTGAGATGCCTCGCGATCACGGACATTTCTGCTTGCGCCCCCTCGAGCGTCACGCCAGCCTTTAGGCGCGCAAACACTTCCATATAGTGACTGCCGCGATTTTCGCGCTCGGCAGGCGAGAGAGCGATCGGGACCCAGAGTTGGTCGTCGAAATCGGGAAAATGGAATCCGGGCGGCGCGATGCCGACGACCTCGTAGCTTTCACCGTCGAGAAGAATTTTCTTGCCAAGAATTTGCGGGTCTGATGCAAAGCGGCTCTTCCACAAACTGTCGGCCATCAGGACGACGTGTGAAGCACCGGGATGATCTTCCTGTTCGACAAAACCCCGACCGAGTTCCGGATCGATTTGCAAAGTCGTGAAAAAATTGGCCGTGACCAGTTCGCCTTCGACCCTCAGCGGCTCGCCGGTTTCGGCGAGATTAAAGCTACGGTTGCGATAGGCGGCCACATTTTCGAAGACCGTGTTTTGTTTCGTCCAGTCCGAAAAATTTCCCGGGGAAACTTCATTTCTATCATTTTGGTAATTCGGCAGGCGGACGTCTTCGTAGACCATCACCAGGCGATCGGCTTGAGGATACGGCAAGGACTTCAGCAAAACGGCATAGACGACCGAGAAGATGGCGGCGTTGGCGCCGATACCGAGCGCTAGAGTGAGCACGGCTACAGCCGTGAAGCCCGGGCACTTGCGCAGCATGCGAAAGGCGAAACGAAGATCCTGGAGAAACATATCGAGGAAAGGAAGGCCGCGCGCTTCGCGGTGCTGCTCTTTGGCTTGCTGCGGGCCGCCGAAGCGGACGAGAGCCTGGCGACGGGCTTCTTCTGGAGCAAGGCCGCGCCGGAGATTTTCTTCCATAGCGAATTGCAGATGGGACGACATCTCGGCGTCGAGCTCGCGGTCGAGTCGGGCGCGGTAAAAGAAAGAGAGCAGGCGGTATAGCAGCTGGCTGAGAGGGCCCATCCTATGTGGATCCTTCTTCCGAGGAAATTGCATGGACCTCGGCCATAATCATTCGTAGCGCAGCGCAACAATCGGATCGACGCGCATGGCACGGCGTGCAGGAATGTAACTGGCTACCGTCGCGACGATCGCGACCACGAGAGCAACAATCCCGAACATGAGCGGATCGTGCGCGCTCACGCCAAAGAGCAGGCTCCGGATCAGCCTGCCGGCAAAAATCGCGGCGACTACACCGGTAGCGAGTCCAAGAGCAACAGGAGCCAGGCCTTGACGCAGGACCATGCGGGACAAGCGCTTCCTATCTGCGCCCAGAGCCATGCGAATCCCCAATTCCTGACGGCGTTGCTCGACGGAATACCCAGCCACGCCGAAGATGCCCAGCGAGGCCAGCACCAGGGAGAACACGGCGAACGCAATCGCGAGAAACATAGGGAAGCGGCGGTCGTCCACCGATTGCGACACGATTTGCGTCATGGGATGCACGGACGTAATGGGCACATCTGCGTCAATGCCGTGAATCAACTGGCGGATGGCACCGGCCGATGCCGCAGGATCGTTAGCAGTGCGGAGTACGATGGAGGCCGAAGTAGGAACGGTATATGCATTGGTCCACTTTTCTGGTACGTAGACCATCATTAAGGGTGGTTCGTCGAGACGCACCGTGCGGATATCTCCGACCACGCCAACGACTTGCGCAGCAACGTCTGGGCCCCACTCGGTTACGCAGGTCTGGCCGATCGGGTTCTTCCCGGGCCAGAAGCGATCGGCGATGCTTTGCGAGACGATCACCACCTTTCGTCCGCGGTCTGCGGGCCCAAAAAAGCTGCCTTTCAATAGCGGGATGCCCATCGCAGAAAAATAACCGGGGCTGACCGGGCGGTAATTGGCAACCGTCCTTTCGGCATTCGGCTGTTGGTCGCCGGGAAGGCGAATACCCGTAACGCTTCCTTCGCCCGCAAGAGGAGGAAGACTCACCCAGCCAGCGGCTTGAACTCCGGGCCATGACTGAATGCCGGCAAGTACAAGATCATAAAAGTGCAAGCGGACGTCGGGTTGAGAGTAGCTTTGCGGAGGAAGATCGACGCCAGCAACAAGGACATTCTGAACTGCAAAACCTGCGTTGTCCCGGAGGAGTTGCCCCAGGCTGGCCGTCAAAAGACCTGCAAGAATCAGGAGCAGCGTGGTCAATGCCACTTCAAAGCCAACCAAGGCTTCGCGGAGACGACGAGTCTTGCGGTTTTCCGTTGTGGCGGCGCTGGCGGATTTCAGCGTGTCGAGCGGCGCGAAACGCGTGACACCCCAAGCGGGCAAAATGCCGAACAGGCAGCCAGTGGCAATCGAAGCGAGCAGCGCGAACGCCAGCACGCGCGCATCCATTTGCACTTCATCGAGCCGCGGAATCGCCACCGGCGCAAGATGTACAAACCATTTCACGGCAAAAACGGAAATCCACACACCGAGTGCGCCACCGGCAAGGCTGAGCAGGAAAGTTTCCGTCAGCATTTGGCGAATGACCCGCGCGCGGGTTGCGCCAAGCGCCACGCGAATCGCGGCTTCCCGCATGCGGCCGGGAACGCGCGTGAGGAGCAGACCCGCAAGATTAGCGCAGACGATTAGCAATACCACGCCAACTGCGCCAAGAAGAAAAATCAACCCGAGCCGCGCGGGCCCGATCACTTCCGCTTCGAGCGGCTTGAGCGCCCCCAGGAGGTCCACGCCTTCGCTAGCCTGCTTGGCGATTTGTGCTTGGACCACGTTCAGCTCGGCGAGCGCCTGCTCGGGACTTACGCCCGGTTTCAGTCGTGCCAAGGCGCCAAAATCGAATTCACCAATTAAGCCTTCTTCATAGAATTTCAGGCCGTTTAGCGGCTCGAAAAAAGCCACGCGAGTGGTGTTGTTGGCGCCTCCCAACGCTGCAGGAAAGCGAAAAGACGCCGGCAGGATGCCTACGATTTCGTGAGGAACCCCGTCGAGTACCATAGTTTTGCCGAGCGCTGACGGGTTGCCACTGAAGCGGGCGCGCCAGAAGGCATCGGTAAGGAGCACGACGTTGCCGCGACCGGCCTGGTCTTCCTCTGGCAAAAAAGCTCTTCCCAGCGCAGGCTGCGCTCCGAGCACGTCGAAGATATTCGCGGAAGCGCGAACGCCACGAATGACTTCGGGCTCCCCCGCGCCGCTAAGATCTGCGCTGGTCGACTCGGCAATTGCGATGTCGGCAAACGAATGGACCTGCTTCTGCCAAATGCGGAAATCGGGGATGTTTGCGCCGAGAGTCGGAGCAAACTTGGCCATTTGCGGCACAATCTCGCGCACCAAATAAAGTTGTTGCGGCTCGCGATAGGCCAGCGGGCGAAGGAGAGCGCTATTCACAACCGAGAAGATGGCGGTGTTGGCGCCGATGCCGAGACCGAGCGTGAGAACGGCCATGGCCGTGAAGCCGGGAGACTTGCGCAGCATGCGAAAAGCAAAACGAAGGTCCTGCACCAGCGTATCGAGGAACGGCAACCCCCGGGCTTC
>QHYI01000118.1:0-45989 GCA_003223245.1 Acidobacteriota bacterium
CAGTATCGGAGTTGAGATGCTGAGCGGCCATGGCCCCCACTTGGGCGGGACCCGCTTGGAGCGGACGCAAATCCCATTCCGCGATGGGAGCCTCCCCGGGATCAACGGCCTGCACGATCAATTCTTCAAACGTGCCGTGAGAAGCGGAAAGCGGCGCCGTGGTCAAGAAGTGCGCGAACTCGCGGATCATTGTCTCCAGGGAGAAATCTCGGGTCCAGACGCGCAGATAAGCGTGATTTCCCATTGCGCTTGAATCTTGGGATTATACCGGGGTCAAAGGGAAGTGGCGAATCGGCGCTGGCGCGAGGCACTGCTCGGAGCTCATAGAAAGGGGACGCGCTGAAGCGCGCCCCCACAGCGGGGCGCCCCAGAAAGGCTTCCATTTACAGAGCGCTAGCTGCCGGTACTTGCGCCTTTTGCGCGCGGAGCAGGAGGCTCGGTCGGAGAGGTGAAGTTTTGCGCGATTTCGCTGAGCCGCTGTCGCAGCGAATCGCCCACGCCTTCGAAAACCTGGGAACAGGCGGCGCGAAGTTTTTCTTCCGCGGCCGCGGCAATGCCGGAAATCATGTCGCGCGACTGACGATCAAGTGAAGCAACGGTTGCCAGCAGCCACTGATTTGAGAGGTTCTCCAGCCGGGTTTTGTGTTGTTCGGCAGCCTGCTGGCCCATGTTGTCGTAAACGCCCTTCATTTCTTGCTGATGCGCGTCGGTGATATTTTTCCATTGCGCCAGCAGAGAGCCGAAGCCTTCGGAAACGGTCTTTTGCGCTTCCGCAACACGCGTTTGCAGCACATTGCCCAGGGATTCCTGAAAGCGCTTCAGAAATGCTTCCTGCTCGGAATTGACCTGCTGCGCTAGCTCCGTGCGCTCCTCGGCCGTGGAGCGCTTGAGTTCCTCGTTGTATCCGCCAAGCTCCTGGCGCGCGGTGCGCTGAATTTCGTCGATGAAGGCCGCACTGGTTGTGTCGGCCGCTTCAGCAAAGAGCGCGCGGGCGCGTTCGAAAGAGTCGCGCACGACGTCTTCCATCTGAGTCTGCGTGTGGCCGAGGAAGTTGCGGCTGGAGTGATCGAGTTCCGTGGCGAATACCCCCGAGATTTCGCGGGCCTTTTCCCGCAGTTGGTTTGCGGCGTGCTCGACGGCCTTTTCCGAATAATTTTGAATTTGCGTCTGGGCCTTCTTCTCGTACCATTCGGAGGACTTGAGAAGCTCGTCCACGACCTGGTGCTTCAAGTCGGCGACTTTGCCTTCGAGATCTGCTACCGCCTGGCCGGTGATCGTTTGCGAAGACTCGCGCAGGATTTGCTCGATGCTGCCAAGGTTTTGCCGGAATTGGGCGAGGGATTCGCCGAAGGCTTCGTCGGCGGCAGTGCGGATGCGGTCCTGCTGCAGCGTCAGTGCCGCGTCGACCATCGAACGGCTCCCCGCAAGGCGCTGAATCGCTTCCTCGGTGCGCGCGATGTGCGGTTGCACGCACTCCTGAATGTGCTTTTCGAATTCCTCACTAGCTTTGTTGGCGGTTTCCTCGAAGGTGGCCCGGGCACGCGCGTTGATTTGCTCAATCAGAAATTCGGATTCCTGATGTAATTCGCTGCGGCTCTGGCTAAGCGTATCGGCAAGTTGTGCGTGGAGCGCTGCGAGCGTCTGTTGTTGGGCGCTGTAGAGTTCAGCGGAATGCTGCTCGAGGTTTTGGTGGACCTCTGCGGCACGCGTAAGGACAGATTCCAATTTTTGTGAATGTTCCTGCAGCGATTCGCGCATCGCCGCCAGCTTCTGTTGCCATTCCCCTCCGGAGATTTCTGCGGATTCCCGGAGAACGGCGGCGTGCCGCGCGGCTTCTTCCTGAAACTGAGCGAGCAGCGAGCGTAAGTGTGCACTCAACCCGCCCGCGGCGCGGTCTTGTGCTTCAGCAAGTGTGCTTTCGAGACGGTCCTGCAGTTGCGAGTTTGCGGCTTCGAATTCTTTGGAGACTTGCTCTTGCCATGAAAATTGCGCGGATGCTATCGCCGAACTTACTTGCTGCTGAACCTCCGCCGCTTTGGCTTCAAGCGAGCGGGCGGTGGACTCCGATTGGGAAGCCATCTGCGCCTCGGCTTGCTCGGCGTGGGCCTTTAGCCGCGCGGCGGCTTCTTCGGCCTGTTGACAAGCGGCTTTGAGGGACTTCGTAGCGGCTTCCAGTTGCTGGGTGTGCTCGTCACGCTGGGCGAGGGCTTCTCGCGTGAGCCTGTCCATAAACTCGCGAGTGAGCTGTTCCAACTGCGGAGCCAGGCGGCGGGGCAGCTCCGTTCGCAACGTTTCCGCCGCTGCGGCCTGCGCCTCGCGCGATTGCTGGTCGGTTTCCTGCTGCAGCTTCTCGATGGCGCGCGTGGTTGCATTCACGATTTCCGCGCGTCCCGACGCAAACGTCTGCTCCCATTGCTCAAAAGAGAGACGGTGCTCGGCGGAAACAGCGTTCGAGGCAGCTTCCTGTGCGGCGGCTTGAATTTGCTGCTGCGCGTCGGCCACGAGCCTTGCGACTTGGCGCGCCAATTGGAGCGACGCATCGGTGGTGCTCGCCGGAGAAGGGAAGACGCACAGATTGTCGTTTGCGCTCGCTGCTGCGTTCGGTGCGGCTGGCGCGACCTCGCTGGCGGCCATCGGTACCTCGGGCAGAGGCGAGGGCAGTGGCGGCGGTTCGGGCACTCCCTCGAGCAGCGGCGGAACTTGCATACCCTCCGGGAAAGGGAACCAATCTTCGGGCGGAAACACGATGCCCCAGAGGTTTCCCGGAACTTCCAGCTCGAGCGCGACTTGAAAGAGCTGGCGAACCGTGCGAGGCCGCTGAATCCAGGCCACGCGGCCACGCACCGATCGCGGCGGCTGCCCGGTCTCCGGGTGAGGAACTTCCAAGGTCACCCACATGTTCTTCAGGACGTAGTGTTTCGATTGGTACCGGCAACCGTGGCAGTTAAGGATGAGAGAAGAAGTGCGTTCCACGAACGGCCGGCCGATCGCGTCCACACCGGTAACCGTGAGAGGAACGGCTTGCAAGATCCGCGTGCTGCGACGTTTTCTCAATTCTGCGCCCGGATTGGCTTCTGATTCGGAGGCCATCTCGACCGTCTCATCGGCAAAATTGCCGCTTGCGTCGTTCATACAAACCGCCCTCGTTCCTCAGTGTTCTTGGCTTCGCGCTCGTCGAGCCCGCCGTGCTTAGCTCGAGGCGGAGCTTCGCGGGGTACCCTCTGAGGTCGGCTTGCGGGGTGTTCCCATGAGAAACACCCAAACTTCCCGAGCGACCCAGATTGGCCCAACGAGCAAATAAATCGGTCCCTGTAAAAACGCCGGACGATTTCCTTCCATCCGGTGTCCGAGAAACAAGAGCACCCACCCGCCAAGAAAAAAGCCGGCCCCCCAAATCCACTTCAGGAAGAGAAGAAGGAGAATCCCCGTAAAAATCACGGGGATGCCGATCACATGCAGCAGCTTGTTCAGAGTGGTTTCGTGCTCGTGATCGTACTGTGCCGTGTAGTGCGCCAGGCTCGGCATGTAGCGCACCTCCCGGGCAGCCCTTTGCAGGCTCCCAAGTCGCGGGTGTGGGGACAGCCACGTCTACAGCAAAATGTATACCTAAACTGTGAAATTTCCTAGAGCGTTCTAAGAGTACTGAGAGTCCTCGTTGTTTCGTCCTCTGCAGAATAGGCCGTAAGTAACGTTCAAAACGCAAGATTTGATTCAGGCGCTTGGCAGGGAATTCAGGCTCCGGCAACTCGCGTGATAGGTCCCCCCTTTTTTCCGCTCCGGCCTCGACTTGGCGCTAAAGTTCGCGCCGACCTTCCATGGCTTTCAACATGGTGACTTCGTCGGCGTATTCCAGATCCGCGCCCACAGGGATGCCCACCCCAATACGGGTGACGCGGACGCCCAAAGGCTTGAGCAGTTTTGAAAGGTAAACAGCCGTGGCTTCGCCTTCCGCAGTGGGATTCGTAGCGATGATAATTTCTTCGACGGTGTTGCCCTTCAAACGTTCGATGAGCGATTTGATATGAAGCTGATCCGGCCCGCGCCCGGAAAGAGGCGAAAGGGAACCGCCAAGGACGTGGTACATGCCGTTATAGGTGCGCGTCTTTTCGATGGCCATTATGTTGTGCGCCTCTTCGACGACGCAAATGGTTTTCTTGTTGCGCGTGGGACCGACGCAGTAGAGGCAGGGATCGGCATCCGTGATGTTGTGGCATGTGGAGCACTCGCGAATTTTTTCCTTGGCGTCTCGAATGGCGTCGGCAAGCGCCAGCGCATCTTCCGGTGCGGCACGCAGCAGAAAAAACGCCAGGCGCTGGGCCGTCTTCTGGCCGATGCCGGGAAGATGTTTCAATTCATCGATGAGGCGTTCCACAGGAGCGGCAAAATCTGGCATGCAGCATGTGTAGCATAGGCGTGCGCGGAAGCGCAAACCGCTCAGTACAGTACTACAGTTGGCGATGCATAACGAACGCATCGACTAAGCCGAGTGTCGGGTGGTCGAAAACCTGCGGAAGGCGGCCGACAATCGCGAAGCCGAAACTCTGCCACAATCGGACCGCGCGTTCGTTGCTGCTGACGACAAAATTGAATTGCATGGCGCGGAAACCGCGCTGCCGTGCGCGTTCGAGCGAGTGCGCGCACATCGTGCGAGCTACGCCACGGCCGATCGCGTGAGGCGCGGTCATGTAACCGCAATTCGCAACGTGCGCACCGCCCCCTTTTTGATTAGCCTTGAGGAAATACGTACCGACGATATCGCCGTGGTCTTCCGCGACAAAGACTTCGTGGCCTGGCGAACACCAGTAGGCGAGGGCGCTTTCCCGATCCATGTTGCGTGGTAGCGGATAAGTCTCGCCCGCGCGAATAACCGGCTCCAGAATCGCCCAAATAGCATCTGCATCGCATGCAGCAACCGCTTCACGGACTACTAGCATCCGGGTATCTTGCCACGACCCACCGTCAATGCGCCTAAGTTCTTTATTTCCAGGACGTTATTTCTCCGCTTCCCGGCGGCCCGGTCTACCTTGGCGAAGGCATGTTGGATTTGATGACCAACGAAGACGAACTCGCAAGCGCGCTGACCCACGAAGTCGAGCACATCGACCACTGTCATTGCGTCGAGCGCGTGCAGATTGAAGCGCGGCTGAAGAAACTGGACCTTACTGTCGTCGGCGTTCTTGTAGAGATTCCGCTGGATTTCTGGGAGGCCGGTTACCACAAGGATGAGGAGTTCGAAGCCGACCGCGAGGGCCTGGGAATCCCGCACCGCACGAAAGCCGTTTCACGTTGAATACGAAGTCCACAACGGCGAGTTCGTGAAATAGGGGGATCGGCATTCTTGCTCAAGCTCCAGCTTGCTGCGTGCTTGTCTCCGCGCACAAGGGAAATCTGCGAATTAGGTTATGAAGGACTGCCTGGGGGGTACAGCTTTTGACTAGCGATGTTTCTTCTTACTTACAACAGAGAACTGAAGACTGATAACTTTAGAACAGGCCTGGAATTTTCAACCCCGAAATTCCCGGAATGCCGCCGGCTAGGCCTTTCATCTGGTTGGCGAGTTCTTCATCCACGCGCCGCGAAGCTTCGTTGACCGCCGCGCGTATCAAATCCTGCAGCATCTCCTGGTCTTTGCTGGCAAAAACTTCTGGCTCGATGCGCACGTCCACAATTTGCTTTTGACCGTTCATTTTCACGTAGACCATTCCTGCGCCCGCGGAAGCTTCCACGGTCACGGAATTCACTTGCCGCTGCCAGTCTTCCTGCAACTTGCCCAATCGCGAAAGCATTTGTTGGATAGCGCCCACTTCCATAGGGAATCCTTCTGCAGCACTTCACTTTTCTTCTTGCCGCGATCGCACTTCGGTGATTTTACCACCAAATCGCTGCAGCATCGACCGTACCAGGGGATCGCGTTCAAACTGCGCGCGCAATTCCTGGGTACCGGCTGCGGCAACTGCTGTTGCCGCGACAGAATCAAGTCTAGCACAGACGCGCACCGCACGGCCCAGCACGTTGCTCGAAACGGCACGGAGCTTTTCGAGCGATTCGCGCCCCTCGATCATTTCGGCGAACGACCGCTTGTCCGGAGAAAAATAAATTCGCAGCTCCGCGCCTTCGAGTACCCAGCCGCTGCTGTGCTCCACGAGTTCGCCGAGGAATTTTTGCTGCGCCTGAATGGCGCTCTTGATCTCCGCGATTTGTTCCTGCGTGATACCGCTGACGCGCATCTCCTTCGTGCTGACGCTCGGTGCTTTGCCTTCCGCGGGAGCGAGAGTTGCACTTTGTGCAGGCGCGGAAGGAGAAGGGAATTGCGAATTCCCTTCAACCCGTGCCGGAGCTGGGGGCGTTGTTGAAAAGTTCCGTGCGGTTCTGGCGGGAGCTGCAAATGCGGGGACTGCTGCATTGGACGCGGTGGCAGGCCGCGCTTGCGACAAAACGCTGCCGCTGGCTCGCATCGTACCAGTGCTTGTGCTGTTCGGCGCGCCGCTCTTCAGTTCCGCAAGCAACTCTTCCAGCGGTGCAAGCCGAGAAGCATTGATCAACCGCAGCAGCCCCATTTCCAGGTGCACGCGCGGATCGGGCTTTCTGCGCAGATCATCATCCGTTTGCAGGAGAATCTGAAAAAAGCGCGTCAAGTCTTCTTCGCTGAACAAAGCGGCAGCTTTTGCGATTGCGGGCCGTTGGTCCGGCGTCGCGGCAATCAACTCCGAGTTCGCCCCGCAAACCCGCGCGATCAACAAATTGCGCACGTGCCGGATGGCTTCGCGGCAAAAATGCTGCAGATTGCGTCCTTCTTTTTGAAACGTGTGCACCAATCCCAGCGCGCGGTCCGCGGAACCCGCTGCAATCGCGCCGACCAGCTCGTCTAGCGCATCTTCCGGAACCACGCCCAGCAGCGCGCGTACGTGCTCGTCGGGAATCGTGTCGCCGCAATAGGCACGAGCCTGCTCCAAGAGCGAGAGCGCGTCCCGCAAACTACCCTCCGCCATGCGCGCAATCACCGCCATCGCGCCGGGCTCGATCTGCAATTCTTCTTTCTGCGCGATTTCCTCGAGCCGCTTGGTGATTTCCGCAAATGTCAGCGCGCGGAAATGAAAATGCTGCGACCGCGAACGAATCGTGTCTTCCAGATTTTCCGGCTCTGTCGTGGCCATGACGAAGACCACGCGGTCCGGCGGCTCTTCCAGCGTTTTCAGCAGCGCGTTCGACGCTTCACCCGTCAGCATGTGCGCTTCGTCGAGGATCACGACCTTGGTGCGGGAAGCCGCGGGCGCATAACGCACCATCTCGCGCAGCTCGCGGATCTGGTCGATGCCGCGGTTCGAGGCTGCGTCGATCTCAATGACGTCGAGCGAAGTTCCTATGGCAATTTCCTTGCACGAATCGCATACGCCGCAAGGCTCGGGCGTCGGTCCCTTCACGCAGTTCAATGCTTTTGCGAGAATTCTGGCCGCCGTGGTCTTTCCCACGCCACGCGCGCCGGAAAAAATGTACGCGTGCGCCACGCGGTTGTTCACGATGGCGTTTTTTAGCGTTTCCGTCACATGCTGCTGCCCGACAAGATCTTGAAACGTCTGCGGGCGCCACTTCCGGGCGATGACCTGGTAGCTCATTTTGAAGTTCTCAGTGGTCAGTTCTCAGTCTTCGGTTTAAAAAAAACAGCGCAACGCACCATTCTTCCGCCAACTGAAAACGATCTAATTCTACCTTCCACTTTTTTCCTCATGGGCAGGAACCACAAACTTTCCAATCTTTCAGAATCAAGAAGCTCCTTGCGGATCACTGAAAACTGACGACTGAGCGCTTCTCGCGGCGAGAGGAACTTCGGGTGATCTGCGGCACCCGAGGCATACCCGGTACCGTTGCTCCCTTCCGGGCCTGGCGGGGTTCGCGGGACCTCGTTGCACAGAGCCCGAAGTTCCACGCTCCGGCGTTCGCGCTCCGGATAGTCCTTTGTAGCGGCGGGTTTATCCCGCCGCGTTTTCCGCGCGTCCGCGTCGAAAAGTCTAGCATACTCAGTTGGTGAAAAAATGTGGAGCTGCAAGGTAAAGGAGGGCTTCGCGATGGATCGCGACGAGAGTTCCCCGGTCTGATTCCCGGTGCATTGCAAATGTTAGCGTCTGTCTCGTACCATCAGCTCGATCCAGAAACGCCGCGCGCGAGGAAATCCTCGGCGCGGTGCATGGAGTCCTGGTTTCAGAATGCTCTACTTCTTCGGGAAATTTGGATCCGCTTTCACTTCGTTGATTTGCTTGGTGTGCCGCTCGCTGTGCGCCGCGATGAACAGAACAAATTCGTATCCATCCAACTTCCCGAGCGGGCTGTCCATCACGTGATCGCGCAGTCCAGCCGTGTTCTTCAGGAAATCCTCCGTCTGCGAGCGGCTCTCGATGAAATGCTTGAGCGAGCCCTCCGGCGAACCAAAACGGTTGCTAGGCACGAGCGCTTCCGGCGCTTGCGCCTTGTGTGTGCGGTCAGGAACCATCATCAGGACCGTTTCATCGGTTTTCTTTACGTCGCGTCCGGGTTCTCCTGCGGGGCCGGTCATGACTTTTTCCCTGGTCGTCTCCAGTAGAAAATCCTCTGCCGCCGCAATGTGTTCCATCACCTGCGCCACCGACCAGCGGTCCGGCGCCGGTTTGAAATTCCATTGCCCTGCGGAAAGTCCCTTCGTCGCTTCCAAAACATTTCTCTTTGTCACTTCCAGGTATTGCAGCGCGCGGTACTTTTCCGCCTGCGTCACTTCTTGTGCGGACGCCACCACCGCTGCGCAGGTCAGCAGAAGCAGTGCGACGGCGAGTGTCCCTGTCAGGGATTTGTTCCTCATGTTTCGAGTTCTCCTTTATTTGGCTTCGGTCGGCGAAACGGGGGAACAAAGCATAGCACAACTGCGCAAGCAGCCATCACCGTTCGAATCGTGGGGATCGTGGGGCTCGTAAGAAGGCCAGGAGGAGTGAGCGCCCCAACCGGGTCGGGGCGCTTCACGGGGTTCTGGCGGGCCGAAGTGGACAGTTTGTCGAACTACCGGTGGCAGGAATGCGAACGCAGAGCGCACACTGACGCTTTGCCCTCGCCGAATGTCCTTACAAGGTTTGCTTCATTCCCGACGCAGCGCTTCCGAAGAAACGTTGGGGACCACCCAATCTGGTGCGCCGATCATATCGATTGCTGACGAGGGTAGTTGCACGGCGCTTGCCAAAATGCGAATGCACAATGCAACGTGTTCTGGAGCGAGTTGGACATGAGCTCATCGTTCCGTTTTGCCTCACGTCGGGAAACGGTTTGGGATTGAAACCAGGTGGCGCGCCAACGGGAGACCAGCGCTTAGAGAATCAGAAATGGCTCCACAAGAGAACCTGCTTGGCGAACGCCTCAATCGGCGCATAGACATACTGAAACGCGAACAGCGCCACTACGAGTCCTAGAAGGCCGTAAGAATTGCCGCGCAGCCAATCCAGGTAGCGCTGCGCGCGTGTCTCGCTCATGAACAGCAGGATCGCCGTGCTCCCGTCCAGCGGCGTCACCGGCAGCAAATTGAACGTGCCCAGCAAAAGATTCAGCGAGAACGCCGCGCCAATCAGATTTTCCGCAAACGAGCCTTGATGCAGCCATCCCTGACTCCATCCCAAGCGCAAGAGAATCGCCGCGATGATCATCAACGTGTAGTTCGTCGCCGGGCCCGCCAGCGCCATCCACGCCGCGCGATGCGGATGGCGCCGCTCCCAATGCGGATCGTAGGGCGCGCTGGCCCAGCCGATGACCGAGTGCGTTAGGAGCAACATCGCAATCGGAATGATCACCATGCCCCATGGTTCGCGCTGGATGTGCGGCACGGGATTGAGCGACACCTGCCCGCCGAGGAAAGCGGTCTCGTCGCCGCCAATCTTGGCGACGAGCGCGTGAGCCGCTTCATGGCACGTGGTAGAAAATAGAAACACCACATACCAGATGAATCCTAGAGCTAGAAGGTCAGGTGAAATATTCGGCATGAAATGTGTTTTCCTTTTCTGCTCCTAGCGGCGGGGTTTCGCGGTGGGCGTCTACCCCGGCCTGTCGGTACATTCCGGTTCTAATCGGAAAGACCCAGGCTCTTCATTTTTTCTTCCTTCTGGTTTGTGCTTTTTAGCGTAGATGGAGCGTCGCTGCTTTGCAAGCAGACATTCGAGTAGGTCGAGTAGGGCCGCGATGTCGAAAATACCGGGCAGCCGGCAGCGAGAATCCAGTTTGGTCTCCCGATGGAAAGCCAATCGCGTTTATCCATCTGAACGAGGGCCCAGTCGCAAACCGGCGTTACGGTGCGTTGCGCATGCCGGAAATAAACGAGCGGATTGCTAAGTGATGTCTCACCCTCCGAAATGGAAACACGCGGAACCTTGAGCGTCGCGGCGCCAGCGGCCAAAATCCCTTTACAGGTGCCCGGCGGAACACCGCTGCGGATCGCGCTTGAACAGCGGGTTCGCATCCGCCGGCCCGGTGAAGTTGTCTGCGGCCACCTAGCGGAGGCGAGCTACGCTTTCGATCAAGCGGTGATTCCGGCCGGCGCCGTGGTGACGACTGCGGCGAAAGGCCAATCGCGCTCCTTGCGTTTCCTCAGGGTGTGCCTCGAAGCCGGCGCTACGAAATGCCACTACTGGATGATTTGCTTGGGGAAGGCTTCGACTCCCGCCGGAGAAAACTCGAAGCGAATCAGCCATTCGCTCGGAGCGCTGTGGCCGCCCACTTCCGGCGAAGTAAACTCCCAGCGACGCACAGCTTTCATCGAGGCATTCGCGAAATACTCGCTGGGTCCGGGGTTCTCGAATTCCGCGGAGGCCACATTGCCGGCGGCGTCCACATGCGCGTGCAGGACCACGCGCACTTTGCCGGTAATGGTGGCAAGGGCTTTGTCGGGAACGTCGGGCAAGATTTGGTCGAGCACTTCGCCCCGCTCAGTGGTTGAACCGGAGCTGGGGGCGGAACCGGTCGCGGAATTCATCGCTGCGTCCTCCGAAGCTTTGGTTTCGGAACGCAGAGAGGCAGGAGCGGGAGAAGCAGCTGCCGACGGAGAACTTTCTTTTGCGGGTGGTTTCGCGGCGGCGCCCTTCAGCGGATCTCTGGAGGGGGCGGACGAAATGGGTTTCGAGCTGCTGGGAACTTCTTCGCCGGAAGACTGTGCCTCGGGTCCGGGCGCCACCGCGCGTGCAGCGCTGGTCTTGGTAACAGGAGAAGAGGACTCAACTCCTCTGCTAAGAAATTTAGGCAGCATAATGATTGCGGCAACAACCAGCAGCCCGGCAGCCAGAGGTATGACGAAGCTGGGAAGAACAATATCCTGCTTCGCGCCACCCACTTTCACACGCGCGCGCGAAGGGGTTTTGGGCAGCGGCGGCACCATAGGAGGCGTGACGGGCGGAGCAGCCACCGGAGCTTTTTCGAGCGGCGGCGCGATGGGCGCCATGACCGGGGCCGGCGGCGTGTGCGGCCGAGGCATCGGAGCTTTCGTGCCGCGCGGCGCGAAGAGCGGCCGTTTCGGGGCTGCCTTGGGCGGAGGGGGCGGCGGTGCGAACGGCGGTGCGAACGGCGGTGCTTGCTGCGCTTGCAGCTTTGCTGCAGGAGCCGCGGGAGCCGGCGACAACGGCACCGACAAAGGAGACACACTTTGCACGGCCGCAGCAGCCGTGCGAGGATTCAGGCTGGCCGCGATTTGATCGATGGTCCAGCGAAGACGGGGATCGCGTTCGAGCGCGTGGTGCGCGATGTCGCGAAACGGCTGCGAGAGGGAATCCGGCGACGGGCTTCCCGGTTGTCCGCTGGGAATGCGTTGCGTCAGCACCTCGATGAGCATGACGCCGAGCGACCAGACGTCGCTCGCGGCAGTGAGCGGTTGATTTGCGGATTCCGGCGCGTCGTAGGCGCTGCGTTTCGCGGTCGACTTACGAATTTCTCCGGCGGCAAAGAGGCGATCGGTAGAAAGCTTGACTTGATCGCTGGTGGCTAAAACGTTGGAAGGCTTCAAATGGGAATGAACCAGGCCCTGACCGTGCAAGTCGCTCAGCGCATCCAGCACCGGGCCGAGCATGTCACGTGCTTCGGCAGGAGTGAGCGCGCGCTGCGAGAGAATTTCGGAGAGATTTTCTTCGGCGTATTCCATGACCACGTAAAGAAGGTCTATGTCCGCCAGACGGCAGCGGCCGCCCTGATACAACTGCAGCAAATTGGGATGCGTGAACTTGGAGGCGCGGCGCCAAAGAGAAAGTTGCGCGTCAACCGATACGCCTTCGGGAACCAGCTTGACGACCGCTTTAGACGATTGTGGACCAGCGAGTTGCGTGAGGAAAACGGCGGATTCGCTGGAGCCCCCCAGGTACTGCTGCAGCGGAAAAGTATTGTTGATTACCTGGCTTTCGTATTGTTTCCAGGAAAAACTCATCATTGCACCTCAAGCCGGAAATTCTTCGCTACCGGAGAATGTGGACACGTGCATCCGACCGGTTAGACTTCGAGAGCATGGTGGCGTCTTGGACGGGGCTGGGGCGCCGAGACTTGAAATTTTGCAGGCGCCAGCGCCAAGGCGCTCGCCCGAATTTATTCTGGCACGAAATGGTTGCTATTGCGAGTATTCCTGTGGGCAAGAACCTATGAGTAAAGAAGTGCCCAAAGACACTAGACGTTATTCTTTTGGATTTCGCTTCATTCCGCATTACCGAGAACGCAAGCGCGGCTTACGGCGCTTGCGGGCGGGTTGAAGAAGCCGCTTAGGGCCGCTCACAAAAGGGTTGCCGCGTTCAAAAAAGCGAAGCCGCTTATCGGCGGCGCGGCTGATCCCGATGCGCACGGTTTTGCCGATGGGACCCGAGGGATGGTCGATTTCGCCCAGCCAAAGGTTTGTGTCCTCGCACAGATCTACGCCGTCGTGGCGGCGGTCGATTTGCAGCGCTTGCGCGAGGCGGCCCGGGCCGCGCGTGAGGTCCAGCAGATTCGTGGTTTTGCGGTGGCGCTGCATAATTTCGATGCCTTCGAGCGGCTCGAGCGCGCGAATCAAAATAGCTCCGGCGGTTTCCGGCCGCTCGCTGACCACGTTGAGCATGAAGTGGTTGCCGTAATTGAAAAAGACATAAACGTGGCCGGGAGCCAGATACATGGAGCGGATGCGCGGCGTCGGTCCGCGAAAATGATGCGCGGCGGGATCGCCGGGAGGATAAGCTTCGGCCTCCACAATGCGGCCGCTGACGCGCCCGGACGAAAGTTCGTGCACCACGACTTTGCCGATCAGAAAACGTGATAGCTCGACAGTGTCTTCGGGAAGTTCGGAGCGGCGAACGCGGCGGATGGAAATTCCCGAATGTGATTCTTTGAGGGCGGCCGTCGGGGAAGGGAGAAGCGAGGACATACGAAGTCAGCTTCCGCGCGTCAGAACTTTCTGAAGATCGTCTTCGGAAAGCAAATCCTGATACTCGCGATGCTGGCGCAGGTAACTGGAAACGTAAGGACACAGAGGAACCACTCTCAGATGATTGGCGCGCGCAAAATCCAGCGCCGCGCGCGTCAGTTTCGCGGCGAGCCCCTTGCCTTCGAGCGGAGCAGGCACTTCGGTGTGCCGCAAAATGAGACGATCCGGGAAGCGACGATAAGTAATGAGAGAGCGCAGGCCATCCACGGTGGCCTCGAAGCGATGGGCTTCTTCCTTGTGCGTGACAGTTACATCGTCCAGGTTTAGCTCCACGCGCACCCCTTGGATCAAAGATTTCCCGCTGCGGTCATAGCTTTTCCGAAGCGCAAAATTCTATCAATAGTTCGCCAGCGCTAAGCACCCGAGGAGTCCGGCAGCTCGTTGTTGAAGAGCCGGGCCAACTCCGCATGCTCGATCACCACGGCCGGGTCATTTTGAATCGCGTCAAAATATTTTTTCTGGAACCCATCGCCGGATTCGGTCGGCATAAACATTTTCCGCGCCAGCGAGAAAGCCACACTGGTGTATTCAGGCGTGATGGGCTCCTTTGCAGCGAGAGATTCATCGATACGCACAACAAATTCTGAAATGTTGTGAAGCCACGCAAATTGCGCGTGGTCTACGACCAGGCGGAACAACTCGCCGGCTTTGACGTGGCCGTGCTCCCGCTCGTAATTTCGGCGCTCCATCTCGATAAGCGTTTTGTGCACGCGAAGAAGCGCCAGCCGGAGGGCGATAAGCTTTTCGCGCGCCGGGGAATCGTGGTTGGACCCATCCAATTTGGAGTTCGCAGAGCCCATGTTTGCCTATATCACCATTTTCCGCTAGCAAGATGCAATTTTCAAAACAAGTACGCGCAACAGAGAGCAGAGATCGGAGATCCGACATCCGACTTCAGAGGGTGGCTTTATTCGTGGTAGCGGAGCTCGCCGACAGGCAGGGGAATCGGAAGGCGATTGGCGGCAGGCGGCAGCGGGCAGGTGGAGTATGGCGTGTAGGCGCAAGGGGGATTTTCCAAGCGGTTGAAATCCAGCACCAATTCGCCGGGCTTGTCGAGACCGTTGGTGGGGAGAGAGGTGTACAGAAAACGGCATGCGGGATAGGTTGTGGTCGCGCTCGTGGTGTCCCGAAGAATAAAGAAAAGTTTTGCCACGGTCGGATCTTCCAGCACCGGCTCGAGGCGCCAAGTCTTGCTAGCGAGGACAAATTCCGCGACTCCCGGGACAGGTTGCTCGTATTTGGTGCCGACAAGAGTAGCGAGTGTAATGGTCTTGAACGGAGTGTAGGGAACCCATTTTGCGGTGACATGATACGCCTCGTTTGGCGGGTACCACTGGAGGCCATGAAATCCGGTGATCGAGGGTGACTGAGCATCCTTGACGCGGAGAGCAAAGCGATTTTCGCGGCGAATCACGTACAGATTGAGAGTGCCGATAATCATGCGCGGGGCGAGTTTGTCTTTGTTGCCTTCCGCGCGAAGCGATTGCCGCTTTGCTGGCGCGCCAGCTACAAGAAAATCTTGAGGGAAGCCGCCCGCCGGCGGATCGAGCGTAACAGCATCTCCTTCGAGATGAATCACGGCGAGATGGGCTGGTCCTTTCGCGAGGCGGATTTTATTGTCAGGGGCGGAACCAACACTATTATCCCCGGCTTGCAGCCATTCGAGTCCAACGAGCGATAGCCAACCATCGGGCTTTAACAAATCAGCTGTGTGTTGCGTACGCCAAGCGGCCAAGTCTTTCAGAAAGTTGCCGTTTTGGGCCAGGAGCGAAGTCGTGAGCAAAACGCCAGCAAAAATCGCAGGAAGGAGAGAGAGCCGATGGAACGAGCGCATACTTGATTAAACCTCGCCAAATAAAGACGAGCAGTGGTCGGGTAAACTGGCAGCAAGGCTGCCGCATTCCAAATTGCCTCGACCCAGTGAGTATAACTCGACGCAGCAAATCTTCGCGGCCCTTAACGAAACGCCCGCGAAGAGTGTATGCTTTGAGGTGAAAATTGTTGGGCGGGTGGGGCAGGCCTCTGATTGAGCTCGCTTGGGTGCGTCTCTTCGATAGTGTGTAATCCCATAAGCAGGTGAGGGTGGTTATGGTCTTGGAGGAAACTTCATGATTGTGGGCGTTCCGCGAGAAAGCTTTCCAGATGAACGCCGCGTGGCGTTAGTACCTTTAGCGCTGCCGAATCTCACAAAAGCAGGTTTGGAAGTGGTGGTCGAGGCGGGCGCCGGCGCCAGCGCAGGCTATCCCGACGCGGAATATGCCGCGAAGGGCGCCAGGATTCTACCGAATCGCGCCGACGTCTTCGGCGCCGCGGATATCGTTGTGCAAGTTTTGTGCTATGGCTCGAACGACAAGACTGGCCAAGCCGATGTTCCGCTGTACCGCAAGGGCCTGGTGCTTATCGGGTTTCTGAGGCCGCTGGGCTCGATTGAGACCATTCAGGAAATTGCCTCCAAGGGAGTGAATTCGTTTTCCGTGGAGCTGATGCCGCGAACCACACGCGCGCAAAGCATGGACGCGCTTTCCTCGATGGCTACAATTTGCGGCTACAAAGCGGTCCTTCTTGCCGCCGACAGGTTGCCGCGAATTTTTCCGATGCTGACGACCGCCGCGGGAACCATCACTCCCGCGCGCGTGTTCATCATCGGCGCAGGGGTGGCTGGTCTGCAGGCCATTTCCACGGCGCGCCGGCTCGGCGCGGTGACGTCGGCATACGACTTACGGCCTGCCGCCAAAGAGCAAGTCCAAAGCCTCGGCGGACGCTTTGTGGAGCTTCCTATCGAAGCGAAAGATGCGCAGGATGCCAGAGGCTATGCGCGCGCGCAGGACGAGACTTTTTATCAGCGTCAGCGCGAACTGCTCGGAAAGGCCGTTGCGGACAGCGACGTGGTTGTTACTGCTGCTGTGATTCCCGGGAAAAAGCCGCCGTTGCTGGTGACTAAGGAAATGGTCACGAGCATGGCGCCGGGTTCGGTGATCGTAGACCTCGCGAGCGAGCGCGGCGGGAATTGCGAACTCACCAAACCGGCCGAGATCATTGTGGAGCACGGCGTCACAATTATCGGCACGCTCAATTTGGCGAGCAGTGTTCCCTATCACGCCAGCCAAATGTATGCGCGAAACCTCAGCGCCTTCCTGCTTCATCTGGTCAAAGACGGTAAGCTGCAAGTGAATCTCGAGGACGAAATTATCCGCGAGACTTTGCTTACAAAGGATGGCGAAGTCTTCAACGCCCGCGTGCGGGAGTTTTTCTCTCTGCCTGCCCTGGTGGCCAAAGCGTAAGGAGGAAGGGATGCCTGCTGATTTCATCTCCAGTCTTTTCGTGTTCATCCTCGCGGGGTTTTTGGGATTCGAATTGATCAAACGGGTGTCTCCGCTGCTACACACGCCGTTGATGTCGCTGACCAACGCGCTCGACGCCATCGTTGTAGTCGCAGCGATCATCATCGCGGGCCGGCATGAAACCAAGCTTTCCACTTTGCTCGGCTTGATCGCCGTAGCCGCCTCCTTCAGCAACATGGTTGGTGGCTTCCTGATCACCGACCGCATGCTGCACATGTTCCGCGCGGGCAAAGCGAAAAAGCCATGAGCGCGGTGGCCATGCAGCAGCTCATTGATTTTTCGTATATCGCTGCAGTTGTCGGGTTCATCCTCGCGCTGAAATGGCTCAGTTCCCCGGTGTCGGCCATGCGTGGCGTGCTCATCGGCGAAATCGCTTCCGGCGTGGCGGTCCTCGCCACGCTTTTCGATCCCCAGGTCACGCACTACAAATGGATCATCATCACGTTGATTATCGGCGCGGCGATTGGCATTCCCCTGGGGCTGGTGAAGATGACCGCCGTTCCACAACGAACGGCGCTGAGCCACGCATTTGGCGCCCTTTCCGCAGCGCTCATCGGCATCGGGGAGTATTACGTGGGTACGCCGCATCTCACCAAGTTCGAGATGCTGGAGATCGGCCTCGAGGTCATCATCGGATCGCTCACCTTTACGGGCAGCTTGATCGCCGCAGGGAAACTCCAGGAAATTCTTCCGCAGCGTCCCATCACCTATAAAGGTCAAAACGTCGTTAGCCTTTCCACTCTTGGCGCTGCGGTTGTTCTCATGCTCATGCTCATGGTTCACCCGGAATACACGCATCTTTTCCAGGCCATGATCCTCGTCGCGCTGCTTTTCGGCGTAATGCTGGTCACTCCCATCGGCGGAGCGGATATGCCCACGGTGATTTCGCTCTTGAACTCCTATGCCGGTTTCTCCGCAGCTCTGTTAGGCTTCGTGCTCAACAGCAAAGTCCTCGTCGTTGCCGGTGCTCTTGATGGCGCCTCCGGTTTCATTCTTTCGGTGATCATGTGCAAAGCCATGAACCGGTCCTTCACGAATGTCCTGTTCGGCGCTTTCGGCCAAGTGCAAGTCTCCGCCGGCAAAGCCACCGAAGAGCGCACGGTTCGCAGCGCCACGCCTGAAGAGGCTGCCGCAATTCTCGCCGCCGCGAACAAAGTGGTTATCGTCCCCGGATACGGCATGGCGGTGGCGCAGGCGCAGCACAAAGTGCGCGAACTTTTTGACGGCGTCACCAAGCGCGGCATTGACGTGAAATTCGGTATCCATCCTGTTGCCGGCCGAATGCCCGGCCACATGAACGTGCTGCTCGCGGAAGCGGACATTCCCTACGACAAGCTCCTCGATATGGATGAGATTAATGGAGAATTCCCGCAGACCGACGTCGCGCTTGTGATCGGCGCAAACGACGTCACCAATCCCGCCGCGCGCACAGACAGTTCCAGCCCGATTTTTGGCATGCCCATTCTGGACGTGGACAAGGCGCGCACGGTGATGGTCATCAAGCGCAGCATGGGCGCGGGCTTTGCGGGGATCGAAAATCCGCTGTACTACATGGACAAGACGCTGATGCTCTTTGGTGACGCGAAGAATTTTGTGGGGGCCATTGTGCGCGAACTGGCCGGGGGCCACGAGTAAGATGAACGAGCCGAGATCAGAGACCGGAGATCAGCGAAGGCGCACAGAGAACAAGAGCAATCTCTCCCCTTGTGCCGTTTTTTTTCTGATCTCTCCTCAATTTCCGCTCCCGTTCTGCATCATTTTGCGTCGTGGAAAATGATGCCGAGCGTGTAACGCCTGCCGCGATGCACACGGCTGACTCCATGCTTCATGTTCACGCGATAGTAGCCGCGCGTGCCGCGCACCGGGCGGTAGCGCGTGGTGAAGATAATCGCTTGGCCTTGGTCAGCATGCACCACCTCGGCTTTGGATTGCGCCCGCGGCTGCTGTTCAACCAGCAGGAATTCGCCGCCTTCCCAGTCGCGGCCTTGCTGCCCGAGCGGGAAAACCATCTGTAAAGGAAAAGCGACTTCGCCGTAAATGTCTTGGTGCAGGCAGTTGTAGCCGCCCGCTTCATAGTGCAGCAGAAGAGGCGTGGGTTTGTTCTGTCCCGCCTTGTGGCAGATTCTTAGAAACGCCACGTGTTCGGCGGGAAAGCGCGAGCGGTTGTCGCCGAGATTTTGCGCCCACTCATTGGCTACTTTGGCGAGATGCGGATAAGCGCTGGTTCGCAGGCAGGCGACGATTTCGGGCAGTGGGTTGGCGAAATACTTGTAATCTCCGATACCGAAGCGGTAACGTTCCATCACGATTTGGCTGCGGAAGCGGCTTTCGTCGGCATACAACGCGGCGAGCGTAGCGCACTCCTCTGACGAGAGAATTGGCGCGGTTACCGCATAGCCGCGTTCGGAAAGGGAGTCGCTCGCGCCTTCCCAGTCGAGCCCGTCGATGCGCTCTGCGATCGATTGCGCTTGTTTTGTTTTGCAGGCTGCCTCAGCCATAGTAATCCTCACTCATTTTCACCAAAACGAGTCACCCCGACATACAAAGTCTAGGTTAAGGGCCCCTACCGAATCTATCCGCTATTTGTCGTCAAAACTTAAGACGTAACCGGAGTGCGGCCAAAGACACGGGCTCCGCCTCGCCGGCTCCGCAATCCTCCTGAAACGCGAGATTCAGTGCTATAGTGGTTGCCTACAAGCAGAACCCCAGTCGCTCCTCCAGGAGGTTCGCATGAGCCAGAACACGGCGCTTACCAACGATTCCCGCAGGTCTTTCTTGAAATGGTCCGCCGCTATCGCCGCTGCTTCCACTTTCCGCATCATGACCGAGCCAATGCTCGCTGCCGCTGCGGCCGTCGACCGCGATATGCAACACTTTCCGCCGGGCTCGGTGGTCATCAACGCCAACGAGAACCCTCTGGGGCCATGCGACTTGGCCAGAAAGGCCCTCGCCGACATCATCCCGGAGGGCGGGCGCTATTGCTGGTGGCTGAAGGAGGAACTCACGAAGCAGTTCGCGGAGTCGGTCGGCGTAAAGCCGGAATACGTCGCGATTTTCCCGGGCTCGAGCGAGCCGCTGCATTTTTCGGTGATGGCGTTTACTTCGCCCACTCGCAGCTACGTCACCGCCGACCCGGGCTATGAATCCGGAATGCACTCCTGCAAATTGTCTGGCGCGCGGGTGGTCACGGTCCCGCTGACGAAAACCTACGCCCACGACATTCCCGCCATGCTGGCCGCCGCGCCGGACGCCGGCCTTTTCTACGTTTGCACACCAAACAATCCCACCGGGACGCCCACGCCGCACTCCGCCATCGAAGAATTGTTGGCCAAAAAACCGGCGGGCTCGATCGTGCTCGTCGACGAAGCTTACATCCATTTTGCTGACCTAAGCGCCACGGCCATCGACCTGGTCAAAGCCGGCAAGGACATCGTCGTGCTGCGCACCTTCTCGAAAATTTACGGAATGGCCGGCATTCGCTGCGGCGCGGCCATCGCGCGTCCCGATTTGCTCGAGAGATTGATTCCCCGGAGCGGCGGAAGCGCCATGCCCATCACCGCGCTGGTCGCAGCATCGGCGAGCCTCAGGCACGAGCATCTGGTGCCCGAGCGCAAACAGATCAACACGACGATTCGTGAGAAGACGTTCGATTGGTTGAAGAGCCAGGGCTATTCCTGGTGGATGCCCGACGCCCGGCCAAAGAGGTCATTGACGCGCTGGCGGCCAGAAAGGTGTTTATCGGCCGCATCTGGCCGGCTTGGCCGACCCATTTGCGCATCACCGTGGGCACGCAGCCGGAAATGGATGAGTTTATGACCGCCTTCGCCGCGGTTATGAAGAATTCCACCAGCATCAGTTACGCGTTTCCGGGGACGTCGGATCCTTCGCTGCGCCGCGACGGCTTCCTCGCCGACGGCACTATGTTTCCACGCGCCTAGCACAGCTTGTCAGGCTTTTCGGCCTCTGTCTCGGCTGGGCAGGCTGTGAGCCTTATTCCGTCGAATGCTCTTAAGGCCTTTCTACTGGCGAAACGCGGAAACTCTCGTCTATTTGGAACTCCGCGCCACAGCCAGATTATTTTTCACCGAGAACACATTCGGAACCTGATTCGCGCGTATATTGGCCACGTTTCTATCCATCTCGCTGTCGACCACGCCCTCCAGCGTGACGTGACCATTCTTCACGATGATGTGAATGGACGGCACCGCCCCTAGCCCGTATCGCTGGAGGCCAGGCTCGCGGTAAATGGCGCGAAACTCGGCGCGACGCAATTGATCATCCATCGGCGATAAAGGAAGCACCTCGATTTTGTTCACCACCGTGGCGACTCCCTCGATCCTTTTTACCGCGGCTTCCGCGTCCGATTTCAGCACCGGACGAGTCACTTGGCCGATCAGTGTCACTTTGTCGAGGTCCACTTGAAACGCGAGATTGTCGAATACCGAATACCAGGGCAGCATGAGCAGTTGATGGCGCACTTGTTTGATTAGCCGTTGTCGGTAAAGCGCTTCGCTGCGCTGATGCTTGTTCTGCTGCGAGCCTGCCGCCCAGCAAGTTGCCGTCTCATTCGAGGCGGCGAGCAGCAGGCCAGCCACCAGGGACCTGAACCCCTTGCGCATGATTTCCCCCTCGTCCGGCTTGTAGGATCCCCTGGTTCGTTAGATTCCGGGTGAACGCCAAACAGGTGCACGGGAGGAGTTGGCGATTGGGTGCTAACATGGTCCTCGCGTACCGCCTGGTTTTTATGGCGCGCCACTTACTGGAATGGCGTTTCGGGAGATGCCAATCCGAGGCTGCTGTTTCCCCGGGGGGCGTTGAGGGAAGTTGGTTGCGAACGGAGAAAGCTGCGACATGCTGGTGATTGCACATCGCGGAGCTTCAGGACACGCGCCGGAAAATACGATGGCGGCGTTCCGCAAAGCCGTGGCGCTGGGAGCTACATTCATTGAGACGGACCTGCAACTTTCGCGCGACGCGCATTTCGTGGCTATCCACGATGAGAAAGTGAACCGCACCACCAACGGCCGCGGCTCGGTTCACGAGCTGGCGCTCGCGGAACTGCGCGAACTTGACGCGGGAAGCTGGTTCGGCAGCGAGTTTGCCGGCGAGCGCATTCCCACTCTGGAAGAAATTCTCCAGTTCTCGAAAAAAAATGATGTGGTGTTTTACCTGGAGATGAAGCCCAGCGGCGCTTGGGGCGGGGAGCACGCCGTAATTGCCGCGCTGCGCGAGTCGGGAGAAATTCCGCGCGCGGTAGTGATTTCTTTCGACGCATCGATTGCGCTGAATGTGCACAAGATCGAGCCCACGGTAATGACCGGGCTGCTGTACGACGGGCAGTTCGAAGAACCGATCGAGAAAGCCATCGAGATTGGCGCGCGGCAACTGGTGGTGAGGGGAGACCTGGTCACGCCTGCGCTGCTCGAGCAAGCGCGAAAACAAGACTTGCCGGTTGTCTGCTGGACCGTCAATCATCCCGCACACATGCGGCTGTTGATTGAGGCAGGCGTACACGGCATCATGAGTGACTATCCCGACCGCGTGGTAGCGGCGCTAAAGAAAGAATCTGAAACCGTTTTGTGAGCGCGGTGATCGCACATTCATCAACCACCTTCCAGTAGAGCGTGAAGAGCGGCGAATTGCGCGACGGTAAGCTGCTCGGCGCGGGCGTCGGCGCGAAGGCTTAGCGAGGCAAGGGCGGCGCGAATTCTTTCGGGCTTGGCCAGAGACCGCAGGTTGTTCACCAGCGTTTTGCGCTTCTGCGAGAAAGACAATTTTACGAAATTTAAGAAACGGGAGTCATCCTCGATCGCGAGCTTTGCGCGTTCGCCAGGGAGGCGCAACGTAACCAGACCTGAGGTTACTTTTGGCGGAGGCTGGAACGCTTCGCGAGGAAGCTCGAAAACAATTTCAGGACGCGTGTAGAACTGCGTGACGACGGAGAGATAGCCGTAATCGCGCGAGCCAGGCTGTGCAGCGAGGCGCGCAGCGACTTCGATCTGAATGACGAAGTGCATTTCGTCGATGAGCGCCGCGAAGGCGAAAAGGTGATGCAGGATCGGCGACGTGATGTAGTAGGGAAGATTGCCGTAGAGACGGATGCGGCGGCCGGAAGCGAGGGCGGCGAGATCCGTTTTTAGAATGTCCCCGGAGACAACGGTCAGGCGCGGAAATTCTTTCGCGAGTTGTCGCAAGCGGCTGGCGAGCGACGAGTCTAGTTCGATGGCGGTGACTTGACCGCCAGCGGCGAGCAGGTGGCGAGTCATTTCGCCGTGGCCGGCGCCAATTTCGATCCAACAGCTCGCGCCAGTCGAGATCCGCGAGGAAATGCTGGCCGAGGCGCTGGCGAGGCATGGGCAAAACAGTGTAGCAGCAGGCGATCGATGTGGGTGCTGCTGCAAGAATCTTCGTGGCGGCTGAAACAAAATGATCCCCTGAAACGTTTAGGGGTGTATAGTGGTTCCCTAAGGGGGTTATGGGAGCGGGCAGTAGGGCAGAACGGGAAAGCCAAAATTTGGTCTGCTGGAGAGGGCATGGAAAAAGAGGGTGATCTGATACAGGGGACGCTGGACATGCTTGTGCTGAAGGCCCTGGCGCGCGGTGCGAAGCATGGATACGGCGTGGCGGAGTGGATTCATGAAAGCTCGAGCGACGTGTTGCACGTGGAAGAAGGCGCGTTGTATCCGGCGCTACACCGGTTGGAGCTGAAGGGGCTGCTGGCTGCGGAGTGGGGCACGTCGGAGAACAACCGGCGGGCTAAGTATTACTCGCTGACCGCCGCCGGGCGGAAGAAGTTGGCGGAAGAAGCCGAGTATTGGCGGCGGATGTCCGGGGCGATCGCAAGAGTGATGCAAACGGCGTGAAGTGGAAAATGGAAACTCAAAAATCGAAATTGGGAACTCGCAATTCGAGCAAGCTGACAGTGGGAAAGTCGCGGGGAGAGAGGAAGTTCTCGCTTCGATCAGGTTGACGGCACGTGGTGAATTGGGGGAGACGGTCATGAGCTACTGGATGCGGGTAAAGGCGCTCTTCAAGAGGAAGGAGCTGGATCGCGACTTGGAGGACGAGTTGGCGTTCCACTTGGCGATGCGCGAAGCAAAGAACCGCGAACGCGGGATTGCCGGCAAAGAAGCGCGCTACGCGGCGCGACGGCAATTTGGAAATGTGACGCGCATTAAGGAAATTTGCCGCGAGGCGTGGAGCTTCGTGTCGCTAGAGACGATTTGGCGCGATCTGCGCTACGGCGGGCGAACGCTGGCGAAAAATCCGGGGTTCACGGCGGTGGCGGTTCTGGCGACTGCGCTGGGAATCGGTGTGAACACCGGCATTTTTTCCGTGTTGAACGGAGTTGCCTTGAAGCTGCTGCCCGTTCCCAGAGCGAACCAGCTCGTAAGCATCGACCAGATCTTCCATGGCCATTCCCGGCGCATCCTGTACGGCGAGCCCGGATTGTTTTCCTACCCGGAATATAAGAACTATCGGGCGAACAATCACGTGTTCAGCGGCCTGCTGGCGTATGCCCCATTTTTGCAAGAAACGACACTGGGCGGGGAGAGCCCTAGGCAACTGACGGGAGCCGAAACGTCCTGCAACTTCTTCGATGTCCTGGGAGAGCGCCCGACGCTGGGGCGGACGTTTGTGGAGGCGGATTGCCGCGCGCCGGGAGCGAGCCCCGTAGTGGTGCTCAGCGACGACCTGTGGAGAAGCCGGTTCGGAGCGGATCCGAAGATTGTGGGGAAGAGCGTCTCCCTGAACCGCGCGAATTTCATGGTGATTGGAGTGGCTGCGCCGGGCTTTCGTGGACTTGACCCATGGCCGAGCGAGTTCTGGGCGCCGGTGACTATGCAGAAGGCGCTGCAACCGGAAGAGAATCTGTTGGAAGAAGACAATGCCTCCTGGCTCGCGCTGCTGGGACGCATGCGGCCCGGCGTTTCACTCGATGAAGTGCGCGCGGACCTGGGTGTAATCGCAGGACGGATTGACCAGCAATATCCAGGGCGGACGACTACGCTGGCGATCCATCGCGCAACCTTCCTCGGACGGCCGGAAGAACGGACGGTGGTCGTCGGGATTGGCGCGGTAGTTCTGGCTGCCGTGGGATTGGTGTTGCTTATTGCTTGCGCAAACGTGGCGAATTTGCTCCTGGCGCGGGCATCGGCAAGGCAGAAGGAAATTGCCATCCGGCTTTCCATCGGCGGAAGCCGTTGGCGAATCATCCGGCAACTGCTCACGGAAAGCCTGCTGCTCGCGTTTCTTGGCGGAGCGGCGGGATCGCTTTTGGCGTTCTGGTCGGTTGAAGGTATCGCGCGGTATGTGCTGGCGCATTTGCCGCACGGTGTTCCTCGCTTGGTCTGGGATGTAAGTCCGGACCTGCATGTTTGGGGCTATTCGCTGGCGTTGACCGCCGCCAGGACTTGAGTACGGCCGCGAAAGGGGAGGGCGGCGGATTCATTCGAAACGCCTCAAGTGGAGGAATGTTGCGCGGCGCACTCGTCGGCGTCCAGGTCGCTGTGTGCATGGTCCTGCTGATCGCTGCGGGATTGCTGATGCGTGGTCTGTATCTTGCGCAGACCGTGGATCCGGGCTTCGAGATGAAGGGGATCACACAGGCACAGTTCGATTTGCCTTCGCAAGGCTATAGCGCGGAGAAGGCACGGGCATTTCAGCGAGAATTGATCTCACGTGTCGCAACGTTGCCCGGAGTCGATGATGTCGAGCAAGCGCGTGTCACGCCGCTGGGCTTTGGTTCTATGCACACGGTTTCGAAACCCAGCGGAGCAACCGAAGTGCGGCGCTTCCACTACAATGTGGTTTCACCCGGATTCTTCGCGATGCTGGGAATGCCCATGGTGCGCGGGCGGACATTCTCGGAAGCGGAGGTCGAGTCCGACGCTCCCGTAATGGTGATAACGGAATCCACGGCGCGACGGCTGTGGCCCGGGCAAGATGCGATTGGAAAGACCCTGATTGGAGGGCTCGGGCCGACGGACACAAAAGAGTATGGGGTCGTTGGAGTGGTGAGGGATTCGCAGGCAACGCAGTTGGGACAAAGCGACGGGTTGTTCTTTTACCTCCCGGCAGGCCCTCGAGAGCAAGACAGCTTGCAATTGCTGGTGCACAGCAAGGGCGGCGATGCCGCAACCATCAACGGGATTCGCGCCGCGGCGCGGGCCCTCGACCCGGGCCTGATTGTGGACGTGACGAAGTTGGCGGACAACCTGGAGCTGTGGCGCACGCCCTCGCGAATCGTGGCCGCGCTCTCTGGCGCGCTCGGAGCGTTGGCGCTGTTGCTTGCGGCGATTGGCGTGCATGGCGTGGTGTCCTATGGAGTGAGCCGACGAATCCGCGAAATTGGCATTCGGATGACGCTCGGTGCAGACGGGAGAGGCGTGACGAGTCTCGTGTTGCGACAAGCACTGCGGCCAGTCGCGATCGGCGCCCTGGTTGGCGTGATTGCCTGCGCGGCGGTTTCGCACGTCCTTTCGGATGTGCTGTACGGCATAGGTTCGCACGATCCGATTGCATTCGTCGGCGTGCCCGTCTTTCTGCTAGGCGTTGCTTTTCTGGCGAGCTATCTCCCGGCGCGGCGCGCGGTCCGCGTGGACCCGATCGTAGCTTTGCGCTACGAGTAAATCATGGCCCTTTCAGGGCCACAACGAAGGAGTAGGGGCGGAGATTCCGCGGCCAAATTGGGCGACCGCACATGGTGAATTGGGGGAGACGGTCATGAACTACTGGATGCGGGTAAAGGCGCTCTTCAAGAGGAAGGAGCTGGATCGCGACTTGGAGGACGAGTTGGCGTTCCACTTGGCGATGCGCGAAGCAAAGAACCGCGAACGCGGGATTGCCGGCAAAGAAGCGCGCTACGCGGCGCGACGGCAATTTGGAAATGTGACGCGCATTAAGGAAATTTGCCGCGAGGCGTGGAGCTTCGTGTCGCTAGAGACGATTTGGCGCGATCTGCGCTACGGCGGGCGAACGCTGGCGAAAAATCCGGGGTTCACGGCGGTGGCGGTTCTGGCGATTGCGCTGGGAATCGGTGTGAACACCGGCATTTTTTCCGTGTTGAACGGAGTTGCCTTGAAGCTGCTGCCCGTTCCCAGAGCGAACCAGCTCGTGAGTGTGGACGAAATGTTCCATGGAAAGTTCCGACGCAACGTTCATGGGGAGCCGGACTTGTTTTCCTACTCCGAGTACAAAAACTATCGGGCAAATAATCACGTCTTCTCCGGGTTGCTGGCATACGCGCCCTTTTTGGAAGCAACGCTGGGAGGAGAAAACCCTAAACAACTGGCGGGAGAGGCCGCGTCCTGCAACTTCTTCGATGTCCTCGGGGAGCGCCCGGCGCTGGGACGGACCTTTGTAAAAGAGGATTGCCGCGCGCCGGGAGCGAGCCCCGTAGTGGTGCTCAGCGACGACCTGTGGAGAAGCCGGTTCGGAGCGGATCCGCAGATTGTGGGGAAGAGCGTCTCTCTGAGCCGCGCCAAATTCACGGTGATTGGCGTGGCTGCGCCGGGCTTTCGTGGACTGGATCCCTGGCCCAGCGAATTTTGGGCGCCGGTGACCATGCAAAAGGCGCTGCAACCTGATGCCGATTTGCTTCTCGAGGACTACACCGGCTGGCTGGCGCTGCTCGGACGGCTACGGCCTGGCGTTTCGCTCGAAGAGGTGCGCGCCGACCTGGCTGTAATCGCAGGGAGGATTGACCAGCAATATCCAGGGCGAACAACTACGCTGGCGATTCATCGCGCGACATTTATGGGAAGGCCCGTTGAACGCACGGTGGTCGTCGGGATTGGCGCGGTAGTTCTGGCTGCCGTGGGATTGGTGTTGCTTATTGCTTGCGCGAACGTGGCGAATTTGCTCCTGGCGCGGGCATCCGCGAGGCAGAAGGAGATAGCCATCCGACTTTCCATCGGCGGAAGCCGTGGGCGAATCGTCCGGCAACTGCTCACGGAGAGCCTGCTCATCGCCTTTCTCGGCGGGACGCTTGGGTCGCTGGTTGCTTTCTGGTCGGTCGGAGGCCTCGCGCGCTATGTGCTGGCGCACTTGCCGCTCGGCGCACCACAGCTGGTATGGAACGTAAGTCCGGACCTGCATGTTTGGGGATATTCGCTAGCGCTGACGGCTCTTACGGGCATTGTGTTTGGACTGGCGCCCGCACTCCATGCCGCTCGGCAGGACTTGAGTACAGCGGTGAAAGGCGAGGGAGGCGGACTCATGGGGAAATCCGCGAGAGGGGGAATGTTGCGTGGCACACTTGTTGGCGTCCAGGTGGCAGTGTGCATGGTCCTACTGATCGCCGCGGGATTGCTGATGCGTGGTCTGTATCTTGCGCAGACCGTGGATCCGGGCTTCGAGATGAAGGGGATCACACAGGCACAGTTCGATTTGCCTTCGCAAGGCTATAGCGCGGAGAAGGCACGGGCATTTCAGCGAGAATTGATGGCGCGTGTGGAAGCATTGCCCGGGGTAGATGAAGTGGAGCAAGCACGCGTGACTCCACTGAGCCATAGTTTTTTGGGCACGGAACTGACGCCCGGCGGCGACTCGGAATTACGAGGGTTTGAGTTCAACGTGGTTTCTCCGGGATTTTTCGCCATGCTGGGAATGCCCATGGTGCGCGGGCGAACATTCACGCAAGTGGAGACGCGGTCGAATGCTCCAGTACTGGTGGTGACCGAGTCTACGGCGCGGCGTTTGTGGCCGGGGCAAGACGCGATTGGAAAGGCGTTAAGGGAGGTTGTGTGCTCGGGTTGTCCCGCTGGTGAGCGCAAGGAGAAAGAGTATCAGGTCGTCGGTGTGGTGAGAGATTCGCAGTCTTCGCACCTCGGACAGACGGACGGGCTGTTCTTTTACAAGCCGGCCGGACCGGAAGAGCAAGACCGCTTACAATTGCTGGCACACACTAAGGGCGGCGATGCGGCGACAATCCGCGGAATTCGAGAGGCGGCGCGGGCGCTGGATCCGGATTTGATCGTGGGCGTGAGCAAACTCGAAGACAATCTAGAGGAGTGGCGAGTGCCGTCGCGGATTGTGGCGGCGCTCTCCGGAGTGCTCGGAGCGCTGGCGTTGCTCCTGGCCGCGATTGGCGTGCATGGCGTGGTGTCCTATGGAGTGTGCCAACGAATCCGCGAAATTGGCATTCGGATGACGCTCGGTGCAGACGGGCGCGATGTAATGCGTCTTGTGTTACGACAAGCGCTGCGGCCAGTAGCGATCGGCGCCCTGGTGGGCGTGATTGCCTGCGCGGCGGTTTCGCACGTCCTTTCGGATGTGCTGTATGGCATAGGTTCGCACGATCCGATTGCGTTCGTAGGCGTGCCGTTGTTTTTGCTGGGAGTTGCCTTTCTTGCGAGTTACATTCCTGCGTGCCGCGCCGTCCGCGTGGACCCGGTCGTAGCTTTGCGCTACGAGTGAGCGAGGAGATTCCCCGGCCAATTTGGGCGAAGAAGCGTCTGCGGCGCGTGTTTTGCAAGATTACCCGCAGCGCGAGCCAGTACATCTATCTGTAAGAGTCATCGCGACCGTAAGGGACGCGAGGAAAGGGAACAGATCATGAAGATGCGCATTGATTATCACGCTAGATTCGGCGAAGAGCCGCTTCAGGCGATGCTCGCGCTGGAGAAGTACGTCCATAAATGCGGGCTGGACGCGAAGCTGCTCGAGCTAGTGAAAATGCGCGCGTCGCAAATCAACGGCTGCGCGTATTGCCTGGACATGCATTCGAAAGACGCCCGGGCGCTGGGCGAGACCGAGCAGCGGCTTTACGCACTGAACGCTTGGCGCGAGACGCCGTTCTACAGCGAAAGGGAACGCGCGGCGCTGGAATGGACGGAAGCAGTGACGCTGGTGTCGCGGACGCACGTGCCGGATGAAGTGTACGAACAAGTACGCAAGCATTTCAGCGAAAAAGAGCTCCTGGATTTAACCTTTGCGGTCGTGGCAATCAACTCGTGGAACCGTCTGGCGATTTCGTTGCGCGCGATTCCGGGGACGTATCAGCCGAGGAAGTCCTCCGCGGCGGCATCCTGATGCTCTGGCGCGTGCACCCATCGAACATGCCAGTGTTTGGGCGCAGCCAGGATTACTCGCTCTGCAGAACCGACCGGAGCGCAAAAATCGCGCTACGCTCGGAAAGACCCTCATTTGTTCAGAGCGGCTGGGCATAAGGCTGGTCCAAAGTTGTAAGGCTCGATGACGGGGAAGTAACGTAAAATGGATGCGCATCCAGTAAACGGGAACCATCCATGAGAATTTTGTTTGTGGCATCGGAAGGGCTGCCGTTTTCCAAGACGGGGGGCCTCGCGGACGTGGTGGAAGCGCTGCCGAAGGCTCTGGCGGCGCGAGGTCACGAGGTCGCCGTAGTGTTGCCGCGCTACCGCGGAACCGAAGCGGCGGCGGTGGTGATTCCGAGCCTGACGATTCCGATGGGCGGCGCGCGGTTGCGCTTTCCGGCGATTGCAGATGGAGCAATGCTGGGCGGCGTGCGGTACTTCTTCGTGGATGATCCCGCTTATTTCGACCGCGAGGGACTCTACGGGACCGGTGGGAAAGATTATCCGGATAACGCAGAACGGTACGCCGAGTTTTGCCGCGCGGCCATCGAAGTGGCGAAGCAGATTTGGCCCGCGGACGTGTTTCATTGCCACGATTGGCAGACGGCGCTGGTGCCGGTGCTGCTGCGTACGTCGTACAGCGCAGATCCCCTGGTGAAAAGCATTCCGGTGGTATTCACGATCCACAATATGGGGTACCACGGGCAGTTCACGCGAGACGCGCTGGACCGCGTGGGGCTGCCGCCAACGATTTTTCATCCCGAGGGAATCGAGTTTTACGGCAGCGTGAGTTTTCTGAAGGGCGGTTTGATGTATTCGGATTATCTGACAACCGTAAGCCAGAAGTACGCCGAGGAGATTCAGACAAAGCAATTCGGGCACGGGTTAGACGGCGTGGCCAGGAAACGCGCGGACAGGCTGGTGGGAATTTTGAATGGCGTGGATTACACCGCGTGGAATCCGGCGAAAGACGGACTAATTGCAGCGAATTATTCGGCCAAGGATTTGAGCGGCAAACAGGCTTGCAAGCGGGATCTGCTGGACGCTTTCGGTCTGCCGCACGAACACCTGGAGCGGCCGGTGATTGGGATTGTGTCGCGCTTCGCGGACCAGAAGGGATTCGATTTGATCGCAGACAAGGCGCACGAGTTGATGAAGGAAGATTTGGTGCTGGTGGCGCTGGGGACGGGCGACCGGAAATATGAAAAATTGTTTAGCGCGTTGGCGGCAACGTATCCGGGCCGTGTGGGTTTGAAAATTGCGTACGACAATGTCCTGGCGCACAAGGTGGAAGCGGGGGCGGATATGTTTCTGATGCCTTCGCGGTACGAGCCTTCGGGTTTGAACCAGATGTACAGCTTGAAATATGGTACGGTGCCGATTGTGCGGGCGACAGGCGGGCTGGATGACAGCATTGAACCGTTTGATGTAGAGCAGGGCACGGGTACGGGATTCAAGTTCCACGAATATTCCGGAGAAGCGCTCTTGTATGCGGTGCGGCAGGCGTTGCATCATTACATGGACGAGCGCATCTGGAAGCGGATTCAGTTGAACGGCATGACCAAGGATTTTTCCTGGAAAGGGCCGGCCAGGGAATATGCGAACCTGTATGAGGCGGCGCGAGTGGCTCGGGGATTCGCGCCGACGGCGCCAAAGGCGGCGAAGGCCGAGAAACTCGAGAAGACCGAGAAGGTAGCAGCAGGGACGACCGGGAAGGAAGCAGAGAGCGAGGCGCCACCGCGCCGGGTACCGAGGAAAGCGGCAAGGGCTGCAGGACAGTCCACTCTGCGGGAGGGCCAAGTTCCTGCAGTAGCGGAACGGTTGGACCAGGAAAAAGATTCCGGGCTGAGCGCTTCGAGTATGGGAGAGGCTGCCGCAGATTCTGGACCAGGCACGCAAAGTTCGCCGCAAATTCCTCCAGAATTGCCGGTAGAAGCCGCTCCAGACGCAGAGGAGACCAAGGAATCGGGGCAAGACGAGCAAAATTCGGACCAAGTCCCTGGAAAATCGGGGCAAGCCTCTCAAGGATCGGGGAAAGCAGGGAGAAACCAAAAACCTGTTGCAACATCTAATTAAAAAGGAGAGATAGGCGGCGGGCCGAAAGGCGAGCCGCCGAGAACAACGGTTATGGCAGACAATTCGATTCCAGCGGCGACGGACGGAAATTTCGAGACGGAAGTGCTGGCCGCAAGCAATTCCAAACCGGTGATGGTGGATTTCTGGGCCGAGTGGTGCCGGCCGTGCCACATGCTGGCCCCCACGGTGGCGGAAATCGCGCACGATTACGAAGGCAAATTGAAGGTGATGAAGCTGAACGTGGATGAAGCGATGAATTCGGCGGGACGCTACAACATTCGCGGAATCCCCACGCTTCTGGTGTTCAAAAACGGGCAAGTGGTGGAGCAGATTGTTGGGGCAGTGCCGAAGGATCAGATCACTAAGGCGCTCGACCGCCACGTAGCATAATTCAACAAGGAATCAGGTGGCGCCATGAGGAATGATGCCACCTTTTTTGTTTTTGCTGGTTTCCGCTTATTGAGTATCCTTGCGGGCAAGACCGTGCATAGCCTCTTGCCAAATCCATGGGGAACAATTGAGTCCGCGGAGGAAGAGTGATTCCGCTGGGACACGCGCAAGCGGAACAGCAGGATTCACGGCATCCAAACAAGTGGCTCCCCACGCCGCGCCTGCGGTTGTTCTTCTGGTGCTTGGCCATGGTGCTGGGAGCGCTGCAAGTATGGGCGCACCGCAACGAAGTGAATCCCGACAGCATTTCGTACATCGAAATGGCGGAAGCCGCGGCGCAAGGCCGCTGCCACGCGCTGGTGAACGGATACTGGAGCCCGCTGTATCCGTTCCTTTTGAGTGTGAGCTTTCGTCTTTTTCACCCGACACTTTATTGGGAATTTACTGCGGTTCACGTGGTGAACTTTGCGTTGTACCTGGCCGACCTGTTTTGCTTTGAAGTTTTCTTACGGGGATTGCTTGCGGTGCGGCGCACCGAGAGCGGATTGGAGGAGGCGTTCCGTCGGTTTCCAGAAGAGATTCTGTGGATCTGCGGATATCTGCTTTTCCTGTGGAGCAGCCAGTTCTGGTTGAGCCCGGCAATGGTCAATCCCGACATTGTAGTTGCGGGGCTCGTGTACATGGCAACAGCGCTTCTGCTGCGCATTTATCAGGGAAAAGGGACTAGGCGATGGTTTGGGGCTTTTGGTTTGGTGCTGGGCGTTGCCTATCTTGCGAAGGCAGCCATGTTTCCTCTTGCCTTCGTGTTTCTTGGCAGCGCATTGTTTTTCCTTGCAAGGACGAGGGGGTCTTATTCGAGCGCGCTGGCGGGACCTGCGTTGGCTCTCGGGATCTTTGTCTTGGTTGCTTTGCCCCTTGTGGCCGCGCTTTCAAAGGAGAAGCACAGGGCCACGTTTGGCGATGCCGGCAGGCTCAATTATGCGCGGTATATCGACGGAGTGCCGACCCTCCACTGGCGCGGAGAAGTACCGGGAAGTGGAAGGGCAGCTCATCCGACT
The DNA here is from genome assembly GCA_003223245.1 of Acidobacteriota bacterium. Classification (GTDB taxonomy): domain Bacteria; phylum Acidobacteriota; class Terriglobia; order Acidiferrales; family UBA7541; genus Acidiferrum. The sequence continues at coordinate 33,353 of QHYI01000118.1, forward strand.
CGTGAAATTTCAATCGATCCTCCCATCTATGAATTTGCACAGCCGATTGCCGGGAGCTATCCGCCTTGGTACGACCCTTCCTATTGGTATGAAGGAATCCGGCCGCATTTTTCGCTGAGAGGGCAACTTTGGGTGTTGTTCCGGAGCGCGAATTTGTATCTGAAGCTGATTTCCAGGAGCGGCGCTCTGTATGTCGTGTTTCTGGCGCTGATCGTAGCTGTCGGTAAGGGCGGTACATGGGAATGGGGAGGGACAAACATGTGGTTGGTGTGGCTCCCTTCGATCGCCGCGCTGGCGATGTACGCCCTGGTCCTGGTTGAACAAAGATATGTGAGCCCGTTTGCGCTAATGTTGCTGGTGTGGGTTCTTTCGAGTTCGCGAATTCGCGTAAGTGGTGGAGATGCGCTCAGCAAACGCACGATTCTCATGGTGATTCTTGCTTTATGTCTAGCCACGGCCTGGCCTGTTGTGCGCGATGTGAGAGATGTTATTGCTAACCGTGGGTACAGACCTTGGGAGGTAGCCGTGGGCCTACACGAAATGAGGATTTCAACCGGAACGCAAGTGGGAACGATTGGCTCGGGGATGGGCGCTTACTGGGCGCATCTGGCGGGCGTGAAGATTATCGCGGAAGTCCCGGAAAAAGATCAGCCGAGTTTTTTGGCGGCAAATCCTACTAAGAAGGCGGAAGTGCTCCGCAAATTCATTGAAATTGGCGCGAAGGCAGTGGTGACGAACAATGCGGCGGTGGCGCAGTCGATGAACGGATGGCAAGAAGTGGGGCAGACCCATTACTACGTGTGGCGAGCGCCTGCAATAAGCCAATGAAAAAATCCCACGACACAAATTTAGTGCGATGCCAGTGGGCGCAAAGCGACCTGAACATTCCTTATCACGACGAAGAATGGGGCGTGCCCGTTCACGACGAAAAGAAATGGTTCGAATTCCTGATTTTAGAGAGTGCTCAGGCAGGGCTGAGTTGGGACACAATTTTGCGCAAACGCCCGCGATACCGGGAACTGTTTGACGGATTCGATCCGGAGAAAGTGGCGCGGTACCACAAGAAGAAAGTGCGCGAGCTGCTCTGCGACGACGGAATTATCCGGAATAAATTGAAAATAGATGCGGCCATCGGCAACGCGCAAGCGTTCTTGAGGGTGCAGGAAGAGTTCGGCTCGTTCGACAATTACGTCTGGCGATTCGTGGATGGCCAAGCGAGGCGGAATGCTTGGAAAACGCACAAACAAGTGCCTGCCAAGACCCCGCAGTCGGAGGCCTTGAGCAAGGATTTACAGAAGCGCGGATTCCGCTTTGTGGGCGCCACGATTTGCTACGCCTTGATGCAAGCCACGGGCATGGTCAACGACCATGTCGTGACCTGCTTCCGCTACGCAGAATTGTCTCGCTAGCTCAACTCAGGCGCTGCTTGCACTAGAAGGCGCAGCCAGCGTACGATTCTAGGCGGTTGTTCCGCATATTCCCACCAGTGGTGTTCCTCTCAGGAAGTCATGGAGGGGGAAGGGTGCGGCCCCGATTGACCGTGGTGGGCCCTGGCCGGCCGGAAGAGTGTGAGAAAAAGGAACAGGATGAAATCCGTTGTAGTGGTGGGCGCGCAATGGGGTGATGAGGGGAAAGGCAAGGTCGTCGACTATCTGTCCGGCTCGTTTGATTACATCGCGCGCGTTGCCGGAGGCCACAACGCCGGACACACGGTCATCATTGGGAAAGACCGGTTCGTGCTGCAACTCATTCCCTGCGGGATTCTGCGGTCCAACCGACACGCAGTAATCGGGGCGGGCGTAGTTGTTGATCCCGCCGCCCTCGTGGCGGAGATTGAAACTCTTTCGAAAGCAGGTGTGAATGTCGACAGGCGCCTGCACGTGAGCAACCGCGCACACCTGATCTTCCCCTATCACCGCGAATTGGATAAAGCCGCCGAAATTGCTCGGGGCGCGAACAGAATCGGCACGACTTCGCGCGGCATCGGGCCGGCTTACGAAGACAAGATGGCGCGGCGCGGTCTCCGCATGTGCGACTTGCTGGAGCCTGAGCTGTTTCGCAAGAAAGCCGCGCACGTGGTAGCCGAAAAGAATCGGCTGGCCAAGGGCGCCTATGGCGCGGACATCGACTTTTCCAAGGAAGTCGAAGAAACACTGAAGCTCGGCGAAAAAATTCGCAGCTACATCTGCGATACCGCGGAACTCTTAAATGGCGCGCTGGCAGAAGGAAAGTCTGTCCTGTTCGAAGGCGCCCAGGGCACGATGCTGGACATCGACCATGGAACTTATCCGTTCGTGACCTCATCGAGCGCGACTTCTGGCGGCGCGGCGACCGGCGTGGGTGTGCCGCCAACGAAAATTAAGCATGTGCTGGGAGTTTCCAAGGCTTACACCACGCGCGTGGGCGGCGGCCCGTTTCCGACCGAAATGCCGGACCTCGACGCCAAAGAAGTGCGCGACCGCGGCAAAGAATTCGGTGCCGTGACCGGGCGGCCAAGGCGTTGCGGCTGGCTGGATCTGCAAGTGCTTCGCTACGCCAAAATGATCAACGGGATTGATTCGCTGGCCATCACGAAGCTCGACGTATTCGACACGCAACGCGAAATCCAGGTTTGCGTCGGGTATAAATACAAAGGGAAGCTGCTGAAAGAGATGCCCGCGCTGGCGGAAGAGTACGAGCATGTTACGCCGGAATACAAGGCGCTCGCGGGCTGGTGCACTTCGACCTACGGCTTAAAAGACGGCGCAAAGCTCCCGAAAGCTGCGCTCGAGTATTTGCGGTTCATTTCCGATTTTCTGCAAGTGGAGATTGGCATGATTTCCACCGGGCCGGAGCGCGACGCCACGATTGTTCCGGCAGCAACGCTGTTGTCGAAATGGCTGTGAACCGAACTGACTGGTGACTCATGACTAGTGGTACCCTCGATGGGGTGCCTTGTATACGCTCGGAATGCTCACCTTTGCAGAAGCACGAGGAAAAGTAATCGAACAGGTCGGAAAGATGCGAGGACCGCGCGCGGGCGTAAGTGTGAGCGTGTGGGATGCGCTGGGACTCGTTCTGGTGCAGGAAGTCAAGACGGATCGCGAGTATCCGCCGTTTGACCGCTCCACGCGCGACGGCTATGCCGTGCGGTCCAAGGATGTCAAGCCAGGTGCGCAGCTCAAGTGCACTGGAGAAATAAAGGCGGGCGACACCGTCACACAAGCGTTGGCGCCCAACACGTGTGTACAAATCATGACCGGGGCAGCGGTTCCGGCCGGTGCCGACGCCGTGGTGATGATGGAATACACGAAGGGGGAGGGAGGCCTCGTCCGGTTCGAACGGGCGGCGCAGGCCAGGCAAAATATTGTTCCTCGGGGAAGCGAAGCGCGAGCCGACCAAACCATTCTGAAGCCCGGAATGCGGCTGGGATTTGCAGAGTTAGCATTGGCAGCCCAAGTCGGTGCGGCACATTTGCAGTGCGCCAAGAAGCCGCGCATCGCCATCTTGTCGACGGGCGATGAAGTCGTGCCCATCGATCAGCCGCCGGGAGCATTTCAGATTCGCAACAGCAACAGCGTGTCGCTCGCCTCGCAGGTTAAAATAGCGGGCGGCGAGCCTGTAGTTTTGGGCAATGCCGCGGATCGCGTCGAGGATCTCGGAGAAAAAATCGAACGCGGGCTCAAGGAAGACGCTCTCGTGCTCACCGGCGGCGTCTCGATGGGCAAATACGATCTTGTGGAAAGCGTTCTAAAGGCGTTGGGCGCAGAATTTCTCTTTGACGCCGTGGCCATTCGCCCGGGGAAGCCCGCGGTATTCGCAGTTTGCCAAGGCAAGCCGGTCTTCGGCTTGCCGGGAAATCCTGTGTCCACGATGGTGACGTTTCAATTGTTTGTCGCCCCGGCCATCGATTTGCTGAATGGAGCGGACGCACATCCCTTGCCGCTGGTGGAAGCACGATTGGGTGAGGCGCTGAAGGAACGACCGGGACTCACGCATTTTTTGCCGGCGCGTATCGAATGGCGGGGAAGCGTGCCTGAAGTGAAGGCCCTGAAGTGGCAAGGCTCGGGCGACATCGCAGCCCTGGCCGGAGCGAATTGCTTCGTGCTCGTGCCAGCAGAGAACGAAAAGATTGCAGCTGGTGAGCGTGTTTCGGTGTTCTTAAGAAAAGATGTCGTGTAGATCCGCATAGACCAAGCGCTATGGCCAAGCTTTCTCACTACGGTTTGAAGGGCGAAGTGAAGATGGTCGACGTGTCCGCCAAAGCGGTGACCACGCGGACCGCCATCGCCCAGGGCTTTGTGACGATGAAGCCGCGGGTGGTCGACGCCGTCGGTCGGCTGAAAAACCCCAAGGGCGACCCCCTGGAAGTAGCGCGAATCGCAGGAATTGCCGCGGCCAAGCGCACCGCGGAGTGGATACCTCTTTGTCATCCTCTGCCTCTGACACACATTGATGTGACCGCACGGCTATGCAAAAATGGCGTGGAAGTGCGGTCCGCAGTGACTGCGGCGGCGCCGACCGGTGTCGAAATGGAAGCGCTGGTCGCCGTGGCTGCCGCAGCCCTCACGGTTTACGACATGTGTAAAGCGCTCGATAAGGGGATGGAAATCACGGATATCGTGCTGCTGGAGAAAACGGGCGGGAAGAGTGGCGCATACCGCCGGGCGGCGGCTCAACCGAGGCGCGCGAGATGAGTACAGTGAGCGGCAAATCGGTGCGATTGCTGCTGGCGGAAGACAATCCGCTGGTGCGCGACTTGATTGTCAAGGGCCTTGAGCCTTTCTGCGAGATTGAGGTGTGCAAAGACGGCGGCGACGCGCTCCTCAAAGTAGTCGATACCCCTCCGGACGTGATTCTTTGCGATTACAAGATGCCGGTGTTGGACGGCAGGCAGCTTTTTGAAAAGCTGCGCGCTCGTGACACCACACGCCACATTCCTTTTTTGTTCATGGCCAACCGCTCGGATATCGAGGAGCGCTTGAGGCCGCTGGTAGACGGCATCGAGGATTTCATCACCAAACCGTTCCTGGTCAAGGACCTGGTTCGAATCGCCAAGAAAGTGATCGACCGTCTGCACCTCGAAAAACTGCAAAAAAGCGCTTCGCGACCAGGCGTTATTCAAGGACGGCTCGAAGAGATGAGCATGATCGATCTGATGCAGTCACTGGAGATGGGGCAAAAATCTTGCCGGTTGACTGTGCGCAACAATGGCGTGCAGGGAGAGCTTTATTTTGCAGGTGGCCAGTGCCGTGACGCAAAAGTTGGCAACGTGGAAGGCAATGACGCGGTTTATAAAGTTGTGTTGTGGACCGCAGGAGAATTCGAGATTGATTTCAGCGCCGCCAATGCCTCGAAGCGCACGACCACGACCAAGAACACGACCGGCCTATTGATGGAAGCGATGCGGCTGATGGACGAAGCCAATCGCGACGCCGTCCCAACTCAATGACGCTTCGTAGACGGCTTTCGAAAAAAAACAACGCGAAAGAAAAGCTAAAGACAATCTCTCAACAAAACTGAAAAACTCCCTCCTCATGCGCGTAGCCGTTCTCACCATTAGCGATAGCGTGGCCAAAGGCGAGCGCGAAGACCGCTCCGGTCCTGCCGTAGTGGCCGCCTGCCGCGGGCTCGGCTGGGAGGTCACCGCGGCCTTGCAGATTTCGGACGACCCCGCTGGCGTGCGGCAACAATTGCGCGAGCTAGCGGATTCCGGGCGGGTGGACGTCCTCCTGACCACGGGCGGAACGGGCATCGGACCGCGCGACAATACTCCCGAGGCCACCCAGGCGGTTGCCGACCGAATTGTGCCAGGCATCTCCGAAGAGATGCGCCGCAAAGGATTGGAACACACGCCAACGGCCGTGCTTTCGCGCGGGACGGCTGCGGTCAGACACAAGACTCTTATCGTCAACTTGCCGGGCAGCCCTAAAGGCGCTGCCGAGTCGCTCGATGCCGTGGCGCATCTCCTCCCGCATGCGGTAAAAGTCCTTCACGGCGCCCGCCACGATTGAGCGAATCAAAACGCCACAATCCCCAGAGCCGCGACCATCCAAGGGTCCACTGGGAATAGCCGGACTTCCAGTGCGCCGTGAAGAAAGGCGCTGGTCCATAGTGGAGTGAAAGTCTCCACCCGGGAAACTGGTTCGCTCCACCCGGTAGCAATCGGAGCGGCAGTGGAGGTGACGAAGCTGCTGGAGCACTCTGATGTAGAGGGTCGCATTGGCGACTTGGCGAGCTCGCAGGCCGTAACGTGAGTGAAGGTCGAGCAGGCCCCGAAACCAGCAATGTAGGAGCCGACCCGCCTGGAATTGTGGGAAGGCCGAAGCGGATGGAAGAGTACGAGCGAAGCGACCCGACACCGGTGAAGCCGGGTAATTCCGGTGGAGGGAAGGGGCCTCAGTTGAAAGATAACGCAACAAGCAGCGAAGGACAGGAGGATTGGCGATGAGTCTAATAACCCCATCAAGCGTTCAGAAGCTGCAGACGGCGTTGCACGCAAAAGCGAAGGAATCGCCTAACTTTCGTTTCTACGCGTTGTACGACAAGGTGCACCGAAAGGACGTTTGACGACGAGTAGTAAGTTGAATAAGTGCAGTGGCGGTTCGTTGGGTGTAAGGAGGAATCGTGCTCGCACTCGACAGTGCTTCGATTTATGCAAGATCTGCCGCCGCTTCGGATAACGACGAGCGAAAGGATAGTGGCGGAGCTGCTGAATAGCGCGGCCCACAACACCCATTTACGAAGCGCCGCGGCGGAAATGGCAGAGGCGCTTCGCGCGGATAGAAGTTTGACGGTTGTCCCTCAAACAAGCGAGCAGTTTGGAACACCACCGTTCTACCTCCCCGTGAATCTTCGGTTGACCCATTTTCGATTCGAGTCAAGAATGTTTGCACTATGACGCAGAAACTAGCAGAGAAAAAACTGGCGGTTTTGGGAGCCGGGAAGCTCGGCGGCATCTTGCTCCGGGCTTACCTGAAGCAGGAGCTCTTCGCGCCGAAGCGCGTGACCGCAACGGTGGCGCACGGGGAAAAGGCGGCGACGCTGACGAAAGAACTTGGCGTGACGGTGAGGACCGACAACCGCAACGCTGTGCAGGGCGCGGAAGTCGTCCTGCTCTGCGTCAAGCCGAAAGTGGTCACCGAAATATTGAACGAAATTGCGCCTGAGCTTACTGAGAAAATGCTGGTGATCTCTGTGGCAGCTTCGGTGCCAACGAGTTACATCGAGCAACATCTTGGTAAAAAGGTTCCTGTGGTGCGCGTCATGCCCAACACGCCGTCGACCGTGGGCTGCGGCATGACCGGGATTTGCCGTGGATCGCATGCTGGGCCGGAGCACTTGGAGATTGCTCGCGCCATGTTTGACGCCGTGGGTCGCACTGTGGTCGTAGACGAAAAAAATATGGACGCGGTGACGGGCCTTTCCGCAAGCGGTCCCGCTTTTGCCTACATCATCCTCGAATCCCTCGCGGAAGCCGGTGTTAAGGTAGGCTTGCCACGGGACGTCGCCACCTTGTTGGCGGCGCAGACGATGAAGGGTGCCGCCAGTGTCGTGCTCGAGACCGGCGATCACCCCGCTCTTTTGAAAGACGCCGTGACCACACCTGCGGGCTGCACCATCGATGGAATTCTCGAACTGGAAGAAGGCAAGCTTCGCGTCACGCTGATCAAGGCGGTGGTGAAAGCCACCAGTCGCGCCGGCGAACTGCTTTTCGAGAAGTAAGAAACTCCCAAAAAACGAAATTGGTGGTAGGATGCTGCCGGTGAGGAAAACGTGCCCAAAGCATATCTTCCCGTCTTGATTTACGCCGTGCTGGTGATGGCTTTTCCGGCGGTGACGCTCGTTTTTGCCAAGCTCCTTCGCCCGGATTCCACCTCGTACGGGCCGAAACTCCAGCCGTACGAGTGCGGGATTGCACCAGAAGGCCACGCGCGTGGACGCTATTCCGTGCGCTTTTACATCATCGCCATGCTGTTCGTCGTGTTTGACGTGGAAACGATGTTCCTGTTTCCCTGGGCGATTTTGTATCGCGGGTGGGTGATGGCGCACTTGGGACTTTTCGCGCTGATCTCGATGTTCGTGTTCCTCGGCATTCTCCTGATCGGATACGTGTGGCTGTACAAAAAGGGCGCGCTGGAATGGGCGTGAGCTGCGAGACTCATTTGCTCCAGGCGCTGCCGACCGCTCTCCAAGTTCTTGTGATTGACTAGGTTTTTCCCGTGTGTTAGAAAACGCGGACGCTTGAAATTCGAGTCTTTGTGCGTTGCGATCGGTGCGAGGGAATCCCTGCGCGCCGGTGGCAGAGAGAGGGACTGCAGCCCGCTATTGCACAGGGTCTATGGCCGACGAACCCAAGGAACAACCGCCTTCCGGTGCGCCCGCGGGCGATAAGCCCGCGAGCAGCTCCGCCCCCGGGTCCACTCCTCCGGCGAAGCCCGCAACTGCGGCACCTCTAGCTGCGGTCCCGCCAAAGCCTGCTGCGGCTGTGCCTGCAAAGGCTCCCGTGCAGCTGCAGACGCCGCTGAACAATGAATTGGTCGCACGGGTTCGCGCCAAGTTTGGAACGGCTCTTGTGGAAGCCATCGAAGACCGCAAGCAAGCGATCTTGACCGTGGACTGCGGCAAGCTCGGGGAAATTGCGCAATACCTGCGCGACGAGGAAAAGTTCGATCTGCTCTCGGACTTGACGGCTGTGGATTGGCCAAAGCGCGAGAAGCGCTTCGACGTGGTGCTCAATCTTTATTCTTTTGCGAAAAATGAACGTTTGCGCCTGAAGGCGCGCGCAGGCAATGGCGAGGAAGTCCCCAGCGTTTCGAGCGTCTGGTCCACGGCCAATTGGCTGGAGCGCGAGGCGATTGACATGTTTGGGATTGTATTTGCCGGGCATCCCAACCTGACGCGAATCTTGCTCCCAACCTGGGCATCGAAAGCGGCCAATGAAGAGCAGCCAATAACGGGCATGGCGAACAACCCCATCACGGACGTTGCAGGGAAGCAGCAGACGCTGCTCGGTGCGGATGAACTGATCCTGAACATGGGGCCGCAGCATCCCTCCACGCACGGCGTGCTGCGCGTGAAGCTCAAGCTCGATGGCGAGCGCGTGATCGGTTCCGAGTGCATGATCGGGTATCTGCACCGCGGCGTGGAAAAAATTGCGGAGCATCGCTCTTATCAGCAGTTCGCGCCGTATGTGGACCGCATGGATTACGTTGCGGCGGTCAGCAACGGTTTGGGCTACTGCGAAGCCATTGAAAAATTGCTGATGGTCGAAGCGCCGCCGCGAGCGAAGGTCATTCGAACCATCCTGACTGAGCTTCAGCGCATTGCTAGCCATCTTTTGTGGCTGGGAACACATGCGCTGGACATCGGAGCGCTGACGCCGCTGTTCTATTGTTTCCGCGAGCGCGAAGAAATCCTGAAAATTTTCGAGAAATATTGCGGCGCTCGGCTGACCACGCACGCGTTTCGCATTGGCGGATTACAATATGAAGCCTACGACACGCTGGAAAAAGACGTCGAGCGTTTTTGCAAGGCCTTCGAACCGCGCATTAAGGATTACGAAGATCTCCTGACGCAAAACCGCATTTGGCTGGGCCGCACCAAAGGCGTGGGAATCTTGACCGCGGCGGACGCCATCGCTTTGGGGGCAACCGGTCCCTTGTTGCGGGCCAGCGGAGTGAAGTGGGACATCCGCAAAGCGATGCCCTACGCCGCGTACGATCAATACAAGTTTGACATTCCTACGGGTAAGACCGGTGACACGTATGATCGGTATATGGTGCGCATGGAGGAGATGCGGCAGTCGCGGCTGATTTGCCTGCAAGCCATCGAAAACATTCCCAGCGGGCCGATCATGGCCAAAGTCGGCAAAGTGCTGAAGCCTCCGCCGGGCGAGGTCTATCACTCCATCGAAGCGCCCAAGGGCGAGTTGGGCTATTACGTGATTAGCGATGGAACGGTCCAGCCTTATCGCGTCCGCATCCGGCCGCCATCGTTTGTGAATTTGCAATCGTTCGACAAGATGGTGCGAGGGCATCTGGTAGCGGACGTAGTGGCCATCATCGGAACACTGGACATTGTTTTGGGTGAAGTGGATCGATAACGGATTGAAGACGAAGACAGACTCATTGCCGGGGTGACAGGTCACTGATGCAAGCGGTAACGCAAGCCACCATGGAATTCATGAAAGAGTATCGCACGCCGCTCATTTGCGGATTTGTCATCGTTGCGGTTCTTCCGCTTATCGTCGGCTACGTCGTGCTAGTGGAACGCAAGATCATGGCGGACATGCAAGCACGGCTTGGCCCGATGCGCGTGGGACCGCATGGTTTGCTCCAGCCCATCGCCGACGCTGTAAAGCTGCTCATCAAGGAAGACATTATCCCGGACGATGCGGATAAGCTCGTTTTCTGGCTCGCCCCGGTGCTTTCCGTAGGAGCTGCTTTGCTCGCGATAGCCGGTTTGGCCATTGGCCCGGCCTTCCAAATCGCGCAGGGTATCAACATCGGCATTCTTTTTGTTGTCGGCGTCAGCGCCATGGGAATTTTTGGCATTGTGTTGGGAGGCTGGGCCTCCAACAGCCACTATTCGCTGATCGGCGCGCTGCGCAGCTCCGCGCAGCTGGTGAGTTACGAAACCGCCGCGGGCATGGCCCTGGTGTGCGGGCTGCTGTTTGCCGGCACGCTTAACATCACTTCGATTGTGCAAGCGCAATACGATCAAGGCATTTGGTTTGGTCTGCTCGCTCCGGTGGCGTTCTTTGTTTATTTGGTGGCCTCCATCGCGGAAACAAACCGCGCGCCTTTCGATTTGCCGGAAGCGGAATCCGAGCTAGTAGCGGGTTACATGACAGAATTCAGTGGCTTTCGCTGGTCGCTCTACTTTCTCGCGGAATACACCAACATGATTGTCGTGGCTTCGGTGGCGACGACGTTGTTCCTCGGCGGCTGGCTGCGCCCGTTCCCGCGCACCCACTGGCTGACGTGGAAATCCACTGGGATGGACTTTTTCGATTTCCTCCCGGCGCTCCTCATGGTCGTGGTTGGCGCTTATTGTCTCGCGCGCACGCCCAAACAACCCGTGCGCGTGCAGCAATTGTTCATGCTGGCCGTTGCAGGCATGTGTTTTGCGGCAGCTGCGGTGCTCGCGGCGCCCGTGATTGTGCCGTTTGTAAAGCCGTCGCTAGCCGCTGCCGTGAAGCCTCTCTACGAGGGGATCCATGGCGGTTTCTGGTTCATCTGCAAAGTGGGCTTGTACATATACTTTTTCATGTGGGTGCGTTTCACCCTGCCTCGCTATCGCTTCGATCAGTTGATGCGTCTAGGCTGGCATTTCTTGATTCCGCTGTCCATCATCAACGTGCTGCTGATCGGCATCGCCATGATTATCGGTTCCTATTACCACCTGAATGGCTGGTGGCTGCTCCTGGCCACAATTCCCGCATCCATCATCGCGTTGATCATCGCGCTGTTCATTTTGGCCCTGGAGCAAAAGGGCCAGCCGCAGAAGGCGGCCGGGGCCGCGCCGGATTCTTATGCTTGATCAAGTCATCTTTTATTTTTTCGCGGCCATCGCCGTGGTGAGCGCGGTGCTGACGGTCACGCGGCGGAACGCCGTGCACAGCGCTATTTTTCTGATTACCGCCCTCCTGGCAACCGCGGGAATCTTCCTGCAACTCCGCGCCGAATTTCTCTTTATCGTGCAGATCATTCTCTACGTCGGCGGCATCATGGTGCTTTTCGTTTTCGTGATCATGCTGGTGAACCTCGACGTTGCCGTGCGCCAGATGCAATTCGCGCGGCAGAAGTGGGTGGCTTTGCTCATTTCGCTCGCGCTGGCGGCGCAGGTAGGACTGATGCTGTGGTCGAGCAGGAACATGCCCGGCCAGGGAGTGCCGGTCCTCAGCGCGGTTCCCGCCGACAAGCTGCCGCCAAATTCCGAGGAAGTGGCCAAGAGTTTGTTCTCGTCCTATTTGTTGCCGTTCGAAATTGCTTCGGTTCTGTTGTTGGTGGCCATGATCGGCGCAGTGGTTATGGCGAAGAAAAGGACCTAGGAACCATGCTTCCGATTGGACATTATTTGTTTCTAGGACTGGCGCTCTTCATCATTGGCGCGATCGGCGTAGTCACCAGGCGCAACGTGATCGTCATTCTGATGTCCATCGAGCTGATTCTGAACGCCGTTAACATCAATCTCGTCGCGTTTTCGCGCTTGTACGGCGACGTCGCAGGTCAAGTTTTTGCATTATTTATCATCGCGGATGCCGCCGCCGAAGCTGCTGTGGGACTGGGCATCATTATCGCGTTCTTCCGGAACCGCGAAACTGTTCTTGAAGACGAAATGGATTTGCTGAAGTGGTAGCGTGATGCGCAACAAAATGACAACGCAAGGAAAACAATTCGCATGACGCCGACGGGGTACTTCCTCGAGCATCTGTGGCTCATCCCGCTGTTCCCTTTGGTGACCGCGGCGCTGATGCTTTTGGTGGGTCGCCGTCTACCCAACAGCGCCGTAAGCGTGTTCTGCGTCGGCAGCGTCGGCTTGTCGTTCGTCTACTCGCTGGGCGCGGTCACGCAACTGTTGTCCGCGGATCCCGAGAACCGCGTCGTGCAGCACATCCTTTTCGAATGGCTCACGCCCGGGCAGATGCTACTCA
>QHYI01000118.1:46125-128663 GCA_003223245.1 Acidobacteriota bacterium
ATGCTGATGCTCGTCCTGGCGAACAACATGCTCCTCATGTTTGTCGGTTGGGAAGGCGTGGGCCTGTGCAGCTATTTGCTGATCGGATTTTATTTTTTGAGAAAGTCCGCCACGAATGCTGGCAATAAAGCGTTCATCGTCAATCGCATCGGCGACGCAGGTTTCATACTCGGCATTTTGCTCACCGCGGTGACCTTCGGCACGATTCGATTCACGTCGGCCGGTTTGGCAGATGCCGCAGCGGGTTCAGGAATCCTTCAAGCGCTCCACAGCGCTCTCAGCGAGCACATAATTGCCGCCGGCGCTCCGGTGCTCACCACCATTGCGCTTCTGCTCTTCGTAGGCGCCTGCGGAAAATCCGCGCAGCTTCCTCTTTACGTCTGGCTGCCCGACGCGATGGAAGGCCCAACTCCGGTCAGCGCGTTAATCCACGCCGCCACCATGGTGACCGCCGGCGTATACATGGTTGTGCGCATGAATGCCATCTATCAGCTTGCGCCGTTGGCGATGGACGTCGTCGCCGTCGTCGGCGTGGTCACCGCGATTTTCGCGGCGTCCATGGCGCTCGTGCAAAACGACATCAAGAAAGTTCTCGCCTACTCCACCATCAGCCAGCTCGGCTACATGTTCCTCGCCCTCGGCGCCGGTGCTTTTGCGGCCGGCATTTTCCATCTGATGACCCACGCTTTCTTCAAAGCGCTATTGTTCCTCGGCGCAGGCAGCGTCATTCACGCCATGTCCGGCGAGCAGGACATCCAGAAAATGGGCGGCCTGTGGGACAAAGTTCCGATTACCGCGAAAACCTTCCTCGTGGCCACGCTGGCGATCGCCGGTATTCCTCCCCTCGCGGGATTCTTCAGCAAAGACGAGATTCTAGGGCGGGCATTCGAGCGGCACCCGGCTTTGTGGATCGTCGGTTTCATCACCGCGGGAATGACCGCGTTTTACATGTTTCGGTTGGCCTTCCTCACTTTTTTTGGCTATTCGCGCGCCGACCAACACGCGCAAGAGCATGTCCACGAATCGCCCCGGTCGATGACCATCCCGCTGATGATTCTAGCTGTGCTCTCTATCATCGGTGGTTGGATCGGCTGGCCCCCGTCCTTGGGCGGCAGCAATCAATTCGAAAAGTTTCTCGAGCCGGTTACCTCCACCGCCGGATCGATGGAGTCCGCCAAGGCGGTTACGCAAACCTCCACGACGGAATATCGTTTGATGATTGCCTCCATCGCCATTGCAGTTGCCGGCATCTGGCTGGCCTACGAGTTCTATCGCACCAAGCGATTTGCGCCTGAAATCGTGGCTGGAAAAATGGGTCCTTTTTACAAACTGCTCTTCCGTAAGTATTACGTGGACGAGATTTACGATGCTCTCTTTGTGAACCGCACCAAAGATCTTGGCACGTTGCTCGGCCAATTCGACGCCAAAGTCATCGACGGCGTCGGCGTGGACGGTACCGGCTGGCTGGCGCGTTTTGGCTCGACGCTTTCCATGTGGTGGGACAAGTGGATCATCGACGGGCTGCTCAACTTTGGCGCAAAGTTCACGCAGCTGCTGAGCTTCCCGGTCCGCTTCCTGCAAACAGGAACCTTTTCCAGTTACGCGCTGTTGATTTTGCTGGGGCTGGCAATTCTACTCGGTTATTACCAACAACACCTGCATATCGTGTTGCGCGGAGCGCGCTGAAAGGCGAAGCATGGACTTTTTCGCAAATCACATCTTGAGCGCAGTTCTCTTCACGCCGCTCGTGGGCGCCACTCTCTTGCTCTTCATTCCTCGCGAAGCGGAGCTGGCCCACAAGATCGGCGGTAATCTCTTTGGTGTCCTCGGATTTCTGGTCTCCCTCCCGCTGGTTTTCTGGTGGAAGCCTGGGCTTGAGCCGTTCTCCTTCCAGGAAAACGTTTCCTGGATTCCTTCCATCGGCGCGCGCTATCACCTCGGCATCGATGGCATCAGCCTGCTGCTGGTCATGCTCACCACTTTCCTCGGGATGATCGCCATCCTTTCTTCCTGGAGCGCCATTCACCAACGCACCAAGGAATACTACATTTTGCTGCTGCTCTTGCAGACCGGCATGATTGGCGTCTTCATCTCGCTCGACTTCTTCCTCTTCTACGTTTTCTGGGAAGTGATGCTCGTTCCCATGTACTTTCTCATCGGCGTTTGGGGAAGCGACCGCCGCCTCTACGCCGCTATCAAATTCTTCCTCTACACGCTCGCCGGTTCAGTGGTCATGTTGCTGGCGATTCTGGCGCTCTACTTCTACGCGCCGGTGGCGCCGGGTGGGACGCGCACGTTTGATGTTCCAACGTTGCTTGCCGCCGCGCAGCATTTTTCCGACCCGCTGAAAGTTTGGCTGTTCTGGGGTTTCTTCTTCGCGTTTGCCATCAAGGTGCCGATGTTCCCGTTCCACACTTGGCTGCCCGACGCGCACACCGAAGCGCCCACCGCGGGCTCCGTCATCTTAGCCGGTGTTTTGCTGAAGATGGGCACGTACGGCTTCATCCGCTTTTCTCTGCCGCTGCTGCCCGTGGACTCCGTGTTGCGCGCGCGCATCATCCAGATCGTCATCGTGCTTTCGCTGGTCGCCATCGTTTACGGCGCGCTCGTCTGCCTCATGCAAAAAGACATGAAGCGCTTGATTGCTTACAGTTCCGTCAGCCATCTTGGTTTCTGCACGCTGGGAATTTTTGCGCTCACCCCCAACGGCCTCGCCGGCAGCGTAATTCAGCAGATCAATCACGGCATCTCCACTGGCGCGCTCTTCTTGATTGTCGGCGTGCTTTACGAGCGGCGCCACACGCGCATGATTTCCGAATTCGGCGGCCTCGCAACGCCGATGCCGAATTTCGCCGCGATTTATCTGATCATCAGTCTCAGTTCGTTGGGCATGCCGCTACTGAACGGCTTCATCGGTGAATTCACGATTTTGCAGGGCGCGTTTCAGGTCAGCAAAGCCTGGGCCGCCTGGGGTGTGCTTGGCGTAATCCTGGGCGCGGCGTACTTGCTATGGCTCTACCAGCGCGTCATGTTCGGCTCAGTAACCAATCCTGTGAACGAACATCTTCCCGACCTGAACCTGCGCGAAATGGCCACGCTGGTTCCGCTCGTTTTTGTGGCCTTTTGGATCGGCATCTATCCCAAGCCATTTTTCACCCTCATCGAAAAGCCGGTGCAGAAAATCGTCGAGCAGGTGAACCCCAATTTCTATCAGATGGAGCGCGCGAAACTGCCGCCTGTGACCGCGCCAACCGCGATGGCGGAAGCGAAATAAACCGGCCAAATGCCTATGCACATTGCTATTTTCAGCGCGCTGACCGAATACCTCCGGGGAGATGGCGCCGTCATTCTCCCCGAAGTCGAGCTCACGCTTTTTGGCTTGGGCATTCTCCTGATCGACTTCACGCTCGGAGTTAAAGAACGCTATCTGAACGCCGGATTGGCCCTGGCGGGCACCGCCTTCAGCGCCTTCACGGTTTGGAAGCTGCGAATTCCCGTGGAAGCGAACGGCTCCCTGTATGGATTTCACGATTCCGTCACCGTCGATCCTTTCTTTCTTTTCTTCGCTGCGCTTTTTCTCGCCGCCACCGCGTTGGTGATTTTGCTCTCGGTGAAATTCCTGGAAATCGAGCAAGAACAGGAAGGTGAGTATTACGCCCTCTTGCTGTTCGCCTGTGTCGGCATGATGTTCATGGCTTCGGGCTTTGACCTCATCGTCATGTTCCTGGGCCTCGAAACCATGGCGCTCAGTTTCTACGTTCTCACCGGCTTCTTGCGCCGCGAAAAGCGTTCGAATGAAGCGTCGCTGAAATACGTTCTCCTCGGTGCCTTTAGTTCGGCCATTCTGGCTTACGGCTTCTCTCTTCTTTATGGCCTCACCGGCACAACCAACATCTCCAACATCAAGCTGGTTTTCAGTTCCGACGCGGGCCTCTCAAGAATAATTGAGTTGAGCCAGATGCCGGGCGCCGGAGGGCTTCAAGCTCAAGCGCTGCTGGCGGAAAGGTATCCCGCTGCGCTGCACCTCGATCCTTCCTTGTTCGCGCATCAAACGATCCTTGCGGCGGCCGCTTTCATCCTCGTCGCGGTCGGATTGTTCTTCAAGGTCGCGGCCGTACCGTTCCATCAATGGGCGCCGGACGTTTATGAAGGTGCGCCGACGCCGGTTACGATTTTTGTCAGCGTTGCGTCCAAGACCGCCAGTTTTGCGCTGCTTCTCCGGTTGTTCTTGGTCGTGTTCTGGGGTACTCAAGTGAACTGGATGTATCTTGTCGCGGGAATTGCGGTTGCCTCGCTCACGTGGGGCAACCTGGCCGCGTTGACGCAGACCAATGTCAAGCGATTGCTGGCATACTCTTCGATTTCTCACGCCGGCTACGTGCTGCTCGGCCTGGTCGCCGGAAACAAAACGGCCATGACCGGCATTGGCTATTATCTGCTTGCCTACATCTTCATGACTGCCGGCGCTTTTGCCATCCTCATCGTGTTGCGGCAAAAAGGTCTCATCGGCGAGGAACTGGAAGATCTCAATGGTCTCTATCAACGCAGCCCCTCATCCGCCGTGCTGCTCCTGATCTTCATGCTTTCCCTCGCAGGCATTCCTCCCACGGCCGGGTTCATGGGCAAGTATTTCATTTTCCTCGCGCTCATTGAAACGAAACATCCCGTACTCGCGGTCTTCGCCGTTCTCTACATCGTTCCCGCGCTCTACTACTACTTCCGCATTGTCGTTCACGCCTGGCTCAAGGCTCCCGGCGATGCGCCGCGTCCCGTCATGAGCAATGCGCAAGCCGTGGCGCTCAGCGTAGCAGCGTTTGTCACCCTGGCGGCTGGGTTGTATCCTGAGCCCTTCACGCGGCTTGCTCAATATGCCTTCGGACGATAAGCCCAACCAGAATCCGCCGGCGGCGCCGGCAAAGAAAAAAGCGAGAGATTTTGCCTCTGGTCCGGCGCTCGCTCTCGAGTTGCCTTTCACTTTGGCTGGACCGATCGCCGTGGGAGCCGCGATGGGCTATTTCTTCGATCGCTGGCTGCACACGAAGCCCTGGCTGACGCTAATCCTCGGCGCGCTGGGCTTTTTTGCCGGCCTGCGCGAAGTCCTGCGCCGGCTCCCCGCCGGCGACAATGGAAGCTCACGCAAGTGATGCGGCTTCTCTGTCGGGGAGCATGCTGCGCCCCAGCTTGGCATTCATCGCTAATCTCGAATACAGCGCTGGTTTGTAGCAAATCCCTTCCTCTTGGGCGCCAACAACGGGGGCTGAAGTGCCGGACTTAGACACCCCTGCCCAAACCGAGCACCGCATCGGCTGGCTCACTTTGCTTTTCGGGTTTGCAGCCGCAGCCGTTGCCGCAGCGCTCCACCACAACCTCTGGTCCGCCGGCCTAGCGATCGGCACGATACTCGGGTGGCTCAACTTCCGCTGGCTGAAGCGCGCCGTGGACGCGCTGGTCATCGTTTCCACAGCTCAGGAAGGCCGCGAACAGCCGAAGGTGCCTGCAACCACTTATCTTGCTGCCCTGTTTCGCTACGGGTTGCTGGGTCTCACAGTCTATGTTATTTTTGTCGTTCTACACGTTCCCCTTGGCAGCTTGATTTTGGGTTTTTGCGCCTTAGCAGCGGCGGCCATCGTGGCGAGTGTGTGGGAAATCTTGTATCCTGCGTAAGGACAAATGCACGAACCACCAACTTGGCTGACGCAGTTCGTGAATCATCACCTTGGGCACTATGCCTTAGCCTTGCTGGCCGCCTTGCACATCCAGCCGGGCAACCCCGAGCTGCCTATCCCCGACCATGTGGTAATGGCCGTGGTTGTCGTTATTATCGGGACGATTCTCGCTCTCGTTCTGCGCTCGCGGCTCTCCGTCGAGAAGCCCGGCGCATTGCAACAGGTTGCGGAAATGCTGCTCACCAATCCCTTGAGTTTCGGCATCAAGGACCTTCTGGAGGAGAACATCCAACACGGCGCGAGCGAATTTATTCCCTTTGTCGGGACCATTTCCGTATTCGTGCTCCTCGGCAATCTCTTGGGTGTGTTTCCCGGTAGCTTTTTGAAAGCTCCGACGGGCGCAAGTGTGACCGTTCCTCTGGCCTGTGCCGTTCTCACTTTTATCCACTTCAACTCGCAAGGCGTCCGGCGCCACGGCCTTCTTGGCTACCTGCTGACCTTCGCGGGTTCCCCCAAAGACTTCGCCGGGTGGATCTTGGCCATCCTGCTGTTTCCCGTCGAACTCGTTAGCACCAGCGCGCGCATCCTTTCTCTCACCGTTCGTCTCTGGGCCAACATGTTCGCGAGCGACCTGATCTATCTGATTTTCCTGGGGCTGCTCGCCGGAGGCGCCAGCTTCGGCTGGAGCAAGTCTCAGGTGCTTGGCATCGTTCTCGCCGTCTTCCCGGCGACCATCCCGATCCTTTTCATCGGGCTGCACATTTTTGTGTCCTTCATTCAGGCGTACGTCTTTACCGTTCTTCCCGCCGTCTACCTGGGCTTAGCCACGGCGGAAGAGCACGGATGAGCTTCGGATTTATCCTTGTAGGGGCGCAGCATGCTGCGCCCCATTCGAGCAAGGTTGTCCATCAACGAGGACCCAGTGATAACCGCAGCGCAATTCTCGATGCGCGGCGGAAGAGCATGGATCGGGTTTTGACTTTGTCGTTCAAGGGGCGCGCTTAGCGCGCCCCTTGTTAACTCCAGCCTGGTGCGCACCGGTTGGAGGTTTTCATGTAGCGCGGGGCTTTTGGCCCGGCATCTTGTGCGCGAATCGGCTTTCGTTTCGCCGCTCCAGTGTGAGCCCGGCTGCACGGTGTCCGGGAACCACCCCCTGGCGGCATAAGGAGGCAGTGATGAAAAAGCAGTGGGTATGGATGCTGATGTTGCTTGTCGTGGTAACGGTGTTCGCCCCGGCCGCGTTCGCGCAAGAGCAGGCAGGAGCGGGCAACAAGGCTCTTTCGGGAATCGCAGTCGGCTTCGGCATGGCCATTGCCGCATTTGGTTGCGGCTTGGCGCAGGGCCGCATCGCGTCTGCGGCCTGCGAAGGCATGGCGCGCAACCCCGGAGCCGCCGGAGCGATTCGCGCCGCCATGATTCTCGGCCTAGTCTTCGTCGAGACGCTGGTGCTCTTCACCCTGGCCATGATCGCCCTAAAGGTGTCCTAGGACGCGCGTTATCCCGCGATTCGTTGGTTTTCCTGTGTTGTAGGCTTTGTGGGCGCAGCACCTGCTGCGCCCCTTTCCTGCCGCCGGCATCCTGGCGGCTTTTCTGCTTACCTGCTTGCCGCGAGCTTTGCGGCCACGAAGCGTTCGTCGCTTTCTTTTATCATTAGATTGCGAACTCACGACCCGACCATCGCCACACGCTTCTCTTGCGCCTGCCGTCGCCCTTTGTTTTCAACAACTTCCAATAATCAAATTTAGTGAGTGCGAGGTTTTGATATTCATGCGAAATGCCGGGGGTGGGCAGGGGCGGGGGCTATCGAGGTGCTTTTCCTTTTCGGGCTTTTAGCTTTCGACTTTGCACCGCCTTCTAATGTCCGAGGAGGTTTCGACGCAGGATGAGATTGATGACCGGATTCGGGTACAGACCGAACAGAATCGTCCCTACAAACGTTATGAGGAGGACAGCGTTCACGCCAAGCGGGAAGGGCACCGGCCCCGCCGCAGCGGCTTCCGCGCTCGGTTCGCGCATGTACATCACCACGATCACGCGCAGGTAGTAGTAAGCGCCAATCACGCTGTTGATGGCCATCAGCACGGCCAGCGAAATCAGGTGCGAATTCACTGCCGCCTTGAAAATGTAGAATTTGCCGAAGAAGCCCGCGGTTACGGGCAACCCGAGCAGCGACAGCAGGTAGATGCTCAGCATTGCCGCGACAAACGGTTGGCGCTGCGAAAGTCCGGCATAGTCGTCGATGGAAAGATTCTTTTCGCCGGCGCCGCCAAGCTGTGAAACGACGGTGAACGCGCCGAGCATCACGAGCGCGTAGGTCAAGAGGTAGAAAAGCACGGCGGCGTAGGCCGGCGCGGCTTCCTCCGAACCCCCTTGCGCCATGGAGGTGACCGCGGCAAACGCGACCAGAACATACCCGGCGTGCGCGATGGAGCTGTACGCCAGCAGCCTCTTCATGTTGGTTTGCGCCAGCGCGCCGAGGTTGCCCGAGAACATCGTCAGCGCGGCGAGCACCCAGAAGGCCCAGAACCAGTATTTCGTTGCGGCGGGCACCGTGGCAAAAATCCGTAGCAGCAGCGCGAACGCTGCGGCCTTCGGCCCGGCGGAAAAGAGCGCGGTCACGGGCGTGGGTGCGCCTTCGTAAACGTCTGGCGTCCACACCTGGAACGGCGCGGCGGCCACTTTGAAGCCCAGCCCGATCAGGATCAGCGCCAGGCCGAGTTTCAGCAGCGTGCTCGTCCCGTCGGTGAGCGCCATTTTGTCAAGCCGCGTGGTGCCCGTTGCGCCGTACACCAGCGCAATGCCGTAAAGGAAAAACGCCGTTGCGAAGGAACCAAGGAGAAAATATTTCATCGCCGATTCGCTGGACTTCAGCGAATCACGCCGGTAGCCCGCGAGGACATAGCTCGAGATCGAGCTCATCTCCAAGCCGATGAACCCGGTGAGCAGTTCCTGCGCGGAGGCCAGCACGCCCATTCCGGCGGTGGCGAAAAAGAGCAGCGCGTAAAACTCGGCGACGGGCAATTGTTCACGGTCCAGGTACGGCCCGGCCGCGAGCACCACAAGAAAAGAAACGCTCCCGACGAGCAGGCGGAAAAAGAAACTGAACAAATCCGACTGCACGAGCCCGTAAAAGCCTGGCCCGCCGTGAACGAACGAAGTGAAGAATTGCCGGCTGCGCACAAACGGTTGCAAGAGCATTACCAGCACGCCGAAGGCGCACCAGATCAACTCCGGCAGCACGCGATGAACATCGATGGCGTGCGGGAACATTTAGCGGACTCCCAGCTTTTCTACGCCCATGGTTTGCGTGACGTGCAGGGAAACCGTCTTGGCATGGGGCATCGCGCTGACGCGCGCCGCGGCTTCGTACGCCCACTGCGGCTCGGCTTGGTCCATCACGGTTTGCGTGGCCGCTGCGGTGCGCCGCGTAATGAATGGCGAGCCAATGCCCATCCACAGGATGACCACGGCCATGGTTGCGAGAATCCAATTTTCGCGGAGGGACACATCCGACAGCGCGCGGTTTTTCTCGCGCGTAACGTCGCCGAAGAACACCCGCTGGTACGACCACAGTAGGTAGCACGCGGAGAGAATCACGCCGAGCGCAGCCCACGCGGCCCAGCCCCAGTGACGCTGATACGTGCCCAGCAGAATCAAAAATTCGCCGACGAATCCGTTGAGCATGGGCAAGCCCAGCGACGACAACGCTACAAACAGGAAAAACGCGGCGAGTTTCGGCATCGGAGTGGAAAGCCCGCCGAATTCGCCGATCTCAAACGTGTGTCGCCGGTCGTACAGCATGCCCACGAGCAAGAAGAGTGCGCCGGTCGAAACGCCATGCGCGAGCATCTGGAATACCGCGCCCTGCATGGAAATGCGCTGAAACGCAAAGATGCCCAGCACCACGAAACCGAGGTGGCTGACGGAAGAATAGGCAACGAGCTTTTTCAAGTTGGGCTGTACCATGGAAACCAGCGCGCCGTAAATGATTCCGATAATCGCCAGCACGGCGACCCAGCGCGCCGCGCGATGCGATGCGTCGGGGAACAACGGCAGGCAGAAGCGGATCATGCCGTAAGTGCCGAGCTTCAGGAGTACGCCGGCGAGCATCACCGAACCCGCCGTGGGAGCTTCCACGTGCGCGTCGGGCAGCCAAGTGTGCAGCGGGAACACGGGAACTTTGATGGCAAACGCCACGAAGAACGCCAGGAAGAGCAACATCTCCGTGCGCGGCTCGAGCACCAACTGGCCATTCGCCAGCATCTGCTGAATGGTCGGCAAATCGAATGTGCCCGTCGCGTTGTAGAGCCAGATGATCCCGACCAGCATCAAGATGGAGCCGGCCATCGTGTAGAGGACGAATTTCACTGCGGCGTACACACGGCGCTCGTGGCCCCAGATGCCGATCACGAAGGCCATGGGAATCAGCACCATCTCCCAGAAAAGGAAAAAGAGGAAAAGGTCGAGCGAAAGGAAAACGCCGACGACGCCGACTTCGAGCAACAGCATCATGACGAAAAATTCCTTCACGCGATGCCGGATGCTGCTCCAGGAAGCCAGAACCGAAATAGGCGTCAGGAACGTAGTCAGCAGGACGAGGAACATGCTGATGCCGTCGACGCCGAGGTGATAGTGAATGGGCGGAGCGGGGATCCACTTGGCGAATTCTTCGAGCCGATATCCGGATGAACCGATGGGCACGCCGCGCAGGAGCAGCAGTGAAAAGAGAAATTCCGCGACCGCAACAAGCATGGCGATCGAGCGGATGAACTTGTGATCGTCGCCGCGCAGCATCATCAGCGCCAGCGCGCCGACGGCGGGGAAGAAGATCAGCACGGAGAGCAAATGTCCGCCGGAAAGCATCAGCGCACCAAGCCCACGGCGATTTTGCTGGCGCTCGGCCAGAAGAAAATCATGGCGAGCACCACGATCGCGCCCGCCACAACCCATACGGCGTAGCTGCGCGTGTTGCCGGATTGTGAATGGCGCACACCATCACCGGTTGCCGAAGTTCCGTGCGCGATGCCGTTCACGGTGCCATCAATGCCCGCGACGTCGATGGCCTTCCAGAAGACGTTGGTCGAGAGCCAGACCAAGGGCCGGACCACCGCGGCGGCGTAGAACTCATCCACGTAATATTTGTTCAGCAGCGTGGTGTAGGCCGGCTTCATGGATGTCGCCAAATCATCCGCTTTGCGCGGATTTCTGATGTACAGCCAGTATGCGACTGCCAGGCCGACCAGGGCGGCTACCACGGCCACTCCAGAGAGAATCAATTCGAGTTGGTGCGCGGCGGCTTCGGCGCCGGTCTGAACGGCTTCGCGCGCGCCAAATACTGGCCCCAGGAAATTCGCAAAATGGTCGGCCCCGCCGTAGAGCGTGGGCAGCGCGAACCAGCCGCCGACCGTTGAGAGAATTGCGAGCACCACCAGCGGTCCGCGCATGCTCCACGGCGATTCGTGCACGTGCACTTTCTTTTCCTCATAGCGCGGCTGGCCGCTGAAAGTCAGGAAAATCAGCCGGAACATGTAGAAGGCGGTGAGCACTGCGGCAAGCAAGCCGACAGCGTAGAGAACGAGGCCCCCGGCCTTACTCTGCAACGAGGCGAAGAGAATCGCGTCTTTCGAAAAGAAGCCCGCGAAAGGCGGGATGCCCGCAATGGCCAAAGTGGCGATGAGCATGGTGGCGTAGGTCCAGCGAATCTTCTTGCCAAGCCCGCCCATCTTCGGCATTTCCTGCTCGCCGCCCATGGCGTGAATCACCGAGCCCGCGGCCAGGAACAGCAGCGCTTTGAAGAATGCGTGGGTCATCAGGTGAAAGATGCCTGCCGTAAAGGCGCCTACGCCGCAGGCCAGGAACATGTAGCCAAGCTGGCTGACGGTGGAATACGCCAGAACTTTTTTGATGTCTGTCTGCACCAAGCCAATGGTGGCTGCGAAAAATGCCGTGGCGCAGCCCACGATGGCGACTACGAGCATTGCGGTTGGCGAGTGCGAGAACAAAATGTGGGACCGCGCGACCACGTAGACGCCGGCGGTCACCATCGTGGCCGCGTGAATCAACGCGCTGACCGGCGTGGGGCCTTCCATCGCATCAGGGAGCCAGACATAAAGAGGAAGCTGCGCGGATTTGCCCGTCGCGCCCATGAAAAGAAGCAGGCAGGCAATCGTCAGAGTTCCGAGGTGCCCCATCGCATCTTTCGGCCACAAATCCGCCTTGGCAAAGATCTGCGCGAAATCCAGTGTGCCGAATGCCCGGAACAGCAAAAACATTCCCAGCATGAAGCCGAAATCGCCGATGCGGTTAACGATAAACGCTTTCTTGCCGGCATCCGAGGCAGACTTTTTCAGGAACCAAAAACCGATAAGCAGGTAACTTGAAAGTCCAACGCCTTCCCAGCCGACAAACAGTAGCGCGTAATTCGCGGCCAGCACCAGAATCAGCATGAAAAACATGAACAAATTAAGGTAGGAGAAAAAGCGGTAGTAGCCGCCTTCGTGGGCCATGTACCCGATAGAATAAATATGGATGAGCCAGCCGACGCCGGTGACCACCAGCACCATGACGACGGTGAGCTGGTCCATCTGCAAGTCGAAGCCAGCGCGGAAACTTCCGGCGGTGATCCAGGTGAAGAATTCTTTGTGGAAGAGCGCTTGTCCGGAGTGGAAAAACTCGCGGACGGCTTCGACTGCGCAGAGAAAGGAAAGCCCCGTTGAGGTAATGGCCGTGGCAGTGACGTATTTATTCGGCCACTTCGCGCCCAATAGCCCGTTGACCGCGGAACCGAGGAGCGGCAACAGCGGAACAATCCACAAAGACTCGAGCATCGGATGATGTGCAGGCATCAGAGTTTCAGCAGGTCCACGCGCTCGACGTTGAGCGTTTGCCGGTTGCGCGCAATCAAAATGATAATTCCGAGGCCCACGGCCGCTTCTGCCGCCGCGACCACGATCACGAACAAAACAAAAACCTGGCCGTCGAGCTTGCCGAGCGCCTGGCTAAAGGCCACGAACGCCAGGTTCACGGCGTTGAGCATCAACTCGATGGACATGAAAACGGTGATGACGTTGCGCTTAAAAATGAACGCGAAAACGCCCAGGCCAAACAAGATCGCGCTTAGGATGACGTAGTAGTTCGTTGGGACCATCTCAACTTTTCTCCCGCTGCGCCAGAACCGTAGCGCCCAGAATCGCCACGAGAATCAGGAACGAGGTCAATTCAAACGGATAAACAAAATCCTTGAAGACCATTTCGGAGATGCCTTTGGTCGAAGACAGCGCGCCGGTTTGCGCTGCGGCCTGCACGCTTGCGCCCGACTTGGCAATCGTTGCGGCAACAAAAGCCGCGAGGGCCATAGCCAACAGGAGTCCTGCCGGCCCAGCCATCTTCGAAAGGCTGGTGCGCTCTTCG
This sequence comes from Acidobacteriota bacterium, assembly GCA_003223245.1. Classification (GTDB taxonomy): domain Bacteria; phylum Acidobacteriota; class Terriglobia; order Acidiferrales; family UBA7541; genus Acidiferrum. The sequence continues at coordinate 59,202 of QHYI01000118.1, forward strand.
ACACCGGCATTCAGCAACATGATGACGAAAACGAAGAGCACCATAATCGCGCCGCCGTAGACGATGATCTGCACGGCTGCGACGAACTCCGCGCCCATGAGCAGGTAGAGGCCAGCGAGCGCCACCATCACCACGATGAGCGAAAGCGCGCTGTGAATAGGATGCCTTTGCAGAATCAGGCTGACCGCTCCGACCACTGCGAGCGCAGCCAGGATGAAAAACACAAGGAGCGGCTCGGTCATTTGGCACCCCATTGCATCCGCGCGAGGATCACGAAGCTAGTGAGAATGACGTTTAGGATGGAAACGGGCAAGAGCAATTTCCAGCCGAAGGCCATCAACTGGTCGTAACGGAAACGCGGAAGCGTTCCGCGCATCCACACGTAAATGAACAGAAAGAGCAAAACCTTGGAAAGAAACCAGAACGGCCCCTGAATAAACTCATTGATGTGGGGAAACACGATCAAAGCCAGGCCGAGCGCAGTGATACCCGTTCCCGCAGCGGGCAAAACGACCCGCCCGAAAATCGTTTCGTAGCGAAAGCCGTCCATGATGACCCACAAGCCGAAGGGAATCAGGAACACCGACGGCAAATAGTGCGTGAAGGTCCAGGAAGCTGGGAAGGGCGAGAGCCAGCCGCCGAAAAACATGATCGTGCACAAGCAGGAGACGGTGATCATGCTGGTGTATTCGGCAATAAAAAACATGGCGAATTTGAAACTGGCGTATTCGGTATGAAAACCGGCCACCAATTCAGACTCGGCTTCGGGCAAGTCGAAGGGCACGCGATTGGTTTCCGCAACGGCGGCAGTGAAGAAGCAAAGGAAGCCGAGAATTTGCGGCCAGAGGTTCCAGCCAAAGATGCCCCACTGCGGATGGCGCCCCTGAGCGTTGATGATGTCGCTCAAGTTGAAGCTGCCAGCCATCAAGAGCACGCCCACGACGGACATGGTGAGCGCCAATTCGTAGCTGACCATCTGCGCGGAGCTGCGCAGCCCGCCGAGCAGCGGATACTTACTGTTCGAAGCCCAGCCGGCGAGCGCCACTCCGTAGACGCCCAGCGCGGTGATGGCAAACAGCGCCAGGATGCCGATATTCAAGTTTGGCGGAGCAATGCTGAGATAAATGTCGCGGCCGTGCAGATGCAGCGGCTGCGGCCCAAAGGGAATGATGGCGATGGAGGTCAACGCCAGAGCGAGCGCCAGCAGCGGCGCCAGGTAGTAGACGAATTTATCCACGCCTGCGGGCGTCGGATCTTCTTTGAAGAAGAATTTCATGCCGTCGGCGAGCGGTTGGAGCAGGCCGTGGGGGCCGACGCGGTGCGGTCCCCAACGCGATTGGATGTGCGCGACGACTTTGCGCTCGAACCAGGTCAGATAGGCGTTTACCGTAAGCACGATGAAAAGCAGAATACCGATTTTCGCGAGCGTGATGTACAGATCTTCTCTTGTAGCGAAGAGGAAATGCACGGTTAGCTATGCGCCTCCGGCACGGATTCCATCATGGTGCACCAGCGGCTAAGCGTGCCGCTAGTGAAGAGCGTATCGTTCGCGGAGCGAATGAGTCCTGCCGGAACGTCATAGGGCGCATGGCCGTTGCGGGCAACCTGCGCGCGAGTCACTTCGGCGCCGCCGGTCAGCAACCCGGCAAGAGGCACGTTGTAGGCAGGCACGGCCTTGCGAATTTCCGAGAACAGCTCACCGGGCGTTTTGTAAGGGAGGGCTTTGCCCAGGCCCTGCTTTTCAAGTTGATGCGAAAGAATGCGCAGCAGGTCACAATCGGTCCGCGGGCCCATCACGTCGGCGGCTCTGCGCAAAAGTTGAATCTCGCCGGAGGTGTTGGTAACCGTGCCGTCTTTTTCGTAAGCCGACGCGGCCGGAAGAACGATGTCCGCGGCCTTGGCGGTTTCCGTGAGGAACATATCCTGCACGACAAGGAGATCGAGTTTGCCGCGCCCGCTGTCCGGCTTGGCAAAATGTGCCAGCGGATTGGCGCCTACGACATACAGGACCTTCAGTTGTCCGGAACGCGCCGCTTCGACCATTTGCGGCACGGTCAGTCCGGGTTTCGACGAGAGGACGCAGCCCCAGAGTTGTTCGAAGGATTCGCGCGCTTTGGCATCATCCACACGCGCGTAGCCGGGCAGGCGGTCCGGCAGCAAGCCCATGTCCGACGCGCCGCGCGAATTGGCGTAATCACCCAGAGCCATATAGCGCGTCTGGCCGGGCAGTTTGGAACCGAACGCGACGAGAGCGGCAATGGCGGCGCCGGAAACTTCCGCGCCAAAGACAATGGCCACATCGCTTTCCGCTTCGAGCGCGGCTTTCAGTTGGACGAGTTGCTCGACTAATTCCGGGGCGAGCTGTCCTTCTTCATGCGCGAGCCATTTCAAAACAGCAGGCTCTTGCCCGGCGGCAATTTTCACGAACTGCCGGGCTTTGCGCTTCAGCTTGATTTCATTGGCGTTGATCAGGAAAAGCCTGGTTCCGAAATGCCGGATAGCGCTGCGAATTTGCCAGGCCACCAATGGATTCTGGTTGGTGGGATCATTCCCAATCACCAGCACGGCTTTCGATTGATACAACTGCTCCATGGTGAGAAGGGAATCGGCGGCACGTTCGCCAAGCGCCGTGATGAGTCCTGCGTAATCAGCGGTGCGGTGATGGTCGATGTTGTTGGTGCCAAAGGTCGCGCGGGCGAGACGCTGCAGAAGATAATTCTCTTCGTTCGAAGTGCGATTCGAGCCGATGAAGCCGATCGAGTCCTTGCCGCCCGAGTCGTACGCGGCCTTCAGCTTAGTTGCGGCGGCTTCGGCGGCTTGTTCCCACGAAACGGGGAAAAGCTGGTCACCCTGGCGCAGCAACGGCTGACGAATGCGTTCCTTATTGGTGGTGAAATCGAATCCGAAACGCCCCTTCACGCAGAGAAAATCTTTGTTGATGCCGCTGAGGTCGCGATTGTTGGCGCGCAAGATTTCGTGATTGCGCACGCTGAGCGTGGTCTTGCAGCCGTTCGAACAGTGCGCGCACACGGTCGGGACGTACTGCATTTCCCAAGGGCGGGTCTTGTAGCGGTAGGTGCCGCTGGTCAGCGCGCCCACGGGACAAATGTCGATGCACATGCCGCACTCTTCGCATTCGAGGTGATCGGCGCGGTTCGGGATGATCACGCTGTTCGCGCCGCGCAGGCCCACACCGAGAGCCTTCACGTCCATGCCCTCGTCGCAAACGCGCACGCAGCGGAAGCACAGAATGCATCGCGGAGCGTCGTAGTAGACGAGCTCGGACCACTTTTCCTCGGGGCGGTGAATTTTTTCTTCGACGAAGCGGCTGAAGTCTGCGCCGTAGCGGTAGGTCATGTCCTGGAGTTCGCATTCGCCGCCCTTGTCGCACACGGGGCAGTCGAGCGGATGGTTCGTCAGGAGAAGTTCGAGCATGGCCTTGCGCGCTTGGCGCACCTGCTCGGTATCCGTGCGAACGACCATGCCGTCGGTCGCGACCAAGGTGCACGCGGTTTGCAGCTTCGGCGCTTTTTCAACTTCCACGAGGCACATGCGGCATGCGGCTTGGAGAGACAGTCCAGGGTAGTAGCAGAACGACGGAACTTCCGTTCCGATGCGCCGCGTCGCCTCAATGACCAGCGTGCCTTGCGGCACTTGCAGTTCGCGATCGTTAATCTTCAGCTTGATGAGTCTCTGATCCGGCATGGAATCCTTACTGAGAGCCCCGTGGCCTTCACTACTTGTGTTTTTGCTTTATCTTGCGCCAACCAGCGCTCCCGCGGATTTGTAAGCGCAACGTCCCTTCAAGTGGTCTTCAAACTCGCCGCGCCATTTTTTCATGATGCTGATGGTCGGCATGGCCGCGGCGTCGCCGAGCGGGCAGAACGTCCGGCCGAGCATGTTTTTCGCGAGTTCGGCGATGAGATCGATGTCTTCTTCGCGTCCCAGGCCAGCGTGAAAACGTTCGAGCATCTTGCGCAGCCAGGTGGTTCCTTCGCGGCAAGGGATACACCAGCCGCAGGATTCGTGCGCGTAGAAATGCATGATGCGCCGCCCCATGTCCACCATGCAGGTGTCTTCGTCCATCACGACCATGCCGCCGGAGCCGAGCATGGAACCGGCCTTCGCGAGCGAATCGTAATCCATAGGGATGTCGATTTCATCGGCAGTGAGCAGCGGACAGGAGCTTCCTCCGGGAATGACCGCTTTTAATTTCTTTCCATCCGCAATTCCGCCCGCCACTTCGTAAATAAACTTCTTCATGTTCATGCCGAGCGGAACTTCGTAGATCCCTGGTTTGCGGACGTGGCCCGAGACGCAAAGCATGCGCGTTCCGCCATTTTTGGGTGTGCCGCGGTTGGCGTAGGTTTCGCCGCCCTCGCGTATAATCGAGGGCACGGCGCTCAGCGTTTCGACGTTGTTGATGATCGTGGGGCCGCCATAGAGTCCGACGACGGCGGGGAAGGGTGGCTTGATGCGGGGGTAGCCGCGCTTGCCTTCGAGCGATTCCATCAGCGCGGATTCTTCGCCGCATTCGTAGGCCCCCGCACCGGTGTGAATCAGCAAATCGAAATCAAAGCCCGTGCCCAGAATATTTTTCCCCAGGTAGCCGGCGCCATAGGCTTCAGCGATGGCCGCGTCCACGATGTCCAGCACGTAGCGATATTCGCCGCGAATGTAAATGAATCCCTGGTGCGAGTTGATGGCGCGTCCCGCGATCACCATGCCTTCAATCAACTGGTGCGGATCCATTTCCATCAACGGCCGGTCCTTGCATGTGCCGGGCTCGCTTTCATCCGCGTTGCAGATGACGTACCTTGCTTTCGGGGAATCCTTGGGCACGAACGACCACTTCATCCCGGCCGGGAAGCCCGCGCCGCCGCGCCCGCGCAAGTTCGATCTTTTGACTTCCTCGATGATGGATTCCGGCGTCATTTCTTTCAAAGCTTTTTCCAACGCCTTGTAGCCGCCTTGCATGACGTACACATCGAGCTTGTGGGAATCCTTCATGCCCCAGCGCCGGCTGATGAGCGGCGTCTCCAGGACGTTCCGGTCATGCAGCGCGCCTGAAGTCACCGGTTCCGGTTGGGGGCGCTTTCCGGCGTCGAGTTCTTCGATGATGCGGTCAAATTTCAGTGGCGTCAGGTTTTCGTAGAAGTCGTAATTGACCTGCATCGCGGGCGCGCCGGTGCACGCCCCGATGCACTCGACTTCTTCGAGCGAGAACACGCCATCCTGCGTGGTTTCTTTGTGGCCTATCTCAAGGCGCTTCTTCGCGCGCTCCAGGATTTCGTAGCCGCCCTTCAGCATGCAGGCCACGTTGGTGCAGACCTGCACGTGATATTTGCCCATGGGTTTGCGGTGCAGCATCGAGTAGTACGCCAAAGTTTCTTCGACCTGCACGTTGTTCAGGTCCAGGCGCCGCGCGATTTCCGCGATCATTGCGTCGCTGATGTAGCCGAATTCGTCCTGCGCGTACATCAGCATGGGAATCAGCGCGCTGCGCTTCGCCGGATAACTGGTTTGCAGCTTTTCGAATTTCGCTGAAAGTTTAGGGGGAAGTTCCATGGCTACCTGTCAACTTCTCCAAGCACGATGTCAATCGTTCCGATGCACGCAATTACGTCGGCGATGAGCTGCCCTTCGACAAGCTTGGGCAACGCCTGCAAATTGATGTACGAAGGCGCGCGGAAATGGACGCGCAGCGGCTTCGGCGACCCATCGCTGGCCACGAAGCAACCCAACTCTCCCCGCGGCGACTCGACTGCGACAAAGGCTTCGCCCGGCGGCGGAGAAAACCCTTCGGTGAAAATCTTGAAGTGGTAGATGAGCGCCTCCATTTCCGTCTTCATCTTCTCGCGGTCCGGAGGAATGATTCCGGGTGCTTCCGCCTTGATGGGGCCTTCGTCGCTAATTTTCTGCATCGCCTGCCGCACGATTTTCAAGCTTTCGCGCATTTCTGCAACGCGCACCATGTACCGCGCATAGCAGTCCGATTCCGTGCGCGTCGGCACGTCAAAGTCGAACTCCTCATAGCTCGAATAGGGAAAAACTTTCCGGTTGTCGTACGCGACGCCCGCCGCGCGCAGCGTCGGCCCGGTCATGCTCAACGCAATCGCATCTTCCGGCGAGATGTAACCGATATTCTTCGTGCGCCTGATCCAGATGGGGTTTTCGGTGAGCAGCGCTTCGTATTCGTCCACGCGGCTGGGCATCATCTCCAGGAATTTTCTTACTGCCGGCCGCCAGCCTGCCGGAGGTTCCAGCGCCACGCCGCCGATGCGAATGTAGCTGGTCATCATGCGCTGACCTGAAAACATTTCGAAAATCTTCAAAATCTCTTCGCGTTCGCGGAAGCAATAGAGAAAGACGGACATCGCGCCGAGGTCGATGGCATGCGTGCCCAGCCACACTAGGTGCGAGGAAATTCGTTGCAGCTCGACCATCAACACACGGATGTATTGCGCCCGCTTCGGCACCTCCAGTCCCAGAAGCTTTTCGACCGCCATGCAATAGACGAGGTTGTTGCCCAGCGGATTCAAATAATCCATGCGGTCGGTCAAGGTGATGGCTTGCGAATAGGTTTTGTCTTCGCATGATTTTTCGATGCCGGTGTGCAGGTAGCCGAGGTCGGGAACGGCTTTCACCACCGTTTCTCCGTCCAGCTCCAGCAAAATGCGCAGCACGCCGTGCGTCGACGGGTGCTGCGGCCCCATATTGAGGACCATGGTTTTTGCTGTGCCGGTAACGGTATCCGCGGTTGTCATAGCATGCTGCTCTTTTTAAAAAGCTCTCCCGAAGTGGGCACGTCGCGATATCCTTCGACCGGGAAATCTTTGCGAAGCGGATAGCCTTCCCAATCATCGGGAAGCAGAATCCGGCGCAAATCGGGGTGGCCGGTGAAGTGAATCCCGAAGAGGTCGAAAATTTCGCGCTCCAGCCAATTGGCGCCGGGCCAGACGGAAACGAGCGAATCCACCACGGGATCCTGGCTGTTCAGTTCGACTTGCAAACGCACGCGGTCGCGCCGGGGAATGGACACCAGGTGATAGTTCAACTCGAAGCGCGGCTCAACGGGGAAGCGATCCACGCAAGTCGCGTCCGTGAGCAGGTTGAACTGAAGCTGGGCATCCGCCCGGCAGCGCTCCGCCACGGCCCGGAATAAGTTTGGAGGCACTACGATCGTCGTTTCGTTCCGGAATTCGATGACCTTTGCAATGGCCTGTGGGTTCCACGAGCGCAAGCACTCGGCTACAACACTGGCTTTTTGGCTGGAAGATTCCGTCACAATTTCCAATCCCACGAGCGCCGTTTATTTGTTCCAGTCCAGCGCGCCCTTTTTCCAGAGATAGAGATAACCGACCAGTAGAACAGCGATGTAGATCATCATCTCCAGAAAGCCGTACCAGCGTAAACTGCGAAAGATGTAAGCCCAGGGGTACAAGAAGATGGCTTCCACATCGAATAGAATGAAAACCATGGCCACGAGGTAGAACTTTACCGAGAAGGGTTGGCGCGCGTCACCTGTGGGTTCCATACCGCATTCGTAAGCTTGCTGCTTGGCCCGATTTGGCCTCCGCCACCCTACCAGAACGGAAAACGCTGTCAGCATGCCAGCAAGCCCAAAGGCAATCAGCAGGTGTAGGAGAAGGGGAGCGTAGGTATGTAAGCCAGAATCCATCACGGTCAACTTGCTATAATATCGATTTAGCAGGCGCGCGGTCAATTCGAGTGCAAGAATTTCAGCGAGGCTTGTTTCCGGCGGTGCGAATGCCCGAGCGGATACCAACATGCTATTCGGTCACAACTCCAGCGTGAGGATTGCCGGCGACACTTTTCACGTGCAGACAGAAGAACGCGGCGCCGCGCATGCCATGATTGACACGACCGTTTATTTACGCGGGCGCGTGTTGCATCGCCGCACCAACAGCTTCAAAGACCTGCTTCCACTCAATCCGGCCCGCGAGCAGGCCCTCAAGCTTCGCGTGGATACGCAGCACCGCAGCGTGGTCGACGAAATTCGCTCGGGCAGGTTGCGCCTGACGGCCCCAACCGATGCAGAGGCCGTAACCTCGGCTGGGTCTGCCGCGGAGGCGGCCGCGGCTCTTCATATTGAACTGCTTAACGCCAAAACCTGGCTGACGGGAAAGCGCGCTTATTTGCAAATCGCCGTAAACGATCACGCCGACAAGCCGGTGGAACGCGCCACGGTGACGGCTCGCGTGGAGGGCGCCGCGCAGCCTGCCGCGTTTTCCGCGGAAACCGGTTCGCTCGGACGCGCGAATCTTGAATTTGAGATGCCGCCACGGGTTGGGTCTGAAGTGGCGTTGGTGCTCGAAGCCTCCAAAGGCCAGGCGCGTGCTCATTTGCGGTTTCAATTGCGCGCCAAGCCTCGCGTGCCTTCAGCTAGTTAAGGAATGCGGGTCATGATTGCGATTACCGTGAATGGTGAACAAAGAACGGCAAGGCCCGGCTCGACGGTAACCGATTTGCTCCACGAGATGGGCCTCGATCCCGGGCGCGTAGCCATCGAGCGCAACCTCGAAATTCTTTCCCGTCCAGAATGGCAGAAAACCAGTGTCCAGCCCGGCGACCGCTACGAAATCGTGCAATTCGTCGGCGGAGGCTAGACGCCCTTGAGCAAGTGCCCCATCTTGCATTTTTTGGTTTTCAGGTAGGCGCGGGAAATTTTGGAAACGCGCGGCTGGCACGGCACGCGTGCCACGACTTGAATCCCGGCTTGTTCGAGTTGCCGCACTTTTTCGGGGTTGTTGGAAAGCAATCGAATTCGTTTCGCACCGAGCTTTTTCAGGATTTCAGCGGAAAAAGCATATTCGCGCGCGTCGGCGGCGAAACCCAGTTTCTCGTTCGCCTCCACCGTGTCCATGCCACCGTCCTGCAATTGGTAAGCCCGGAGCTTGTTCATTAAACCGATTCCGCGGCCCTCTTGCGGCAAGTAAACCAGGATTCCAGACGGGGTTTGGCTGATTTTCTTCAAGGAGAGTTCGAGCTGCGAGCGGCAATCGCACCGCAGTGACGTCAGCACGTCTCCAGTCAGGCATTGCGAATGTACGCGCACCAGCGGTGCGGTTTTCCCGTTCAAATTCCCGCGAACCAGGGCCACAGCTTCCTCATTTTTGCCGCGCCCCTGAAAACCAAAGATCGTGAAGCGGCCATACCGCGTCGGAAGGTCGGCCTGCGCGATCTTCCGCACGCTGGCGCCGTACCTGCTTGGACGCTTACCTTGTGGCGATTTCGCCCTCATGGGAAACGAGCAGTATAACAGGAACTGCCGGTCGAACCGGTTTGCCCCTTCTTTCCCCTTTCGCCAACTCGCTTTACTTCGCCGAGCGGATTGGCTAGCGTTACTTGAGATACCGGGAACCGCCCATGGACTCCGTCACGCCACTTCGCGAATTTCTTTTCACGTTGCTGCTGAAGGTCGCCGTAGCGTCTTCGTTTGCCGCACTTCTCGCCCGCTGGAACACGTTTCGCCGCGTGCTATTCACGGAGCAACGCGACCCGGATCAAAAACTGAAACTAATGTTGTTTATGGTGCCGCCGCTCATTTTGGGCGTGACCCTGCGTCTGATTGGCGGCTCAAGCTATTCCTTCGCCGATTTGTCGCTCGAAGGCGCGTTCCTGATGGGCTTGCTGGGTGGCCGCGTGGTGGGACCCATCGGTGGCGCCATCATCACGATTCCAGCTCTTGTAGGGCACGAATGGCTGGCGATGCCCGCGACTTCCGCGGCAGGCTTGCTCGGCGGACTGATCCGGCAAGCCATTCCCAACAAAGAAGATCTCTGGAATTTTGGCCCGTTCACTTTTTTGAATATTCCCAAGGCCACGCTGCGTCTCCTGCGAAAAGGCGAACTGTCGTGGGAGATGGTGCCGCTCGGAACCTGTGTGGGCCTGGAAGTGGTCCGCGTGGCCTTGGTGCTGGCCACCAAACCGAAATGGCTCTTCGCCATTCATGCGCGCTGGGACTGGTGGCTGGTGCTTGCCATGATTGCCGCGTTGATGTCGGTTGCCGCGCCGCTGAAAATCTGGAACAACACGCGTAACGAAATGAACCTCGAGCGGCACCAGCAGCTCCTGATGAAGGCGCGCATGGACGCGCTGTCACGGCAGATTAACCCGCATTTTCTTTTCAACACGCTGAATACGGTCACGTCGTTGATTCGCTTCGATCCCGACGCCGCGCGCGGCGTGGTCCTTAAGCTGAGCAATATTCTTCGCCGGCTGTTGCGCAAGCACGAAACGTTTGTGGCGCTCCGCGAAGAGTTGCAATTCATCGACGACTACCTGGACATCGAGGTGGCGCGCTTCGGCCGCGAAAACCTGGAAATTGTGAAGCACGTGGACGATGAGTCCTTGGAAGCGTTTGTGCCAAGCATGTTGTTGCAACCAATTGTCGAGAATTGCCTGAAGCATGGGCTGGCGCCAAAAATCGGCGGAGGAAAAATCGAATTGCGCACGACTGGCCGCGACGGCCGGCTCAGCATCGAGATTGAAGACAACGGCGTGGGCATCTCCGAAGAGCGGTTGCCGCACGTCTATGTGGAAGGCATTGGGCTCAGCAACGTGCGCGAACGCCTGCGCGTGCTCTATGGGACGGATTTTCAGCTCGACATCAAGAGCCGGTTGAGCGAAGGAACAGTGATTCGCATCGAAATTCCCGAACTTGTTCCGGCCATGCAAGAAGTCAGGAAGTGAATCCCGCCGCCGGGTGTCGGGAAGGCCTACCGCTTCCTTCGTCAATCGTTATGCAACGAGCGTTGTAATCGCCTCCCACGCAACTTGTTCCTGCAAATGTAGCTTGACAGCGATGGGGCTGCCGCCTAGAGTGTCGGCCATCGATGATTCGCTAGGCGTAGTGCACCAAACGTTTCACCTTGCGTTTTACGTTCCCAAAACGATTTCACGCGGAGAGACGAAGATGATGACCGTACATCCTCGGGTGCTGCGGCACGCCATTTTGATCCTGGCAGCATGCGGCTTGTTGCGCACGCAACTTTGCGCGCAGGAGCAAAAAGGGGCGCCGCCGAAGAGCACTTCCGCGGCGAAGAAGAGTGCGCCGGCAGCAGCGGCCTCGAATGCTGCAAACTCGCCGGTACACGGTCAGGAACTGACCGAGGCGGATCTTTCCGCGTTCCTTGACGGCGTGATCCCCCAACAGATTGAAAAGGCGGACATCGCGGGCGCCGTCGTCGCCGTGGTAAAAGACGGGAAAGTGCTTTTCGAAAGGGGATACGGCTATTCGGACGTAGAAAAGAAAACGTCTGTGTCCCCGCAAGACACGCTGTTCCGGCCAGGTTCCATTTCGAAGACATTCACCTGGACGGCAGTGATGCAACAGGTAGAGCAGGGCAAGCTGAACCTCGATGCAGATGTGAATCAGTATCTCGACTTCAAGATCCCCCCGACGTTTGGCAAGCCCACCACGCTGCGCGACATCATGACCCATCGCTCCGGGCTCGAAGAAACCATCAAGGATCTCTTTGTTGCTGAAGAGAAAGATTTAACGCCAGTCGCCAAGTATCTGCCGTCTCATTTGCCAGCGCAGATTTTTGCTCCGGGAACCGTTCCCGCCTATTCGAATTACGCCACGACTGTGGCTGCTTATATCGTCCAGCGCGTCTCGGGCCAGGATTTCTATGATTACGTCGACGAACATTTCTTCAAGCCGCTGGATATGGCCCGCGCCACTTTCCGTCAGCCGCTCCCGAAATCGCTTGAACCGTTTATGTCCAAAGGCTACGACCTCGGCTCCGGCAAACCGAAACACTTTGAGTGGGTAGAGGTGGCTCCCGCCGGCTCGCTCTCCGCCTCCGCAGAATCGATGGCGCATTGGATGATCATGCATTTGCAGAATGGCCGCTATGGCGACGTCCAGATTCTCAAGCCTGAGACGGCGATCGCCATGCACGAGCGGCAGGAAGGCTGGCCCGCCGGGATGAACGCGATGTGCCTGGGCTTTTACGAACAAAACATGAACGGCCACCGCGTGATCGCCCACGGCGGCGACACGGAGTTATTCCACAGCGATATGTTGCTGCTGGTGAATGACAACGCGGGGCTGTTTGTGTCTTACAACAGCGCAGGCCGCCCGGACCACGGCGATGCCCGTGGCGATCTGTTTAGCAAATTTATGGACCGCTATTTCCCGGCGCCTCCGGAAAAGGATCCGGCTCTTTCCGCGGCCGCGGAGGACGCGCAGAGGGTGGCGGGCTCCTACAAAATCAGCCGGCGCTTCGAGACGAATCTCCTGGCCGTAACCACGATGCTGGGAGAAGCCAAATTTGTGTTCGACCCAAAAGACAACACGGTTTTTCTCGATGGCTTCTTGAAAAAGGAGAATGGGCAGCCGCGGCACTTCAAGGAAGTGGGCCCGATGCTGTTTCGCTCTGTCGATGGGCCGGAAAAAATCGCTCTCGTGAAAGACCGCCGTGGGAAGCGCACGGTCTACATTGATTATCCCTTTATGGTTTTTCAGGAACTGGGCAGTGGCTTGGACAAGCAGATGTTTAATTACGTGGTCGTCGGCTTCAGCATTGCCGTGGTCGCACTGACCATTTTAATGTGGCCGGTGGCCGCGATTCTGCGGAAGCATTATGGCAAGCCGCTTACGCTCGATCCTGCTGCGCGAAAGTGGCGCCGCTCGGCGAAGATTGTCTGCATCATCGATATTCTTTATCTGATTGGATTCGCCTGGATATTCAGCCTTTTAGAGAAGCTCGAGCTGGGAACAAACGGTGCATCGAAGATCCACCTCCTGCAAGTGATTGGCGTGCTCGGTGGAATCGGCGCTTTCATCACTATCATCACCGCCGCCAAGTCCTGGGCAGACGCGCAGCAATGGGTTTGGTACAAAATCTGGAACACGCTGCTTGCCGTGGGTTGTGTGGCGTTTTTCTGGTTCCTGGTGCACTGGCACCTTCTGAATTTCAACCTCAACTACTGATTGCTGCGCGCACGCTCTCGCGCACAAGCGGCGAAGGCGCTGCCGTGTGAAATTCTGTCTCTCCCGCACAGCAAGGGCAGGGAAGCGCACGGGATTTGGTTTGCTCGTATGGTCCTGCCTAAAACGCGACAAGGAGGCAGGGCGCTGCCCGGAAGGTCGGTTCCAGCCGTCCCGGGAAAACCGCAAAAGCCCCCTCAAAAACAAACGCTTGACCAGCGGCGGTCTTTTTGGTAATTTCTGAATAGAGAGAAAGTACAGAAATGAGCGTACATACAAAAACAACACAAAACTCCCTCGCCCCCGTGGCCCAGAAATTCATCCTCCATTGGGGAGAAATGGGCACCCGCTGGGGCATCAACCGCACCGTCGCGCAGGTCCACGCGCTGCTCTTTATTTCGCCGCGGCCCCTGCCCGCCGACGAAATTGCCGAAACGCTCGCCGTGGCGCGCTCCAACGTGAGCACCAGCCTGCGCGAACTGCAGGGCTGGCGCATCGTCCGCGTCGTGCATGTGCTCGGCGACCGGCGTGACCACTTCGAGTCCATCAAAGACGTCTGGGAGATTTTCCGCATCATTTCCGAGGAACGAAAACGCCGCGAGATCGATCCCACGCTGCACGTGCTCGAGGAATGCGTGCAGGAAGTGAAGGCCAACCCACAAGGCGACCCCTACACACGCGAGCGGCTCACCGATATGCGCGAAATGTTGATGGCCATGACGGGATTATTCGATGAGGTGATTCACATGCCGGCGAGCACGCTGAAGGGCGTTCTGAAGCTGCGGGGCAAGGTTGTGACCATGCTGGGCAAGAAAGCTGGATAAAGATACCAACGAGATGGCAGCGTAGGGAAGTAAGGATAAAAAAATGATTTCGCTCGTGAGTGAATATACGGACGGAAAAGGACGGCACGCGCGAGGCTGGTTGTTCTTTGACGCGGAATGCAAGTTCTGCACCAAGACCGCGCGCTGGCTGGCGCCCATCATGGAGCGGCGCGGAATGGCTCTGGCCCCGCTGCAGGATCCGCGGGTGGGGGAGCTGCTCGGTCTCTCCTACGAAGACTTGATGAAAGAGATGCAATTTTTGAAAAGCGATGGCAGCCGCTACGGCGGCGCGGACGCGGCGGTCGAGCTGGCCCGCGAAATTTGGTGGGCCGCGCCGCTGGTGTGGTTCTCGAAGATTCCCGGGATGATGGAAGTTCTGCGTAAAGGCTATCGTTGGGTGGCAGCGAACCGCAAATGCGCGGCGGCACAATGTGCGGTGGGGCAAAGTTCCCGGTAAACGCCGCCCACAATCGGAGGCGACCATGCGTGGTCTATTTGCTCTGCTGTGGCTCGCCGGTTTCGTGCAAATCGCAATTGCTTCTGCGAACCTTTTTCTTCCTGCAAAATTGCAATACCACGAAAATCTTTCGCGCGTCTCGCCCATCATCCGCCAGATTTTGGTAGTGCGTTGTGAGCCTCTGCCATGTCCAACACCATGCGTGTGGCGATAACCGGCGGAACGGGATTCGTGGGGCGGCACCTGACGCGCGAGCTAGTCGCGCGTGGACACGAAGCCGTGTTGATCGCTCGCGGTAAAGATGTGCGCGACGAATCCATTTACAGTTTGGCAGGCGCCCGTTTCTTTGCTTCCGATCTGACCAAGGTGACAGAACTTCAAAAAGCGTTTTCGAGCTGCGAAGCGGTAGCCCATTGTGCGGGCATCAATCGTGAGATTGGCGCGCAGACTTACCGGCGCGTGCACATCGAAGGAACCAGACGCGTCCTCGAAGCGGCACTGCAGGCGGGAGTCCGCAAACTCGTGCTGCTGAGTTTCTTACGTGCGCGGCCGAATTGCGGCTCCGCGTATCACGAATCCAAATGGGCCGCCGAAGAAATCATTCGCTCATCTGGCCTCAACTACACCATTTTCAAGGCCGGGGTGATCTACGGCCGCGGCGACCACATGCTCGATCATCTGAGCCACGCGCTGTACACATTTCCAGTTTTCGGGCTTGTCGGAATGAAGGAAAAACCGATCCGCCCGCTGGCAGTGGAAGACCTTGTTAAGGCCATCGTCGCGGCTTTTAACGACGCGCGCCTCTCGAACAAAACGATGAGCATCGCCGGCCCGGAAGAAATTGTTCTGAGCGAAGCGGTACGCCGTGTAGGGCAAGTCATCGGCAAGAAACCGCTGTGTGTGCCTACGCCGATCGCGATTCAAAAAGGGATCGCGTGGATGGCGGAGCGAACGATGAAAATCCCGTTGCTGTCACTCGCACAACTCCGTATTTTGTCGGAAGGTATCGTGGAAGAGCTGCCTGCTTGCGATGCGCTTCCCAACGATTTGCTTCCGGCGACGCGCTTCACAGCGGAACAAATTCAAAAAGGATTGCCCGAGCCTGGAGCTTTCGGCCTGCGCGATCTGCGCTGCAGCAAGGCGTAGGTCAGCGTTTTTGAATAACGAAGGAGCACCGCGAATATGAATCCGACTAGCGCATTCTTAACGGACGTTGGGTTTGTGGCGGTTCTATCGATTGGCTTGGTGGCGTACGTGAAAGGGCACTTGAAAAGCCTGTTGATTGAGCTTTGCGGCACGGCGGAACGCGCGAATTTTTGGCTGGCATTCTCTAACGTCACACTGGTGCTCGTGCCATTTATCTTCGCGCTGGACTATAGGCCGGAGTTCGGATCCGATCACAATTTCATCTTCGAAATGGCCACGCAACTCAAACACGCCATCATCGGGTTTGTTATTGCCCTGAGCTCGCTCGCTGTGACCGTTTATCGATTCATTCCTCGTGATAAGCCCAACGTGACGATGGGTTCACGCCGATAGAGAGAAAGCTTCCAGCGGCGAATTCCTCCACAGAGGACACAGGGACCGCAGAGGAAACAGAATGCATCATCACAAGGACCACGGGCAACCGCAGGCCGACGGCGCAAAGCACGAAACGGTCGTCATTACCGGAGCGTTCAGCTACACCGGCAAATATGTGGCGAGGATGCTGCTCGGTCGAGGATATCGAGTCCGCACGCTCACCTACCATCCGGAACGCGAAAATCCTTCTGGGGATAAAATTCGAGTTTTTCCCTACAGCTTCAACAATCCCGATCGGCTCACGGGAGCGATGCGCGGCGTCTCAACACTAATCAATACGTATTGGGTGCGTTTTCCTCGCGGCAAAGCCACGTTTGAAGAGGCTATTCAGAATACACACACGTTGATCAACGCCGCGAAAAACTCCGGCGTGAGGCGCATCGTGCACGTCAGCATCGCCAATCCATCCTTCGAATCGCCGCTGGGTTATTACGGAGGGAAAGCGCAGCTCGAACAAGCCGTCGCTGCGTCTGGTTTGGCTTACACGATTCTTCGGCCCACGGTCATCTTTGGCCTCGAAGATATTCTCATTAACAACATCGCTTGGTTCGTCCGCCATTTTCCGGTGTTTGCGATTCCCGGCGATGGCCGCTATCGCATCCGCCCGATTTTTGTGGAAGATATGGCGCGACTCCTCGCCAATGCGGTAGAGCAAGAAGAGAATACCGTCCTCGACGCCGTCGGGCCTGAGACTTACAGCTTTGAGGAATTAGTCAGACTCATTGCAGATCAACTAAGCCGACGCGTTCGCCTAGTCCACGTGCCCATGCCTGCAGCCTATTTCGCTACGCGGGTCGCCGGCTGGTTCGTTGGCGATGTCGTCCTTACTTGGGAGGAATACAAGGGGCTGATGGCGGGTCTGCTGGCACCGGAAGGCCCAGCCACAGGTGAAACCCGCTTGAGCCAGTGGCTGGCCGCGAATCGAGGCCAGATCGGCAACCGCTATGCCTCGGAAGTGTTGCGTCACTATGTCCTGCCACCGACAAGAGCGTAGCAGACGGCCAGATGTGAGGAGGAGGGCATGAATGCAAACGATTTTCGGCGCATTGCCTTGCGTTTGGAAGGGGCGGAAGAGGGTTCGCACCATGGGCAGGCGGACTTTCGCGTGGGCGGGAAGATTTTTGCGACGCTGGCGGCGGAGAAGCAAGGTTACGGGAATCTGATGCTAACGCCCGAGCAGCAGGCGGCGTTTGTTGAGGAGCTGCCGGGAGTGTTCCTCCCTATCCACGGTGGGTGGGGTAGGAACGGAGCGACGCATGTGCGGCTCGCCGTGGTGAGCGAAGACGTGCTCGAAGGTGCGCTGCGCACCGCCTGGAAGCTCCGCATGGAGAAAAACGCTGCGCCTGCAAAAAAGGGAAATGAACGGAGGAAACGAACTCGGCAGAATAAAAGCCGTCACAAACAGCGATGAGAGATTAAAAAAACTCTTCTCTCAGCCATAAATTACGGTACGGTTGTCCTATAAGCACGACCATCGACATATCTGATCCTGTCTACCGACGCCTAAAAACCCGGGCGACGAACGATGGGACTGCGCCAAGACGGCTTGCGACCACTGGCTCGAAGATCAGCGGGTTGATTTCTTGGACAAGCCCGGTGGGCTTGAAACCTCGTTTCGAGGGTTGACTCGGTCGCCTAACGCCTCGCCAAAGGATTGGGCCGATTGGTATCTTGCGACTTTCGCGCTGGCCTCCCGGCTCGCACTGGTCGCGTTTGACAGGGCGTTTGAAAGCAAAGCCAAGGACCTTGTTCTGCTCGAGGCCTAGGATGACAAGACTCGCAGTGGTTTAAGATTCCGAGAGGATGCGTTTGTAGTAGGCCTCGTAGACAGGGATGACGTCGTTGGCGCAGAATTTTTTCTTGGCGTTCACGCGGGCAATTTTGCCCATTTCGCGGCCGCGGTCCGAGCGCGACAGAATTTCAATGGCATAGCCCGCCGCAGTCTGCACATCACCCGGTTCCACCAAATAGCCATCCGTACCGTGCTCGACCACTTCGGGCATGCCGCCGCTGTTCGTGCCGATTACCGGAACTTCGCAAGCCATGGCTTCGAGAGCGGCGAGGCCAAAAGATTCGAGCTGCGACGGAAGCAGAAAGAGGTCGGCAGCGGCGAGCTTTTGATAAACGGCGTCCTGCTTGCCGAGGAAGAACACGTCTTTTTGCAGCTTTTTTTTGCGGACGAGATATTCGGCGGCGCCGCGATCTGGCCCATCGCCGATGAGCACCAGCTTCGCAGGCATGTTCGCCCGCACCAGCGAGAAAATTTCGACGGCATCAGTAAGACGCTTGACGGGGCGGAAGTTGGAAAGATGCATCAAGATTGGCTCGCCGTTGGGCGCCCAGTGCGCCGCGAGACCTTTGTCGGCGGCGCGGCTGTACAGATCACAGTTCACGAAATTGGGAATCACTTCGATGGGGCGCTTGATATCGAACTCTTTCAGCGTTCTATCAAGGAGATACCGGGAAATGCAAGTGATGCCGTCGCTTTGCTCGATAGAAAATTTGGTGATGGGAAGATAGCTGCGGTTGCTGCCGACCAGTGTGATGTCCGTGCCGTGCAGCGTGGTGATAAACGGCAATCGGCGCGGTGCGGCCATTGAGCGAGCGAGCAGCGCGCTCACCGAATGGGGAATCGCGTAATGAACGTGGAGAAGGTCAAGCGATTCGGACTCGAAGACTTCGAGCATTTTGGTAGCGAGCGCCAGCGTGTAGGGAGGATGGTCGAAGAGCGGGTAGCTGACGACTTCCACTTCATGAAAGTGAATGCGCTCCGTGTCGAGGCTCAGGCGGATAGGCGGGGCGTAACTGATGAAATGGATCTCGTGACCGCGGGCGGCAAGTTCCATTCCAAGCTCGGTGGCGACGACGCCGGAGCCGCCGTAGGTGGGATAGCAGGTGATGCCGATGCGCATGGTAAAAGTTTTCGGTTCTCAGTTTTCAGTTCTAAGTCCGAGAAAAGTCTTTAACGGAAATAGAAGGCGCTCGCCTTACCACCTTTTGGCTACGCTAACGCAAAGAGCCCCAGCTTGCGGGTTCGAGCGCCTGGATGCTAGAGTCGCGCGCAGCTGAAGAGACAAGTCCCGGCAGCGCCGCATCCTAGTAAACGCGCCTATTCGGCGCTCTTATTAGACGTTTGGGTGGGGAAAATCGTGACACGACTTGCAGGCAAAGTAGCGCTGATCACCGGAGGCGGCACGGGGATTGGCCGGGCCATCGCGCTGGCTTTCGCGCGCGAAGGCGCGAGTGTGGCGGCGGCGGGCCGCCGCCTGGAAAAAGTGAAAGACGTTGCCACGGAGATCGAAAAACAAGGCGGCGCCGCTCTGGCGCTACAGTGTGACGTGACGCGGGCGAAGGACGCGGAGCGAGCGGTAAGCGAAACCGCGAAGAAATTTGGCAAGGTCAACGTGCTGGTCAATAACGCGGGAACGCTGAGTGTCTCGACTGTGGACACGATCAGCGAAGCGGACTGGGATCGCGTCATCACAGTGAACCTGAAAGGTCCGTTTCTGATGTCGCGGGCGGCGCTGAAGGAATTTCGCATGGCTGGCGGCGGGACCATCGTGAATATCGGCTCGGTGCTTGGCCTCGTGGCGATGAAGGATCGCGCGGCGTATTGCGCCTCCAAAGGAGGCGTGACGCTGCTGACGAAAGCCATGGCGCTCGATCACGCGCACGAAAATGTGCGCGTGAACTGTATTTGCCCGTCCATCGTGGAGACGGAATTGGTGAAGGGACTGTTCGACGACAGCGAACAAGGGCGCAGACTAAAGCAATCGCGGGTCGGGACGATTCCGCTGGGACGGTTCGGCAAGCCTGCCGATGTCGCGGAGGTGGCAGTGTTTCTGGCGTCGGAAGAATCGTCCTGGTTGACGGGTACGGCGATTCCGTTGGACGGTGGCCTGACCGCGTTCTGAATTCAGTTCTAAGTGATAAGGTGTTGGAGCCCTAAGTAAAAGACAACTTACAACCGGCGGCTATAACAAGCGGAAGAACCCTTTGATAAGTTTGTGTGATGGCGTACTCAGGCAGAAAAGACGAGTGAAAGCAAAGGCAAAACAATCGTCGGACGCGCGCTGGGCCACGGAGCTCGTGCGCGAGCGCATGAAAGAAAGCCAGGTGATCACCCACCTCGGCTTCGACGTCGAAAGGGTGGAGAAGGGCCACGCGGTTTTTCTGCTGGACGTCCGTGCCCACCACAAACAAATTCATGGAGTCGTGCACGGCGGAATTCTGGCGGCGCTAGCCGACACCACGGCGGCAATCGCCGCGTACAGCGTCGTGCCGCGTGGAACAGAAATCGCCACGGTCGAGCTGAAGATCAATTACTTGGAGCCGGTGCCGGGAGGCCGCATCAAAGCGGACGCACGAGTCCTGCGTGCCGGTAGAAATTTTGTCGTCGCCGAGTGCGAGATCTGGAATGAAGATAAATCGCTAGCTGCAAAGGCGCTGCTCACGTTCGGAGCAGCCGCCGGACACGCGATCCAGGAATGAGAGAATTACTCTTCGCCGCCTTGCGCGGATTCTTCGCCATCCTTATACACGTACTTGATGACACGCTTGAAAATGAGCAGGTTCGGGCTCCCTTGGCGGGTGAGCTTGATGCACTCCCGGTCATACCACTCGACCGTGCCGCGAAGCACCTCGCCATCTTCCAGGACGACGGCCATCGGCGTGTGCGACTGCATCTGCTTGACCCAGTAGAAGTTTTCGGCGTGCGTAACTTCCGGTGGGGCCGGCTTTTTGCTTGGTACCGGGCCATTGTGGGGAGGGCGCGGTGCGCTCGGCTCCTTGACGTCCGCAAAACCCGGACGAAACATCCGACGATTCACCATGACTGCTCCTTTAGAACACCTCAGGGGTGGAGTGACTGTTCTTAAGATGCGCGGGCATCACGATAGGTTTCAGTGTACGCGATTTCCGACCGCGCTGGCCAGCATATCATGAGAAAATTCAAAAGCGTCGCTCCGCAGCGCCCGAGGGCGCTTGCGCGAGCGACGCCGCGAGTGCGTCCAGACCGAGTTGGCGATTCAAATTGCGGCGCGCCCCGGCGTACAGCTCATCAAAACCGGCGATGGCGCGAAGCACCCACGCCGAATCGACAACTTTGCCGAGCGATTCTAACTCTTTGGCAAGGTTGGCGTTGCGGAGAACGGGCTCCTTTATTTTGGACGTCAGTTCAAGCAGATCGGTGAGCAATCCGTAAAAGACCCCAATCTGGTCTTCGAAAGAGGATTCGCGGTCCTTCGCAAGGGCCGCCGTGTCCGCAAAAAGCTGCGCGAATCCTTGGCCGCGCGCGGCGCGCTCGAGGATGCGCAGCGCATTTTTGCGGCTCTCGGCAGCCGCGGTGACGTCCATTTCGATGGCCAGGCCAGGGCTCCCCTCGGCAAGTTGCGCTGCGAGCTTGACGTCCGTGGCCTTGCGTGCGGTTTTTTCTTTTAGGATTTTTTCCACGGCGGCTTGCGGAAGCGGCGCAAAGTGGAACTGCAAGCAGCGCGAAACGATCGTGGGCAGAAGGGCATACGGTGAAGGAGCCGTTAGGATGAGCGTGGCCGAGCCCGGTGGCTCCTCGAGAATTTTCAGGAAAACGTTGGCCACGTCCCAGCGCATCGTTTCCGCGCCGTCCAGAATGAACAGACGGCGGCGGCCCATGGGCTGGAAATACGCGGCGCGCTGCACGGCGCGCAATTGCCCAATGCGCAGCATCGGGCGCGCCACGGGACTCTTTAGCCTTACGGGATCGGGCAGGAGCGCCCAGACGTCCGGATGCGATTGAAGGATGAGCGGAACGCGCTCAACCGTCGCAGCGTCGGCGCTTTCGCCGCGCTCGACGAGGCCCTGCTCGATGAGTTTTTGCGGGTCAGCGAGCAGGGAAATGCGCTGGCACGTGGCGCACTCGCCACAGAAGTCGTCTGTCATCCGCTCGCAGTTGACGGCTTGCGCGAACATTCGAGCGAGCGTGAATTTGCCCACGCCGCGTGAGCCGGTGAACAGCAATGCATGCGGAACGCGCCCGCTGCGAAGCGCGCCGCGCAGTGCCGCGACGATGCGTTCGTTGCCAAGAAACGCAGAAAAGCCCATCAGCGTCCGCCCGCGCGAGAAACTTGGGATGTCATCAGAACCGCGCCCAGAACTTCCTTCGCGATGTCTTCCGCCGACCGCATCTGCTTGCGCTTGGCGTCGAAACACTCGATCGTATCCCAGTTCGGCCGCTTCGAGAGAGAATCGTACATTTGCGCGGCATCCTCGAGGTGCCGCAGGCTGGCCTCCTGCAAATCTTTTTGCGCGGCTGTATAACGGCGCACGGACTTCAACGCCACCAACTTTTGTGCTTCCACGGGCGGCACGCGAAGATAAAGGACGAGGTCTTCTCTCGGCAGCCCGTAAATCCCATACTCGAGACGCTCGATCCATCCCACGAATGCAGCGCGCTTTTCTGGAGCCACACGCGCCGTTTGATGCGCCAGGTTCGAGGCGATGTAGCGGTCGGCAAGAACAATTTGGCCGTTGTTCAGCGCGGCTTCCAGTTTAGGCTTGGCTTCGAAGCGGTCACCGGCATACAGAAGCGCCGTAAAGTGAGGATCGACGCTTTCGAGCGGACCGAGTTCGCCGTTGAGGAATTGCCCGACCATGTTACCGAACCAGGATTCATACTGCGGGAAGCCCGTCGCACACACGGAATGGCCCATCGCGCGCAGTGCGCTGGCCAAGAGTTCGACTTGCGTGCGCTTCCCGCTGCCATCGATTCCTTCGATGGCGATTAATTTTCCTCGAGCCCGCATTTTGAGTTAACCATGTATCGAACGGCGGTCGAGATCAGTCTAACGGGAGAGAGGCCGCGCTGCAATGCGACGCATGTTACGATTCGAATTGGAACATGACGCAGACCTCCATTCGCGAGAACTTGCTTCGGATCCAGGAAAGAATTGCTGCTGCTGCAGCTCGGGCAGGACGCCGCTCGGAAGAAATCACGCTCATCGGAGTTTCGAAGACGCATCCGGCCATCGCCATTCAGGAGGCTTTTCAGGCGGGCGTGCGCCACTTTGGCGAGAACCGCGTGCAAGAGTGGGAAGTCAAGCGCGTTGGCACGAACAACTTGCCCGCAACGTGGCACTTGATCGGTCATTTGCAAAGCAACAAAGCCGCCAAAGCAGCGAAGCTGTTTCACGCCGTGGATTCTGTGGACGATTTAGCCGTCGCGCAAAAACTCAATCGGGCAAGGGCAGAAGCCGGCTTTTCTGCGAAATTGCGCGTGCTTCTCGAAGTGCGGGTCGCGCAAGAGGAAACCAAAAGCGGGGTGGAGATCGCTGCGCTTCCCGAATTGGCCGAAAAGGTCGCCGCGCTGCCGCAATTAGAACTCGCTGGTTTGATGTGCATTCCGCCCTTCTTCGGCTCTGGCGCGGCTTCTCCTGCCGACGCCGTTCGTCCTTACTTCACTAAATTGCGCGAGCTGCGCGACGAACTAAAGGCCAAGCTCGGGTTGCCGCTCCCCGTTTTATCCATGGGGATGTCGCACGACTTTGAAGTGGCCATCGAAGAGGGCGCCACGGAAGTGCGCGTGGGAACTGCGCTGTTTGGAGGTCGCATGTAGCGGCGACTTTACGTCTCGGTCTCCCTACATGTCCCTATCTTGCTTCATTTATCATCAAACAGGGTGGGAGGGCCTTTAGGCCTGAGGCATCTGCCCAGCCAATGCGTAGCTAACTACTAATGAACGGCGAGGTTTTGGAAATGGCCAGGTTATTCACTCCGTTGCGATTGCGGGAAATCGAACTAAAAAACAGGATTGTCGTTTCGCCGATGTGCGAATACTCGGCTGTGGATGGTCATCCGCAGCCATGGCATCTGGTGCATCTCGGGAGCCGTGCGGTGGGAGGCGCTGCATTGGTTTTTACGGAAGCTACCGCGGTGGAAGCCCGCGGCAGGATCTCTCCTGCGGATACCGGCATATATCTCGCGTCTCATGTGGATGCATGGCGGTCCATCGTCGATTTTGTTCGCAAACAGGGAGCCGTCCCTGGTATGCAGCTTGCTCACTCAGGCCGCAAGGGAAGCACGGCGCCGCCGTGGCTCGGCGGCAAGAAGGTCCCGTTGGAAGAAGGAGGATGGGAGCCGGTTGCACCGAGCGCGGAGGCTTTCGACAAGGATTATCCCATGCCCCGCGCGCTTGCAGCCGCAGAGGTCCGCGAAATCGTGGACGCTTTTCGAAAGGCAGCCGAGCGCGCATTCGCGGCGGGATTTGAAGTCCTGGAAATTCATGCGGCCCATGGTTACCTGCTGCATGAGTTTCTTTCTCCGCTGAGCAATTTCCGGCAAGATGAATTTGGCGGGAGCTTCGAGCATCGCATTCGGATCGTTCTCCAGGTGGCGGAGGCGGTGCGCGAAGTGTGGCCCGCAAGGTTGCCTCTATTCTGAAGGCTTTCAGTGTGGATCTCATCGACGTGTCCAGCGGCGGCATCGTGCCAGGAGTGCAGATTCCTGTTGGGCCGGGCTATCAGGTGAAGTTTGCGGAAGCGATTCGCAAGAAGGCAGGGATTGCTACTGGTGCGGTCGGAATGATTACTGAGCCGGAGCAAGCCGACGCCATTCTGAAGGCGGGTCAGGCAGACTTGATCATTATGGCGCGCGAACTGCTGCGCGACCCCTACTGGCCACGCCGTGCTGCGCACGCTCTGGGCGAAAAAATCAAGCCGCCCGCCCAGTACGAGCGCGCTTGGTAGCTTGGATAGCACAGGCACTCCTGCCTGTGCAGTTTTCGGCGCGAATGCGCAGTTCCGAAAAACGTGCGGCGTACCCGGGGTACCTCACTTACTTAAGAAGGCCCATGCTAGAAATTCAGGAACGCAATGGCGCCGCGATCTTTTCCGTCCGCGTCCAACCCCGCGCCAGTAAAGACGAACTCGCCGGGGAATGGGCGGGCGCGTTGAAGGTGCGACTGCAAGCCCCGGCCGTGGAGAACCGCGCCAATGAAGCGCTGATCGAATTCCTGGCGCAACTTTTGAAAACGCCCAAGTCGGCTGTTAGAATTCTCAGCGGCGATCGAAGCCGCACGAAGCGCGTCGAAATTTGCGGTGTGACTGGGCAACAGATCCAAGCGCTGCTTGCCGTGGAAGCCTGAAAGCCACGCAGTTGCGCGTGCCGCGCGACGGAGTGTGCCGGCCATGGAGCGTACCAGCCAATGAGCGCGAACATTCTGGACATTCAAAGCGATTTGCGTAATGCCAAGCTTGATGGCTGGCTCTTTTACGATTTTCGGAGCCGGGATCCCATCGCGCAAACCATTTTGAACTTGCCCAACGGCATGCGCACGCGACGCTGGTATTACTTTGTGCCAGCCAATGGCGAACCGAAAAAACTGGTTCATAAGATCGAATCGGAATCGCTCGCGGCTTTGCCGGGCGACACGCTGTATTATGCGGCGCAAGACGAGCTGCATAAGAATCTCAAGAGGATGTTGGGGCGCGCGAAAAAAGTGGCGATGCAGTATTCGCCGAAGAACGAAATTCCTTACGTCGCAATGGTGGATGCGGGGACTGTGGAGTTGGTGCGGGCCGCTGGAGCAAAAGTGGTGAGCTCCGCGGACCTGGTGCAGAAATACGAAGCCTGCTGGAGCGCCGAGCAGAAGGAGTCTCATTTTTCCGCTGGAGTGATCATCGACCGCATCGTCCGCGGGGCGTTTGAGCACGCGGCGAAATGCGTGCGCGAAAAGAAGCCGCTGACGGAATACGATTTGAAGCAGTGGATCTTGAAGGAATTTGAAGCGGCGGGGATCTGGGCGGAAGAAGGACCGGACATTGCTGTGAACGCGCATGCGAGTGACCCGCATTACGGCCCGACGCCGCAGTCTGCAGCACCGATCCGCGAAGGCGATCTGCTGCTCCTCGATGTGTGGGGAAAGAAGAAAGCGGCGGGAAGCGTTTATTACGATGTGACCTGGATGGGCTATCTCGGCGCGAAAGTGCCGGAGAAATATGCGAAGATTTTTGCGGTAGTGCGTGAAGCACGCGACAAGGCCGTAGACTTGATCCGCACTCACGTTGCGAAAAAGAAACCGTTAGAGGGTTGGCAGGTAGACAAAGCGGCCCGCGGTGTCATCGAAAAAGCCAGATACGGCAAATATTTTTTTCATCGCACTGGCCACAGTATCGGCGAAAAAGTTCACGGCAATGGCGTGAACATGGATGGCCTCGAGACGCACGACGCGCGCCATTTGATTCCACATACCTGCAATTCGATTGAGCCAGGGATCTATCTACCGGAGTTTGGCGTGCGCAGCGAAGTGAATGTGTACATTGATGAAAAGGAAGCGCGCGTGACAGGCGCGGTGCAAAGCGAGATCCTGCCGTTGCTTGCGTAGTTTTG
The DNA here is from genome assembly GCA_003223245.1 of Acidobacteriota bacterium. GTDB lineage: Bacteria > Acidobacteriota > Terriglobia > Acidiferrales > UBA7541 > Acidiferrum. The sequence continues at coordinate 85,384 of QHYI01000118.1, forward strand.
AAGAGGGAACAGGTATGGCTGAAGAATCAACTTCATCCGAACCGGCAATCCGGCCAAAGGATTCCAAACACGAAACCAGGGCTGCCATTGTCGGCGTGGCAGCTTGGCTCGTGCCCGGTCTGGGGCACGCGCTGATGAAGATGTGGGGCCGCGCGGTGGTTTGTTTCTTGACCGTGGGCGTGCTCGTATGGGTCGGCGCTGGGATGCGCGGAAATCTTTTCGCCTCGAGAGGAAATGATGCATTCGGTTCGCTGAGATACCTTGCGGATCTCGGCACCGGTGGATTTTATTGGGTGGCCAAATCGCTGGAATCGAACGGCCCGGACGTGTCGCACGCGGACGGCGATTATGGAACAAGGTTTCTCGCCACCGCCGGAGTGTTCAATTTGCTGGCGGCGCTGCATGCTTACGAAATCGCGCGGGGTCGCAAAGCATGATGGCCCTAATGACCACGACCGTGAACGCCGCGATGGCGATTGGGTTGACCATGATTGCGTCGATGGTGCTTAAGCTCAGCCATTTGCAAGCTATGGTCCTCTTCGCTCTGGTGATTTCGGTTGCGTTCGGATTCCTGGGTCGCCGCCGGCCCATGGAACGCTTGAAGTACATCCTTTGGACGCTGCTTCTGTTTCTCTTGATTGGCGTGGGCATCGGCTGGGCCATGTATCCCTTCTCCCACTGAACGTCTTGCCGGGAACAGTTCCGGGTCGAAAGCGTCACGCCACACCCTGTCACTGCCCATCACAGCGTGCCCGATGCCGCAATTCGCCCCAGGTAAGCGTCGAAATTATTCACCCACCCTGTGCTTGGAACGAGCTGAGAATTCCCCGCATGCGGCTTGAAACCTGTGTAGCGGATTTGAAACAGTCCATTCAAATATAGCGAGAACTCCCTTTCCGAGGAGCGCATAGAACGCGTGGGTCTGCAGGTTCCCAAGGTGTTTCGGTGGCAGGCTACGACGATATCTCGCTGGCTAGCTGACAGATCCTCAATTAACCACTATCAGAATCCCGAGAACTTCTTCTGCCTTCTGCGAGTTCGCAAACAGTTTCAGTATTCCTCAACCAAATCTTTTGAAAATCGGGTTTGAAACCCAAATTCAAATTGCAGATGGTGGTAATCGACAAGTTCCCATTTCTAGTGATGCGCAGAGGGAAACCCGCCCTCGCAGCAAAATATTGCGATAGCGCGGAGAGAAGATTCTTAGATTTTACGCTTGACAGTGGAAAGGTCGGCGCGAATAATGCAAAACCATTAGGGACGTAAACGCTTACCTAGCTTGCGTTCCGAGGGTGGAGAACCTTCCTGGAATTCAGTCTTTTGGGGACCTTCGAGGTGATAACAATGTGGTGGAAACCAGCTAGCTCGACAACCTTTCGTTTTGGGTATTTGCTGGCGTTATGTCTAGGCGTGCTTTTGATGTCTATTTCTGTGCGTGCCCAGATTGGCAATGCGACCTTGGGTGGAACTGTTATGGACCCGTCCGGTGCTGCGGTGGCCAACGCCGAACTGACGCTGACGAATAAGGCCACCGGGTTCGAAATGAAAGTTACGTCCAACGAGAGGGGCGAATATACGTTCCGCAATGTAACCCCGGCTACCTACGATCTAAGAGTTGTGAAAACCGGATTTCAAAACTACATCCAGAAAGATATCGAATTGACGATCAACCAGTCCGGGCACGCTGACGTTTCGTTAAGGCTTGGGGCCAAGACGGAAACGGTCACGGTGGAGGGTGAGAACACTCTCATTAACTACGACAACGGAACGTTGCAAGGGGGAATTGATCCTGAGACCGTCAAGGATCTGCCACTCATCGTATCGGGCAAACCAAGGTCTTCTGCCAGTTTCGCCGTGCTTCTGCCCGGAGTGTCCACTGGCAACAGTAATGAGGCATTTAACGCGCGGATTAACGGCGGGCTGCAGTCCGGCGACGAGGCGCTCCTGGACGGCGCAACTATGCAGGAAGGCTTTATGAGCCAGAGTGGCATGGTCTCGATCCAGGGCGACTTTCAAATGTCCCCGGACATGGTGCAAGAGGTCAAGGTTCTTACCTCGGACTATGCTCCCGAATACGGCTCATCTGCATCGGGACAAATCACAATGGTGAGCAAGTCCGGCGGTAGCACGTATCACGGAGCGGCGTTTGAATATGCTCGCAACAAATCCTTCAATGCGGCTCCCTGGAATGCAACTTGCAGCAGTCCAGGTTGCGACCGACGTCCGCCGGATGTCGAGCACGACTTCGGGGCAAACGTTGGAGGTCCTGTTAAGATTCCGTACCTTTACCACGGGACTTCCAAGCATCATTCGTTTTTCTATTTCGACTGGGAAGCCTTTCACCAGGCAGGCGGTTCGAACGTTCCTACTCTTTCAATCCCTTCGATGCTCGAGCGAAGCGGGGACTACACGGACTGGAAGGACAGCAAAGGCCAACTGATTCCTGTTTATATGCCCGGCAATGCCAGCGCAGCGTGTCAAGCTGCCGCCGGAGTTGGACCAGGCCAGCAATTCCCCGGCAACAAGATCCCTTCGAATTGTTTCAGCCAAATTGCCGTTGCCTATCTGGCGAAAATGCCGCAGCCAACAAACGCTCAGCCGTTCAACAATTACACCCTTTCCAAGCCGGTCCCGGACTCATTGGTCTCCAACAGCAATGTTTTCATGACCCGTATTGACCATAACTATGGCGATAAGGACCATTTCTATTTCTTCTGGTGGCGCCAGTTTACGGGCTACAACACGGCGACTGAGCTTCCCCCGATTATCTCCACGGAGTCGCCGACAAGACCGCAGAACTCGCCGATTGCCCGTTTTAATTGGGAGCACACGTTCTCAACAACGATGACCAACCACCTGACTCTGGGGTACCTGAACCGCAATGAGGGCTACGGCTCCGAGCCGCAGATCCTGAACGCGGCGAAAGCCGGAACACTGCCGCTGGTGGCAGGAGCAGCGGGGAGCAACTCGCTGCCTCAATTTACTTTCACGACCTTCCATCAGATTTCGAACAGCACTGGGCCCCCAGCGGGGAATGTCACGACTCGTCCGACTTGGGACCTGAACGACACCGCAAACAAAACTCTTGGCCATCATACGATTACCTTTGGTTTCGACTGGCGAAACATCCAGGGCAACATTCACCAGCACACCAATCAGGCAGGTTCGTATAATTTCAGCGGCTCGGCTACAGCCATACCTAGCCTCAATAGCGGCGCCCCTGTGGCGGATTTCCTGCTCGGGGCGGTCACGGGTGGTTCCGTAGACCGCCGAACGGTCAGCGCCTGGTACCCTCGTCAGAATTCCTGGGCGCTGCATGTCAACGATTCCTGGAAGGTGACCACAAAATTCACCGCGAATTTCGGCATGCGGTGGGATTACTTTTCGCCATCGCATGAGAAATACAATCATCTTTCGTTCTTCGATCCCACAGGTACGAATCCCGACGGAATACCAGGCAGTTTGGCTTTTGCAGGTAACGGTTCGGCGTGCCAACCTGCTTGTTACGGAGCGGAATACCCGGAAAAGGCCTGGCGCAAGGGTTTTGCTCCTCGTTTGAGTATCGCCTACGCCTACGACCCAAAGACCGTTGTTCGAGCCGGTTACGGCGTTTTCTTTACGCAAGCATTCTACCCAGGCTGGGGCGGAGGGATTTCGCTTGACGGGTACAACCTAAATCAGTCCTTCGGCACGCTCAAGGACCCGACGACAAATCAAAACGACCCCACTTTCTACCTCGACAACGGAGTCCCGGTGCCCGCGCAGACGCCGCCATTTATCACGGGTTCCTTCGACAACGGTCACGGCATCCTTTATCGCCCCTTGGATGCCAACCGGCGGTCCTATTCCCAACAATGGAACCTGACCATTGAACGGCAACTTCCACAGAATGTTTTCCTGAGCGTGGCTTATGTAGGAAACAAGGGCTCGCGGTTGCCGTCGAGTTTGAACCCGATCAACGTCCTGAATCCCTTCGATCCAAAGATTCAAGCGCTTTACGCGAACACAACCCCCATTGACCCATCGTGCGCTACCGGCAATCCGGCAGCGGGGGCCAATTGCAGTTACGTGCCTGAGTTAAACGTTCCGTTTACTTCAGACAACCAGACTCTCTTCGGCGTTATGCCACCATACCCTGGGTGGATCGCAGAACTCAACGCAGCGGGGAATTGCTCTCCGACTGTTGGGCAGGCCCTTCTTCCATTTCCGCAGTACTGCGATAAGCTCCAAGGACTCAATGAGAATCATGGAAGCTCCATCTACCATTCCTTCCAGTTGAAGTTCGAGAAGCGCTACAGCCAAGGCTTGTACATGTTGGTGGCCTATACCAACTCGAAACTCCTCACGGATGCTGCGGACAATACGCAACGTGACGCCTCGACGTGGAACGCCTCGCAAGGAGTGATCTCGCCCTATGAAGAGAAGCGAAATCGTTCCCTGGCTCCGGATGATGTTCCGCAAACTCTTTCCGCAGCTTTCGTTTACGAGTTGCCTTTCGGCCGAGGGAAGCACTACTTGAGCGGCAGCGGCGGCCTCGATCGCGTGGTCGGCGGCTGGCAGATTAGCCCGATCATCCGTTACTCGAAAGGTACGCCATTCTGGATCCGTTCCGGAGCTTGCCTCACCTCCTACACTGGACAAGGATGTTTGCCGGGACGCATTTCTGGAGCGAAGCCTTTCTTGCAAGATCCCAGTAATTTCGATCCCAGCAAGGGGGCGCTCCTCAACGCAGCCGCGTTCGAGCCACTCACTTCTTTTGAGCCGACGGGAGCGTGTCCAGGCTGCACAGGAGTTTTTGGGTACACCGGCACAGGCCCGCGCATCTTCGGTTTCCGAGGGCCGAACTACAAGAACGTGGACTTTGCAATTACCAAGAACACCCGGTTGAATGAGCGGCTCAACCTCGTTTTCCGCGCAGAGTTTTACAACGCCTTCAACCTACATATGTTCGTCAACGATGGCAATTTCACCATTTCGGGAGGGAATGCTTTCGACACGGATATAAGCTCGACCAGCTTTGGTCAATGGACAGGCAACGTCAGTGCGCCACGAAGAATTCAGTTGGGCGCAAGAATCGAATTCTGAAAAGCGGGCACGCTAATACACTCCAAAACGACCGGCGCCCCGATGAAAAGTCGGGGCGCGGTTTTTTTGGCGAAGTTTTCGAGCGGAAATTCACACAGACAATTTCAGGTGACGGCTTCAATGGCCTCCGGCTACTGTGGTTCTTGTTCAGTCGCTCGCGCAGCTTGCGCTTCACTGGCTTTCCTTAGCTCTTGAAAGCGGCCAATTTCCGATCTCGAAAGCGGTTCGTTTCCCAGCCGATGGTAGATTTTGCCAAGCAGATAATGCGGTTCGGGATACTCCGGGGCCAGTGTGACGGCAGTTTTAAGGGACTCGGCAGCCGATTGATATGCCCCTTGCATCTCAAGAACCCGGCCAAGCTGATAGTGCGCCTGAGGAAGCCGTGAATCGTATTCGATCGCTTCGCGAAGATTTTTCTCGGCCTCGGGCAACTGATTTAGGGCAATCAACGAAATGGCCAAATCCACATGGGGCCAGGGAGAAGGCTTTGGCAGCAGCCGGTTCAGATATACCGCCTGGTTATAGTTTTTGACCGCCTCTTCAAATTTACCCAGGTAATCAAAGCACAACCCCAAAGTGTCGTAAGCACGCGCCATCTTAGGGTCCAGCGCGATAACTCTTTGCAATCGGGTGACGGCCGAATTGTAATTACGCTCGTCATAATCCAAACGCCCGAGCCAATACAAGAAAAACGGATTTTGCGGTTGTGCCGCTGCGAGCTTCTCTAATTCCGGGCGAGCCCAATCGCGCCGGTTGAGCTTGATGTAGGCCATTGCCAGAGTGAACCGGCTCCGTTCGTCGAGTGGGGCAATGGCTTCGGCTTTTTTCCAGGCGATGACGGCGTTCGCGTAATGACCATCGAGGAAGAAAACTCCGGCGGCGATAGCGAGCAATTTTGCCGAACGCAGCGACTTCGGATCGCGTTCAACTTCTTCAAGCAAAATCTTTTCCGCGGCGGCATAGTCGCGCGCGTGAATGGCCCTCTCTATCTCCGCCTGACGAGCTGTTTCCATCTGCAAATCGGACAGTTGGCCTGAGAGAGTGGATGACCAGGGATCGTCTTGCTGTGGCACAGGGACTTGAGCGCGGACAAACGATGTCAGGCACAAGGCAACTGCCGGCAGAGTGATAGCTCGCTTCTTTACCTTCCGCACAGTGTGCCAATCAAGGTGCTGAGCCAGCTTTTGCATTTTCAATCTTTGTCTTCAACTCCGCGGCGGCCTTACTCTCCGGCACGAGTTTCAGCTCTGCGTCAATTTCCGCAAGCGCTTGGTCGAATTTCTTTTGTTCCAGAAGAATTGTGCTGATAGCCAGGTGAACGTCGGGCAGTTTCGGGTCCGCATCCAAGGCGCGTTGAAAGGCCTCAAGCGCCAAATCATATTTTCCCTGAGCTACATACTCCTGTCCGAGACCTTGTTGCAAGCGAGCGGACTTGGGGTCAATTCGCGCTATCCGCTGATAGGACCAACCGGAAAGCCTCATCCAGCCTTTGCCCATCTGATAAGCGTATTCCGGGTCGTGCGGAGCCATTTCAACGAGTTTCTGGAGTTGCTGCGCGGCGGAAAGCCAGTTCTCCGAAGCTTCATAAGCCTTCGCTAGTTCAAGACGGGCCTGCGGTTGTTCGGGCATCAATTTGACGGCGCGCTCCAGTTCGCGGACGGCTTCCGTGTTTTTTCCAAGCGCCAGAAGGCTGGCTCCGAGCAATAGCCGTGACGGACCATAAGCCGGTTGGAGGGCCAATGCCTCGCGAAACCTCTGGACGGCCTCCAAATGCCGGTTGCGCATCTGGGCGATGACGCCCAGGTTGTGATAGACGAGCGGATGTTTGGCTCCATGCCGAAGAGCGCTCAAGAAAATCCTTTCTGCCCTGTCAAGATCGCCAGATTTCAGCGCTTCTATGCCGGGAGCCACCTGGGTTTCGAGTGAAGGCAGCGGATTCTCCTGCGCAAAGGAGAGTGTTGGCGCGCTGAAAAGCAGCAGGAGGAGGATGTAGCCGTGCAAGCTCTTCAAAAAAAGGGTTTGCAAGCTGCGTGGACTTGATTCGCTTCTTCGCATTCTCAGTCATCTGAGAGCAGTGGTCATCCGATCAAAAGCACTCTCAGACTTCTATTCCTTCCGGTTCGCAGGTGCATTCCAGACACAAATAGTATAAGACAGCGGAAGACGAGCCCTGTCCAATGTATCAATCAGGGGTCATGGATCGTTGCTCCAAACTTCACCATACCCTGTGAGAGAATGGGCCCGGTGGCTCTGATGCGATCGCGCTTCTCGATCCCAGTGATGTCTATGGCCGTTCTCTTGTGTCCGCATCTTCTGCGCTCAGCGCACTCACGGCAGCGGCAAACCAGCACCAGAGATCAAGAAATTCTGCTGATCCAACAGTTGATCCAGGAACACGATCTCCAAAAGGCGCGCTTTGAGCTGGCAAAGGCTGCTAACCAGTATCCAGCCGATGCGGGCTTCGACAATTTGCTAGGCATCGTCGAGGCACAGCAAGGCAATTACGTCGCAGCCGAAAAAAGCCTTCGCCGGGCCATCACGAGGGATCCGAAGTTCACCGGGGCCTACCTTAACCTTGGGCGGCTGTATCAAGAGAACGCCACGGCCGACCCACAAGCGGTGCGTAAAGCGATCGAAGTTTATAGGCGAGTGCTCGAATATGACGCAGCAAATGGCGAAGCGCTGTATCAGAGTGCCGCCCTTTTGCTGCGACAAGGTCGGTATCAGGAGTCACTTAATTACGTTTCACGCCTTCCCGCGCAAGACCAGACGAGCGCGCAGAGCTTGTCCATCCGTTGCGCCGATTACGCTGGACTGTCGGACCGCAAAGGCGCCGACGACGCAGCCGCACAGTTAATGGGCGCTTCGGACCTTTCCGAGCCGGACGCCCAGCAAGCCTTGTTAGGGCTAACACCCGGCAAGCGCGCCGACCTGATTGTCACCTTGCTAGAGAATCTGCAAGAGCGCCAGCCACTCAGTTCAGTTTCGCTGGAGTCACTCGGCTTAGCTTACGAACATTTGAACAGGCTTGTAGAAGCGCGGGCAGCTCTGGAGAAGTCTTTCGCTAATGGAAAGCCGAAGGTTGCGTTGCTTTTGGAATTGGCACGCGTTGCCCGGCTCCAAAAAGACTATCAGGGGGCCCTTGGTTACCTGGCGCACGCGCGAGACCTGGAGCCCGGCAATGCAAGTTTGCATTACTACTTTGGCCTTGTGTGCGTGGATTTGAGCCTTATTGCGGAAGCCCGAGACTCGTTTGCAAAAGCCGTCGAGCTCGAACCGGAGAATGCAGATTACAACTATGCAATGGGAGCAGCCTCTGCCTTCCGGCAAGACCCGGCGGAGGCCGTTCCGTACTTCGAAAAATATCTTAAACTGAAACCGCAGGATCCACGCGGCAAGCTGGCTCTGGGTGCCGCACTTTTTCGGGCCAAAGATTACGAACATGCCCTTCCTTGGCTGAAGCAATCCGCAGGAAGATCCGAAACGGCCACCAGAGCTCATTATTATTTGGGTGCGATTGCCTTGGAAGAGGACCGGCAGGACGAAGCTTTCCTAGAGCTGCAAGAAGCGTTGAAAGCCAAGCCGGATTTTCCGGACGCGCTGGCTGAGCTCGGCCGGTGGTATCTAAACCGCAAAGACTACCGACAAGCGGAGAAACAGATTCAACTAGCATTAAAGATTGAGCCGGACCACTATGCCGCAAACTTCTACCTCTTGATGCTCTACACTCGTACGAAGGATGCGAAACAAGTGGCGCAAGCCAAGCGTTTCGATGAGCTAAAGAAATTACTGGCGGAAAAAAATCAGGAATTTCTGCGCATTGTTGAAGTACGTCCATTTGAAACTCCATGAAGACGCTCGTTTGGAAAACTGAGTTTTCCGTCTTGTCGTTGAGCTGGCGGCTTTTCTTGTTGTTGATTCTTACGGTAGTCATCGCAATCCGCGCATATGGCCAGTCGTCGCTTAACGAATGTACCCGGGCTTTTTATCGCGGGGACTATGCCCTGGCTGTTCAATTGGCGGAGAAACATCTGCATAAATACCCCAAGGATGTGCCAGTCCGAGTAGTTTTGGCTCGGGCGGAGCTTGCTCAAGGGAAACCTCTCCAGGCTTTTGAAGAGCTTCGGACTGTGCTCGAATCCGATCCGAAAAGCATCGACGCGCTTTATTATTTGTCTGTTGCTTCCAAAGAGCTCTCGCAAAACGAATATCAGCGGCTATTTGCAATAGCTCCGGACTCCTTCCGTGTGCACCAGCTTCTCGGCGAGGCCGCTTGGAGTTCAAAAAACCCCACGGAAGCTGAACACGAATTCGACAAAGCCCTGGAAGTGAATCCTCGGTCCGCTGAGGTTTCAACGGAATTAGCCGAGCTGAAGCGGTCGCAATCGAAGTTCGATGAGGCGATTACATACTATTTGCAGGCGGAGAAGAATGGACCGCCGAACTATGACGTCGCCTATGGACTGGGCGCTTGCTATACATACAAGCAGGAGTACTCTCAAGCGATTGAATGGCTAAAGAAGGCGGTGGCTCTGGCTCCAGATGCTGTTGCCGGCCGGTTTGCCCTCGGCAACGCATTGTTTCAGGATGGACAGTTCACGGCCGCCATCCCCGAATTGAAGGATGCTCTGCGGCGCGAGCCGCGGATGAAGCAAGCGTATTTCCTGCTTGGGCGGGCCTATTCCAAGCTTGGAAAGCCTGAAGAAGCAAGAGTGGCAATCCAAAAGCTGGACGAACTTAATCGCTCCGAGGTGCCAGAAGAGAGGAAAAAAACATCGGCCCCGGTCACGCCAAAACCCGAGTAACTCCGATAGTTTCCCGGAGGGAATTGTTGCCTTTGATCCTCTTAATCCCAGCTATTTGGAGACTTTCAGCAGCACGGCGCCGTGGCTCGGCACTTCTGCAGCGTAGGAACCTTGCGCCGCGCCCAGATCTTTGTGGTCCAAAAGATCACGAAGCTTCGCTGAGGCTGGCGCACCAATCGTCTTGAATTCAAGGGTCATCTTGATAGCAGACTCGCTGCGATTGAATAGCCCCACGGCTTGACTGTCGTCCGCCAGCGGCCTCGCCCAAATCTCCAACGGGCCTTCCTGCCAAAAGCGGTGTCCTTGTATTCCCTTCGGGTCCTGATCGACGGCAATCACTTCAGAATTCGTAAGAAGTTCCTTCGTTTCCGCAGACATGGTCCGAAGATCGTTGCCTGCCAGCAGCGGCGCAGCCAGGATTGCCCATAGCGCCAAGTGCGTGCGATATTCCTCGCGATTCATTTTGCCGTTGCCGATTTCCAGCATGTCCGGATCATTCCAGTGTCCCGGACCGGCAAACTTCTCCAGACCGTTTTGTCCAAATCCTATAAGAGACATGCTGTCGTAACTATCGCTTATGTCTCCCGTGGTCCTCCACAAATTGCCGGTTTTCGGCCCCCATCGCCATGGCGCTTTCACGCCCCAGTTGCAAATGCTGAACACGATGGGGCGGCCGGACTGCGCCAGAGCGTCGCGGAATTTCGCGTATTGCACCTCCGGATCGAGACCCTCCGCATTGCACCAATCGATCTTCACATAATCGATTCCCCAGGAAGCATACGTTTTGGCGTCTTGAACCTCATGGTTTAGGCTCCCCGGCCGCTTTTCACAAGTGCCCGTGCCCGCATCGGTGTAAATCCCCAGTTTCAAGCCCTTGCTGTGAACGTAATCCGCCAACGCTTTCATCCCTTCGGGAAACCTTTCGGGATCGGCGACGATGGTCCCCTGGGCATCGCGACTCACCTGCCAGCAGTCGTCTATGTTCACGTACTGATAGCCGGCCGCCTTCATCCCGCTGGTGACCATGGCATCTGCCATTTCGCGAATGAGTTTGTCGCTCACGTTGCAGCCAAACTTGTTCCAACTGTTCCAACCCATTGGCGGAGTTAGCGCCAGCGAACCAGAAGCCTGGGGGAAGGCGGATGGGGCGAACCAAGGAGCTGCGAAGACAAGGAGGAACACTGCAAACCGAGTGACCGGGCAAGGGCGTGTCATAGGTGAAATCCTCGCATAAAAGCCATGCGTAACCGCTTACGCGGAGCCTAGCACGTCTCACGGAAAAGTGCGATGCTATTCGCGGCATCGCAAGGCGCTACTTCCCTGACTCGAAATCTTGTGCAGAAACCGAGAACGACCTGCGGCCGGAAGGTTAGCCGTTCGCGGATTTCGCTGCGTTTCTTAGGAGCGGCACGAAGAAGCATGCGCAAGGGCATTTTTTGCTGGAGTTGTCTGACCGCCACCGTGTTGTTGTCTTGGCTTTGGCAAAGCGCTTCTTCTCAGGAACCTGAGGAACGCAAGCCGCAAAAGCAGGAGTCCACAGGAGTGGCGACCGGCACGCCTCACGCTCCCGTGAAAGACGCCATGTCCCGCCCGATCACGGCTGGGGGATTTGTAGACGGCGCGCCAATCGTATTCGCAGATATCACGAAGCAAGCCGGTCTTGGCAAGTTCCACCATCGCTCTGGAACTCCAGAAAAGGCGACTATCCTCGAGACCCCTGGTTCGGGTGTAGCTCTGCTTGATTATGACAATGACGGCTGGCTGGACATCTATCTGCTCAACGGATCCACGTTTGCGGCCTTGAAAGGGAAGGAGCCCGCTCCCCGCGCTATGCTGCTGCACAACAATCATGACGGTACCTTCACCGATGTAACTGCCAAAGCCGGCGTGCCCAATGAGCGATGGGGATTCGGCGTGGCTGTAGGCGATTACGATAATGATGGCTGGCCGGACATTTACGTTGCGAATTACGGAAAGAACCGTCTCTATCACAACAATCACGATGGAACCTTCACTGATGTGGCTGAGAAAGCCGGCGTCATTCTTGGTGGTTGGTCCACGGGGCCAACTTGGGGCGACTATGATCGGGACGGTTTGCTGGATTTGTTTGTGCCAGGCTACGTGCAGTTCGATGCCGAGCATCCTCCTCTAGCTGGGCAAGGTGGAATCAGCCCGAGCGCATGCCAATATCGCGGCGTGAGTTTCGCCATGTGCGGCCCTCGCGGTTTGCCGGGGGAAAGCGATCATCTGTTTCACAACAATGGCGATGGCACATTCACCGATGTCAGTCGAAAAGCTGGCGTCGCCGACCCGCAGCATTATTACGGCTTGGCCTCGGTATTGGTGGATGAGGATGACGACGGCTGGCTTGATTTGGCCGTGGCCAACGACTCCGTTCCCCGGTATCTGTACCGCAATCTTCGCAATGGCACTTTCGAGGATGTGAGTTATCTGTCCGGGTTCGCCCTAACCAATGAAGGGTTGGCGCAAGCGTCCATGGGAATCGCCGTGGGAGACTACAACCGGGACGGCAAAGTCGACTTCTTATTTACGACATTCTCGGACGACTACAAGACACTCTATCGAAATGATGGCGGGAATAATTTCTCTGACATTACGTTTCGCGCGGGATTAGGCGGTCCCACCATTCCTTTCCTCGGGTGGGGGGCCGGGTTTCTAGACTTCGATAATGATGGACTCCTGGACATTTTCCTGGCCAATGGCCACGTTTACCCCGCGGTGGACCAGCGCGACTGGGGCACAACCTGGGCGCAGCGACCACAGTTGTTCCGCAATCTCGATGGCGCTAAGTTTCAAGAAGTTCCTCCCGCAACAGGGAGCGGCTTGGCGGATGTCATTCCCGCGCGCGGCGCGGCGTTCGGGGACCTCTTCAACGACGGCCACATTGACGTTGTCTTAAACAACATGGACTCGGCGCCTGCGCTCCTCAGAAATGTTGTAAAAAACGGCAACCATTGGATCACATTTCAATTAATTGGCGGACCAAAGAGTCCGCGGGATGCCATCGGCGCGAAGATTTTTGTGGCTGCCGGAGGTGTTCGCCAACGCGGTGACGTGATCAGCGGCGGAAGCTACGGGTCGAGCTCGGATCCGCGACTGCATTTCGGATTGGGTTCTGCGACGAAAGTGGAAAAAGTTGAGATTCATTGGCCCGACGGCAAGACGGAAGAAATTTCCGTGCCAAGTGTGGATCGAATCCTGACGGTGGTCGAAGGAAAGGGAGCTGTTGAGAAATAGCCTGCCCAGATTCTTTACGTTGGCCGGGGGACCTGCCCTGAGTGTGATATTTCAGCTCCGAGTTGTCCGTTGTTTTTCCCTGTGCTGTGTAGCCGCCTGTGCTTTTTCCCTTTCCTGTCCGGGCCACTCTCAGACAAAATCAAGCCACGCAAGCAGCTTTTCCGACTTTCGCCCGCGAAAGGAACTGCCAGGGGAGGGCTTCGTAGGCCCGCACGCTTGCGTAAGTTGCCACGCTCAAAAGAGCAGTTCGCATTCGCAGACCGCCATGGCACATGCCTTGCAAAAGCCCTCCGAAAGCCCAGTGCTGAAGACACATCCCCGAATGACTTTTCGCAGCGGACAGTTTTTGTACGAGATCGTAAGCGACGGCACGCAGAGCGTGTACCGCGTAACTGACGGAAAGGAAACTCTCGATGAGCCGATTCTTTATGCGTTTGGTAACGCGCACGTTGCCCAAACTTACGTTTTCCGTCACGGGGGAAAACTACTGGAGGGGCGCGTGAGCTACTATGCGTCCATCGATGGATTGGACTGGACGGTTGGGGACGCACTCGATCCTCCACCAGACCTGGAAGAGGCAGCGGGACGGGATATCGACAGCGATGAGGCGCGTAATTGCTTCAGTTGCCACGGGACCGCGGCACTGGCAAATGGAAGACTTCAGCTCGATCCTTTGATTCCTGGGGTAAGTTGCGAAGCCTGCCACGGGCCGGGACAGAAGCACGCCATGGCAAAGCTTCTCGAAACGGGAGCGGATTCCATGATCTTTAATCCCAAGACTCTTGACGCGGAGACGTTATCGCAGGAATTCTGCGGGGCATGCCATCGCGGAGTGGATTCGGTTGCCGTGATGCCGGACCTCGGCGGCGTCAGTAATGTCCGCTTCCAGCCCTATCGATTGTTTAACAGCCGCGGCCACGACGCTAAGGATCCGCGCCTGACTTGTACCGCCTGCCACGACCCGCACTTGAATCTGGGTCAGCAGGACGCCGGCAATGACTCTCATTGCAAAATCTGTCACGATCCGGGAACCGCAGCGCAAACGCGGCACACTAAACAAGACAAGTCAGCGGGCGCCAAACGTCGCGAGGCTTCTTCACTCAGCACAAAATGCCCGGTGGCGGGCGATAAATGCATGAGTTGCCACATGCCCAAGGTGGAGGTCCCCGGCTCGCACTTCCAATTTACCGACCATCGTATTCGAATTGTGCGGCCGGGCGAGCCATACCCTTACTAAGTTGGGTCCGGAATCACGCGATTCCAGAACCTTCAACAATGGTGATGTAGCGGTCAATGGGAAGCTCCGTGAAGGTTTCCACGTGCTCGCTCGGGTGCGGCCAACGAACCTCCAGCTTGTCTATCTTCTTACGTGTGCCAATCCCCAGCACTTCACGCGGGTCATGTGAAGAAAGATAGCTGCCGCCTCCAACTTTGAGCCTGGTGCGCTTCAGATTTCCCGCCTGCCACATAATAGTCGCGCCGATGGCATCGGGATTGGATTTCTTGCCGATCAGGCGCAAGCCGAGCCAATGATTTTCGGCTGCGGCGTTGTTCTCTAACAGCAGGGGCGGCCCGTCATTAACCGCGACGAGAACATCCAGCGCGCCATCGTTGTTGAAGTCTCCTACCGCCATCCCGCGTGCCGCAAAGCTCTCCGCGAAAACCGGGCCGGCTAGTGTGCCGACGTTCTCGAGCACCCGGCCATTGTTGTGCAACAGCAGCAGCGGCTCTTTGTATCGGATATGGCTCGAATGGGATTCAATCTTGTCATCGGGATGTCCATTGGCGATGAAAAGGTCCACGTTGCCGTCGTTGTCATAATCGAAAAACTTCACTCCCCACCCGCTCATCAAGCGCGTCAAACGCCCCAGACCCATGGATCCGGCCTTGTCCTCGAAGGTAAGGTCATGGTTGTTCCGGTAGATGGAATACATCTCCTGATCCACGTTCGTGACGAAGAGGTCCTGCCAACCGTCTTGATCGTAATCCGCCGAATCCACACCCATACCGGATCGCTCGCGGCCATTCTGGCTGTAGGCCACGCCTGCTTCAAGCGCAGCGTCTTCGAACTTTCCGTTGTGCTTGTTCACAAAAAGAAAATTCGCGACCGTATCGTTGGCCACAAACAAATCCATCCAGCCGTCGTTATTGACGTCTGTGGCGACAACACCCCAGGCCTTTCCCAGTGCCTTCGCAATCCCCGACTCCGCGCTGACATCCGTAAACGTGCCGTCACCGTTGTTGTGAAACAGCCAGCTCGCTGCCGGCGCATATACCCGCGGAATGCAATAGAACCTTTCACCCGTCTTTTCGTTGCCGCAAAATTTGTTCTTTGACTTGTCAAAATCAACAAAACGACAGACAAATAGATCGAGCCGGCCATCGTGGTCATAATCAAACCACACAGCGCTTGAGGCCCAGCCAGGGGCCGCCACCCCCGCCTTTTGTGTCACATCCGCAAATGTTCCGTCGCCATTGTTGTGATACAGAATGCTCCTGCCGTACTGCGTCACGTAAAGGTCCGGCCAGCCGTCGCCGTCGTAGTCTCCTCCGGCCACGCCCATTCCATAGCCACCGCCGGGAACACCCGCTTTCTTTGTGACATCCGTAAACGTGCCGTCGCGATTGTTACGATAAAGTGCGTTACTGAGGGGCGAGCTCGGCGCAAAAAAATCGCACTTCCCGCTGTTAACCAGATAAATGTCCATCCAACCGTCGTTGTCGTAGTCCAGGAAGGCACAGCCCGCCCCCGTAGTTTCGGGCAAATAGTAATCCGGCGAGCGTCCGTTCACGTGACGCCACGTGATTCCGGTCGTGGAGGAAGGCACTTCTTCAAACAATGGCCGGGCCGAGGTTTGCAAAGAACTTGGTGACTTCACAGAATTCTGCTTCGGCCAAAAAGGAAGGTTTGGAACTCTTGTTAGGCACCCGCCCCCAGCAAGCGACAGCCTCCAGAGGAATTTCCGCCGCGTCCAATGGGGCATCACGGTTGTTCGCCGCATGACCAAGTTTTGGGTACTGCGTGTCGGCTTGACGGGTTCAAGGCATCCACAGTGCCGACGTTAACATACTCTCGGTTCGAAAATGCCTAGCTGCGAGGCTTCCTCCTCCAGCGTCATGCGATGCACCAGATCCGTCGCGCTCTTCGGGCGAAAGTTTGATGTTCATGTAAGGGCGATTCGGAGTCTCTTGAGCTGCGGTCACACAAACCAAGAGAGCCGTGCAAGTAGTCAGGAGCTCCTGAATTCGCCTTCGGAAATAGTTCATTTCGTTTTCCCATTATCAAATAGTCTGGCTGCAAAATCCTTGAGATCGCGGCGCCACGTCTGCCATTCGTGGTCAGTGCCTGGTGACTCGTAAAAGACGTGCTGAATCTTGGCTTCTTGAAGCGATTCGTGCAGCCTTAAGATTCCCGAGCGCATTCTTTCAGGCTCTTGCATCCCTACGCCCAGCCAGAGCAAGTGAACTTTCTTCGCGAACCCGGCCGGATCAGCAAAGACCACGTTGTAATCGGTTTTAGGATCCAGTTTCCGGTTTCTAAGCACCAGCATCCCGCCCGCTCCACTGAATCCACCGATGTAGGAAAAGAGATCGAGATGATTCAGGGTGATCTGGAAAGTCTGCATGCCTCCCATAGAGAGGCCGGCCATCGCGCGGTGATCGCGATCGGGAAATGTTCGGAAAGTCGAATCAATATAGGGGATCAGAACCTGGGTAACATCATCTTCAAAGGCCGCCGTCATGTCCTGCATTGCCTTCATCACCTCTGGAGACCCGAAAGGCTTTCCCGTCAGATCAGGCGGCGCTTGGCCAGCGCGACGTGCGTAGCCGTAGGCCATGACGAGGATCATAGTTTTGCAATTTCCAGCGGCAATCAGATTGTCGAGGATGAAATTCGCATGCCCCTGCCGAATCCAGCCTGTCTCGTCTTCTCCTCCACCATGCTGTAGATAGAGCACGGGATACCGCACGTTGGCCTGCGTATCGTAATTCGGCGGCAGATAGACCAGCGCGTGCCGCCAAGTGCCTGTCACTTTCGAGTTGTACCAAATCTCGCGTACCTGCCCGTGCGCTACATCTTGGATCGAATAATAGGTAGAGCCCGCTTCAGGGACCTCAACCATGCTCGTGTACTTGCCTCCTCCAAAAAACGCAACACTGTTTGTGTCGCTGACCTCCGCGCCATCAATGATCAACGTGTAGTAGTGCAAGCCTGGGACAAGGGGCGGAGTGGTGATGGTCCAGAATCCGTCTGCCTGCTTTTCCATGTCCAGCTTCGGGCCGCTCCAGAAGTTCAGCCTTACCTTAGTGGCGTCCGGAGCTTTCACGCGGACTTGTACCCTCCCGGTACCGTCGACGCGAGGATACTCCGCGCCCCACACATTCGTTGCAGCGGGATGAAAGTCGCTCGGCTCTTGCGCGTAACAAGAGGTAGCGAAAAGAAGGATTGCTAATCCAATCGGCTTCATACGTTCTCCCCAATGATCGTTGTCCAGCAGCACAGAAAACTTTCACGCCGGGATCAAGCACGCCATACGGGTTCGCGGAAACGCAATCTTTACCGCTGTGCATACCGAAAAACTCCATCCAGCGGTTTCCCGTCGAATGACTATTGTTACTTCCCGGTCGCGCCTTCTGATTCCTGGGTCGCCGTCGGCCCATGGAACGCTTGAAGTATATCCTTTGACGCTGCTTCTCTTGATCGGCGTGGGCATCGGCTGGGCCATGTATCCCTTCTCCCACTGAACGTTTTGCAGGAAACAGTTCCGACTCGCTTTTACTTCGCTCGCAGTCGATTGACTGAGTTTTTGGTAGAGACAGGGGCCAAATTGACGCAAGTCCCGTATTTCCCGATGTTGAAGGAGGACAACGTTCGAAAGGGCTTTGTCACGATTGAGCAGTTTAGGAAGCTGCGTGAGGCGATGCCCGAACACCTTCGTCCATTGATAACGTTCCTGTATTTCACCGGGTGCAGAATTGGGGCTGCTCTGGCGATTACCTGGTCGCAAATGGAGTTTCAAAGTGGGACGGCGCAGCTTCGCTTAGAAGGGAACCAGACGAAAAACGAGGACCCGATTCTGCTGCCTTTACCTCTTGAAGTGAGCGAGATCTTGAAGGAACTGCCGCGCGAAGGAAAGGTGTTCGATGCCAGGAACCTGAAGGAACCTGCGCAAAGCTTTTCAAGCTGCATGCGTTAAGGTAGGATTGGGAGTGAAGACGGGCCCAAAGGTGTGGCAGTAGAAGGGCCTCATACTGCATGATTTTCGCCGGAGTGGGGTTAGGAATCTCATCCGGTCGGGCGTCCCTCGAACGATTGCCACGAGGATTTCAGGGCACCTTACCGAGTCTACTTTCGAGAGGTACAACATCGTGGACTCGACCGATTTGCATCAGGCGATGGTGGAGGTCGAGAAACATTTCGATGGCACTTTGGGTGGGAGTTGATTGCCGTGTGGAGGGCGGTTTGATTGAGGTTTGATTGAGGTTGGGCCAAATAGGGGCAAGGCGGAGAAATAAGTCTTTTATTACCAATCAGGGCCGAGGTAGCTCAGTGGTAGAGCAGCCGATTCGTAATCGGCAGGTCGCGAGTTCAACTCTCGCCCTCGGCTCCATACTTTCAATAGCTTAGCGATCAGTTGACCGAAACCTGCTGCACATCTGCTGCACAAGCAATTCTCTGTTCCAGCCGCTTCATCGCCTCGGTCACCACGCTCGGCAACGTCTTGATGTAGCTCCTCTGCGTCGTTTTAACATCTTCGTGGCGCAGGATTGCTTGTCCGGGATTCCGAGTTCGTGCAGGTTCTTGGCTAAACCTCGGCGATAAGCGTGCCAGCCTTTCCAGTTTAGGCCGTTCGCCTTGAGCACTGGCTTGATCACCCGGTCAGCGAGATTGTCGAGGTCGAGTGCCCCGCCGATGCTGTTTGCGAACATCCAGCCCGACCCGGCTTGAGGTCGAATCTGGTCAAGCATGAGACGGAACGGTTGAATGATGGGCACAACGCCGGGGTTGTCCTCATCCTCGTGAGTCTTCGTCTCGTCTAGCACAACGCTGTGCCAGACCGAACGCCGAATGTTGAGGACAGACAACTCGTCGTCTTCCCACCACAAACCACGGATTTCTCCCTCCCGCAGCCCTGCAAAAGCTGCCACCCCGATCACAGCGCGAATGAGTCTCACTGAAATCTTAGGGGCATAGGTTGAACCGTCCCCGTTGACGATCAGAATCGGATCATTCTTGAAGAGATCAAGATGTTGCTCGATTTCTGCGAGGGAGTAAGTCAATCGCTTCCGAATATTGCCCACCGTCCGAGAGCCGGTGACCTAGGTTGGCCATGGCGCCCACGATCCGGTCATAGCCACCGAGCCGGGATTTTCCTTCGCCATCCGCACCACCAACCGCTCGGTTTCCTCGTCAACTCGGGGACGACCCCAGGATTTGCGAAACTTCGATCCGTCGAACTTGTTGGCGATGAGCTTGCGGTACCAGGCCAGCAGCGTATCCGGTTTCGCGACAGCCGCCAATTCTTCCAAGGCCTTCCGTTTGAGCCGGTGGGCGATCTCCGCCAACGTAGCTTTTTCGGCATCGGATAACAACAACCTGCCTTTGATTTGGGCTCTCAGGATGCGGTTCTCTGCGGCCAGATATTCGTTCCTCAGTAGTAGTTCCTGGTCTACGGTTCCGGTGATGTAAGCAAGCATGCGAGCCCAAATCATTCCAGAGCCTCCGTAAACTTGATCGTCGAACCCGGATTGTACATGCTCTTGAGGTTTCAGAAAGCAGCTGTGTGACAAAATTACGAGACCGGAAACCAAGCCTTTTCAATACGTTTGAGATTTTTGACCACACGGGATCATCGGGTTGTGGAAGATAGTCCATCCGTAAATTCATGTTGACAGAGAGGGAATCTTGGCCTAAATTTCCTCCAATAGTTCTATTCTGGGCACGTGACCAAGGATAAAAAGGCGTTCTTTCTGTCCGCTCCGCGAGCAGTTCGATCGGAAAGCCCAGCAGTGACCCGCGGAGAAAGAGAAGGCCCTGCGATGCGAACGACTCTTCTGCTCGGGTTATCCCTTCTTTCCAGCTTGATTCTCGGTTGTCCTCCCGCATCCAACGTCAATCCCGGCTCGCCGTCGAACCCCGGTCCTGCGACGACGCTTCCGGTAGTTACGCTAGTGGACATCATCCCGGAGTCTCTCGGCGGCGAGACGAATCAGGACAGCGAGCCCTTCCTCGCCGCGCACTCGGACCCGAATGTGTTGGCTGCTTCGGCGTTCACGCCCAATCCGTCAGGTGCATCGAGCTCGACGGCTCCTATCTTCATCTCGCTCGATGGTGGCGACACGTGGACTCTCAACGCTATCGTTCCCAGCGCGGCGATGACCTGTGACATTACACAGGCGTTCGGCGGAACAGCCGTTAACCTGCCGCGCGGCACGCTCTACAACGGGATTCTGAGAAATCCTTGCTCGAACGGAACCACTCTGCGCGAGCTGGACACGCCCGACATCGCTTCCTCCGCCCCGATGGCCGTCCAGAATTCGCGGGACGATGTCGATCAGCCTTTCATCCAAGTGGTTCAGTTTCAGAACAAAGACCACATATTCATCGGCAACAACGACTTTGGTGGACCAAACGGGCGCACGGCGACACTGGACCTATCAACGGACGGAGGTAGCACCTACCAGCCAATTCGCCTCGAAAAGCGAAACACAAATCCGTCGAATGCGCCTTCGATCCGACCCACGGTTGCGAAGGACAGGACTGTTTATGTGGCATTCTTTGGATGGCGCAGTTTTTCGGGGGACGCGACCTCCGGGACCGCGACTAGCGACATCGTCGTCGTGCGCGACGACAGCGGTGGAACAAGCGTTCCTCCATTTGAAGCGCTCAAAGACCCTTCGGACAATGTGGCCGGCCGCTTGGTCGCTACGGGCCGCACCATTCCCTGGGCGAATCCCTGGCCGAACCCCGGGCCTCTGGGACAGGAGCGCATTGGCTCAAGCCTCTCGATTGCCGTAGACCCAAATGACAGCAAGACTCTTTACATCGCATGGGCTGATCGCAGCGGGAGCGACATCTACACGCTTCATCTCCGTCGGTCAGTAGACCGCGGACAAACCTGGTCGGGCGATCTACGCACTCTCTCCAATGCCACGAATCCAGCGTTGGCGATCGCCGAAAACGGCACCGCGGGTTTTCTGTACCAACAGGTGACCGGTTCGGGCGGCACCGCTCGCTGGGCCACACACTTGGAACAAACCAGGGACGCCTTCGCGCACATCAAAGATACTGTCTTGGCGAACACGCCGGCCAACGAGCCGCCCATGAAAGGCCTGCCCTATCTTGGGGATTATAATTACTTGCTTGCCGCGCAAGGCGAGTTCCGTGGCATTTTCTCAGCGAACAACAAGCCCGACCCGGCAAATTTCCCGAGCGGGATGCCCAAGTACCAACGTCACGTGGATTTGACAACAAAGCAATTGCTCGATGGCTCGGTGAATCCGGTGGATGTTTCCATTGACCCCTTCTATTTTCGAGTTTCCGTCCTGCACTGACGGCGAGTGCCCACGGGAGGAGAGGAGGCAGTAGCCATGAGAAAACATTGGATGGTACAGGCATCGCGATCGGTGGTTTTCTGCTCGCTCGTCGTCGGAGTCCTCCTGCACTCCAGTTGGGCACAGGACCGCGCAGCTCTCATGAAGCAAGCGAGCATCATCTTCCGTGGCACCGTAAAGAAAAAAGGAGACGTGTCTTTCAAGGGCATTCCCAAGTCGGACCGGACCATTGTGGTTGTGGTCGACGAAGTGATCCAGAAGCCGTCCGCAGTCTCACTTGCCAAAGGAGCAGAGGTGACCGTGGATGCGGTAGACGCCGAGGCGCTGTCCGCCGGTTCCAGTTTTGTTTTTTACACGGAAGGCTGGATCTACGGTTCTGGGGTGGCCGTACGCGAAATCGGTCACGAGGCTGCTCCTGTGCGAACGGCGGAGTTGGCGGAGCCCATGGGAGCCCAGCTTGAACAGACCCGGAAGGAGATGAGCGACAACGAACTCCGCTCTCGCCTGGATGCTGCGGACATCGTCGTGACCGGCCAAGTCACTGCGGTGCATCCCTGGAACCCGCCGTCCCTGGTTGCAACTCGGCCGCGCATCTCCGAACACGCCGCCAACTGGCAGGAGGCCGTGATTCGTGTCAAAACAGCATTGAAGGGCGCGCCCGCGGATCATGAAATTGTAGTGCGTTTTCCGGGGTCCTGGGACATCGCCTGGGCATCGACTCCCAAGCTCCAGTCCGGGCAATCGGGCACTTTCATTCTTCAGAAGGACAAGGTTACCGGTGTGCCGAGGGCGGCGCTCGCAGGCAGATCCGTGGATGCTCATACTGCCCTGAAGCCGGGCGACGTCTTGCCGATCAGCGAAGCGCAGCGTGTCCGTGCGCTCTTGCGGAAGGAGTAGCCCTTGTTCCGTCTCGGCGTTACTTCGAGAAGACCGGCAGGCTTCCGCACCTCACAACTCTTGAGAAGGCGATAGAAAAATCAGTCGAGGCGCGGACAAGGCGAGTGGGAATTCGATCACTAAGCGAGCGGCTACGGCTTCAGCCGCTTATCCGTGCATAGTTTGTCGAGTCTCTTCCCCAGATCCGGACGCTCGCCGGGCGGGAGTTTTTTTCCGGATACTTCATAGGCTGCGCAGAAGTACGCCACCGCGGCCCGATCCCAAACTTGTTTGGCTGCATGCACGGGAAGAGGCGGTAGCTGGCCGGCGGCAGGCGGCGTTTTCGCGGCCCCCTGCGCCGCAGCACTCGCCGCCTCCGGGACAGGGCAGGACAACCTTGCGTTCTTCTCTTGAAAAACTTTCAATGAAGTTGCACTCTGCTGCGCCGCAGTCATCTTGGCTGAAAATCTCGGAAAAACGTTCGTGCCGAATCCAGCCGCTGTCAGGCCCTTGCCCTGATTGAAGTACCGAAACAATCTTCCCACGTGCTCTTCCGAACTTTCCGCAGGGCTGGTTTTCGTCGCCTCGCTCTTTCGAGTCGTAAGCATCTGTAGCAGATTCTCCTTCTCGACCTTCTTGTACTCCACGGAGGAAGCCGCGTCCGGCCAGGTGAACTGTACAATCACCTCGGTCAGTCCTTGCCCGCCCGGAGGGGGCAGGGGAATGGTGATCTCTTCGCCCCGATCTGGCACAAAGTTATAAGCAGGGCACTGACTCAGCTGGGGAATCGAACTTGCAACCTCTTGACTCTTGACGATCGGGCCAGCCGTTGACTTGTACGGTAGAACGAGATGGATGGCCTGTCCCGTAGAGGCGACGTCTAGCTGGTGATCCAGGTGACTGCAGAAGCCTTCGTCGCCCCAATTGCGCGCAAAAATCGCCCAGGTGTTATTTCCCTTCGATTCATCCACCTGGATCGCGACTGCATAAGCAGGATGAACTTCGCTCCGGCACCCGTGCTCACAATCTATGCCAAAGATGCCGTAAATCACACCGTATGCGAGTCCTGGGCCGGGGTGCAGGTGATTCTCAACTGTGGAATAGTCTCCCGAAGCAGCCCCCTCCGATGCCAATCGAGCGAAATCCTCCCACCATTGAGTGCCAAACCGGCTCTCTAACTCGCGAGAATCGAACTCGACCTCGATGTATCTGCCGTCGTTATGGGAAAGTTCATTGTTGTTTCCTGTAAGGCCGTTTTCATTATCCGGCACTAGCAGCAGGTTATAGTCCCAGTCGTCGGCAAAGTTCAGCCAGCCAACAGCTCCTTGCCCGCTAGCTACCGTCCAGTCGGCATGGCCATTAATCGAAGAGGAATCCCCGAACAGACTGCAGAGTGCTCCCGTAATTCCGGCCCCCGTGTCCTCCACAAGGTACTTTGATTGGTCTGTGCACGCGCCTTGGTACGGTTGGACGTTCTTCTTCTTGCAATCGGAATCCACCGTGGGTGGGAGATTCTGGGGTTTCTGAATCTGCGGAGCCCAACGGGGATTGTCGGGAGAACCGTTCGAGTCACTGCCCGGCGAGGTCAGATCGAAGTCCTTCGCGCCCGTGGTGGTGCCATACGGCGGCTGTGGCGTCCAAGTGGCTGGATGTCGAGGACAACCAGGGAGTATGAGAACACAGCTAAACAAAAGCGAAATCAAAAGAATCGCGCCGACTCGTTGTGTGAGAAGCGCCATAGCATTCCACTCTATCTCATATCTAACATAGCTATTTATATCCTAGCTAGCTAGATGTCCGTCAAGCATGTTGTTCCGAAAAATCAGAACTCACGCGAAAGCAGCTCATCGGACTTCCGCTTCCGCCAACATTCGTGATTGGTCTTGAATATGCCTGTTTCTGACGTCTTGGCGAGCGTCGAACTTGGAGAGAGGCACTTTTCGGAATCTCTGAATGGTCGACTCAACGGAAATCTTGAAGGGCCCTCACTCGCCTTGGCGCTTCCCATCAAGGCAAAGGACCCGCCGACAAACAAGCATGGGATTGATTCTTCTTGGCAAAGCCGACTTTCTAACGCACGGCCTGGAGCAGCATTCGGAGGTTATTGGCGACTGGTAAATGACAACGGGCCATGCAAGAGCAATCCGGCTCCAGGCGCATTGTTTTGCCAATTGTGAACTGTAGAATCGATCCAGATTTTGGAGATGTATCTCGTAGAGGGCTGGTTCAACCGCGAGGGAGCGATCGTACAGTTCCAAGGCGGTAGTGTTTTGCGATGGCGACGTTTTCGCTTGACAGTGCATAACACTGGTGTTATATTACATGAATGGCATGGGACATCGAAGCGACCGACGAGTTCAAGCAGTGGTTCGCGGGATTGGCTGAAGCCGAGCAGATTTCCATTGGCCGTAAGGTCGATTTGCTCGAGATGCTTGGACCGGTATTGGGAAGGCCCGATGTGGATTCGATCAAAGGTTCGCGCTTTCCGAATATGAAGGAATTGCGCGTTCAGCACGGTGGCAAGCCATATCGTGTGCTTTTCGCCTTCGATCCGCGCCAAACGGGAATCCTGCTGATTGGCGGGCGCAAGGGTGCGAAAGGCTGGTACGAGAAAGCCATCGCTCTTGCGGATGGCATCTATAGCCGCTATTTAGCGGAACTCAAGAAAGAGGGGTTGATCTGAATGCGGACAAAATGGAGCGATTTGAAAAACGAAACGATGAGTCCGGTGGCGCAGCGTAAAGCCCGCGAACTCGCGGAGCGGGACCTGGCTGAAATCGAAATGAGAGAGCTTCGCGAAACCTTGAAGGTGACGCAAGAGGAGCTCGCCGACAAACTCAAGGTTACGCAGGTAGCCGTGTCGCGCCTGGAACGCCGCTCCGACATGCATCTGAGCACACTTCGGCAGTTCGTGCGCGCGCTCGGTGGCGAGCTGGAGATTCGCGCAGTCTTCGCGGGGCGCTCGGTGAGACTCACACACATCGGAACGGCTAGCGTAGCGAAGCGCAAATCGCGCTCGCGTCGGTAGCCGTTTGATTGGCCACTGCGGCCCCACGGACATCCCCCTATTCTGGGAACGGATCCTCACACACATGCCGTATTCTGAGCTTCACAGCTACATAGCCGCCCTTACGCAGCACCGCCATCCATCGAACTGGCGTGGCGGCAAGGCGCGCGAAGCTTGAAGCTTGAGCTGTCGAGCATGGCTATCTTGGCATCGGCAGGTGCGCAAGACGTCGGAGTGGAATAACGTTGGCCTCATAATGTTATAGTGCCGACTACAGGCACCCACCTATCGGCCCCATAACAAAACAAGCGAACTGACATCTACCACCGCGTGAGAGTGGACAGACCGCTTGTCCATTGATCAGGGGGCGACCCAAGCGGCACGAAACACTTTGCGCCAATCGCTTCTTAATGATCAAGAAACGACTGCTATATAGGAAACTTATTTTTGCGTGAGCCCTTAGCTTAAAACCTTGCAAATAATGGGCTTGAAACACGGTTGCTTTGGTCCTGCAACTATTGGTTGAAACGTTTCACAACAATTGAAAACGGGCAGTGCCACAAGCTTTTCGTGCGAGGCTTAAAGAAGTATGGCTATCACCGAAAAGACACGAAAGTTGCTCTGGGGAAGGTCTGGTAATCGTTGTGCCATGTTCCGTTGCAAGCTCGCAATTGATGAAACAGAAACGAACCCAGATTCAATCGTTGTGGAGACGAGTGTCATATCGTATCTGGCCAGCAGTTTGGGCCAAGGTACGATTCCAATTTCCCCGCCGATAAATTAGACGAAGCCGAAAACCTCATTTTGCTCTGTGAGGTTCATCACAAGTTAGTGGATGACCAGACCGAAACCTACACTGCAGACGTTCGTACCGTCCGGCCAGACCATGTTTCGCCGCTGACTCGTAAGCAACAATAATGTCCGGCGCGGCTCAATGTGTCGCGGAAAAGGCGGAGGTGTGGGATGAACCGCTTATCAAGCCACGTTCTATTGCCGATCTCCACCACGAACCGGCAGGTCGGCATATTCTTTGATGCAATCAATGCCCTAACTCGACAAGGTTCCATCAAAGTTCCATCAAACCGTCAAAAATGAGCCTAAACACACCAAAGCCACCAACAGTTAAGTCCTTGATCTTGCTTGGGCTTAGGGTTGGTGGCTTAGGTTCGTTTGGATTAAAAGCGATTCGTAATCGGCAGGCCGCGGGTTCAAGTCCCGCGCTCGGCTCCAAAATTTGTTGGGTCCAGCCCGATCTACGAGGAAGAGAATTCAGACGCTTCTCAAAGTGCGCGGTGGAGATGATCACGTTCACTATCTTTGCTACCTTCTGACTGACAGGCGTTCGGGACAAGGAAATGCGCCCATTGAGCGAGCTCCTGCTTAGCAGGCAGCGGCCCACATTTGCTACCAGCTGCGAGGAAAGCTGACCAAAACAGGAAAAGGAATTTTGGACGCAGCCCATAAGGCTTGGTAAGCTATTCCCAGGCTTACCTATGAAGATTTCCTTGAGTCCGGACGTTGAGCAACTGATCGCTGAAAGGGTCAAAAGTGGCCGCTATCAGTCCGCCGATGAAGCAGTGCGCGAAGGCTTAAAGCTGCTGGAGGAACGCGAGAAAGAGACGCGTCGCGCGCCTTCAAACGGCACGCCCAATTTCATGGCAGCTTTTGAGAGCATCGCCAATGATGTTCCCGATGCGGATTGGGGCAAGGTGCCCGTTGATCTGTCGAAGAATCTGGATCACTACCTTTACGGGGGCCAGAAGACATCCTGATGGAGCGGGTGTTTGCTGACACCGGCTATTGGATCGCGCTTCTGAACCCTCGCGACGATCTTCATAACAAGGCCACTGCAGTCGCGCGAGATTACGGTCTGGGCCAGATCGTAACGAGCGAGATGGTTCTCACCGAGTTCCTCAACAGCTTCAGCGATTACGGGCCGCGACTGCGGCAAGCGGCAGCAAGGGCGGTCGCATCGCTTCGGGATGCATCCGAGATCGTTATCATCCCGCAGACAACTCTGCTCTTTGAAAGGGCGCTGAAGCGATATCAGGACATGACCGACAAGAACTGGAGTCTCACAGACTGCGCCAGTTTCTTAATTATGGAAGAGCAGCGACTTGCGGCTGCACGCACTCACGACCGGCATTTCGCCCAAGCAGGATTCCAGACGCTGCTGCGCTAATCGACGGCAGAGCTGTGCCTCGCACAATCCAAAATATTTCTAAAATGAACAACATGTGGAGAGGTCGGCAACATTAGTTACGCGAACTAAATTTATGGTCTTGGATGGTTGGGAGAGCAAAAACTGCGGATGTAAATATTGGAAGGGTCTTTGACGGTTGGTGACAGGGCAGCGTTCTAACCAACTGAACTACGTCCCCAGCCGTGGAATCAGCGACTTACCGTAAAGCCTTAAGGAATAAGGCTGTTGCAAGTTTCGCATATAGCGCACGTTTTGCTTGCGGTGCATACGGTAGCAGCTGTCCATCTCTGCCCACACCGCCAGCATCGGTTGGTAGCCGCGCGACCCTTCGTAGGTATATAGGGCCTCTCGTTTGCGACTCTCGATTATCGTGGCGTCTTGATCCACCGTGAAGATCTTCTGATCCGCACAGCGTTCCCCCAACCGCTGAATCAGATCTCGGTTCACTCGCCCCAGCCCCTCCAGCGCCCGGTTCTCTTCGGGAATGTAGGCGATGGCATCCGGTAGACGCCGTTGCTGTGCTTCCTCAATCTTTTCCTCTTCGTGAAAAGCGTTCAAAAACTTGCGCGCCGCTTCCGGAGAAGGCAGCTCATGTCCAACGAGCTCCGCCAACCCCCCATCGCTGCGTAGGTGTGCGAAATCGTCCAGGCACTCTCCCCCGGCCGCGTTCAAAATGACGAAACTCTCGACGAACGTGGCCTCGTCGTAGCCCCGCTCGCGTTCCTTGACGGCCACGTGTTGCTGCATGCTGCCCGGCAGCCCCAGGGAACGGAATGCTTGGACGACCAGCGGAATCCCGCCGAGGGCCGTCAAGGTCTCTTCGAGCGGCTTGGGATCCACTTCGAACAGCAACGGCGACTCGGTTGGTGAAGGTTGCATTCGGCGCATGCCCGCCATCGTACGCGAATCGCGCACCTTGCGGGTGCGAATTCCTGAGCACACGCCTTCTCTTGTCGTTGCGGCTTTTATGCCTATCCATGGGCTCTAACACTCGCCTCGCCAGCCACCGAGCTACCACACGTCCTCGTTAGCGACGGATCGGGGTGTATAACCGTTGGTTTGCAATGCGGTTGAATGCCTATTGGTGGGGATTTGTCTGGCCTGCAATTATCGCAATGCCCCGCCAAAGAACCTAACCGAGGAAGGCACAGCGACCATCAACTTGAGCGCAGTGACTAATTCCAGCCAGACCCAGGTGTTCAACGAAGTGAAGCAGGCAAGCCGCCTCCCCAGTGCGGTGCTCGATAAGCTCGGGGGAATAGCGGACCCGGGGCAACCATTCAATACAACCTGCGCTGTCGACTCGAAATTGCCGATGCGGCAACTTTTTGTGGCGGCTGTGTCCGAGAACTACTGTATTGTAAGCTGCTGGCAAGGCGGCATCATTCTTAGCATGGAGACAAGGATCTTTGAATTGTCGCCAGGAAGGGTCAAGCGCATATGGGTTTCCGCCGGGGGCGGCCTCGATTTTCGGGACCTCAAAGAGACCGTGGAGTTAGGTCGCATGCGGTTCCAACGGGTTCCCGTAACGCCCGATTTCAGGCAATGACTCGTTTTCGATATTTCTCTGAGCCACACCAGCTCTGTTTGAAATTGGTGGACAGTTTTGTACAAGCAACCTGCTAAGAGAGACCGGAAATACTTCGTTCAGCAATTCCCTGCCTGGAGAGACGTGCCAGGTCCCAGTAAGTCGCCTAACCGGTAAAGTCCCCGACGCGAAATCAACTTCGGCGATTACCGCGTTAGAACGTAGCCGCCCGGCGGCAGACGCTACGCGTGAGGTAGCGGAGCAGTGGTTGCCTGTCGGTTGAGATATAAGGATGGGTCACAAGGAGGTCCCTGTGACCCATCTACGCAAACTGATGCTGGAGGAACTCCAGCGTCGCAATTACTCGCACGAAACTATACGCAGTTACATGCACGCCGTCGAGGATTTTGCTCGACGGTTCAAGTGTTCCCCGGACCGCTTGGGCCCTCAGCACATTCGTCAATATCAGGCCGAGCTGTTCCCCTGTTCGACGGCACGGCGTTTTCATCATCCCGCCGCGGCCCGCGTCCGATCCCTTTCGTCTACCTGCCTATCAATCCCGAATGGCCGGCTTCTTACGAGTTCTGGGGCGAGGCTGGCTACGAAGCGGAATTCGTAAATGTGGTCTCGGAAATGGAACGCCACTTCCGCGAGAAGGGGTGGACCCACACGAATTTTGAAGTTTTCTTCAATCACAAGAAACGCTACAAAGGCTTTCCCTGGGATGGCGACGAGGTGCGATTCCCCAAGGACCTCAAATACTTCATTGAGTACGGGCGGCTGCTGAAGAAGGCCTTGCCAACCGGCGCTCCCGTCCAGTTCGTTTTCCGGGCCGACGTCAGTTGGGACATGGAGCAACAGTTCAAGCTCCTTGAGGGAGTTGTGAAGTTGTGGTGTGCTGGCGGAGGCATCTTGAGTTTCTACAGGCACGCACCCACGATGTTGCGCAACCGGGGCGACGTGGTCTGGTACTACGGCGGGCCTCCGAGCGTGATGGATAGTTCTTCTGCAATCACGGAATCTCCCCTGCGGGCCTGGCTGTGGGGCGTGAATGGCTACGTCCATTGGCTGACGGTCAGCCCGGGAGAGGACCGCTGGTTCCATTTCGACGGCGGCCAAACTGCCCTCGTGTACTCCGGCGAACGCTTCGGCCTTACCGAACCGATTCCCAGCATCAGACTGAAGATGCAACGTAACCGTCTACAAGACCTCGCCGTGCTCGACAGCCTCAAAGGTCACAAGTCCCTCGACTCCCTCAGGGCCGAAGCGGCGCGTAGGTACAACGACTCGAGCCTCGATGACTGGTGGAATCCTCGGCCTGCGCTGGCCGACCTTCCCTCTGACCAGTGGCTCGGAAGCGCCATTGACGATGCGACCAGCCGCACCAGGCAAGCTCTGCAGCACCCAGGTGCGTCCGGCTGGTACAAGGTGCACCGATATGTGCTTAGCCTTCAAGCGGAGGCAAAATGAAAATTCTCTATCTGATCGTGCTCATCGTGAGTTTCACGTTCGCAATGGTGGGAAACCCGAAGCTCAGCCCCGAGGCATCGGTAGCGATGCAAAAAGAATTGGACGACGTCGCGGGTGTTGGCAGCGTTATGGTGGATGGTGACGTCTGCCAGAAAATCGTCACCGAGCGAGCGAAAGGGTTCCTGTTTGCCACTGACCCTCGCGATCAATTCCTTGCGGGCGACAACTACGACGTTGACGACGTGGCATTCAATACCGTCAAGAAAACCTTGATTCGCCTTTCGCACCTGGCCTCGTTCCCCGCTGACGTCAATCTGTGGATGCCGATCGAGGGCCACCCCGGCAAGATTCAGTTGGTCATTCGCAACAAGAACGAAATGAGCCAATTCTGGAATTGGGGCGAGCTTTACGGGGACATGGTTCCGCAGATGGAGACCGTGTTGAAGACGGGACGACGGGTCACGGTTACCAGCAAGCCCGGCTGGATTTCTGTCCTTTCTCCAGTCTATAACAGTTTGGGTGATGTCGTAGGTCTGATCGAAACCGTCAGCCATGTAAAAGTGAATGCGCACGAAAATGTAAAATAGCATTCACCATGCTCTAGGTGCTCTCTCAAGTCGAATCTCTCGGAAGTAGGCGTCCCGCGGCGTGCAAGCAGCAAGATCTCGGAGGACATATGCACCACAGTCGTTTGCGTTCACGGCGGTCGTTTCTGCAAGCGGCCCTGGCAGCGCCCATCGCGGGCATGGTGACAACCTATTCGCCGCTCGGCGGTAGAGACGGGGCGAGCGAGGCCAGTTCTGTTGTCGCGCGCATCACCCTCGACCATGACCTTTACAACTGCGATGCTGTCTTGAATGGGCGGTTGTACTTTCGCCTGCCGGCGGCCGGGCCGGTGATCGTGCGCTGGGTGGACAGCTTCGGCCGGACCGTCGACGAATTTCATCCCCCGAATCTTGGTGCGAAAGTAGCGCCACTGAGCTTCTCATTTGACCTAGGCCATGGCTTCACTTACCGGAACTGGATTCGAATCTGGGTTAACGATGTTGAGCAGGCCGAGGGAGGGCAGTTTCTGCTTTCGCCATCCCCCAAGCCTTGGGATGATTTTCACGCCATCAGTTGGGCGCACTATCCGGACGGATTTTACGACCTGCTCCGTCAAGCCGGCGTCGACGCGACAATTGCTTATCGGGAAGCCGGCGAACCCGCGATCGATAACAACTTTGATTTCTATGTCGAGCAGATGGCCTGGGAAGTCTTTGCGATCTACCACAAGAACCAGCCCCTTTGGCGGGAGTTACTGAATCGAATCGAGCTCGATCGCAACAATCTAGACTTCTGGATCCGTCATCCCTGTGTGAATGATCCAAAAACGGATGAGTACGTGAAAGAACATCTGACCCGGTTCGTCCGCCTGCATCGCGATTTCCGGCCGCTCTTCTACAACATTGCCGACGAGCTCGGCCAGGGCGATCAGATTCGACCCAATGACTTTTGCCACTCCACGTACTGCACGAACAAGTTCGCGGAGTATCTTCGCAAAATGTACGGCACGACCGGAAACGTTGCTAGGGAGTGGTCGGTCACCGAAGAAACTCGCTGGGACGACGAGAGCCTGCGCAACGGGTCCCCCTGGGCAACGAGCAACCTGATGGTGAATCGCACCACGACCGACCAGGCGTTCGATGCCGTTGCGGTGGCCAATCTCGCAGTCAAATACGGAGGGGTGGCGGGCTTGAACAAAGCCTGGGGCGTGAACTTCCCCGCGCCTAACAACGAGGCGGGCGGCCGAGAACAGTGGGAGCCGCTCCTAGGATTGCTGAGTGAGACCCGCTCGGTGCCGGAGTTCACCGAAAGAGCTCTCAGCGAGCGCTTAGGGTCCATTGAAAAAGCCAACGCACGCTGGGGAACTCACACAACCTGGGTGGCTGAGCAGCGATCCACCGGTTTCAAGTCCTGGTCCGAAGTTGCAGCCTTCTTGAATCGGTTTTATCAGGAATTGTCGCAGGTCCGGTCAACGGAAGGGTGGAACGTTTCGCCGTGGTGTGACTTCCGCAATTTCATGGATGAGACCTTCGCCGAGGCTGTTGGTCGGGCCCGGGCTGTCTGCAAAGCTGAAGATCCGCACGCCCGCTGCGCTACCGAGGGCGGCCAAGCTCCCTTTGCCTTCGGTTGGTATAACTACGAAAACGTCGTCAAGCACGTAGACGTGATTGAGCCATACAACATCGGCAACAATGTGGAAGTGATCCGCTCGCTCAACCGTGACGTTATTATGATTTCCACGCACGGCTTCCAGCACAAGCCCGGGGTGCCCCTAACAGAAGAAGAGCGCCTTTACCAGAAGCGGGCACCACAGCCTATTTGGTGGGGGTTATTTCACGGCCATCGCGGATCAATCATCTGGGACGCCAACTTGCCAGACTACCGTTTCGTTGACGAAGAGACCGGGCAGCTCACTCCTGCCGCCCTGACCTACGCTGATACGTTCCAGGAACTCCATAAAGGCATAGCGAAGCTCATTATTAGCAGTCGGCGGCTCCACGATGGAATTGCCGTCCATTACTCTCAGCCCTCTATGCAGGTCCACTGGCTGCTCGACAACCTCGAGCATGCGCGGAAATGGATGTTGCACAGCGGCGGAGATCGCGGCAGCCATTTCACAGGCGTTCGCAACGGCTGGACCAAGCTGATTGAAGATCTTGGCCTGCAATATGAGTTTGTGGGTGCACGCCAGATCGAGGAAGGCAAGTTGACCCGAAATGAATATCGGATGCTCATACTCCCGCAATCGCTCGCGATGAGTGCGCGCGAAGTCGAGCAGATCCGGCAATTTGTTCAAGCCGGCGGCGTCTTGATCGCGGACTGCCGTGCGGCATCCCTGAACGAGCACGGACGCGACCTCGGGCACGGTCAGCTCGACAGCATCTTCGGCATCAAGCATGTGAAAGGCCAAGTCAAGGGACGGGCCGTCACTGGCATTGAGAATTACGGAGCACTCCGCCTACAGGGTAGAAAGCTCGATCTCATTGTCGGAGAGGAAAGCCTGGGCACTACAACCGGAAAGCCGCTCGCACAGAGCGGCCAAGTCCCACTTGTTGTCGTCAATGAATTTGGCCAGGGGAAAGCTCTGTTCTTGAATGTTGAGGTGGCCAGCTATCCCTATCACCGGCTGACGCCGACCTCACGGACTAGCCTCCCGGAGATCATGGAGCAGATCTTTGGGCTGGCGGGAATTGAGCTGCCGGTTCGCGTGCTCGATGCAACTGGCAATCGCCTCCCTGGCATGGAAGTTGTCCGGTTTGCGAACGGGGCCTACGAACACGTAGCGATTTTCCGCAACCCGCAGTTCGATGACGGTGGCTGGGGGGGCTTACCAACCCAACCTGAGCGCGAATGGGCTGGAGCGATCGATAATTCCCTGCTCGAAAAAGAGGTCCTCGTCACCGTCGCGTGGTCTGCTGCGATGGCGACCTATGACATCCGCGGCCGACGCGACCTCGGCACCGCAGCCAAGATGCAAATGACTCTTGATCCTTGGAGTCCCCTGGTCCTGACCCGCGCTCCCCAACCCATTCCGAAGCTGCGCGTAGAGTCTCCCGCCGAGGCCCAACCAGGCAGATCACTGTTGGTGACGTTCCGGAACGAGTCACCATTGCCGGAAGGAGCTTTTCGAATCGTTCGACTGGAATTCGTGACGCCCGAGGGCAGACCCTACGAGCTTTACGCGCGAAATGTGCGCGTTGAATCCACACCTCATCTGGAGCGTTTCCATCTTGCTTACAGTGACCCCAAAGGGCGCTGGAACATAAACTCTCACGACCTTATGACTGGCCAAGTCGCGCAAACGGAGTTTACGCTCCAGGCCTAACTTGAATGCCTCGATGGTTGGCAATGCCAGTCTGGCTCACCCTTGTCTTCCTTGGGTCGGCACGTCTCTCCTTCAACGGCAAATACACTCAAGCCCTTCTCTTCCTACGCCTCTTGAGCCGGTTAGCTTCGGTTACCCAAGGCGATCCGACTTTTTGCACAGCACCCGACACGGTGCGATTAGATCGCTTGACAAGGCATTTTGAATGGTGGTATCGAGCAAACGCAGAGGGTGGCCTCAATGCTCTAACTTGCCGCGCGCTCCTGTGTCGGCTGCGGAGGTAAACATGGAATCTTGTGTACTTGGTCTGCGCAGAGTTCGTAATGCGATGTGTTTTGGATTGATCGCTTTGACAGCGCTGGCACTAACGGCCTTACCAGCAGTCGCACAGACAGGTGCCGGAACCGTGTCAGGTGAAGTGCGCGACAGTTCGCAGGGTCTCGTATCCGGAGCTAAGGTGACGATCACGAACACCGAGACCGGAATTTCGAGGCAGGTCATGACCTCCCAAGAGGGCCTGTATTCCTTCCCCGCTTTGCCGATTGGTCCATACCGGCTGACTGTGGAGAAGGAGGGCTTTGACACTTGGGCGGGGACCTTGACGCTGTTCGTGGGTCAGAGTGCGACGGTCAACACGGTGTTGCGGCCTGGAAGTGTGAGAAGCGTTGTCGAGGTTACCGGTGCTGCGGCGCCCATTGAGACCACGAGTGGCGTGATCGGCGATGTGCGAGAGTCGAGCCAAATCCGGGACCTCCCCTTGAACGGTCGCGATGTCGGCTTGCTTTTTGACCTGACCGCAGGCGTGGAGAGCGGCTCGGGTGGCGCCCGGGTCAATGGGATGAAAGTGGGATCACTGGATATCAATCTGGACGGCGTCACACAGGTCGACCGCTTCGGCGGCGGCATCGTCCGCGTGCGGCCGGGGATTGAAACTGTCCAGGAGTTTCGAATTGAAACCGTAGGGTCGGACGCTAGCTTCGCCCAGCCGGCCACCGTGATAATGGCTACGCGCAGCGGCACCAACCAACTACACGGTGCTGTTTATGAATATAACCGCGACAATACGGTGGTCGCTCCCACGCGCTTGCGGTCCGACCCTCTGAATGTGCAAGTGCCCTTGCTGATCCGCAATGAGTTCGGTGGGTACGTTGGTGGTCCTGTTGTGATCCCGCATCTGTACTACGGGCGCGACAAGACGTTCTGGCTTTTTGACTATGAAGGCTTGCGGGACCATGAGCGCAGCACGCCCTTCTTCCCCTTCGTCCCTACCCCAGCCATGTGGAATGGGGATTTAAGCAATGCCATCGACTTCTCCAACCCATGCGACCCAACCGGACCAAACTGCACTTCGTCCGGATATGCGCCAATCACCATTTATGACCCAAAGACCACAGACCCCAACACCTTCCAGCGGCAACCGTTTCCTAACAATCAGATTCCGGGACCACTGAACCAGACGGCAAGCGTTTTGAAATCCCTGACCGCTCTTCCAACCAACAACAATAATCCCTTTAACTTCAACACTCCCAACTTTACCTCCACCTATCCCAACATTACGCGCACCAACACCTACACCATCAAGGTGGATCAGAACTTTAACGACAAGAACCGACTTTCCGTGCGCTACACCAAAAGCTGGCTCAATAACGCCATTGAGGGCGGGTATTTCGCCAACCCCATAGATACCTCATCCGGCATGGGAACCAGCGCCAGAGACTACTACATCCACAACGTGGACGTGAACTTCACGCGAACCATCTCGCCCGCTTGGCTCAATGAATTGTTGGTCGGCGTGAGCCGCTCCGCCGTCCACTACGGAACGAGCGCGGACTCCACTCCCTGGCCTTCCAAGCTCGGGCTGCCCAACCCTTTCGGCGCGACAGGGTGGCCGACGCTGTACACGTGTGAAGCCCCGGATTGCTCGGCGTTTTTTGGCTGGGACTCGGACAATATACACAATCAGAATCTGACCAGCGAGACGATAGACGACAACGTGACCTGGAACCGCGGCAAGCATACGATCCAGTTTGGATTCAGGGGACGCCGAGAGCAGAATAATGTGCGCGAGAACCAGCAAGCCCAAGGTAGTCACGAATGGGACCCGGCTTACACAACCGACTGGTCAAGTGCTAACCAAGGTCCGGCGGTGGACACGGGCAGCGGGTTCGCCGAGTTGCTGCTAGGCTTGCCCGACTATCTCTCCAATCAGTACAACCGCGGATACTTCTACTTTCGTCAGACCCAGCTGGGACTGTATTTCAACGATCGTTTCAAGGTTACGCCGAAGCTGACGCTCAGCCTCGGACTGCGCTGGGACCATTGGACGCCTTACACCGAAGCGCGACACCGCCTTGTGGTCCCTTACAACCCCGAAACCCCGGGCACGTTCGAGGTGGTTTCACTAGGTAATATAAGCGTGAACCAAATCCCGGGAATTCCGCCCGCCGTCCTCACGTCTTGGGCGAATGTGGGGTTAACTTGGGCCACAGCGAACTCCATTGGATACCCCTCCAACCTCTTTCGGCCGATTCGCCATGACTTTGGTCCCCGCCTGGGCGTTGCCTATCAATTTAAGCACAACACGGTAGTTCGCGGCTCGTATGGCATCTATTACGTAGGGATGCCGTTGTCCCTGTTGCTGCAGTCCACACGCAACACTCCGCCGCTCAACCTCCGGTTCTCAAACAACCCGTTCAATAATCCCAATGTTCCCGGCGGTGCCGCAGGACCCAATTATGGCAATTACCCCTTTATTGTCGCTCCCGCATCCACCGACTACCTCCCCAGCGCCACTGTGGATATTAATACGCCCCAGGGACTGAACCCCTTTGGAAATGCAGCGACGTACTGGGATCCTCGCGCCTGGGACGACGAGCATCAGCGAACTTGGAACCTAACCGTCGAGCATGAACTGCCCGCGCAAATAGGATTACGCCTGAGTTATATCGGCACCTATGGCGGAAACCTGGAGCAGCAGTTCTCCATTGATCCTCGCGAGCCGAAGTATAACTACGCTACGCGTACCGGGCTCACGCCGCCCGGTCAGTCCAACCTTTTGCGGGCGGTGCCACAGTGGGGATTAATCGGCATAAACCATACCGGTTTTTCTCACGACCATTCAGCCCAATTGGAGCTCCGCCGAAAGTTTGCCAATGGGATGAGCTTCCAGTGGTTCTACACCTATGTGCGTGCCCTCACCACGACCGACCCGGGAGGCTTCAGCGATGGAAACACCTCCATCAATGGTGGTGCCGGAAACGGTTCTTTTGGCGGAAGTGGCGGAGCGACCGTGCCAGAGAATATCGAACTGATAGGCGAGCCAAGCCTTAGCTACAACCAGCGGCGGCGCCTGGTCTACTTCAACAACACCACCATTCCTCCGCATCGGATCACCTTCAACGGCATCTACGAGCTTCCCTTCGGAAAAGGCAAACGCTTTGGCAGGAACGTTTCGACGCCGTTTAACTATGTGATCGGGGGCTGGCAAGTCGCGGCGATCGGTACTTGGAATAGCGGTCTTTGGATGGGTGTGAGTCCTAGCTTGGTCCAGACAGGCAACGTACGCGTCTCTGGCGATAAGCGCGCTATCGTGAACATCGCCGGCAGCACCGACCTCTATCGTCAGTGGTTCGCCGGCGATTTCAACCCCGGGCAGGTAACCGCGGTTAGCGGCACTCTTGCATCGCCTGCCGTTCGGCCAGCCGGCCCGGATTGCAGCGGGGACTTTGCGGGCAACCTCGCCGTCACGCTGAGCGACGGGACGTGCTACAACGCCCCCTTCGGCGGTCTCTACAACCCCAACCCTCGCGATAACATCATCGGACCGGGCTCGTGGAATGACGACCTCTCGGCCTACAAACACTTCTGGGTCAGAGAACGGCTGGACATTCGCTTTGCCGCCGACTTTTTCAATGCCTTCAACCATCCGAACGACATGCCACCCAACACAGTCAGCGGCTTGCAAGACTTGGGTTTCCAATCGAACAGTCCGCGCGTCCTACAATTCTCGCTGCGCGCCGAATTCTAGCGTGGGCCAACTCGCAACCTTGCCCTCCTAGGTTCACAGGGCTAACATCGCCCCTGACGGGACGCATGGTCTGTTAGTGGAGAGTTAGGCTGGAATGTCGAGGTTTTTTTTTGCAAACCCTAGCGCAGCCGAAAGAGAAGTTCGCCTCGAGGCAAACTTGGCGTTCCCCCGAACATTCTCCATACTCAGCGTTGGCTCACCCGAATCAAATCGCTCGCCTCGTGACCCTGCTCGTTTGCTTGCTCGCGACATTATCGGCATACGCTGCCGGCCAAGCGAGCGCGGACCGGTTTGAAACGCGGCTGGCGGAAGGGATCAAGCTCCTGGGAGAGGGACGCCTTCTCGAATCGGTAGAAGTCCTCAACGGCGCCAAGCAAAGTGCCCCACAAGACGCGCGGCCCTATTTCTATTGCGGCATGGCCTTGGCTCAGGCCGGACGAATGCGCGATGCCGCCTCCGAAGTGGGGGAAGCGGCCCACTTGGCGCCCGAGCAACTTCATTATCGAATTTTTCAGGCCCACGTGCTCGAGCAACTCAAGCAAGCGGCCGCGGCCCAGGAAGCACTGGCCGGGGTTCAAGACAATACACTTGAGCATCTGGATGTGGCTTGGCTGCGATTGCTGGCCGATGTCTACTACCGCCTGCAAATGACCGATCCAGCGCTCAAGATTCTCGATCTCTGGGCCCAGCGCGACCCAACGAACGCCCGCATCGACCTGTACAGGGGCCAGGTATACCTGGTGAAAAGCCAGCCGGACATGGCCCTAAGCTGTTTTCGGCGTAGTCTGGAAAAATCGAGCGAGAATCCCCAAGCCTATTTCGAGATGGGCAAAATTCTCTACGAAAGGAATCAGCTTCCACCGGCGAAGGAGGCGCTGCGCAGCGCAGTTCGCGAGGATGCGGATAATCCGGAATACCTTGCAAAACTTGCCTCGGTCTACCTGGCGATGGGTGACGCGGATGCGGCGATTGAATGCCTAAAAGGTGCGGAAACGACAGGCCTCAGTGTGCCGACGGCCTATTACACGTTGGCGCGAGCTTACCGCAATAAAGGCGATGCTGCTCGCAGCGCCGCCTACATGGAGAATTTCGAGCGGGCAACCTCCGCCGAACGCGACCGCGAAGCACGCAAGTTAGAGGTTGCGCGTCCGATCGCCCAGGCTCAAAGGGAGCTGGATCGCGGCAATTCTCAGGCGGCTCGAATCCTATTTGAGAAAGCCCTCGAGGTTGATCCCAGCCAATGGGAGCCGCACGCCTACATAGCTGAGATGGACCTTAATTCCGGTAACATGAAAGGGGCCTACCCGCACTTGCAAAAGTTGGAACAAATCGACCCCGATTCCGCCACCGGGAATTTCTTGATAGCACGATACTGGTTCATGAAGATGGATTATGATCGGGCTCGATTGTACGCCGAAAAAGTGAAGCTGAGCCGGCCGGCTAATTCCGAAGTCCGGGCTTTATTGGGTGGAATTTACGAAAAGCTCGGTGAAAAGGACAAGGCGCGCCAGGAGT
This sequence comes from Acidobacteriota bacterium, assembly GCA_003223245.1. GTDB lineage: Bacteria > Acidobacteriota > Terriglobia > Acidiferrales > UBA7541 > Acidiferrum. Next base: position 125,585 of record QHYI01000118.1, read on the forward strand.
ACGAAGAGGCCGTCCACCTCGCTCCAGGCCGCGCCGATTTGCGCCAGCGCCTTCTCGAGCTCGGCGAAAAACCTCGGTCCCAGTGAGCCTGCATGATGAACGAGAAATCCTTCTTTCCTCCCGCGATTCTGGATGCTCCCGCGTACCAGGGTCGGGTTAGTACAAGACATTTCAGGCGCGCTCGGCTCATGCTCGTCTCCATGTGTTGCGCGCTCCTTGAGTTAACGTTCATGAAGGCAGCATGGTCAACGTAACTACAAGGGTCACAAGGTCTATGTCAAATGCGAGCCGGATCAAGCCTCCGCGGCCGGATATGCCTTCCCAAGGCCGGCTGGCTCCTGGCGTGATAGGATACCAACCTTGTCATCAAACGATGGGGCTTGAGTCCACGCCGGTCGTCAGCAAGAAATCTCTTTGCCGCGGTTTTGTCCTCCTCACGTGCGCCCTGCTGTTCACCGGGGCGCCAGCCCTCAGTCAGACTTCATCCCCACTGGTATCTAAAGGTTATGCCGTTCTGCCTGTTCCGCAAGAGGTGACATTGACGGGTAAGGACTTTGCGTTGGACGGCCACTGGAAGCTGGAACTCGAAGGAGAGGTAAAGGAGAATGACGTGGCGGTCGAGAGTCTGAAGGGCGGCTTGGCATCGAGGTTCCACCTAAGCTTCGCTGAAACTGGTTCCAGCCCGTTGGTGTCCGGAGTAATCCAGCTGGATTTAAGGCCGAAATCGGTTTCCATAGGTCAGGCCATTGACAGGAACAGGCCTGCGCTAGCCGAACAGGCGTACCGCCTGACCCTGAGCCCGAGGAGCTTGAAAATCGCTGCCAACGCTCCTCCCGGACTCTTTTACGGTGCGCAGACTCTCATCCAACTCGTTCGTCCTCGAGACGGTCGTCTCTGGCTTCCCGAAGGCGAGATAGTAGACTGGCCTGATGTTGAACTGCGCGTCATATATTGGGACGACGCCCATCATCTCGAGCACCTTGAAATACTGAAGCGCGCTGTGCAGGAGGCTGCGTTTTTTAAGATTAACGGTTTCGCCATCAAGCTTGAGGGGCACTTTCAGTACAAGAGCGCCCCGGCCATCGTTGAACCTTATGCGCTGGCGCGCTCCGAGCTACAAGAGCTCACTGACTTTGCGCTGCACTTTCACGTGCAGCTTATTCCCTACCTGGACGCGCCGGCGCACGTCGCCTTCATTCTGAAGCACCCACAATATGCCCCGCTTCGGGCCTTCCCCAGCAGCAATTACGAATTCTGTGTAACAAATCCAGAAATCTACAAGCTGCTGTTCGGCATGTATGACGATCTCCTGGAAGCTACGAAGGGAAGCAAGTATTTCGTGCTATCTACTGATGAGCCGTATTACGTTGGCTTAGCTGCTAACTCCCAATGTGACGAAGTGACGCGGGCGCACACACTCGGGTCCGTCGGAAGACTACTGGCGGAATTCATCACCAAGGCCGCTGACTATCTCCACGACCGTGGTCGCACGGTCTGGTTCTGGGGGGAATACCCTCTGAAATCGGAGGAGATTAGCGCACTTCCGACTCATCTGGTCAACGGTGAGGTCGATGGTCCCGAATTTGATTCTGCCTTCAAGAAGCACGGAATCCGTCAGCTCGTTTATACCTCGACCCAGGGCGAGGAGCCGCTGTTCCCTAATTATTACATCCTGCCTTCGACTCGCCGTCTGCACGTGAAGTCCGTTAGCAACGGGCGTGTTACCGATATGTTCAACCTCCTATCGTTTACCCCGGCGCGCCAAAACGCCGATTTAATGGGAGCTTTCGTGGCCGGATGGGCCGACGCCGGCCTGCACCCTGAAACATTTTGGCTGGGATACGCGACAGGCCCTGCCACTGCCTGGCACCCTCGATCGGCGAGTCCCGCGGAGCTCATGAATTCATTCTACGATTTGTTCTATGGAGCAGGCGCCCAAAACATGGGTCGCCTCTATCAGCTCTTGAGCGAGCAGGCGCAAATCTGGGATGACACGTGGGAAACCTCGCCTTCGGGCGCCCGAACTCCCATTTGGGGCAACTCGGACAGAATCTTCGATCCGCCAAAACCGGCAAGTGACCAAACACTTCCGCCTTTGCCGGTCCCGTCTGCAGTGAACCTGACAATCAGCCCCGATTGGACGCAAGAGAATGCAAGACGTCTTGAGATCGCGGCGACCGCACTCGCGGAGAACGACGAGTTGCTCGACCTGCTGTATGCCAACCTCAAGACCGTCAACCACAACCAATACAACCTCGAAGTGTTCCTCTCGATCGCAGGTCTGTGTCGGCAAAACCTTGAGATGATCCTTGAACTAGGTCAAATGAGCGAGCTGCTGAAGGCGGCTCAGAGAGCGGCCAGCCAAGGAAAAGCCAGCGAGGCACTAGAATCCCTTGATGAAGCGCTCAACACGGCAGCAGGAATTCAGCGGCGGCGCAACCGAGCTCTTCAGGATGCGACGACCACGTGGTATCGGACATGGTTTCCGCGGGTCCCAGAGGCGAATGGGCGACGCTATCTCAACCAGGTGGACGACGTGAAGGACCACAGGCCAGTCCGCACCGTCGACATGAGCTACCTGATCTACCGTGAACTCCTTTATCCTCTGGGTGACTGGGCAGCCAGGACACTTGCAACGAGGAACGAGTATGCACGCGCGCACCAATTGCCCGAGCGTGAGGGCGGGCTGAACTGGAAGGACACAACAATGGTGGCCAATTAACAGCGACTCCAGCCAGGTGTGAACCTCGCTGCAATTTTTCTTGGGAAGAAAGAGATGATTACAGATTCAACTATCACGAGACGCTCTTTCATTTCTGGCGGCGCAGCGTTGGCCGTTACCGCTAGCTCCGTTGTGAGCGCTCCGCGAGCCGCCGAACGACGGCTCCGGATGGCCCTCGTCGGTACCGGGGCCCGCGGCTCCTTTACTTGGGGACAGGAGATCCTGGAAGGCTATAGCGACGTCGTGGAAATCGTCGGGCTTTGCGACATCAACCGCAAGCGGGTGGAGGCGGCTAAGAAGCTGATAGGGACCACGGCGCCCTCCTTTGTGGATTTCGATCGGATGATCAAAGAGACC
>QHYI01000118.1:128702-133218 GCA_003223245.1 Acidobacteriota bacterium
GCATTGGAGCTGGAGTGCGATGTAATGACCGAAAAGCCGCTCTGCACCAACGAGGAACAGTGCCAGTCGATTTTGGATGCCCAGAAGAAGTCAGGCAAGAAGGTTACTGTAACCTTCAATGCTCGGCACGATCCGGAAGCAAAGAAAATAAAGGAACTTCTAATGGAGAAGGCCGTTGGCGATGTCATCTCCGTTGATTTTCACGAGTATCTGGATACCAGTCACGGCGCTGACTACTTCCGGCGCTGGCACCGGCTGAAACAAAACTCGGGTACGCTGCTGGTCCACAAAGCCTCTCACCATTTTGACTTGGCTAACTGGTGGCTGGATTCCATGCCGGTGGAGGTGACGGCCTTCGGAGACTTGAAATTCTACGGGCGCAACAATTCTTTCCGTACCACGCACTGCCGGGTTTGCCCCTTCAAACAACAGTGTAAATTCTATTGGGACGTTACCCAAAACCAAGGCTACGTAAAACTCTACGTCGATTGTGAATCTGAAGACGGCTACTTGCGCGATGGGTGTGTCTGGCGCGAGGACATCAACATCTATGACACCATGTCGGTGGTGGTGAAGTACGAAAACGGAGTCCTCTTGAACTATACGGCCAACGCGTATTTGCCTCTTGAAGGCCAGGCCATCTCGATCAACGGCCGTACGGGACGGCTCGATTACAACGAATTCGGTGGCGGAGGATTCGGGAACAAAGGACTGCGCCTGACACGCAGCTTCGGCAAATCCGAAGCGATACAAGATCTGGAAGCGCGCCGCGCCGGCGGACACGGAGGAGCTGACACGTCGTTGCATGATCTGATCTTTCGAGGATCGGCAGGTTCTGACCCGCTAGGTTTGCGAGCAGATCTCCGCGCTGGCGCTCGCTCAAGTCTGATTGGCATTGCGGCCTATCGGAGCATCGAGCGCGGCGGCCGGACGATCAGGATCCAGGATCTGGTCAAACTGTAATCGCATGGAAGCCAACCGCTCGTCGAATCCCTGAACATTTGCGTGATCGTCGGCGGCTCGCTTCATGATCGTACAGCCTGCCGGAAGGGTTCTATTTGGACCGGGAGAAGTTCTGACTAGCTTCGCGAATCGGTTCCGACCGGAAGGAGCACAAGAATGCTACGCGTATACATAGCTTGCTTCCTTGCTTGCCTGTTTTCCGTACCAGCTGTAGCACAGCAACCCGATGATCTGAATTTCGCCTCCGGGCTGGAGCAGTTCCACAATATCCGGCAGATGTTGCCGTCGTACTTGAACAACAGCGGACTCCGCATGCTCGAGGAGCGGAGGCGTCGAGTCGAGCATTTGGCCACCATCGAAGATGTGAACAAGCGAAGGTCTTACGTTCGCGAACAGATGCTGAAGGATCTCGGAGGCTTCCCCGACAGAACGCCGCTGAACGCGCGAGTGGTCGGAGCCTTGGATCGGCTTAGGTACCGAATCGAGAAAGTCATATTCGAGAGTCAACCGCACTTCTACGTGACCGCGAACCTTTATCTGCCGACAACCGGGCATCCGCCCTACCCGGCGATCCTGTATCCCTTGGGGCATGAGCGTGGAGGCAAGACCAACCCGACCTGGCAGCAGATGCTTGGTTCCCTCGCCACAAAGGGTTTCGTCGCACTGGCCTGGGACCCAATCGGGCAAGGCGAAAGGCTGCAGATCTATGACGACGAGCTGCGAGAGTCAAAAGTCGGTGACTCAACCACTGAGCACACCATAGTGGGTACGCAGTGCATGCTGGTGGGTGACCACCTGGCCCGCTATACCATTTGGGACGGCATGCGAGCTCTCGATTATCTTCTCTCGCGCAAGGAAGTAGATCCCGCGCGCATCGGCTTGACGGGAAATTCGGGGGGTGGCACGCACTCGGCCTATATCGCGGCCTTGGATGATCGCATCCAGGTTGCGGCGCCCTCGTGCTATATCACTTCCTGGCATTTGATGCTCGACACGATTGGTCCACAGGACGCAGAGCAAACGTTCCCCCTCTGGCTGCAGGAGGGGCTCGATTATCCGGATTATCTATACGCATTTGCCCCCAAACCCTACATCCTCCTTTCTGCCATCCGCGACTTCTTCCCCATCGCCGGGGCTCGCGAGACTTTTGCAGAAGCCGAAAAAGTCTATTCGGCAATCGGCGCAAGAGAAAAGCTAGACATCTTTGAAGCGGATGATGGCCATGGATACAACAAGAGCCGTCGACTTGCCGCATACGATTGGTTTGGCCGGTGGCTGAAGGGAGCCCGGGATACGGATCTGGAGCCGCAGATCGAAATGGCCACACCGGAAGAACTACGCTGCACTGCTACGGGCCAGGTTTCTACTTCGCTTGGGGGCGAGAGTGTATTCACCTTGAACCAAAAGCGACTGGCGCAGTTGAAGGCAAGTCGCTTGACTCGGCCGGCAGAGCTGCCTGGCAAAGTCCGGGAAGTGATCCGCTACGAGCCACTAAGCGGGCCATTACAGGTCACATCTTACGGTGCGATCACCCGGTCAGGCTACCGTATCGAAAAATTGATTTATGAGAGCGAGCCCGGCATCTTCGTTCCATCGCTGCTGTATGTTCCCGATGCGGGCGCTAGCAAGAAGGCTGCAGTGCTTATGGTCACCGGTGACGGCAAAGCGGCTTCAGCGTCGGAGGCGGAGCAGTTCGCGGCCTCGGGGACGGTTGTACTTTCCATCGACATGAGGGGAACGGGAGAAACCAGAGTAGACACGGACGTGAACAGCAGAGAATTCGACCGCTATTTTGGGGATTTCAACGACACTATGACGGCTCTTCTTGTCGGCAAGACCATGGCCGGTATGCGCGCTTTAGATATCTCGCGCGGCGTCGATGTTCTCACCTCGCGCAAGGAGGTCGATGCAAATCAAGTTTACGGTTACGGAAAGGACGAGGGCGCCTTGCCGTTGCTGTACGCCGCAGTACTTGATGGCAAGATCCGAAGGGTAATGTTGGACGGCATGCTGGTTTCCTACGAGTCAGTTGTAAACAGCAGGGTCAGTCGGCGCATCCTAGAAGGCGTTGCTCCCGGGATGTTGAAGTACTATGATTTGCAGGATTTGGTAGCCGCCATGGCGCCGCGCGATGTCTGGATTGTGAATGGGACGGACCCAATGGGGCATGAACTGCCTGCCAGTGAGGTCACCAACGAATACCGCCGCGCGCTCGAAGCGTTCAGCCAACAGGGGGCAGCTCAAGCTATCCACATAAGAGATCGCAGGCCTGGTCAGGACACCACTCCGTTCTATCGTGAATTCACAGCAGCAGTCAGATAGAGCGCGGCAGCGGCGCAGCTGAGCGCTCTTCACAAAGGGTAGGGACTCTCGTCAGATTGAGTTTCTCCCCGAAGTGTGGAAGCCAGATATAGTGCTGTTTCGAAATAGAAGGAGAGAATCATGTCCATAGAACTCTCGCGGCGAGACTTTATTGGCACATGCTCTGCCGCTGCGTGCTCTGTATCTCTTGGTATGGCCGAAGCCTCCGTATTCCATCCTGGCGGTGGTTATAGCGGAACGCTTTGCCTCTTCTCCAAGCCACTCCCAGGCATGGGCTGGCAGCGACTGGCTCAGGCTGCCAAGAGTGTGGGATTCGGCGGAATTGACCTGACGGTACGCAGGGGCGGACATGTACAGCCAGAGCGTGCTACCGAAGATCTGCCCAAAGCAGTGGAAGCGATACGCGAACAAGGGTTAGATGTTCCTATGATCACTACAGAGGTCACCTCAGCGGACGACCCGGCAGCCGGCGCAATCCTCTCGACAGCGGCCAAGCTTTCGATTCCATTCTTCAAGCCGGGTTATTACCAATATAAGATGATCAACGTGCGGCGTGAACTTGAATCGGCGGCCAGTCAATTCCGCGGTCTCGTCGGCCTCGGCAAACAATACGGAATTCAAGCGGGTTACCATAACCACGAGGAGTACATCGGAGCGCCGGTTTGGGACATGGCCTCGGTTATAGACATGCTTGATTCCAAGTGGGCTGGCTTCTACTTCGACGCGCGTCATGCCGTGGCAGAAGGCGGGGTGGGCGGTTGGAAGATTGCAGTTAACCTGGTAATGCCTCGACTGAAGATGGTTGCCGCCAAAGATTTCCTATGGCAGAAAACGGAGACGGGCTGGGCGGCGAGCAACTGTCCACTAGGAGAAGGCATGGTGGACTGGAAGTATTTTGTGAATGCGCTGGCGGCTGGCGGTTTTCAAGGCCCCATCTCGCTGCACCTCGAATACGACGTCGCAGGGGAAACTGCGGCGGCAAGAGAGAACAACATTGTCGCCGCACTCCAGCGAGATCTCCAATTCCTTAAGACACGGTTGCGTGAAGGCTACGGAGCGATCGCAGGTGAGCGCTAAGAACCAGCGGCGACTCCAGAAACGCAACCTACTCGGCCGGCGGGAATTCTTGTGCACCGCGCCTTTGGCCTCGCTTTCAGTTCCCCTTGCGTTTCGGCGTTGGAATACGTTCCACACTCTCACAACAAAGCCAATCGAAATGCGAATTGATGAC
>QHYI01000001.1 GCA_003223245.1 Acidobacteriota bacterium
GTTTCTCGAAGGGGACATGGCCTCCGCACGCCAGAAAGTCGGGAGCGCACTCCTGGGTGCGATGCTGCTAGGCGATACGGGCGCGCAAATCCGCTACTTGGGCGCAATCGGGCACGCTTTTGTGCAGATGGGCTCGTACGAGGATGCTCTGGGTTATTTCGACAAGGCACTGAAAATCGCAGCTGCCACTCCTGATGCCGGATACCAGTTTGTTGTCAATGAAGGTAGGCTCCAAGCCTTCCGTGGTATGGGAAAACTTGACGCCGCAGAACAGCTCGCCAACGAGATCATCGATCAATCCCGCGCTAAGCAAAAATATGTTAAGGAAACGCAAGCCCTCATCACGGCGAGCACTGTAGCTAATGCAAGGGCGGACCAAGCGAAGGCGATTCAACGCCTCAACGAGGCTATCGACTTGGCTCAAAAGGGTCGGTTCACTCGGCTACTAGCCGACGCCCAGTTCTATTTGGAAGACATTTATCGCAAGAAGGGTGATCTTCGGAGGGCAGAATCTCTGGCTTCAGCCGCCGCCGAATCAACTCAAAGTAGCGGGGACGTCTACTTGCTTCCTCCGCGCCTGCAAGCCCTCGCGCAATTGCAAGCGAGCCAAGGAAAATATCACGAGGCAAGCGACACGTATGATCGCGCCTCCGACATCCTCGATACGATGATCGGCAACGTCACCTCTGCAGCGGGCAAAATCGGCCTCATTACTTCTATGAGTGCCGTCTACACCGAGCACTTCGCCTTGGCCGCTGACCACTTGAGAGACACTGCCAAGGCCTTCTCCGTTCTTGAACACGCCCGCGGGCGCGTGACAACTGAGCTTCTAACGAGCGGACGGCCGCCCGATATGCCGCGGGAGGTTCAAATTCGGAAGCAAATCAGCGTCTTGAATCTGAACCTAGCAAAGGCGAAGTCCAAGGAGCAGATCCACGAACTTCGCGACAAGATTTTTCTGGCCGAGCAAGCGCGGTGGCTGACGCCCGTGCCGGGGGCTTGGAGATCAAGGCCGTGGCAAACGATTCCTTTGGAGAGCATACGACAGAGTCTCACTCCAAGCGAAGTTGTTCTTGAATACGTTTTGACGGAACCGCGTTCCTACTGTTTGGTCATCACGCATGAATCCGCACGCATCGTGCCTCTTGCGGATCGGGCGAGCATCGAAAGCTCCGTTCTCGGTTATCTGAAAACACTGAAAACAAAAGCCTCCTCGAAATCACAAGGAAAGGAACTCTATGCGGCCCTCTTAAGAGATATCCCCGAAGCCGCAAAGAAGAAGCGACTCATCATCGTGCCCGATGGCCAGCTCCATCTCCTTCCTTTCGACGCCTTGGTTGACGACAGCGGTAGTTACTTAGTCTTTTCGCACACGATAACGTACGCGTCTTCTGCGAGCTTCCTGTATTTGGTTAAGGCGGCCCCGGCGCCAGCGACCGCACATCAGATATTTCTCGGTGTCGGCGGCATCCCTTACGAGCGAAATGCGGAGCTCACAAAAATTGCTACGATGCGGGGATACGTTACCGGGCGGTTGTTCAATCTGCCCGCCTCCAAAGAGGAAGTTCTTGCGGCACAGGCGATAATGCATAGTGACGGTCACAACATACTCGCTGGCGAAAACGCAACAAAATCTGCGTTCGAACACTCCGTTTTGGAAGAATACGCGACCATCCATTTGGCAGTTCATGGCGTGGCAAACGAACAGCACCCGGAGCAAGCCGCGTTGATATTTCTCAGTGACACGTCATCCGGAGACGACGGCATCCTGGAAGCAAGCGAGATCGTGCACTTGCACACGAATGCCGATCTCGTTGTCTTATCGGCCTGCGATACGGCAGTCGGCCGTCTGCAAGGCGAAGAGGGCATCGCCAATCTTTCGCTCGCATTTCAGTTGGCTGGCGCGAAGACTGTTGTCTCGACTCTTTGGAGCATTGATGACACGACGGCTCTCTACCTGATGAAGCGTTTTTACGCCCACCTCGCTCGGAAGAACACGATCGAGTCTGCCTTGACCTTAGCTAAACGGGACATGCTAAAGACCTACGGTGAACAAGCGGTTCCGTACTATTGGGCCGGGTTCAAATTAGAAGGTGCCGCCGACCGTTCGGTCGACATCGGTTCCAAGAAATTGACTTACACAAACTGAGGAAAGTCCATGCCCCACAAGGCATCGCAGCAAGCTCCAACGCATAAAGAGCGTACGAAAATCATCAACTCGATCAAAAAGCTGGTTGCTGAACGTCACATCAACGTCAGCAACCCAAATCAGGACTACGGGCCCTGGCTCGCTCTTGTCGAAGAGCGCACCCAGCACCTCATGGACGTTGAAAGACCAGCCTTTGAAGCTGGCGTGAGCGAACTCCTTAAGGCCCTAGGCAGCAGTCATACTGCGTTTTTTCACGAGCGGCGCACGACCATTCCCGCGCCTTACTCCATCAACGCCACCTTGCGTCCGGTCGACACGGTTCACGGAACGCGTTGGATGTTCGTCGACGTAATCGAGGACGGCGTGGCATTTCAAGCGGGAATCCGCCCCGGCGAACTGCTGCTTTACCTCGATTCCGAGCCTGTCGTGCCGCCAAAGTCGCCAAACTTTCGGATCGGCGGAAATCATCAAGTGGAGATCGGAAGCTTCAATGGCACCTCGCGTCGCGTCGCCATCGAAGTGCCAGACCGGGCGGCCAAGGACCGGCCTCCGATGATCGAGCCGCGCAGCGTCTCGCATAGGGTTTTGGCCCCAGATGTGGGTTATATCCGAGTGGCCACTTTTCCCGGGGCGGTAGGCCAGAGCTTCGCCCGAGCCTTGGACGAAGCCATACGCGAGTTGAAAGCTCAACGTGCGCGACACCTCGTCGTGGATATTCGAGGGAATATCGGCGGCGGCCTTGGCTCCCTCCGCCTGATGAGCTATCTGTGCCCTGGAAAACTCGAAATTGGTTACAGTCTCACGCGCCAACGTCTTCGCGAAGGGTATCGCAAGGACAATCTCACACGCCTCGGCAAAATCCCGGCTACAAAAGCAGAGCTGCTCATGATGGCGGTCCGTTTCAAAATTTTCCACCGCGACCGGTCAATCGTCCTCGTCACCGAGGGCCTCGGCCCACAGCCGTTCCACGGTCGCATCGTTCTTCTGATCAATGAGCATACGCACAGTGCCGCAGAAATGGTCGCCAGCTTCTCTAAGCAAAATCGCCTTGCCACCCTGGTTGGCACGAGAACGGCAGGTGAGGTTCTCGGAGCCGCCAATTTTAAGCTAGCTGGTGGCTATATCCTCCGCATGCCCGTTGCGGGCTGGTATACCTGGCAAGGAGACTGCATAGAGGGCAAAGGCGTGCAACCGGATGTCGTCGTAGAAAACTCGCCAGAATCCCTCAGCGTCGGCGTTGACACTCAACTGGAAAAAGCGCTGCTAACCGCCCAGAGTCTTTGAGAAACAATTGCCCGTCAGCGCCGGGCCAGAATCGGAGCTGCTTCCAAACGGCTGCAGACAGAAGGTCTTGTGGGGCTCGGAACCTTGACGCCGTTAGTACTGGAAAGTATGACTGTCTCGTCCTTCCGGAACAAGGGTTTCCCCGAGGCTTGGAATTACGATACGCTTTGCCATGGTCTCGGCGACACGCCGGGGCAGTGCTCGCAAGCGCTAAAAGATTATGGTTGACAAATGCCACACCATGGGGCATCCTTGGCATGCGAACTTACTCCATTTCTGAAGCAGCTCGGCTATTAGAGGTGGACCGTCGCACACTGCACCGCTGGATTCGCGACAAGCTCGTCCCGGAGCCTGCTGTGCAGGTCATTTCTGGTGTCCGTTTGAGGTTCTGGTCTGAAGCAGACATGGCCAAGCTTAGGCGGCACAAGGCTGCACGATATTGGGGTAAGGGCAAACGCAAAAAAAAGGCGAAAGGACAACGGAATCACTAGCGGGACGCGCTAAGTGCGTCAACACCAAACGCGCCCCTAACCAAAGTCGCCTGCTAAGGAGGCAACGATGGCTGCCACAGAAGGTAATGGGTTCTCCGTTCGGGCGCAACCGGCCCGGGTCCGTCTCGCTCCCGGCGAATACCTACGCTGCCCGAATTGCAACAGCCGAGACCTCAAGAAGGTTTCTCTCGCCTACCAAGAAGGACTCTTTTGTACAGCTGCGCACACTCGATTCAGCGCTGGCGCGGCCGGCGGCCATGGCCCGCGTATCATAATTGGAAAAGCGACCACGCGAGG